>NZ_JBQEPB010000009.1:0-319747 GCF_052045455.1 Pedobacter sp. 22226 | reverse complement strand
AGGAGAAATGTATGTCGAGAATTATAGGAGAGCGTCATAAAAGATAAGAAAAACTCTTTATTTGGAGTTTTTCTTAAAATAAATTTGCAATTGTGGTAAACCTAGAATACGACTGAAGCGCAGCGGAATACCCGCCTGCATCGGGCAGGGAGAGATCTAAATCAAAAGCACGCTCGAGATAGATTTAGCTCTGCTGAGAACTTACGTGGTTCTCGACTTCGTTTCACTTCGCTCGAAATGACGGCATTGTGAAAGTAATTGTTTCTTAAACTTTTACACTCCTCTTAAACCGTTTTCACCTCATCATCACTATAATCCTTAATATCAGTAATATATCCATTTATCAAAAGGAAATCGAATAATGGTTTTGCCTCTGGTGTAACAGGCATATTAGTAGTAGTAATTACCTGATTGGTTTGTTTATCCAGGAAAGGATACGCAAATAACCGCACATTGGTATTAAACATATCATTCACATAGCTCAATAACTGACCTGAATAGTTTTCGCCGGTAAAGTTTTTAGAATTGAATACGAATTTCAAATTGTTGATGTTGGTGGCCAAACCAACACTTTTCGGCTTGCACCTGGCCAGATATTTCGCCAAACGGTTATGTCTTGTAAAATTAGATACAATTACTATGTTCCCTGTATCGCACATTTCCTGGGCTCTTTTAGCCACCGTTTCTAGATCAATATCATCAGGAGTTTCTTGTCCGTCGGTTAAAACATTGGTTAACAACACCTCAATCATTACCGCCAGGTTTCCGTCTTGTACCTTATTAGTACGTTTAAACTGATCGGTAGCTTTATTGAATAAATTAAAGTTAGGCAAAGATTTCTGACCGTATTTGGTCCTTAAAATCATAATATCTTTCTTGTACAACAGATCTTTAGCCTGACGCGGATGTGCATCTGAATCAAATATTGCCGCTGCAGAAAAATCTTTCATAATCATGTAGAGATTAAGCAAGATATTATCCACTTCAGGGAAGGCTGGTCCTTTAACCGAAATCAAATCGATTTCTACTGATCCGATGGTTAAATTATCAGCTAATGATTCGACCATCAGTTTAGGATCCTGATAATGGTAAAAAGCAGCATAAAGTAGGTTTACACCGATTATGCCCAAAACACGCTGTTGCATGTTTACATCTGTATCCAGCAAACGTACGTGAAAAAATATTTCGTTTGGAGAGCCACCCGGTTCGCTCTGGAAACGAAGTCCAACCCAGCCATGAGGCTCATTAGTGCGTTTATAATTCAGGGTGGTAACGGTATCAGCAAAGGCAAAAAAAGTGCGGCTTTCGTATTTTTCGCCTGATAACCGCTCATTAAGTAAACCAAATTCATGATCGAGCATTTGCAAAAGCCTGTTCTGACTTACATAACGGCCGTTGGTTTCCGCTCCGTAAATGGCATCGCTAAAAGTCATATCGTAAGCCGACATGGTTTTGGCCACTGTTCCGGATGCTGCGCCGGCATTAAAAAAGTTCCGTGAAACTTCCTGACCAGCTCCAATCTCGGCAAAAGTGCCATAAATTCGCGGGTCAAGGTTTATTTTAAGTGCTTTACGCTTTGTATCCAGAATTTCTCGCTCCATGCGGCAAAAGTACAAAAAATGAGATTAAGGTGATTTTAAGAATGTAACTTAAAATCAATCTAAATACTGTCCCCACCCTATCCGTCATATCCACTGAGTCGTCCTCTCGACTAGAGCGCAGCGGAATGCCCGCCTGCTTCGGGTAGGGGGAGATATATGTTTTAATGCTAATCAGCAAATTTGTCCGCTACGATCAAAATGACGGTCCGGAAGTAAAAAAATAAGGTTAATGCCATCCGGCACTAACCTTATAAAACCTAAACTTAAATGATTATGAAACCTGCACCGGCTTTTCAACAACATCTACCTCAACCCGGCCTGATGCAAGCTTCACTATCTAAACCAAACTATTATGAAAAATCCTCTTATGAGAATATCTTTGTTACGATACTATAATCTCTTTGTGTTGCAATTTAGCATCGTCTTTTTTACTGATGTTAATTGATAAAATACCGTCTTTATATTCAGCAGTAATGTTATCACCATCAGCACTATCAGGTAAATTAAATGATCTTGCAAATGAGCTATAATCAAATTCTTTACGCGTAAAATCTTTAGCTACCTGGGTTTCGTCTTTTTTAACTTCTGCCCAAACAGAAAGGGTGTCTTTTTTTAAATTGATCTGAAAATCTTCTTTTTTCAACCCTGGAGCGGCCAGTTCGATTACATAAGCAGTTTCATTTTCAAAAATGTTTACGTTTGGCGATTTATCAACCATTTTGTTTTTAGTTACTGCATCGCTAAACAATGAATCAAAAACATTGTTAAAGTAAGGAGCTGTGTTACGGGTTCTGTTGTTAAAATTTACTAGTGTCATATCGCTTATTCTTTATTTTTTTAATTTTTAAATTGATAATTCATCCTATTCAACTTATATACCAAACCAAATATTTATGATTTTTAAGACATTTTGGCAAAATAAATCAAAATCAAAAGACAAATTGACAGACATTAAGGCTTTCTCAGACAAATTCAACTATAAAACCAATATTCATTTGCGCTTTATTGATTTCGATATGATGGGGCATGTAAATAACTCGATTTACTTTACTTATCTGGAAATTGCCAGAACGAAGTACTGGGAAGAAATTGTAAAATGGGACTGGAAGAAAACAGGAATCGTGATAGCACATGCAGAGTTGGATTATATTTTACCAATTGTAATGAATGATAAAATCGCCATTCACGTAAAAACCTCGAGGATTGGCAATACCAGTTTTGATCTCGACTATCAGATTGTGAAGATAAAGGGTAACGAAGAAGTAATCTGTAGTAAGGGGAAAACAGTTTGTATTGCGGTTGACTATGCCACAGGAAAGCCAACTGCTATCCCGGAAGAAGAGAAGCAAAAAATGCTGGGTTTTGAACAGTTAGAAAAATAGCTAAATTCGTCATGCTGAACTTGTTTCAGCATCTTATATGATAGCTATTATTAAGACCTTGAATCAAGTTCAGGGTGACGAATAAAACTAATCAGGCATAATCTTCCCTGGGTTTAATATCCCATTTGGATCGAAAACGCTTTTAATGCCCCGCATTAAATTAAGGTGAATTTCGGAATATTTAATTGGCATAAATTCCTTTTGTACCAGGCCAATTCCATGTTCGCCGGATAATGTCCCGCCCAGTGCTGTAGTTAATTCGAATATTTCGGCAATACCGAATTTGAGTTTGTCTTTCCAGTCTTCATCACTCATTCCGGCTTTAATAATGTTTACATGCAGGTTTCCGTCGCCGGCATGACCATAACAAACACTTTCGAAACCATATTTCGCGCCAATTTCTTTAATGCCATTAATTAGTTTTGGCAAGGCTGCACGCGGCACAACGGTATCTTCTTCTTTATAAACTGAATTAGATTTTACTGATTCGGCCATGGTTCTGCGCATGCGCCAGAGTTCTTCTTTTTGAGCCGCGGTATCTGCAAATAAAACTTCTGTGCAATTGTGCGCTTCTAAAACGAGGTTAGTTTTCTCGCAGTTTTTAAAAATATCATCCAGATCGTCGCCATCAAACTCAATCATTAATAATGCAGCGACATTATCTTTTAAATCAAATTTAATATCATCGAATTTAATTACCCACTCCACTCCTTTCCGCTCCATAAATTCTAACGCCGACGGTGTAACCCCGGCCCTAAAAATAGCTGAAACGGCTGCGCATGCATCTTCATTGGTACTGAAAGAACCCATCATTAAAACTGATTGGCTTGGCTTGGGCAAAAGTTTGGTCACAATCTTGGTAACAACGCCTAAAGTACCTTCCGAGCCAATCATCAACTGCGTTAAATTATAACCTGAGGCATATTTTAAAGTATTCGCACCTGTCCAGATGATATCACCATTGGGCAATACCACTTCCAGGTTCAGGATATATTCGCGGATGGTTCCGTATTTTACTACTCTTGGTCCGCCAGAGCCATGCGCCACGTTACCTCCAATGAAACAAGAGCCTTTACTGCTCGGATCAACCGGATATAAAAGTCCTTTTTCTTCAACAGCGTTTATAAATTCTTCGGTAATCACACCAGGTTCAACAGTTGCCTGTAAATTTTCGGTATCGATATCGATGATGGATTTAAACTTCTCCATCGATAGGGAAACTCCGCCATAAACGGGTAAAGCAGCACCACTTAAGCCTGTACCTCCACCCCGTGGTGTTACCGGAACATGATTTGCGTTACAGATTTTAAGCAATGCAGAAACTTCCTCAGGAGAAGTTGGTTTCACTACAATTTCGGGCTGGTAACGTAAATCTTCCGTTTCGTCGTGACTATACTGATCTAAACTTTCAGCATCAGTAAAAACTTTATCAGCGCCGATTGCTGCTTTAATTTCTGCTAAAATTTCAGGGTTTATTTTGGTAAAATTCATTTTATTTGGCTGATGTGTAAGATAGTTTAACAAAGGAGTGTCCGATTTGGCCAGGCATAGGTGGATTTAATTTTTTTATGCTCACGTTTATCGTATCAACAAAAGGATATAACTCAATCACTTTCGAAATAATATTTTTCAAAACGGTTTCTAAAAGCTTTTGGGTATGCTTCATTTCCAGGAGAATGATGTTATTCAGATCCTCATAATTAACAGTTTGAGCCAGTTCATCATCAAAGCCCTGTGGCGTAAATTCTGTTTCCAGATCTACAACAAAATGATTTCCAATAAGTTGCTCTTCCGGATAATAACCATGCAGGGCAAAGCATTTTACATCCTTTAAGGCTACGGTTTGTTTGAAATGGCTCATGTATGTTCTGTAAGCTGCAAAATTAAATTTTTATTCACGAATATAATGCCCCTTGCCGTAAATTGTTACCTTTGAAATGAACGCGATTTCTTGACCAGATAATACGAAATTACATGAGCAAATCAGCAAAAAAAGACCTGTATGAGGCACCAGACTATTATTTATTAGACGAACTGTTAACCGATGAGCATAAATTAATCCGCGCAACGGCCAGAGATTGGGTAAAAAAAGAAGTGAGCCCCATAATTGAAGATTATGCTCAAAAAGCAGAATTTCCAAAACATTTAATAAAGGGCCTTGCTGATATCGGTGCTTTCGGACCAACTATTCCGGTTGAGTATGGAGGTGCAGGTTTAGATTATACGGCTTATGGAATTTTAATGCAGGAAATTGAACGCGGTGATTCTGGCATCCGTTCTACAGCTTCTGTGCAAGGCTCACTGGTCATGTATCCTATTTATGCTTATGGCACAGAAGAGCAGCGCAAAAAGTACCTTCCTAAGCTCGCCAGTGGTGAAATCATGGGCTGCTTTGGTTTAACAGAGCCTGATCACGGTTCTAATCCGGGCGGAATGGTCACTAATATTAAAGACGCAGGTAGTTATTATATATTAAATGGTGCCAAAATGTGGATCAGCAACGCTCCTTTTGCAGATATTGCCGTGGTTTGGGCGAAAGATGAATCGGGCAAAATTAGGGGGATGGTGGTAGAACGTGGCATGGAAGGATTTTCGACGCCAGAAACACATAATAAATGGAGTTTACGTGCTTCGGCAACAGGCGAACTGGTTTTCGACAATGTTAAAGTGCCAAAAGAAAATATTTTCCCTGAAATAAGCGGATTAAAAGGCCCGTTAGGTTGTTTAAACCAGGCGCGTTATGGCATTGCCTGGGGCGCTTTGGGGGCAGCCATGGATTGTTATGATACTGCTTTACGCTATTCTAAAGAACGTGTACAATTTGGAAAACCCATTGGCGGATTCCAGTTACAGCAAAAAAAACTTGCAGAAATGGTGACCGAAATTACCAAAGGTCAGCTTTTGGTTTGGCGTTTGGGTGTACTGAAAAGTGAAAACAGGGCTTCGGCCGAGCAGATCTCGATGGCCAAAAGAAACAGTGTAGAAATTGCACTGGATATTGCCCGAAATGCCCGCCAGATGCTTGGTGGAATGGGAATTACCGGCGAATATTCGATTATGCGTCACATGATGAACTTAGAATCGGTAGTAACTTACGAAGGTACGCACGACATACATTTACTGATTACAGGAATGGATGTAACAGGATTAAACGCTTTTAAATAGATATGATCAAAAAAATTACGCTCTCAGTTTGTTTTATTTTAGCAATGGTCAGTCTGGCTATTGCACAAAAAGGAAAGGTTGCCATTAACCCGCAACTGCCCGGCTGGTTACAAAAAGTAAACGTGGTAAACAGCAAACCAGCCTACAAAAATATTCAAGATGGGTATTATCTTTTTCTTTTTGAGAAACAGAATAATATTGAAACCAAAGAACAGTATTCGCATATCATCAGAGAAATCAGTAATGGTACCGGTGTTCAAAATGGTTCTGAAATATCTGTTTCTTATGATCCAAGTTACGAAAAATTAGTATTTCATAAATTGACGATCTGGCGCGATAACAAGCCAATGAATAAACTCAGTTTGCAGAATTTCAAAATTCTGCAAAACGAGAAAGAATTATCACGTTTTATCTATAGCGGCTTATATACGGCTTACCTAATATTGGATGACATTAGAAAGGGCGACCGGATTGAATATGCCTACACAATCAAGGGAAGTAATCCTGTGTTTCCAAAGTACTCGAACACCATTTATTTCGAGGGCAATAGCCAGATTGTTAATGTTTACAACAACCTCATTTTTAAACCTGGCAGAAACATCCAGACAAAGAATTTCAATGATGTGCCTGCCTTAAAAAAATCTGTTGTAAATGGTTTAAATGTTTTTGAGTGGCAAAATTCGATGACAAAAACCTATCCTGCCAATGATTTTGAGCCTTCTGATTATGATCCGTTTGCCAGGGTTCAGGTATCAGAATATAATAACTGGCAGGAAATTGTAGATTGGGGATTAAGTTTACAAAAGTATAACTCAAAAAATTCGGCCATTATAAATGAAAAAGTAGCAGAACTAAAACTAAAAGCCAAGGGAAATAAGGAAAAATACCTCGAATTGGCAACCAGATTTGTTCAGGATGAAATAAGGTATATGGGCATTGAGATTGGTGAGTATTCACACCGTCCAAACAGTCCTGAAAAGATATTAAAGCAACGTTATGGAGATTGCAAAGACAAATCTACCCTATTATGCAATTTATTAAACGCCAATGGCATCAATGCTTATTCGGTATTTCTTAGCACTTACCTTAAAAAAGAAACCGCTTCATTATTGCCAAGTCCGAGTATCTTCAATCATGAAACGGTGGTTGTAGAATTTGATGATCGAAAAATTTACATCGATCCAACGGTTGCCAATCAGCGAGGCTCGGTTTTTAACAACTATTTTCCGTACACGGCAAAAGTTTTGGTGATAAAAAATGGAAATAAAGAATTAACGGAAACTACCCAGCAAAACCTTGGTAAATTAAAATCTTTAGTGGTTTTTAATGTGGGGGATACTGTTAATACAAGCAAATCAACACTTCGCATAACCAGTTATTATTCAAACAATTATGCCGACAATTTCAGAGAGAATTTAAATACCGACGGAGCTGACAATATCGAAAAATCTTATGTAAAGTATTATTCAAATCTTTATCCTGGTTTAACCATAAAAGAACCGATCGAGATTCAGGATAATGAAACTGAAAATATAATTACCGTTACGGAGCATTATGAAATAGACAGTTTGTGGACACGCAGTGAAACTGATCAATCAAAACGTTTGGCTTATTTTTATGGGGATTTAATTAACGATCAGATCATATCGATCAAGAAATTCAGGAATGCCCCGCTCTCCTTAAAATTCCCTTGTACTATTGAGCAGGAAGTAAGGATTATTTTGCCAGAGGTTTGGGATTTCAAGAATGAAAATATAAATATTGACAATGATAATTACCGGTTTTTGTATAGTGCAAAGGCAAAATCCAATACATTAACGCTAACTTATTATTATCAAAATTTCACTTCTGTTTTACAGCCAAACAACATAAATGATTATATAAAAGACAGTAAAGAAATACTTAATACGTTATCTTATGGCATTTATTGGAATGGAACGGGACCTGTTGAAAATGACGGGTTAAATCTTAAATTGCTTAGCATTGCATTTCTGGTGTTTTTACTCTCTGTATTTATTGCTTTTTACCTTTACACCAGAAAAACTGCTTTTAATCTCGAAGCTGTTAAAAATGCATGGAGATTAGGGGGCTGGCTGGCCCTACCAGGCATCGGGATAACATTAAACCCAGTTATTATTTTGGTTAATGCATTAAAGCAGGGCATATATACCGATAAGGTATGGCAAGGTATCCAGTTAAATACACACTCACTTTTACTTAACCTCAGTGTAATATTTACCGTTGTATTTAATGTAATCTTATTTGTTTTTAGCATTTTTATATTAATATCTTTTTACAAGAGAAGAGATCTTTTTCCGAAATATTACATTGGTTTCCTTATTTTTTCATTTTTGGTTACTTTATTAGATACCGTAGCCAGTATCTATATCAATAAGTTGGTAAATAACGAAGTTTTGGGCGCTTCAGAATTTTATTCTGTATTAAGAATTGGTATTTTTGCGGCCATCTGGATCACCTATCTCTTGAAATCGGAGCGTGTTAAGCAAACCTTTGTGTTTTCTTATCCAGATTCTGAATGGAGAAAAGCCGTGGTTCAAGATTTAAATGAAAACTTCAGGATTAATAATCTCGAACAAAAAGAAAATATTATTAAAGAGCAAGAAACAATAGATACAGAAGAAAATGAAAGACTTTAAAAAATATACCTACATACCTGCCCCTCCTGAAGAAGTTTATTTAGCACTGACCAAAGATATCAGCATAAAACTGTGGACAGGTGCCGAAGTGGAATTTGAAGAAGTGCCGGGAACCGAGTTTTCTTTCTGGGATGGCGATATTACGGGTAAAAACATCGAATTTACTTACGGTAAACAGATTGTACAACAATGGTATTTTGGCGAAGAAAATGAAGCTTCTATCGTAACCATCAAATTGCACGAAGATAAAAAAGGAACATCGCTGGAATTCAGACAAACGAATATCCCTGACGAAGATTATGAAGATTTTACCGAGGGTATCCAGGAATATTTCCTGGGTGGACTGGTTGATTTTTTTGACGAATAAACATAAACCAAAAAAATGAAAACTAAAATTATCGCTCTTTCTTCTTTACTTTTCCTTGCCACATTTACTTCCTGCACATCTTTACTTACCCCGGCTATACTGGGTAACAACATGGGCTATATACCAAAAGCGATGGGTGCAGATACCATTAAAACATTAACAACTGTAATGGCCAGTTATGCCGGATCCATTTCACCTAATGCCGGCACCAGCTTTTCATTCGGAATGGCAAACGTAAGCCAATCGCACACTTTCGAAAAAGCAAATATTTCCTATGGAATTTTCGGCTATGCAGGAAAAGCATCGGGTGGAGATAATGATAACAATGCAGAAGATTTAAAAAATTACCTCCCGTCATTTCAAAAATCCATCAGTGGAATTGGTTTACGGTTATCTGCAGGATTTCACAATACCTCGGCTAACGGCAACACAGATTTCAGGTACATTAATTTTGAAAATGCACTTAGTTTTGAAGGTGGAGCTTATACCAAATTCAGACAGGAGGTTTATAGCAATCCTGTTCCCGATTACGTTGCAGTAACAAACAGAAAGGTACTTTGGACAACAGGATTATCTACTGAAGTGATCTGGAGAGCCAGAAATGACCACGATATAAGGCACGCATTCAGATTTTTTCTTGGAGGTACGCCTAACTTTGCAAACAGTTTCAGATCGGGGGTGAAAGCTTACGACGAAATTAACGGGAAAAATTCATTTGGCTGGGTATTTAACTATTTCTTATACATCAGGCGATTTTCTCTTTCTTATGAACTGGCAGACAACGTTAATTATGCGCAAAAAATAAGTTTCGGCTATTCATTTCGCTAAAACATAATGGATTGGATGCTGTTCTGATATAAATAAAATATCATGAACAGAACTGTGGGAATTATATTAATTGTTGTGGGTATCGCTATGCTCATCTGGACCGGCTTTACTTACACCAGAAAAGAAAAGATTGTTGATGCAGGTCCTATTCAAATATCTGCCGACAGGGAAAAATCTGTAAACTGGCCACCATATGCTGGTGGCATCATTTTAGTTGCCGGAGTAATTGTATTTGTGGCAACTAGAAACAAGAAGTAATTAATCTTATTACTAACAAAAAAGACTCGTCATTTCGAGCGGATTGTAGCGAAGTCGAGAACCACGTAAGTGCTCAGCAGAGCTAAATCTGCTTCGAGATAGATCTCTCTCTGCCCGATGCAGGCGGGTATTCCACTGCATTCCAGTCGAGATGACGGGATCGTGAGTGTTTTTTCACCTCCCACTCCTTTTATTGCAGGTATTTCTATGTATTTCCTGAAATACAACGACGCCCCACAAATAATCAAAATACTGATAATCAATATTTTATTTTCCATTTAAATATTTTACGCAACTATGTTGCAAAAATATTCTTCTTTATTTTGCAACATAGTTGCAATTAACTAACTTAGTACTGTTGCAACCGGGGATAAGCCGAAACCCCGTAACCACCAGTAGGCATCAACATTAATCAATTATTTTATGAAAAATCAATCAGAAAAAATCACGTTAAGTTTAGAAGACCTTCAATTGGAGAGTTTTGTAACCAGTATTGATAGCGAAGTGGCTATGCGTTTATCTGGCGGTTTGGGTAATGTATCGGAGCCTACCCACACCGAGCAAACAGATGACCATCACACGCCACCTGTTAAATGTACCACCGTTATTTGTTAGTTAGTAACAGGTGTTTTCATCTCAAGGCGTCTTTATGGCGCCTTGTTTGCTTAAGTGCCCGGCGTAATGCGGTTGGCGATTGGCGCTAAGCGATTTGAATTAGATTAACCTGTTAACCCCCTGAGTGTAGTCGAAGGGTAAACAGTTAACCAATCAACTAATGACTAATGACCACTGAACTAATGACCAATAAACTAATGACTAATGACCAACTAAACCAACTATCTCCACAAACCCTGCCTTAATTAATAACCGTATCTGCTGAACCACTTTATCCTCTAACTCAGGCAAAGGTTTTTCAGCTGAATTCTCTCCAAACAGAATAGATTGAAGCGATTTTATCAACTCCACTCCTTTCATTTTCTCTTTCTCTATTGCATTTAAAATTATTGCCGCAAATACACCAGCCTGTAATTCTTTTATTCCATTACCTTCACTAATCAATAGTTTTATAGTTTCATTGCGTTTATAAAGTTCAACGTGTCCGCTTAACGCAAAAAAATTTTCCATTAAAGCCAGATCAGTTATTAAGAGGCTTTCGCTGATCATTTTATACAAATACTTCTGCTTCTGTTCAAAGCAAAAATAACCTTTATGCTGTTTCCATAAATCAACCAATTTGCTTTCTAAATCGAATATGTTTTGAGTTTCTGCATCATAGGTTTTTAATACCTCCTGTTGGAACCTTATCCTAAAATCATTAATGTCTGCAGCGTCGAAAAATGTAAAATCAACAACATTGATTTTTTCCAATGTGCTGGTGTAATATTTAGAAAAAATGGCCTTTTTAACTTTATTTTTATTGTATTTATCTTTAAAGCTATGCTTTTCATTATTTTTTGGTAATTCCGGCGCTAATATGTTATCTGTATTTTCATTATCTAAAATGCTCAGAATAATATAGCCAACACCTGATTTTCCTGAGAGTAATCCATAATCATCACACCCGCACGAAACATAGGTATTATAACTTTTCGTTTTCTGATGAAGCGCTTTGGCCCGATTTAATATGAAAAGAATCTGAGGTTCCATATGATGCTTTAATAAGACCAGAATCATGCCGCAACAACCACTCACAAGGGTAAAATCGGTCCGATTTAACTTTTGCAAATCATCCAGACAACGCTCCAGAATATTTCCGCAATCCTGCTTATAATTTTCTTTTTTCGTGAGGTGAAAAGCCATTTCCCTAACTAATCCTATTCCTGCAGCGCCATGTGCCCAGGCATTTACATCGGTCATTTCGGGTAAAAAAGTTTCCAGCTTCCATTCATTCACGTTGGGTTTATTTAACCGGTGCGGACCAAGACGCAAATCGAGCCAGTTTTTAGCGGGTGCATGGTAATACTGCATTTCATACTTTAAAGCCTCTTCTGCAAGATAAATCAAGCCCGCAGCATTAAAATATTGACCAACCTGCATCAATACCCAGGCAATACCAGATGCACCATGAGAAAACCCTGTCATGCTATCATAAGCCTTTTTAGAGCTGGAATAATCCCATTTTAAGCCCTTAGCTGAAATCCGTGCTTCACTAATCAGCCTTTCAATCAGAAAATTGATTCTATTTAATACATTATCATCATGCGTATGATGATAAAGCAAGGTTAACATCAATAAATTCCCGCTGTAACCGCTTAAAAGATCAGCTTTCAATAAACCTGCTGTTAATTCTTCTTGATTAGCCAGAGTAAGTTCCAGGGCTTTTTCTTTGTAAAAAACATCACCTGTAGCTTCGAAAACTTTTAAACAGGTATAAATTACACCTCCCAATCCGGTATAAAGCGCAAAGAATTTTGGGTTAAGCACTTCATTGGTATTTAAGATCCGGTGAATTCCCTTATTCACTATTCTTAAATGATCAATATTTCCATCAAATTGATACAATTTTAAAAAAAACAGGATAATCCCACAGTTACCGTTAAAAAGATCATAACTTTCCCTGAATTCATATTCATCAGCGTTGATGTAAAACGGAGTTAGCCACCAGATTTCATGATCATTTTCTTTGAGGCTGGAAATTAATTCTCCATGGATTTCATAAAGCTGATCTTTAAGTTTCACCGTATCTTCTTTGCTAAACATACTCAAAATTGCCGGATAGAATTTTCTTGTATAAATTGCAGACATTCTATAATGCTGTACATGAGGTAGGCTTCCTCATAATTTGAAATACCCAAACGGTTATTGTTCATATGCATAAAGCTGGAGATTATCTGAAACAGCCTATCTTTATCAAAATGAGCATTTTGATAAAGGAAAATAACCTCAGCTGTTTTTGATAAATACTCCGTTAAATTATCATCCGCAATACCTGCGTTAAGCTCTTGCCAAAACTGATTTACCGCTTGAGCAGTCTGATTTTTCTTAGCAGCAAAAACCTTTTCAAACTGGTTTAGCCAAAAAATGCGCTGTTCTATTTTGGGGTCGGTTGGATTGTACAACTTTGGCAGCCAGCCTTCTAAAAAGAAGTTGCATAATGCTATCAGTACTTTTTTTTTCCATTTTAACGCATGCAATAATGCCAGGTGCAATTTTATGGCCTGGATAGCGGCAGATTGATTTTCGTCCCTTTTTACAATCCAGTTTAATACGTAGTTAGAAGAACATTCAAAATAACGTTCTGCCCAGGCCATGCTTTGAATATTTCCATAGCGGTCTATTTCTGGCTCATATTCGGCAATCTGAACCGATTTGATCATTTCGTTTTTTAAACTAAGCGATTTTACGATTAAACCATGTTGGCTTAGCGCAGCCTTTAACCTCAAACGGATATGATCTCCACCTTCCCAATACCTGATAAAAAACCATGGCGCTGTCCATTGCCGGATAAAGGGATGGATTGCCTGTTTTAACAGTTGATCTGCCTCTCCATTACAGAAAATATATACTGACAGCCATTTTTTTTCCGGATTTTCCATAACCGCTAATTATTGTACCATTGTATTAAATATTCGCGTACAGAATACTGATCCGGCTTAGGAAATACTTCTTCTAATGTGATGTAATGACCCGCTCTAAATAACAATTTCTTAAACAGGGCAATCAACAAAGGATTATCGAAAGAAAGGTATTGTGGTTTATAATCATCATGTAAGCCTTCCCTTTTTTCGTCAGATTTAACCTGATAGGCCCGTTTTCGAAGGAAAAGAAATACCTGGCCTGGTATTTTATTATCAATGAGCCAGTTGTTCAATCTGATCAGATATTCAAAATCTGTCTCCAATTGTTCCTGATGCGGAACAGTGGCCGTTTTTATGCGCCATGTTTTACGCCTTACCACTACATTATCTGCATAAACTATCCTGGGCAGCACAAATAAATCTGGCGCAGGTTCAGGTTGTTTATCGAGGTAAAACTGATCAACTAATTGAATAAAAGGCTGTAAGGATACACGGGCATCAGGATTGAAATGTGCGAGCAATTGATAAAGGTTAGACCGGTTGTAAAAAGATTCTAAACTTAAATCGTAGCTGTATAATTCTAAATGCTCTTTACGAAGCGTTAAGACATCTTTTTCACTATCATATCGAACCGTTAAGTCCCGTATATTAAATTGTTTAGCCGGTGGATAGATGTTATTTCCCCCGGGAAGTTCGAGTTCGTTGGTTAATAATGGTGGGTGGATATTCGCATTGAATGTTGAAGCGTCATTCAATTCAACCTTAATTTTACCAGGATATAGTTTTTCGTTATGTTGAACAAGACCTTCGGTAACTTTTTGATCAAAAAGCGATAAAAAACGGCCACTTACTTTACCCATTCCGGGCAATAAAGCATTTATAACACCAGAAAAACCATTTTCATCGTCGGCAAACTGCACAAACATCCCTGCTGTAGAATTTTTATACAAATCTTGATCATTTGGCAGATCTGAAAAAAAATGGTTATCGAATCTAATAAAGTTTTTATCAGCATGATTAATTTGCTTTAATTTCACCAAAACAGCCTCTTTCCAATGTTTTAATGTTGAAAAATCAGGTTCCTGAGATAATTCATTCTCTTTTTCAGGCTTTTTAACATAAAAATAGTAGTCTTTATAAAAAGCAGTTAAAGCAACCGATTCATTATTTTGATAATGTTTCAAAAAGAAATCACGCATTTTATTCCTTTCTTTACGCATTACATCAAGCGGAAGCAAGTGATTGATGAGTTGATCTGTTTTAGTGACGAAATCCTTAATCTTTGACTCCGGAAGCATTAAGTTTTCAGTGGTAAAGCAATCCTCATAAAAAATATTCCTGGCCGGAAAATAGTATGGAACAAATTTACCGACTGAAAATGTTGCTGTCTCCTGGCTTTCCTGATCCCCTTTCCTGTCAGAAACATTGGTGTAAAAAGGAAGTCCGGCTTCCTGTTGTAATGTAGCAAAAGTATTGTTCAGTTCTTGCTCTGCCTCCTGCAGAATCCGGTAACGGGCAGCAGAATTTGCTAATTGATAGTCAAGCCGATGCTTCTGTAGGTTTTCAAAAAGTGCAACAAGTGGTATTACCGTTGGCACCACTCCTCTTAAAGATTTAAGAAAAAGCAATAGTTTATGGTCCCATCCCTGATCCACGCCCGAAAATCCCAGATCCATTGCCAGCATTCCTGCTTCAACCAGCTTTAAAAGATATATTTTGATGCTTTCGTGATCTGGATTTTCAAAATGGTGAATAAGGTCTGAGATCAGTTTTTTAAGTGAAACGGGATGCTGATTTTCATTCAGGTATTGATAAACCATCAGTTGTAAGCCATTCGCGTTGATTTGCTGAAATGATTCTACATTATTGAAATTGCTTAAAAAGCAGATTTTATCTTCCTTAATATCTGCGGTTATGTTTAGTTTAAGCAATAAGTGCTCATTTAGCAAAGGATGTTTTTTCAGTATAGCTTTAAGGTACTCGAATATGGCATTGTTTAACTTTAACCGACTACTAACCTGATGCGTGGCCTGCAACTCTTGTAATGAACATGCTGTATCTAATTTCATTAAACCCGTATAAGTAAAACTGCTAAATGGTGATGTTTTAAAAGCCATCCTGCTGAGGTACCTTGCCAGGCTAAACGCAGCCCGATGTTCTTTTTTTTTAAAGCTGCTGCTATCTTTTTTAATAAAACTGCTTAATTGTTCGTAAAGCAACGGGCTGGACAATAAAAGGCCATTTTGAAGTGCAGGCAGTTGTGATATTTCTTGCAGCCATTTCCGCTGAAGAATTTGTTCCTGATCAAATTTTAAAGCATGATTATTTAAGAGATCAGTGAGTTCTGATAACTTTTTTAAATAAATACTAAGATCCTTCTGCAGTTCTTGCGGCAATAAATAAACGTGATCGAAATTTACTCTTTTATTATTGAATATATGACGTTTAATATTAATTATCTGCTGTCTTACTTTATCATTTTCTTGTAGCTTTATTACCGGATACAATGCCTCGCAAAGGCTGTTTTTCAGCTGCTCTTTTTCACTGGTGATTTTATTATAAGTTATGAGCAGGCTGGCTAAGTCTTTAAGTTTAAGCTGATCGAAAAGTTGATGATGCAATCCGGCATATCGCACCAAAGAATAAGGGAAAATTTGTAAGCTCATATTAATAGGTATTTATTTACCAAGTTCGAGTTGATTTTTGATCAGGTTATAATAGCTTCCTTTATTTAATAAAAGCGTTTCATGCGTACCACATTCCTTAATTTTCCCCTGATGTAATACTATAATCTGATCGGCATGTTTAACAGTACTCAGTCTGTGCGCCACTATCAGTACCGTTTTGCCTTTAAAAAAGGTATTCAGGTTATTTACAATTGAGCGTTCGTTCTGCGCATCGAGTGCATTGGTGGCTTCATCCAAAAACACATAGTTGGGATTGCGGTAAATCATCCGGGCGATTAAAAGACGCTGTTTTTGTCCTTCACTGAGGCCGTAACCATCTCTCCCTACCACGGTATCGTAACCAAAAGGCATTGACGAGAAAAAATCGTGCATGTTCGCCATTTTTGACGCTTCATAAAGTCGATTGAGATCTTTTACTGTGGCTCCCGCAAAAATATTATTGGCAATAGAGTCCATAAAAACATAACCATCCTGCATTACTACACCACAATGTTTCCTCCACGATTTGGCATTCACCTCATTGATGTTTTGCTCGCCAAGAATAATTTCGCCCTCAGTGAGGGCGTAAAATTTCAGCAACAGCTTAATCAGGGTTGTTTTACCACTACCACTCATGCCTACAATTGCGGTAACTTTTCCTGCCGGAATTAGCAGATTAATATCTTTTAAAACATAGGGCGAATGCATGTTTCCATATTTAAAGGAAACTTTATTTAGCATGATATCAACAGGTCCCGTATTTTTCACTTCCTCCTTCACTTCCAGGTCTTCCTCTTCTTCCTGCTGAACCTCATCCATCCGCATTAAACTGAATCTGGTATTTTGCGATACCCTGGAAAATTCGACCAGCTGATTAACGGGCGCATTTAGCTGACCACAAACGTAAGTAACCGCCAGCATGCCACCCAGTGTAATCTGATCGTTAATAACCAGCATGGCCGCAGCATAGGTAATTAATACATTTTTAACCTCATTAATAAAAGAACCGACCCCTTGCATGCGCTGATCAAGCTGAAGTGCTTCCAGTTTAAGCTCGAATGACTGATCCTGCAGGCTTTCCCACAGTTCTTTTTTAGCCTCTTCGCTACCCGTGAGTTTGATTTCCTGCATGGCATAAAAAATTTCCAGAAGCAATTGCTGATTTGCGGAAAGGACTTTAAACTTCTTCTGATCGATAATTTTCCGTTTCTGCTGAAAAGAATGAGACCAAAGGATGCTGATTGCCGCACCAATAATAAAAAGAACAAATATTTGCCAGTTGTAATAGCATAATACGCCGCCAAGTACCACTAAAGTAATGGCCGATAGGATAAAATTGATCAGAAAATTTGTTAAAAATTCTTCAATACGCTGGTTGTCGTTTACCCTTTGCATATTGTCGCCTGCCTGCCGGTTATCGAAAAATGAAAAAGGCAGTTTCATCAATTTTGCAAGAAAGTCTTTTAACATGATGATGCTGGTTTTAGCACCAATCCTGAAGAGAATCCTTGCCCGCATAAAATCCATCAGCATCTTTCCCGAAAAAAGCATTAACTGGCCAAGACAAATTAGCAGTAGCAGATTGGTGTTTTTTGCATTAATACCTTTATCAACCACCATTTGGGTAAGTAACGGGATAATAAGTGAAAAACCACTGGCTAAAAGTAAACTGACCAATATGGGCAACCAGCCCTTGCGGTGCATTTTAAGGTAAGGTAATAAAGACCACAGTGAGGTTTTATGCCCGGGAATTTCTTTTAAATCAGCAAAAGCCTGATCTGGTTGAAGCAACAAAACCCTGCCCGTTTCCTTTTCTGTATTTATTGCCCAACCGGCTAAAAAATCATTTTTACTGATTTTAATTTTACCATTTAAAGCCGGGTCGGCAAGGTAAACATATTGATCATTAACTTCATAAAGCACGACATAATGTTCTTTCTGCCAATGTAATATGCAAGGCAACGGAACGTTTTGCAGTTTGATTAAAGGCAACTCTGCGGCGAGTGTTTTAAAGCCAATCTGATTGGCAGCATCAATTAAATCGAGCATGGTTGTTCCCTGCTTTCCAATCCCACACAATTTTCTTAAATGCTGCATGGAAAGATTTTTACCATGATATGCTGCAACCATTTTTAAACAAACAGGGCCGCAATCCATGGCATCGGGCTGCTTGTAAAACGGATACTTATTTCTACGGATAAAATCTTTAAACATGAAGAAAAGAAAATTAGTAAATGCAATATAGTTGCAAATATGTAAAATATAATGCAACTTTGATGCATTAAATAAAACAAAATTTCAGATGAGAACGGAAGGTTTTGCCACCTGGCAGATGCTGATCAAAAAAGAATTATTACTATGCTACCGGAACAAAACTGTCCTGATTTCAGCAGTCATGATCTGGTTATTGTTTATTGCCGCTACAGTTTGTACGTTCTTAAATTACAATACAAGCCATAAACAACGATTAGTAGCTAACACTTTATTCAGGCAGCAGTGGGAACATCAACAACGCAATCCGCATGATGCAGCCCATTTTGGAACCTACCTCTTTAAGCCTGTTAATATTCTGAATGTATTTGATACGGGAATTAACGACTACACGGGAAATACTTACCGGATAGAAGCCCACATTCAGCACGAAATCAGCAATAGCGAAGCGGAAAACAACGACACGGCTATGCGTTTTGGCAACCTTACTTTCGCACTTATTTTACAGTTGCTAATTCCGTTATTTCTTTTGTTTAACACTTCCACCAGCATTACCAGTGAGAAAGAAAGCGGCACACTTAAAATGCTTTTGGCACAGGGCTTAAGCAGCCGTAAAATTATCTGGGCAAAGGTTTGGGCCAATTACCTGATAATTGTGATGATTATATTTCCCCTTTTTTTATTAATGACCATAGCTGTTTTATGCTCGGGAGATTCGGCTTTGCTTTTAACCCGGTTGCTATGGATACTCATTACTTTCTTATTGTACTATTTGCTTATTGCCCTGGCAGGTACTATCATTTCGGCCATAAGCAATCATTCAGGGAAAGCATTGCTGGGTGCCTTGTGTTTCTGGATCTTCATGAGCATTATATTTCCGAAAGTAATTACTGGTATGGCCGATCGCAGTTATCCATTAATGTCGCGGGCTGCATTTAGTGATTTAGTTGAGCGAGGTTATAGAAAAGGATTAAATGGAAAAGATCCTTATAATGTTCGTGGCGAGCGCTACATTAACGCTTTGTTAAAGAAATATCAGGTGGATAGTGTTTCTGCGCTGCCGTTTAATATTGAAGGCTTAACGCTTCAGTTTCATGAAGATTATCGCACCATGGCTTTTAATCATTATTTCAGGGAAGTTGAACATACTTTTAATCAGCAGCAACGTGTTTTAAATCTGTGGGGCATTTTTGATCCCTTTCTATCTACAAAACGCCTTTCGATGGCTTTGGCCGGCTCAGACTACCATCACCATGAAAGCTTTTTTAAACAAGCGCAGGTTTACCGCAATAACCTCATCAGGCAGTTGAACATGCAACTGGCCATGCATGGTAAAAATGTTAAAGGTGAATATACGGTTGGACCTAAATATTTCAGTCAGCTTAAAGATTTCAAATATCGTGTACTACCGCTTAATCAGGTATTACAGCTCAGAAAAATAGCCTTACTTTCTTTAACCGGGTGGATTTTAATGCTTGTTCTTTTACTTCAGTTTATTGCTTCACGCGCTATAGCCTTTAATTATGCATCTGTTTAAAACTATATTCCTATTTGAACTGCGACTGCTCGCCAGGCAAAAATTCATACTTTTTTTAATCGGTTTTTTCTTTGCCGCCGGCATTTACAGCATCTACTGTGGTTATCGTTTTAGCCAAAAACAATTAGCAACCATTGACAGCCTTCAGCGCGGATATCAAAAAAAATATGATGAGGTGGTGGCCGGTTTTTCTGCTGATACCACTACCGAAGAAGGTAAAACCTTGTTTAATCAGGCTGGTATTCCGGCTGTAATAGAATATAAAAACCCTTTATATGCCATCCATAAGCCTCATGCAATAAGTATGTTATCTATCGGACAACGTGATTTAGCACCCTATTATGATATAATTACACGCAAGCGCAATTTTATGCAGGGTGCAAATGCCGAAATTTCAAATCCCGAGGTGCTTGCGTCCGGTAATTTCGATCTTGCTTATGTAATCATCTACCTACTCCCCTTGCTTGCCATCGCGTTAACCTATAATACCTTGTCGAAAGAAAAAGAACAGCAAACAGATAAACTGCTTTCTTTACAAGGAGTATATTTTGGCAAAATTATAACTTATAAACTGGCTTTCAGGTTTATGCTGACAGGTATAATGGCCTGGTTGCTCAGTATAATTGGCTTTGCAGTTGCTGCCTTACTGATTTCTTTTGATTCATCAGCCGCAATATTATGGATGCTGGGCATCAGTGCTTATCTTTTCTTTTGGTTTGCCCTTATTTTTTTCATTATCAGACTGAACCAGAGCTCCGTACATAATGCGCTTTATCTGTTTGGTTTATGGAGTTTTTTCTTGCTGCTGTTGCCTGCATTGTGCAATGCCATTGTCAGGTTGTACCATCCAATTCCATTAAAAACCGATGCAGCCCTCGCATTGAGAGAAAATAGCGAGGCCGTTTGGGCATTGCCCCGCAAACTTCTTATCGATACTTTTTACTTAAATAACCCCAAATATCGCCACTTAAGATTACCAACGGATACAAGTGAAAACAGCAACAAACGCTTTGCGGCTTATTATGACCTTTTAGGGCGAAGGATGACACGTAGTATCGAAAACTATAACCAGTATCCGGAAAAACAAAACACCGCATCTATAAGCCTGAGCTGGCTCAACCCAGCGAGCAAAATGCAATATATGCTAAACGGAATTGCAGAAACCGGACTAAAAGATTATCTCTCTTATCAGGATCAGGTAAATGCTTTTCAGAAAAGATGGGTAGATTTTATGAGTGATTATATTATTTCAGATAAAAGACTAAGCTTAAATGGTTTAAAAACCTTACCTCAATTTAAACTTAAACCATTAAAAAACAAAAATGAGGACATTTTAGCGGGTATTACATACCTCTTCAGCGTTAGTTTTTGCATCATTTTCCTTTCCGCAAAGTTTCGCATCAAGAATTAACTCCAAACCATAATACACAAGATCAATTACACAAAAATGAAGAAAACACTTTACCTCAACTTAATTTTAATCATTTTCTTACAACAGGCTTTTGCCCAGCATGATAAACGAAACAAATCTATCCAAGATTCAACGGCGAAAGTGCGCCAGCTCAACGAAGTTAGGATTAATGGTCAAAAAGCAGTAAAACTAAAAAACGATACCTTATCGAATACCTTAAGAATGCAGGTTCCGTTGTTGCAGATGCCGCAGAACATCATCAGCATTTCTTCTGCCCTGATACAACAACAAGGCGGATTACAATTAAAAGATATGGCCAGAAATGCCAGTGGTGTATATTTTGGTTACAACAGTTCGCCATTCGATAATTCAGCATCGATAAAAGTGAGGGGATTTAATGCCGCCACTACCATAAACGGGATGCCTAACCGCCTGGTTTTGGGCGCAACCCTTGATGATGAATCCATTATAGAAAACCTTGAATTTATTAAAGGTCCGGCAGGGTTTATCAGTGCTTTGGGCGAACCAGGCGGAACTTTAAATATTGTAACGAAGTCGCCAAAAGAGAAACTATTAAATGTACAGGTTACCGGTGGCAATTATAATCTTTTCCGTGCCACTGCAGATATCGGGAGCACTTTAAAAAGCAAGGGCTTTTCTTACCGTTTCAATACCGCTTTTCAGCATCAGGACTCATACCTCAACTACATGAAAACCACCAAATATGTGATTGCACCGGTGCTGCAATACAATTTCAGTCCACGCACTTACTTGATTGCGGAATACAATTACATCCGAGGAGAGGTTAAAAATGGTTCCTCTATCAATAAATTACGCCAGGATAAAGATGTATTGCAGGATCCGGTCAGTTTAAATTTTAGTGCGGGGATTGGATTACCTTTAAGTGTTTCGCAAACCCATACGTTCAGGTTCAGTGCTGTTCATAAGTTTAACGAAAACTGGCAGCTTACATCACAATCAAACTTTGTGAAGGCACCGGCCAATCAATGGTACATGGTATCGGCCAATAACCGGACTTCAATCAGTTTTAACGATCAGGGCAAAACCAACCGCATTGCCAGCAACTCGAACCTGTTTGGCGAAACCTACAACACCAATCTGTTTTTATCTGGAAAATTTAAAACAGGCGCATTTAAGCACACTTTATTGGTCGGAAGCGATTATACCACTGGTAAAGACTCACTTTCTACCTATTACGGGAGCAATACTACCCCATTTGACAGGAGTAAACCTGATTTTTACGTAGACCCGAATACGGTAAGCATTACAAAAAGATCAATCAGACAGGAAAATCACATCCACTACTCTGCAGCTTATGTTTATGATAACGTAACACTTGATAAATTTTTGCTGACCATTGGTGCGCGTTACACAGATTACCGTAACCGCAATATTTTAACCACCACAAAGGGGCCACGTACGCCTGATTATTACAAGCAGCATGCTTTTTCGCCGCGCGCAGCCCTAAGTTTTATGCCCGACTCTACATCTTCCATTTACTTTCTGTTCGATCAGTCATTTGTGCCTAAAACCGGTCAGGTGGTTAGCGAAACCATTGATGGCCCGCAAGCCGGACAAAAAACCGTTACGGCATCAAAGCCTGTTGAGCCTGAACTTGGCAATAATTTAGAAATTGGGATTAAAAAGAACTGGTTTAACGGCCGTTTATTAACTACCGTAAATGGATTCCACACGGTAAAAAGAAATGTTGCGGCAAGAGATTTCAGAAACTACACAGCTTCTGCAGGCGCAATTGCCTATTATCTTCAGCTGGGACAAGTGGTAAGCAATGGATTTGAAGTAGATGTGATTGGTAACATTACCGATCGCCTGTCGCTGATTACAAATTATACATACGTAGATGCTAAAATAACCAAAGATAATAACCTCAATCCAACAGCTGATGATCCATCTATTATTGGCCAAAAGATGCCTGATGTGCCTCAGCAGGTGTTTAATATCTGGCTGCAATACAGCATTCCGTTAAAAGGTTATAATAAAATTTCAATCAGTGCAGGTCAGACAACCATTACCAAACTTTCTGCTATTAGCCAACGCGATACCTACCTGCCTAATTACACCAAATTTGATGCAGGACTAAGTTTCAGCAATCCTAGATACATGGTGAGACTGATTGCAGATAATTTAACCAACAAGCGTTATATGGCTTCAGGAGATATTACCACTGATTTTCCATATGCAGGCAATAATTATTTCTTTATTGAGGGTGAGCCATTTACCATCAGACTTTCTTTAGGCGTGAAATTTTAATCTTTTCTTTAATATGTTAGAAGCCATCGGATTAACTAAAAAATATCAGGAGTATGTTGCCCTGAATAACCTGAATTTAAAAGTAGAAGCCGGAGAAGTATTTTGTTTACTAGGGCAAAATGGTGCAGGCAAAACCACAACCATCAATCTTTTTTTGGGTTTTATAGCAGCCAGTAGCGGCGAAGCGAAGGTAAATGGCCTGGTAGTTAGCCCCAGCAACGAACAAACGAAACAGTTTTTAGCCTACATCCCCGAAGTGGTGATGCTGTATGGTCACCTTAGCAGTATAGAAAACCTCGATTTTTTTAGCCGTATCGCAGGGTACACTTATAAAAAGGATCAACTTGAAGGATTTTTATTACAAGCTGGTTTGCAGCCTGAAGCTTTCCATAAAAGAGTGAGCAGTTACAGTAAAGGCATGAGACAAAAAGTGGGGATTGCCATTGCAGTGGCCAAAAACGCCAAAGCCATTTTAATGGATGAGCCCACAAGCGGCCTCGATCCTAAAGCTACTGATGAGTTTAGCGAAATTGTAAAACAGCTTTCGCAGGATGGTCGAAGTATTTTTATGGCCACACATGATATTTTTAACGCGGTAAATGTGGGTACCCGGATTGGAATTATGCGACAGGGATCGCTAATACATACGCTGGATGCAAAGGATATTTCGGCAGTTGATTTACAGAAATTGTATTTGGAGACGATTTAAACAAAAAAAGTCATTGCGATAAACTTACAATAAAAACGTCATCTCGACTGAAACGTCCCGAATATTCGGGAGAGAGATCTGCTTTGATAGATCTCTCGACTACGTTGCACTTCGCTCGAGATGACGGTCTCTGTCACTAAAGGATCAATTATATCTCGTAACTATAAACCGATTTTATTGCATCTCTTAAGTTGTATTTCGAAGCCATTACTTCTCCATAAGCTCCGGCACTGCGGATAGCAAAAATATCGCCCCTGAAAGATTCAGGTTGTTCTACTTCTTTTCCAAAGCAATCGGTGCTTTCGCAGATTGGCCCTACAATATCATATTTTACGGCTGTTGACTCCGGACTTCCGACTCCGGACTGACTAAGATTCTCGATCTTGTGGTAAGCCTGATATAGTGCAGGACGCATCAATTCGGTCATACCGGCATCTAAAACCACAAAATTTTTCTTTTTACCGTTTTTAATGTAGAGTACACGGGTAATCAATGAGGCTGACTGACCAACCAATGCCCTACCCAATTCAAAATGCACTTCCTGACCAGGTTTAACGGTTAAAAACTCGTTAAAAATCTTGAAGTATGATTCGAAATCAGGAATCTGGTGATCAGGGTTGTAATAATCGATGCCTAAACCGCCACCAACGTTTAATACCTGTAGATTAAAACCTTTATCTTCAAACCAGGCTGCAAATTCGTTAACACGTACGCAAAGGTTTTTATATACATCCAGATTGGTAATCTGCGAACCGATATGGAAGTGGATACCGATAAATTTTAGGTTAGGCGAAGCTTTTAAGGTTTCAGCACACTCTGGCAGGTCCCATGAGTTGATTCCGAATTTATTTTCATCCAAACCTGTAGTAATGTTGTGGTGGGTGTGTGCATCAACATTTGGATTAATGCGGATAGCCACCTGTGCCGTTTTGCCTTTTTTGCCGGCAAGTTCGTTAAGCACTTCCAGTTCCTGGATAGATTCTACGTTAAAGCAGAAAATATCAAGATCAAGGGCATCATTTATTTCTTTATCAGATTTGCCTACTCCCGCAAAAACGATTTTTTTGTTATCGAAACCCACCTCTACAGCTCTTCTTACCTCTCCTGCGCTCACGCAATCAGCACCAAAACCGATCTCTTTGATCTGGTTTAACAGCACCGGATTGAAATTTGCCTTTAATGCATAGTGGATATGAAATTGATACAGAGCCGCTGCATCTGCACAGGTGCGCAAGGTTTTTTGCAACAAATCGGTATCATAGTAGTAAAAAGGCGTTTCTATATTGTTAAACTTTGATATATCTTTATCGGCGAACATGTTCAGATTCCTTATTATAATTTTAATTTTATTCTTTGGGCTAATTTATTTGGGTAACTACTTGGATTTAAAGCATGGAAGAATTACCCGGAAACAATACAATGGAAAAATCCGTTTTTTTATCGTGTTACTCCTTATTGTTTTGTTCCTTTTATTTATCAAAAAATGAAGATAGCAGCTGCCATATTTATTGTCGTTATTCTTTCTGCAGGCTTATATAACTCCTACAAAAAATATAAAAATGGATTGCTACCGCCAAGCTTTCTGGCTTTTCATATCCTTATTGGCCTGCTGGTAGCCATCGGTGCCTTTTTCCTCTTATTCGAATAATTTTACTTTAAAATTTCAGTTTTTGGGATTTTTAAAAAATCGCTTACATTACTAACTATTGATAATGTTGTGCCTAATTTTAAAGGATTGTGGTTGGGAATGGTAACATGATGTGTTATTTCTCCAACGGTAACCGATAACCGAATATGACTTCCTTTCTGACGGGTAACCTCGTAACCAAATTTCTTCAGTATCTTGATTAAATCTGTAGCAGATAGATCACGGGGTGTTTTCATAAAAAGGAAACAATTTTTACACAGTTAAAAGTTCCTCTTTAACAGAATGAATCCGGATAATTTTTGGCAGCTTATCTTCATCAAAATGACAAAGTACGGCCTCTTTGATATTGATTCTCAATTCATCCATGTTCTCTGCCTCAGTAAAAATAGATTCACCTAAGGCTTTGGCTACATAGCCCCCTTCTAAACTTTCTTCTACCAAAAAAAACACCTCGTTCATAATGCTAATATAAGCTTTTTATTCAAATAATCTATTGTGCAGGCTTCTTAAAGCTTCGGTTTTATACTCACTTAAAATCAAAAGCGAAACGTTATAATTACTTCCACCATAAGAAATCATGCGGATTGGGATGTGTTTTAAGCCTTCTAAAACCCTGCTGGCAAAACCATGTTTTTCTGAACCAAAGTCGCCAACTACACACACAATGCTGTGATCGGTATCCACTTCAACTGTCCCGAAGCTTTCCAGTTCTTCGATAATCTGTGGTAAATGAGCCGTTTCATCAACGGTTAACGATACGGCAACCTCAGAAGTAGTAATCATATCAATCGGTGTTTTATAACGTTCGAAAACCTCAAAAACGCGGCGTAAGAAACCATAGGCCAATAACATCCTGCTAGATTGGATACGGATTGCCGTAATGCCATCTTTAGCAGCAATCGACTTAATTTTACCTCTTTCGCTATCATGCGTAATTAAAGTACCGGCTGCAGAAGGTTCCATGGTATTTAATAAACGAACCGGGATTTTGTATTTCTGTGCCGGGAAAACCGATTGCGGATGTAAAATCTTCGCACCGAAATAAGCCAATTCGGCTGCTTCATCGAATGATAACTGCGCAATTGGTTTAGTGCCTTTAACAATGCGTGGATCGTTATTATGCATGCCGTCGATATCCGTCCAGATCTGAACTTCCTCGGCCAGAATTGCAGCACCTAGCAATGATGCTGTATAATCACTACCACCGCGGCGCAGGTTATCCACCTCACCAAAGCTGTTACGGCAGATGTATCCTTGCGTAATGAATAATTTATTGTCTTTATGTTGTTCAAGTAACGGTGTTAAATGTTTGGTGGTAAAAGGGATATCAGGTTCATTGTCTTCATCCGTTTTCATAAAATCCAAAGCCGGCAACAATACCGATGGCACGCCGATCGACTTTAAATAAATATGATATAAAGTTGTAGATAATAACTCACCCTGCGCCAACACCACTTTTTCTTCAATTGGAGTAAAAATATCGTTTGCCAATCCGGCTAAAAAACTGAAGTGATAATCGATTACTTCATTGCCCTGCTCCTGAAACTCGGTAGCTGGCAACAATTCAACAACAAAGGCTTTATATTTCTGATATAGATTTTCAACACACTCGCTTCCCTTCTTCTTATCTCCGGCTAAAAAATAATTTGCAATTTCTACTAAACTATTTGTAGTACCAGACACGGCTGACAATACTACAATCTGCTCTTCATTTGGATTAATGATATCCAACAACTTCGTCATGCGCTCGGGACTACCTACAGAAGTACCCCCAAATTTTAAAATTTTCATCGATGTAAATTTATTTTTTCAATGGTGATGAAGCTATCCGGTTTTCATCCCACGCTGTGGTTTGAAAAATCATGATGGTTTCATTTTTATCAATTACTTTATCCGGATCAAATGGCGGTAACATTGAAGTTTAAAACTATTTTAAAAAAGTTACAATCGCCCGCCATTAATACTGGATTTTCTTTATTATTGTATCGGGGCGTGAAAATAAGCAAAAGCAGCTTAAAAGCAACACCCTCAACAAAATAAAATTTGGGCGGATGGAAATAAATTGCTTTCAGCCAAACATCATCCGCTAAAATTTGTTCAACACCAGATATTAAATTAAAAAAACAGCTCAATGCAGGCAATTGACCAATCAACACAAGCTACAATTAATCAGTGGTTAAGTGGAAATTATGATGAAAATACCAAGGCAGAAATACAGGCCCTTGTAGATAAAGATGCGACTACCGAATTAACCGATGCATTTTATAAAAGTTTAGAATTTGGAACAGGTGGCTTACGGGGCATTATGGGTGCAGGTTCTAACCGCATTAACAAATACACTATCGGCACCGCTACCCAGGGTTTGGCAAATTATTTAAACAATAAATATCCTGGCGAAAAAATCAAAGTTGCCATTGCACACGATAGTCGTAACAATTCTGATTATTTCGCAAAAATTACTGCAGATGTTTTTTCTGCAAACGGCATCTATGTTTATTTCTTTAAAGCCTTAAGACCAACGCCAGAATTATCTTTCGCGGTGCGCCATTTTGGTTGCAAAAGCGGAGTAATGTTAACGGCATCGCATAATCCTAAAGAGTATAACGGTTACAAGGCTTATGGTGCAGACGGTGGTCAGTTTACCTCTCCTGATGATAAATTGGTGATCGATGAGGTAAATAAAATTAAAAACATCGACGAGGTTAAATTTGATCGTGTTGAAGCAAATATCGAACTGATTGGCGAAGATGTAGATAAATTATACTTAGACGGCATTACAGCACTATCCATTTCTCCTGAAGCGATTAAAAGGCAACACGATTTAAAAATTGTGTATTCTCCTATCCACGGAACGGGAATTACCCTGGTTCCGAAAGCTTTAGAACAGTTTGGTTTTACAAATGTAACCGTTGTTGAAGAGCAAAGCACACCGGATGGAAATTTCCCGACAGTGGTTTATCCAAATCCGGAGGAAAAAGAAGCCCTTACTCTGGCGATGAACAAGGCAAAAGAAATTGATGCTGACCTAGTACTGGCAACCGATCCTGATGCCGATCGTGTTGGTATTGCAGTAAAAGATAATAATGGCGAGTGGGTATTGCTTAACGGCAACCAAACCGGTAGTTTATTGATTAATTACCTGTTATCAGCATGGCAGGATAGTGGTAAATTAGATGGCAATCAGTTTATTGTAAAAACGATTGTTACTTCTAACCTGATCGAAGAAATTGCCAAAAAGAAAAATGTAACCTATTACAATACTTTAACCGGATTTAAATACATCGGTCAGTTAATGACAGAACTGGAAGGTAAAAAATATTTTATCGGTGGTGGCGAAGAGAGTTACGGTTACCTGATTGGTGATTTGGTACGCGACAAGGATGCAGTAGTTTCTGCTGCCTTTATTTCTGAAATGACAGCCTATTACAAAGATAAAGGTGCGAGCTTATACAACGCCTTGTTGGATATGTATGTAGAATATGGCCTTTATAAAGAAGATTTGGTTTCATTAACCAAAAAAGGTAAATCTGGTGCTGAAGAAATTAAAGCCATGATGGTTAAATTCAGGGGAAATCCTCCTGCTACATTAGGTGGATCGAAAGTTTCGGTATTGAAAGATTATGAATTAAGCCAGGAAACTGATTTGGCAACAGGTAAAGTAACCAAACTGGATTACCCGACTTCGGATGTTTTACAGTTTATTACCGAAGATGGAAGTATTGTTTCAGCACGTCCGAGTGGTACAGAACCAAAAATTAAATTTTATTGCAGTGTAAATGCGCCTTTAGCCGATAGAAAAGATTTTGATGCAGTTAATGCACAGCTTGGAGAAAAGATTAAAGCAGTAATGGCTGATTTGCAGGCCTAATTATTTTATTACTAATTAACCACAGATAAAAAAGATAAACACAGATGAATAAGTTTCATCTGTGTTTTTTGTTTAATGCCGTCACCCTTTTGTTTTGCTACATCTTATTTTATTTGCCAGGGAGGCACGGATTAGCACGGAGGATGTTTGGATGATTATTTAATCAATTCCTTAATGTTTTTCTTAGAAATATAAATGATAGCAGGCTGATTTTTTTCAGCTGAAACAGATTTTCCTGTTATTTTATCGTGGATACTCTGCGTGGCTGAGACATACAATCTTCCCATCTCATCTACATGTAGGTTGGTGATCTGGTTATTAAAAGGAACAGGAAGTATCTTTGAAAATCCATGTTCTAGAATTTCGATATCGCGTTTTAAGATATAATTATAATCCGGATTACCGTTAATGGGTTCTAAATTTTCTTTTAGTTTAATTTTCACCTGATTATCTAAAGAAATGGTTGCAAATTCCTGTGATCGTTCTTCAGAAACATTATATTGAGTACATCTTTTCCAGGTAAACCCTTTGTCGAGCGTAAAAAATTGACTAAATGTGGCAAGCAATTGATTGTCTTTGTCTTTAAGGCTGTTGGCCTGCAGAGCAAAAATCGTATCCTTAACTGATAAGAAGCCGTATGTAGGTTGGTAATTTACCTTTGTTCTTTGCCACGTTTTACCATGATCGGTAGTTTGATAAATTTCAGTAAGGGTAGATACCATTAATGTATCGTCAATATTCCCATAAACAGCGTGGGCTTCTCTCCCATTAACAATTTCAAGCCTGGTCCAACCCGGGTCGCTAAAGGTTGGCGGTACATTTGGAACTTCTTTTTTGGCGCATGATGACAGTACCATCATCACCGCAATAGTTTTAAGTAATTTCATAGGTTTCATTTTTGTGTACGGCAAGATAAGTAAAATTTATTTTAAACTAAAAACACAGGTAAGTTTGAGCACTGAGTTTTTGTTGTTACGGAGACACAAATTAATACGGGTGAACAGCCCCTAAAAAATGATAAGAGGAGTTTTTCCTGTCCTACTTAAATCTGCGGCCAGAAATAAACACACCACTTCTATGTTGAATTTTCAAGCATTTAAATATCAATAAAAATAGATTTCTTATATTTACAATAAAAACAATATCATGACGGAGATAATTTTAAAAGACAATTTAGAACAGCGCAAGATTGATGCTCTACTAAACTTTTTGAAATCATGGGATATTGATGCTGAATTAAGAATCACTAATGCGGAGAAATCAACTGAGACAGTAGAATTTTCTTTATCCAAAGGCATTTGGAGTGACTACGATGTCAACTCGGAAGAACTTCGCGATAAAGCCTGGAAAAGATAATGATTCTGTGTGACACAAACATCTTTATTGAAATTTATAAAGGAAATAATATTGTCATCGAAATTTTTAAAAACATTGGCCAAAATAATGTTGCAATTTCAGATGTTACCTGTGCAGAATTACTTTATGGAGCCAGAAACAAAAATGAATTAAGTTTAATCAGAAAAGATATCAATAATTTATTGGTATTACCTATTTCTTCTCCTATATCCACACAGGCAGTAAAATTAATAGAGCAATTTTCCTTATCTCACAATCTTAATCTTCCAGATGCCTTAATTGCATCTACAGCAATGTTTCATGATTTAGAACTTTACACACTAAATCTTAAAGACTTTAAATTCTTAAAAAACATTACATTATATAAAGATTAACTTCGCTTAATATTTAAAAATCAGCCACTTTTTTATTTTTCTTTGCTGCATCCATTTTCTTTAATACTTTTGCAGCGCAATTAAAATGTTCAAGAAAGTCCTCATATATCTTTTAATTACATTTACCGTTTCTAACGGTTTCATGCAACTGGCGATCTATTCTGGCTACAAAATGAATAAGGAATACATCACAAGCGTGTTTTGTATCAACAAAGAGCATCCCGAATTGCATTGCGACGGACAGTGTTTCTTAGCTAAAAAACTAAAAGAACTTGAAGGTAAAAACAAACAGGCCCAGGAAAACCTGAAAAGAGTTACTGAGGCTGAACCACAATTTCAGTCGGTAGTTTTAAACCATCATCTTCCCTATTTCATCATCACTTCAGAAAATCTTTACATCGAAAAACCGGTTAAAGATCTTTCCATTTCTATTTTTCATCCACCGAAAACGGTTTAAGTATTTTATGGTTTTAATGTGAATGCTTATGCTATTGCAAAGCTTGACTATTTGTCATTCTGAGCGAAGCGAAGAATCTCATTATAACAACTACTTATCCTGCCATCTTTTGTAATGTTAATTTCTGCTACAACTCCAGAGATTCTTCATTGCATTCAGAATGACGGCAAATTATTTTTTACTTATTCAATTTTCTTAAAATGAAATTATCACAATACTTTTTGACATTGCTATGCCCTGTTATACTATTATCTTCTTGTAAAAAAGACAGCGATGAAGTTGCTGCAGATTCCAAATCTACTTTCACCATGGAATTCGAAAATCAGGTAAACGGAAGTCCTTTGGTGTTAAATACCACCACTTATAAAAATGCCAAAGGCGAAGATTTTAAAATCAATGTATTTAAATATTATGTAAGTAATATCAAATTAAGCAAAGCCGATGGATCAAGCTATCTTATTCCGGAAAGTTATTTTTTAATTGATGCTTCAAAAGCAGAATCGACAAATATTATCTTAAAAGACGTACCAACCGGCGATTACACCAAAATCGAATATACCATTGGTGTAGATTATGCCCGTAATTTTGCTGGTGCACAAACAGGTGCGTTAGATCCGGTTAACGGCATGTTCTGGACCTGGAACAGTGGCTACATCTTTGTTAAGCTTGAAGGAACTTCACCACAATCAACAGATGCAGGCAGTAAGCTTACCTTCCATGTTGGCGGTGTAAGCGATCCGAATAACACCATCAGAACATTTACTACAGAAATTAATTCGGCAAATCCGCTCCGCGTACGTACCGATGGCAAGCCAAATATGCACTTTATTGTTAACGCAGCAGCATTATTTACTGGTAAAACCGACATCAGTTTCGCTACGCTAAATTTTACCATGGGTGGTGCAAATTCTGTAATTGTAGCTAACAATTATGCAAATGGTTTATTCCGTTTAGATCACATCCATAACTAAATGTTAAGGAAAATAACCATTATCGCAGTGCTTTTATTAAGCATTGCGATGATGTATGCCTGTAGCAAAAATGAAGATGAAGTAACACCGGAAGAAAAGAAGATTACCTTTTCTGTTCCGGCTAATTTCCCTGCTCCGGCATACAATTTTGAAGACAATAAATTAACCAATGCAGGTTTTGCGCTGGGCAGGAAATTATTTTATGAAGCCAGGTTGTCAGCCGATAAAAGTGTTTCATGCGGAAGCTGCCATCAGCAATTTGCTGCTTTTACCCAACTGGATCATAAAGTGAGCCATGGTGTAAACAACTGCCAGGGAAAGCGGAATACGCCACCACTTTTTAATCTGGCCTGGCAAAAAGCATTCTTTTGGGATGGTGGCGTAAAAAATATCGAAACTTCGCCATTAAACGCCATTACCGATGCCTGCGAAATGGGTACAGATATTGAAACCATCGTTGCATTTCTGAAAAATACCGCACCTTATCCTGATTTATTTAAACAGACCTTTGGTTCAACAGAAATCAATTCGCAGCTTATTTTGAAGTCGATTACGCAATTTACAGCGGTGCTGGTTTCAGGTAATTCGAAATATGATAAGGTAATTCGCAAAGAAGGTGGTGCCTCTTTTAACCCCACAGAACAGACCGGCTATAATTTATTTAAAGAAAAATGTACTTCCTGCCATGCAGAACCCTTTTTCACTGATTTTTCATATCGAAGCAATGGTTTAGATTTAGTCAGTACAGACGAAGGGCGTTCGCACATTACCGGCGTAGCTTCAGACTTTGGAAAATTTCGCGTGCCTACTTTACGCAATATTGAATATACCAGTCCCTACATGCATGATGGTCGATTTTACAGCTTAGATGAGGTTTTGGAACATTACAATTCGGGCGTAAAAGCCTCAGCCAATCTCGATGCGCAATTAAAAAACGGCATCCCGTTAAACTCTACAGAAAAAGAGCAGATTAAAGCCTTTTTAAAAACATTAACAGACAATGAATTTATCAAAAACACACTTTACAGTGAGTCGTAAACTATTAATTCTAGTTTTCGTGCTCATGAGCGGCCAGGTCTTCGCCTGTGATATCTGCGGCTGTTTTATGGGAATCACTCCCTATTATAACCGCAACAGCATCAGTCTTTTATATCGGTATCGTTCATTTAACGGTTACGATGGACAATCGCATTCTTTATTTCCAAACGGAGGAAGTTTCTTCATTCCGGCACGAAGTCAGGATTCACCAATCACCAACCATGCGGGTAATCCGGGAGATTATGAATTATACCGTTCTTTAGAGATCAGGGGAAAGTATTTCATCAACAGTAAACTCGAAATCAATGCCATTTTGCCTTATGTTTCGAACAGTGAGCGCTACAATAGTTATACTTCATCTATTTCTGGCCTGGGCGATATTAACCTATATGCGGGTTATCATCTTGTTCAAAAACTCGAAGACAACTTTAAACAACAGCTGATTGCAGGAGCCGGCATCAAATTACCAACGGGTAAAAATGATTTTAAAAACTCCGCCGGTATTCGTTATTCATCTCTCATGCAGGCCGGAACAGGCAGTACTGATGGTTTTGTGTACCTCAATTACATGGTTGGCCTGGGTAAGTTTGGGGCAAGTTTAAATACCTCTTATAAAGTTAATGGCACCAACAACCGCTACGAAGGCATTGCGAATAGTACCACCAGTTTCCTGAATATTTTTTATACCCAAAGGATTGGAAAGGATGTTCAGCTAATGCCATCAGCACAGCTTTTTTATGAATACTCTGCCGGAGAAAAATATAAAGGTCAAAAAACCGGAGAACATGTAATGAATAACCTGATGGGTGGCGCGGGTGTAGATGTTTTTTATAAGAATGTCGCACTAAATGCAGGTATCCAGAAGAATATCTGGGAAGCTGAAACCGATCACCCGATGAGTGCCGGAAAAGTATATGTCGGAATTACCTATAATTTTTAAATCACAACAATATGAACAGATTAAACATTGCACTATTCAGTCTTGTAGCAGTCTTGCTTTTTTCTTGCAAAGCAGAACCCGATTCGAAAGCAATACGCAAAGAAGTGCTAAATATCCATGATAAACTCATGATAGATGGAGAGAAGGTAATGAAAAATAAGATGAAGTTAGATCAAATCCTGATTTCCGGTCAGGTTAAACTTGCCCAGGATTCAACACTGCAAAGACATAAAATCAACGATTTGATTACGCGATTAAATGCCGCAGATGAGAAAATGATGGATTGGATGCATTTCTTTAAAGATGATTTTAAAGGAAAAACAGAACAGGATGATCTTGATTATTATAAAGCAGAAATGGTTAAAATAAGGGCCGTTGAAGATGGTTACATCAAGGTTACGCGAGAATCGGATTCATTAATTAAAACGTACCACGTAAAGTAGAAGTCGGAGGTCCGATAGTCGGAGGTCAGAAGATATTGAGCCATATTTTAAACGCCCAAACTTCTGACTTTCGGACATCCGACTTCGGACTTTTCCAACAATTAACAAGAAAATAAGTCAGGAGTCCGATGATATGGAATCGTATATTTTAATCGCCCAAACTTCTAACTTTCGGACACCTGACCCCGGACTTTTCCAACAATTAACAAAAATAAGTCAGGAGTCCGATGATATGGAATCGTATATTTTAATCACCCAAACTTCCGACTTTCGGACACCTGACCCCGGACTTTTCCAACAATTAACAAAAATAAGTTAGGAGTCCGATGATATGGAATTGTATATTTTAATCACCTAAACTTCTAACTTTCGGACACCTGACCCCGGACTTTTCAAATGAATTAACGTTCTAGACAAAATTACCTCGTATATTTACATTTTAAAATAAAATCATGAATAAAATCACTGCTTATTTTGCAACAGCCCTTTTGGCTATTTCCATATTTACCTCATGCCAACAAGACAGAAAACTTCCGTTTTATGGCGAACGACATGCCGAAACCGTTAAAGATGCCGCTGGTGTAGAAAAAATCGATACGGTATATCAAACCATTCCAGATTGGTCTTTCCTGAATCAGGATAGTGTTGTAACAACCAACAAGGCCACGGATGGAAAAATTTATGTAGCTGATTTCTTTTTTACTTCCTGCACCACCATCTGCCCTACCATGCATCGCAATTTAATGACGGTTTATAACGACTTTAAAACCAACCCTGATGTGATGTTTGTATCGCATACCATCGATTTTAAATACGACAAACCTCATGTTTTAAAGAAATATGCTCAAAAATTAGGCGTTGATGGCCCGAAATGGTTATTTCTTTATGGTACTAAAGATAGCGTGTACACCTTGGCTGAAAAGAATTATTTGGTGGCTGTAGGAGAAGACAGTACTGCTAAAGATGGTTATATCCATCAGGGTTACCTGGTTTTAATTGATAAAGACAGGCGTATTCGTGGTGCTTATGATGGTACCAAAGAAGATCAGGTAGAACAATTAAAAAAAGATATTCCGGTTTTATTGGCGGAGTATAAAAGGTAAGATCAGCCACGGAGGTACGGAATAGAACGAAATAATGCTATTTTATTTACACATTTCATGCTTCCTAGGCATTACATAAATAATATTTTAACCACAGATATAGAGGATGAACACAGATAAATAACAAAAATCTGTGTTCATCTGTGCTTATCTGTGGTTAAAAACTAACAGACATAAATGCGCAAGTACATCATTAATTCTATTTTTTTCCTTTCCATTATCGGTATAATTGTTTCCTGCCAGAATCAGGAGACTATTGATCTTCAAAATTACATGTCGAACGGTAAAGATATTTATAAAGCCAAATGCCAGAACTGCCATGGAGAAAATGGCGAAGGCTTGGGTGAGCTTGCGCCACCCCTAACCGATTCCGTTTTTCTAAAAACAAACAAAACGCGTTTGGCCTGTTTTATCAAAAATGGCGCGAACGAAACATTGATCGTTCACGGAAAAGAATACAAGGAAAAAATGCCAGCTTTCCCCGAACTGGCTGATATTGATGTAGCGCAGGTAATGGTTTTTGTAACCAATTCGTTTGGAAATAAGCAAGGATTTGTACCTTATACCAAGGTTTCGAAAGATTTGCAGGCTTGTAAATAAATATTATTTCGTATATTTAAGGTATGACAACGATAACTCTTCAAGTTCCCGATAGCTTAGGCAAACATGAGCATGATACTGTACGTTTCATCGCAGCAAAACTTTACGAATCCGGAAAGTTATCATTAGGTCAGGCGGCCGCTATGGCTGATTTACCTAAACGTGCCTTTTCCGAATTACTTTCTGATTACGGCGTTTCATTACTTAATTATTCTGTTTCAGAAATGTTAAGCGATGCAGAGAAAATATGAAATTGTAATCGCTGATACAACCTGCTTTATTTTATTAGAAAATATCGGAGAGCTTAATCTTTTAAGGTCTCTTTTTTCACAAATCGTAACTACTCCTACTATTTTAGCCGAATTCGGTTCTCCTTTACCTGAATGGATTGAAATCAGAACCCCAAAAAACATTTCCTTTCAAAATTCTCTTGATATTGATGCCGGTGAGGCAAGCGCCATTGCATTAGCCATGGAATCAGAAAGTTCTCTCCTCATATTAGATGATAACAAAGGCAGAAAAGCAGCCGAGCGGTTAAACCTTCTTTATACAGGCACATTAGGCATAATTTTAAAGGCAAAAAATGTTGGCCACATTACTTCGGTAAAACCTATTTTCCAAAAAATACAACAAACCAATTTTAGGTTTTCTCAAAAAGTCTTATATGAAATATATGCACTAGCTAACGAATAGGATTGTCACATTGTGATAATATGAATAAAAACACCATCTTTGCGCAAAATGCAGGTTGTTCTATCGCTGTTTCGGGTAAAACCGGAAGAGAGGAAAGTCCGGGCAACGCAGGGCATCCCGCTTTCTAACGGAAAGGGGTTCAGGAATGAAAACCTGGGCCACGGATTAGTGCAGCAGAAAATATACCGCCCCGACTTTATGTTGTGGTAAGGGTGAAAACGTGCGGTAAGAGCGCACGAGCATTGCAGGCGACTGCAGTGGTTTGTAAACCCCGGGAGTTGAAAGACCAAATAGGCTAACGTACGTAGGGCTGCCCGTCCGATGTTAGTGGGTAGGTCGTTAGAGATAAACGGCAACGTTTATAGTGGATAAATGATAGAAGCCTGAGCAATCAGGAACAGAACCCGGCTTACAGACCTGCATTTTTTTATTCACTCAGCAAAATATTCTTTGTCTCACTCAGCTTGGCTGTTTCATCTTCTCCCAATACCGGAAATTTAAGATCTAACTCTTTTAATTTATCAACAATAATTTCACTAATCGCCAATCGGGTAAACCATTTTTTATCAGCCGGTATAATATGCCATGGAGCATCGGTTGTACTGGTTTCGTTAATCGTATGCTCGTAAGCTTCCATATATTTATCCCACAAAGCCCTTTCTTTAATATCGCCCGAAGAGAATTTCCAGTTTTTAGTCGGGTCTTCTATTCTATCTAAAAAGCGTTGTTTCTGTTCAGCCTTGCTTACATTTAAAAAGAATTTTATAATTACCGTTCCGTTAGCCGTTAAATGCTCCTCAAAGTTTTTGATGCTTTTATAACGTTGTTGCCAAAAATTTTTATTAATCTTTTTTACATCCGCAAAACCCGGTATGTTTTCACTCAAAATATATTCAGGGTGTACCTTGCAAACCAATACATTTTCATAATGCGAACGGTTATGGATGCCAATCCTTCCGCGCTCTGGCAAAGCTTTATAATGTCTCCACAAAAAATCATGCTCATATTCTTCAGATGTAGGAACTTTAAAACTATACACCTGGCATCCCTGTGGATTTAAACCACTCATTACATGCTCAATAGCACTATCTTTCCCGGCTGCATCCATCGCCTGAAAAACAATCAGCAGCGAGTGTTTTCCTGATGCATACAATCGCTCCTGAAGATGATTGAGCTCAATTTTAGAATTTACCAATGCATCTTTAGCTTTTTCCTTATTGTATCCGCCAGTAAAGTCGGTTTTATGATTTTTTAAGGAAAACTTCTTATCTCCCTGTACAATTAAGCCTTTAAATTCGTTTTTCATAATCATGTATTATTTAGATAAATAGATGCATCTGTAATTTAAATATAGAACTAAAAAATAAGTAAATTAAATACGTTAATTTGCATATAGAGTTTTTTATATTTAACGCCACAGCAATTACCTAAAGATCACCTTATCCAATATGTTTAAAGAGATAAAAAACAAGTACTTACGTTATTCTACAATAGTTTTATTTTTTATAATAATTTTCTTTTCTGCGCTTCAGCTAAATTTTTTATGGTTGTTTGGTTATTCCCCAAGTGTTCACGATATCAAGGCACCGACCCTTCGTGTGGGTTCGGAACTTTACACTGCTGACGGAAAACTGATCGGAAGATACTTTAAAGAGAACAGAACTCCTGTAAACTACGAAGAAATTGCGCCTAGTATGATACAGGCTTTGGTAGCAACAGAAGATGTACGTTTTTACAAACATTGGGGAATTGATGTTCAGGCTGTGGGCAGGGCAGTAATAGGCTTAGGTAAAGACGGTGGCGCCAGTACCATTACACAACAATTGGCAAAAAATCTTTACCGTACACGTTATAATAAATCGCAGGGCTTATTAATCAAAATCCCCTTAGTGAGAACATTGATTGTTAAATTAAAAGAATGGCAAACTGCAGTAAAACTGGAGTCGAACTATTCTAAAAACGACATCATAACGATGTACCTTAATACCGTTTCTTTCGGTAATAATACCTATGGAATAAAAACTGCCAGCCGCATTTATTTTGATAAAGAGGCCAAAGATTTATCTACTACTGATGCAGCCATGCTTGTAGGGATGTTAAAGGGTACAACGATGTATAATCCTACAAAAAACCCTGTAAAAGCACTCGAAAGAAGAAATGTGGTGCTGGCGCAGATGAATAAATATAAATACCTGAGTAAAGATAGTTTGACTGAATTATCAAAAGAGCCGATCAAACTTAAGGAAGGTAAAATGCAGGATGGCAGCGATGGTGACTCTTATTTAAGGGCAGCCGTTGCAAAATACCTCGAAAAATGGTGTACCGATAACGGCTACGACCTTTATGAGGATGGCTTAAAAATTTATACCACTATTGATTCAAGGCTTCAGGGTTATGCAGAAGAAGCGGTTGCCGATCAAATGAGAATTTTACAGCGCAGGTTTTACAGCGTTTGGGGCAAAGAAGATCCCTGGTACGATTCGGAAAAGCAAAAGGTTGATTATCCGGACAGGGCGATGAAAAACCTGCCAATCTACGCACTTTTACAAAAGAAATTCCCGAATAATCCTGATTCTGTTAAAGCCTATTTCAATAAAAAGAAAAGGATGCAGATCTTTACCTATAAAGGCGATCGCGACACCTTATTCTCAACATTAGATTCTATCCGTTATTATGGAAAAATCATGAATACAGGCATGATGACCATGGAACCCGCCAGCGGAAAAATTAAAGTATGGGTGGGCGGTATCGATCACAAATTTTTCAAATACGATCACGTTAATCAGGCTAAACGTCAGGCAGGGTCTACTTTTAAACCATTTGCCTACTTAACGGCTTTAGAACAAGGCATGAGTCCTTGCGATAAATTTACCGATAAACCGGTTAAAATAGCTTACCAGGATAAAGGCGAAACTAAATATTGGGAGCCTAAAAATGCCGATTACAGTGTTTCTTACCGCGAGATGAGTTTACGCTGGGCCATGGCAAAATCAGTAAATACCATTACTGCACAGGTTACCGAAAAAGTTGGCTGGGATAATGTAGTGAAATATGCGCACGAGTGTGGGATTGACAGCCATTTAGAATCCGTTCCTTCAGTAAGTTTAGGTTCAAACGATGTTACGGTTTACGAAATGGTAAAAGCTTATGCCACTTTCATGAATAAGGGCATTAAAACCGATCCCATTTTGGTAGAAAAAATTACCGACCAGGACAATAATGTGATCGATGAATTTAAGCCGAAAACAAAGCGTGTTTTAACAGAAGAAATTGCCTGGTTAATGACCTATATGTTCCGTGGTGGCATGGAAGAACCAGGCGGAACCTCTCAGGCGTTATGGGAATGGCCAAACTTATGGAAGAAAAACAACCAGATTGGTGGTAAAACAGGTACCTCTTCCGATTATGTGGATGCCTGGTATATGGGCTTAACCAAAGATTTGGTGACCGGCGTTTGGGTAGGTTGTGATGAAAGAACTGCACACTTTAAAAATGGCGAACAAGGTGAAGGTTCTAGAACTGCACTGCCGATTTTTGCAAAATTTATGGAGAAAGTTTACCTCGATCCAAAATCAGGCTACACCTATGGAGCTTTCCCTAAAGCAACTGTTGATATTACAAGAACTTACAATTGCCCTAGTCCACAGATCGTTAGAGACACCACATCAACCGACAGTGTAGCGGTCGATTCTACTGATTTTACTGTCCCTGCTGAAGTACCTGTTACAACTGAACCGGTAAATAACGAGCCTGAAGTTAAAAAAGAAGAAAAGAAAACAGAGCCGGCTCAAAACCCGGTTACCCCCACAGTTCCATTAACCAGAAAAGAAGAACGCGAGCTGAGAAGAAAACAGCGTCAGGAAGAAAAGGAAAGAAAGAAAAACGAGAATAACAATCAGCAATAATTTTCTATTCAAGATAAATCAGAATACTCATTACCTGTGCAAACAGGTAATGAAATTTTAAAAAGTGTTAAATTTTAAATAGTCTTTTAAACTATTGTTATTTTTATTTCCAGATTTTTTACTATTTTATTTTTGTAAATTATTGAACAATCATTACTAAAACCATACATATGAAAAAAGGCTCTACTTTATTAAAGCGGTATTGTTCCTTATTGCTCTTGCTTATTCTTTCTTTTTCTGTTAAAGCCCAATACTTCGGCCAAAACAAGGTGAGATATAAAACACTTGATTTCAAGGTTTTACAAACACCCCATTTCGAAATTTATTACTACATTAAAAATGAAAAACTTTTAAAACGCTTTTCTCAGGATGCAGAAACCTGGTACAAAATGCACCAGGAGGTATTCAGAGATACATTTTTAAAGAAAAATCCAATCATTTTATACAACAACCACCCTGATTTTCAACAGACTACAGTACTTAACGGAGAAATCGGCATTGGAACGGGTGGAGTTACCGAGGCCCTGAAAAACAGGGTAATTATGCCTGTTATGGAGTTAAACAGCCAAACCAGGCATGTTTTAGGTCATGAGTTGGTTCACGCTTTTCAATATCACCTTTTGCTGGAGAAAGATTCAATTAGTTTGGAAAATGTTGGCCAAACCCCATTGTGGATGGTTGAAGGGATGGCCGAATACCTTTCTATCGGCAAAAAAGATGCCTTCACGTCTATGTGGATGCGCGATGCCATGCTAAACCGCGACATTCCTTCTTTAAAAGACTTAACCAATTCTAATAAATACTTTCCTTACCGTTACGGACAGGCCTTTTGGACCTATATCGGTTCGCAATATGGCGATACCACTATCGTTCCTTTATTTAAGAATACGGCAAAATATGGTTACGAAAATGCCATCCGATATACATTTGGGTACGACGACAAAACATTGTCTGGCCTTTGGAAAAACTCCATTGATGCGCATTACAAACCCATGTTAAAGGCTGATAGTTCTCAGATAAAAATTACAGGTACAAAGATAATCGATAATAAGAATGCTGGAAATATGAACGTTGCCCCTGCCCTTAGTCCTGACGGAAAATACCTGGCATTTATGTCTGAAAAAGATCTTTTTGGTATCGATTTATTCCTTGCAGATGCAAAAACTGGACGCATTATCAGGAAACTGAGCAGCCAGATATCCAACGGCCATATAGACGATTTTAACTTTATCGAATCTGCCGGGGCATGGTCGCCGGATAGTAAACAATTTGCCTTCAGTATTTTCAGTCAGGGAAAAAACCAGATGATGATCATCAACGTTGCCAACGGCAATACTGTTTCTCAAACCCCGATGGCGCAGGTGCAGCAATTTGGTAATTTAACCTGGTCGCCAAATGGTAAAGATATCGCATTTTCAGGAATGGTAGAAGGGCAAAGTGATATTTTCTCTTACAACCTCGATACTAAAGCAGTTACGCAAATTACTGATGATGTATATTCTGATTATGCGCCAAGTTATTCTCCTGATGGTAAAAAACTGGTATTTTCATCAGATAGGGCCGCAATTCAGGCAAATGTAATTAATGCGGTGTTGCCAATTAACTTAGCTGTATATGATATTGCATCTAAAACGGTAAGTAATCTTGATGTTTTTCCAGGAGCGAACAACTTAAATGCACAATTTTCTGCTAACAGTCAGAACATCTATTTCCTTTCTAACAGAGATGGTTTCAGGAATTTATATAAATACTCTTTCGCAGATAATACAGTCGATCAGTTAACCGACTATTTTACCGGTATCAGTGGAATTACGGAATTTTCGCCAGCCATTTCCGTTTCAACAACCGATGAAATTGTGTACAGCTATTACCGATACCAGCGCTACACCTTATATAATGCCAGGCTGAGCAGTTTTAAAGCCAGGCGCATTGGCAACCGTGAAGAAAACTTCGATGCCGCAATCCTCCCACCTATGGAAAACATTGGGGTGAACATCATCAATTCCAATCTGAATAATTTCGATCGTTTCGAAAAAATTGTAGCCGATTCAATGAAAACGGTTCCATATAAACCAAAATTCAGACTAGATTACCTGGCAAACAGTGGCGTAGGCGTTTCTACCAGTCGCTTTGGAACCGGCGTTTCTGGTGGTATTGTAGGAATGTTTAGTGACATATTAGGAACAAATCAGATCATCGCAAATATTTCCGTTAACGGAGAAATATACGATGCCGGAGGTTTGGTAGGCTATATTAACCAAAAAAGCAGGATAAACTGGGGAGCAGCCATTTCACACATCCCTTATGTATCAGGTTTTAGATCATACGGTTACGAGGACATTCCAAATGGTGATAATCAAACTACTAAAGCGCAAGTAGACAGAACGGACATTGTAAGAACATTTGAAGATCAGCTTCAGGTTTTTGGCGCTTATCCATTTAGTAAAATCCACCGATTTGAACTGGGCGGCGCATTTTCGCATTACAGCTACCGTGTTGACAGATATAGCAATTATTACGATGCAAACGGTTATTATATTGGCTCAGACAAAAGCAGGGTTGCCAATGATGTTGCCGCCGATGCAATCGGAATTCCGTTAAATTCATTTACATTATATCAGTTAAATGCTGGTTTTGTTGGCGATAATTCTATTTTTGGTTTAACAGGTCCGCTTGATGGTTACAGATATCGTGTAAGTGGTGAAAAGTATTTTGGTACTTATAATTTTGCTGGTGTAACGGCCGATCTTCGCAAATACTGGAGAGCGAAACCGGTAACTTTTGCCGTAAGAAGTTACAATACATTAAGGATTGGCAAAGATGCTGACAGGCTTTATCCGATGTATGTGGGTTATCCTTACCTGATCAGGGGTTATGAATCGAACTCGATTTACAAAAATACATCAGCCCAATCATCCGAATCCTTTGATATTAATCAGTTAGCAGGAAGTAAAATAGCTGTCTTTAATTTCGAAGTCCGTTTGCCATTTACAGGACCTAAAAAATTAGCAGCAATACCTTCTAAATTCTTATTTTCCGATTTGAACTTATTTTTTGATGCAGGTTTAGCCTGGACCAACGATACTAAAGTAAAATTTAAAAGCGAGCCTACTTACACTACAGAGCCTCTATTAGACAAAGGTGTACCTGTTTTGGATTCAAAAGGCAAGCCAGTTACTTATCAGGCCACAACAGAACGTGTACCGGCCATGAGCGTTGGTGTATCAGTTAGAGTAAACATTTTCGGCTATTTCGTATTGGAACCTTATTATGCAATCCCTTTTCAAAGGAAAGATGTTAAAACCGGGGTATTTGGTTTAACCTTTGCTCCTGGGTGGTAGTTTGAAGATGTTAAAAGGGTTGGAAAGTTGAAATGTTGTAAAGCGCTATAAACGCAGATTTGCTCAGCGGGAGAATGATTATAATAATCTATTTAATTTTATTTAATAGCAACTTAAAATTATTCCAAAGAAAGATTTTCAAATTGTCGTAAGCCGAAATGTTGTAAAGCGCTATAAACGCAGATGTGCTCAGCTGGAGAATGATTATAATAATCTATTTAATTTTATTTAACAGCAACTTAAAATTATTCCAAAGAAAGATTTTCAAATTGTCGTAAACCGAAATGTTGCAAAGCGCTATAAACGCAGATGTACTAAGGTGAATTAAAATGGCGAAAAATTACAGCCTAATTATTGGCCCTACTCATACAAATGAAATTACTCAACTGGTAAGCTTTTCAAATTGCTGAAAAGTTGAAATGTTTTAAAGCTATAAAAACGCAAATGTTTTCAACTAGCTTAAGTAGTGAATAAATGATACTTATTCAGCAGCTGGCTATATTTTTTATAAGAATAAATTACCTTATTAAAATTATTATCAAATGCTTGAATGACTGGATGCCATAATGGAACCGATCATTCAGGCATTAATTTTATACATCTCTATCTGTTTCATTATAATCATTTAAAATTAACACTTCCTATTAATTTAAGATAAGCTCGAAAACGATAATTTAACCTGATTGGTAATGTTCCTGTGTAAAAGAATATTTTCGAAATCAAGGCCTATAGTCAAATCAATCCAGTCAGGATTACAAGACCTCACCAAGCGTTCCTTTTGCATACGTGTAAACCTGCTGATCGATTTAAAACGTATCAATGCCTGTGCTTCTGTTTTAAACTCTTCAAAATAAACCAGGCGGGTTAATTGCTGGCCGCTATCAAAAAATAAGTTTGGCATCTGTTTGTAGAAATCCAGTGTTTTAATTAAATCTGAGCTCATGCCCACGTGCATATTTGTACGATTTCTGTCGGTAACGATATAAACAAACTTTTTCATCAATCTTGTATTTAAATTTTAAACTAAACTATTTAGTATATGTTCTTGCAATTCAAAATAATATTACTAACTTTATGAGCATAAAATTACTAACTATTTTAGTAATTCCAAATTTATTTTAAAATTTATTTTTATGTCGAATATTTCAAATAATTTAAAGTACCTCAGGAAGAAAAAAGGCCATACACAGCAAAATTTCGCTGATATCATGGAAATCAAAAGATCGCTTATCGGCGCTTATGAGGAAGACCGGGCGGAACCTAAATATGATTTGCTAAAAAAAATAGCCGAATATTTTGATCTGACCATCGATGAATTCATTAATGAGAAAATATCCGACAGCTGGAAACCCAAGCCAAAAAGCCAGGGTTCTAACCTTCGCGTACTCAGCATTTCAGTAGATCAGAACGACCGTGAAAACATCGAGCTCGTACCTGTTAAAGCAAGTGCTGGTTATTTAAACGGCTTTTCCGATCCGCAATATATTAGCGATCTTCCAAAGTTTCAGCTTCCTTTGCCCGCTTTGAGGCAAGGTACATTCAGGGCTTTTGAAATTATGGGTGATAGCATGCTGCCTGTTCAGCCGGGCAGTGTGATCATCGGCGAATATTTAGACAACTGGAATGAAGTAAAAACCGGAGAAACCTATATCGTTATCAGTAAAAACGAAGGTGTAGTATATAAAAGGGCAGGCAACCGCTTCAGGGAAAATAAAGATTTGAAATTGGTATCCGATAATAAGGTATATGATGCTTACACCATTGCCGCAGAAGATATCCTCGAAATCTGGAAAGCTAAAGCCTATATATCAACCTCATTACCAGAACCTGCGCCAGATCCAACCATGGAAACACTAACCCAAATGATGGCTCAAATGCAGAAATCAATTTCACAATTAAATAAAAATTAACATTTTTTAACAACAGCCGATTAAACCGTTTGCGTTTTTATGTATCTATTAATTCAACAAACACATAAAAAGAACATAACATGAAAAAGGCAATTTTAACAATAGCAATTGCAGTAATGGGTTTAACCGCTGCATTTGCTCAAGACACAACAAAGCATGCCAGAAGGCCAATGCCGAAAATGACTGCAGAACAAAGGGCAGATAAAGTAACCGCGAAATTAGAGAAACAGTTAAGTTTGACTGCCGATCAGAAAACTAAAATCTATGCCATTGAGTTAGAAAACGCAAAGAAAATGGATACCTGGAGATCTGCTGATCAGGGTGACAGAAAAGGCAAGATGAAAGAACGCAAAGCGGCAATGGATGAGCAAAAAGCTAAAATAGATGCTGTTTTAACTGCAGATCAGAAAACAAAAATGGATGCTTTCCGTGCCGAAGCCAGAGAAAAAGGAGAGAAAATGAGAAAAGGAATGGGCAGAGGCAATAAAGATAAAGCACCGGTTGTTTCTAATCCTCCTGCACAAGGATAGATAAAATAAAAGAGTAATTAATTAATTTTTAAAAGCGTTCCGTTTATTCGGGACGCTTTTTTTACTTTTGACCGATGAGCAAAATTGAACAGTTTCTTAATGCTAAACTTCAGGAACGCAAGGATAATCTTTCCATCAGGAATTTGTCAACCAACCACCCTCCTTTTGATTTTTGCTCAAATGATTATCTGGGTTTTGCCAGATCAACTGAACTCAGAAAACATATTGAGGATAATGTAGCAACAGTCGCGCACTATTTAAACGGTGCAGGAGGATCGAGATTGCTAAGCGGTAACACTCAATATACCGAAGAAACCGAGCAGTTTATTGCTGATTTCCACCTGGCAGAAAGCGGATTGATTTTCAACTCCGGTTACGATGCGAATGTAGGCCTGCTTTCGAGCGTTCCCCAACGCGGTGATACCATTATCAGCGATGAACTGATTCATGCGAGCATTATAGATGGCTGTCGTTTAAGCCATGCTACCCGCTACAAATTTCTCCACAACAACATCAACGACCTCGAAACAAAACTTCAGCTGGCAAAAGGAAACATTTTTGTGGTAGTAGAAAGTGTTTACTCTATGGATGGCGATATTGCTCCGCTTCTCGAAATATCAAACCTTTGCGAACAGTATCAGGCCAATTTAATAGTAGATGAAGCCCATGCCACAGGTATTTTTGGCGATAATGGACGAGGATTGATTAACCAGTTAAATCTAACAGAAAAGGTATTCGCCAGGATTGTAACTTTTGGCAAAGCGATTGGTACACACGGCGCTATTATTTTAGGAAGCAACAGCCTGCGACATTATCTGATTAATTTTGCACGGTCGTTTATTTATACTACAGCAGCTCCAATTCATAACGTTGTAGCCATTAAATCGGCCTATGAATTTTTAAATAAAATCGATCACCAGCTGATCCACCAAAAAATTGCCTTGTTCAGAAAAGCGCTGATGGAAAAAAAAATCCGCGCACTTGATAGCAAGAGTACCATTCAGGGGATTGTCTTTTCTTCAAATGAAGCAACCAAACATGCCGCAACAACATTACAAAATAAAGGATTCGACGTCAGGGCAATTTTAAGCCCCACGGTAGCCTTAGGCAAAGAACGACTAAGGATCTGTTTACACACTTTTAATACCAACGAAGAGATTATTTCATTGGTTAACCACCTTAAAGCATTAAACTAATGGCAACATATTTTATAACAGGAATAGGAACAGGAATAGGAAAAACGCTAATCAGCGCCATCATAACAGAAAAATTAAAAGCAGATTACTGGAAACCGATTCAGTCGGGAGATTTGGATATGAGTGACAGTATCACGATTAAAAGTTTGATCAGCAATGAAAAAACAATTATCCATCCTGAAAGCTACAGGCTAACACAGCCCCTATCGCCACATTTGTCTGCCAGGATTGATGAAATAGAGATTGATCTCCAAAAAATAAATATCCCGGAAACTGATAATAATTTGATTATTGAAGGTGCAGGTGGTTTAATGGTGCCGTTAAACGAAAAGGAACTCATTGTTGATCTGATTAAGAAATTAAATGCAGAAGTAATATTGGTTTCACAAAATTACCTGGGGAGCATTAATCACACGCTTTTATCGCTCAATTTGCTTAAACAATATCAAATTCCGGTTAAGGGAATTGTTTTTAACGGTGATGAAAATGAGGAGACCGAAAGGTACATTCAGCAATATGGAAAAGTAAAAAGCCTGGGGCATGTACCTAACTTAAACCTTATTAATAAAGAAAATATTATAGCGGGAAGCGAAAACTTATTTATTTAAGTTTATTAGTTCTAAACTAGAAAATATATACGCTTAAACGTATAATTTTATTAGTAAGATAGTTCTTCATAAAGAACAATAAGTATTAAGATAATTGAAGGACACATATGATTTAGAAGAATCGTCATTTCGACCGCAGTGGAGAAATCTTTAAATTTAACTTTAATAGCTAAGGCTAAAAAGATCTCTCCATTTCGTTTCACTCCAATCGAGATGACGATTTTTCTATTTAAAATCTGTCAAATAACTTGACTCTGAATAATCAAGCTTCTCACTTATTAATTCACCGAAAAGCTATTATCGCTTTTCACTTTATCAGGTGTATGCGGATTTCCCATCACTATTTTTGAAAGCTTTTTACTTGTCTTTACTTCAATTTTCACTTGCTTATCGCCTTTTTCCCATACACCAATGGTGCTGTGGCTTTTTTCAACTGAGCCATCAGCGAAGGTCAAAGTTAAATCGACCGGCAAAGGCTTAATGCTCTTATTTTCAACGGTAACTGTGTAGCCACCTGAAGTTTTATCAACAGCTTTTATCGCCATATCGGTTACACCACCTTCAAAAAACCAGGCTTTCCAAAACCAGTTTAGATTTTTACCACTGCCTTCGTTTATGCTATTGAAAAAATCGTAAGGCATAGGATGTTTCCCGTTCCAGTTTTTAATATAAGTATGTAAAGCTTTGGTAAACAGTTCATCTCCCAAATAATCTTTTACAAACAGATAAGCCAATCCCGGTTTAGGATAAGAGTTGGTAAAAGAACCCGATCCTTTTAAATCAGGAGTCAGCGTCATGATCGGGGTATCGTCTTTTCCACCTGAAGAAGAGGCCGTAGGCTGAACACCATATTCATCTACAATGGTCGGATCAATGATTGGAGAAATCAGCCACTCGCCTATTGTCGCCCAGCCTTCATCCATCCAGCCATATTTGGTCTCGTTTATACCCATATAGAATGGAAACATGGTATGGAAAATTTCATGATCGGTTAAGGTAATGGCATCAGTACGGTTATCAACCGGATTATCGTTCACCATCATCGGATATTCCATCTGGTCTAAACCATCAAAAATGGTTTCATGGTTATATGGATAAGGCCATTTCGGGAAAGTATAACTCATCGCTTCTACCGTTTTACGGGCAAAATCGATTACCTCATAATAATCTTTATGTTTTGGATTAAAAACGGCATCCACACGCGTTCTTCTTTTCGTTTTAGGATCAACCACCAAACTGCTCGATTTCCATAAGTAATGATCACTCAATGCAAATACAAAATCGGTCACATTTTTGGCTTCAAACTTAAAGGTATTGAAAGCATTTGGCTGCGTTACTTTTTTATCAGCCAGATCTTTATCCGTAATCACATCAATAACGACATCATTTTTCTCTGCAGATAACATTCTTGAAACCACATCTTTCTGGAAAACCTCAGAAGGATTTTTTAAATCGCCGGTTGCCCAAACACCATAACCACCCGGTACCGTAATAGAAGCATTAAACTGATCAAAATCATTATAAAACTCTTCAGCCCCGGTGTAAGGATATTTGTTCCATCCATCCACATCGTCATACACAGCGATGCGCGGAAAGAAATAAGCCACAAAATGCGAACCTTCATCTACCTGACCGGTACGCATGTGTGAGCCTTTATTTAAAGTATAACTATAATCAATTAAAAAACTGATCGTTTTACCCGGCAAAACAGCCGGAACGTTTACCGTCATGTTGGTGCCGTCAATTTTAAAATCAGAAATGGATTTTCCGTTCGCAGCAAGTTTTTCGATCGCTACGCCATCACCCAAATCCGATTCTGCGAATTTTGATTTTCTGGGTGTTCCTTTTTTGTAGAGGTTGGGATAAAGCTTAAACCATATCTCTTTCAAAGTATCGGGACTATTATTGGTATAAGTTACCTGCACTTTACCTTTTAACAACCTGCTGGTAGGATTAAAATCTACATTCAGGTCGTATTTTGAGGTATTTTGCCAATAATTTTTACCAGGTTTTCCATTGATATTTCTGGTTTCCTTTTGATAGGTTTGCTGAAATTCAGGCGCTATCGGTAAAGTTGTTTGCGCACCAGCATAAACCGCACTGAACAACAAGAAGGATAATAATTTTATAGATTTCATTTTTTGAGCATAGGGCTTTGCGTAATGCGCATAGCGTTTAACAACAATTAACCAATTTGAACAATTAACCGATTAACCAAATACCTACTTTCCAAATTTCATTTTCAGCTGCTCCAACATATCGTTATTAATTGGTTGTGCAGGTTTTTCGGGTTTTGGTTGTGGCTTCTGTTGGTAGGCAGGTTTATTTCCTGGTGTATTGTTTTGAGGCTTTGCAGCTCTATTTTCATTTTTCCTGGCATTAAATTTTGCCCATTCCTCATCCAGTTTCTTCTTGGTATAAAGTGGAAAATCGCCGTTTTTCATCCAGGCATAATAACTCGGTTCTACTGAGAATACCTGTTGGGTGGTTTTACCTTTATGTTTACCGAAATTGAAACACACTTCATCATTATCATTGTAAACCATACGTCCGGCAAAATCTACCGGTTTATTGATATTGGTAAAAATGTGCAGGGCATCCACATCATTTACAACCGGGATACTTTTTACACCTTGTTTGCTTTCAAATTCGGTTTCTTTGTACATTTCCAACTGACCAAGTAAAACTTTATAAGTGGCAATTACATCCGCTTCAGCGGCGTGGGCGTTAACCAGGTCTTCCTGACAATAAAACTTATAAGCAGCTTTTAAGGTACGTTGTTCCATCTGGTGGAAGATATTCTGCACATCAATAAACTTGCGGTTATTCATGTCGAAATCTACTTCAGCCCTTAAAAATTCTTCCAAAAGCATCGGAATATCAAATTTATTCGAATTGTATCCCGCCAGGTCGCTATCTCCTATAAATTCGGCTATTTCTGCGGCAATAACTTTAAAAGTGGGTTCATTTGCGATGTCTTCATCATAAATACCATGTATTAACGAAGTTTGCAAAGGAATAGGCATTTCGGGGTTTACACGCCAGGTTTTAACAATTTCGGTACCATCAGGCATAGCTTTTAAAATGGCAATTTCTACTATTCTATCGGCTCCAACATTTATCCCGGTAGCTTCGAGATCAAAAAAGGCTAAAGGGCGTTTTAAATTTAATTTCATTTTGTAAGATGTGAGATTGGCGACATTTAGATTTGAATCGGAATGTCAAATTCTTTTTTTCAAAAGTGCTAAAAAGGTTTCATTAGTTCTGTAAAACCCCTTTATTAATTTATAAATTTAATTGTCAAATTATTTCAGAATGTTAGTTTCTACCACTAAATTGCGCCAATTTATATACGCTCAAATGAATAAGACGTTAAGTTTACTATTTCTATTAATTACATCATTAACCACTCAGGCTCAAAATTTTAACTACGGGGCCATTACGCACGACGATTACCAGTTCGACAGAAAAACACTGGATAGTAATGCAAATGCCATTGTTTTAAAAGAATTTGGAACAGCTTCGATCCAGCTAGACGACAATACCCATAGCCTGGTTTTGATTTTTGAACACCACGTAAAAATCAAAATTTACAACAAAGAGGGCTTTAAGGAAGCTAATATTGTGATTCCAACTTATAAAGACAGTAACCGGGAAGAAACCATAAGCGAGTTAAAAGCTTCAACCTTTAATTACGTTGATAATAACTTTGTAGAAACGGTGATGGATAAAAAAGCTGTTTTTACAGAAAACCGCTCGAAATACACCCGCCTCACCAAATTTACACTTCCTAATTTGAAAGAAGGATCGGTGATTGAATACAGTTATATTTTAAGGTCGCCAAATTTGTTCAACTATAAAACATGGGAGTTTCAGGGTGATATTCCAAAGGTTTCGAGTGAGTATGTGGCCTATATTCCTGGAATTTACAATTACAATGTTTCCTTACGTGGTTTCCAGAAACTAACCGATCAGAAATCGGAACTCAGTAAAGAATGTTTACGTTTATCAGGCGTTGCAATTGATTGTTCGAAGATGACTTACCTGATGAAAAATGTTCCTGCATTTATAGAGGAAGATAACATGACGGCGCCAAGTAATTTTAAATCAGCCATTTATTTCGAACTTTCTGACGTACAGAATATCAATGGCGGTAAAACCTCTTATACCAAAACCTGGAAAGATGTGGATTATGAACTTTCTAACTATAAAACCCTGGGCGACCAGATGAAAAGGAAGGATGTTTTTAAAGAGCTTATCCCAACCATTACCAAAGGCAGTACAGATGACCTTGAAAAAGCAAAAGCCATTTATAATTACATCAAAAAACAAATTAAATGGAATAATTATTACGGGATATATTCGGAAGATAATATAAAAAGGGCGCTTGATACCAGAACAGGTAATGTGGCAGATGTTAACCTGAGTTTAATTGCTGCACTTTCTGCTGCAAACCTCGATGCCGAGGCCGTGCTCTTATCTACACGTGATAATGGAACCGTAAATAAACTTTATCCGGTAATGAGCGATTTTAACTATCTGGTTGCCAAAGTAAATATTGGCGATAAAAGTTATTTGCTTGATGCCACGGAGCCGCTTCTGCCCTTTGCGCTTCTGCCGTTAAGGTGCATTAACGATCAGGGCAGGGTAATTAATCTGAAAAAACCATCGTACTGGATCGATTTAATAGCCAGCCAAAAATCGACAACCAATTATGTACTGACCGGAAAAATGACAACTGACGGAAAAATTATTGGCACCCTGTTAACGCATAGCATGGGTTACTCTGCTTATGCAAAAAGAAAAGATATTTCGCGCTACAACTCGCCTGATGAATATGTAGAAAAACTGGATGAACGTTTAACCAGGATAAAGATTTTAGAACACAGCATCTCCAATTTAGACAGCGTGGAAAATGCTTTAACAGAAAAATACGAAATCGAATTTACAGTTAACGACGGCTCAAACAACAAGCAATTTTACTTTAGTCCGTTTTTTATCAACCCCATTTCGAAAAACCCATTCAACTTAAACGAACGTACTTACCCTGTTGATTTGGGTGCCGCATCTGACGAGCGCATTGTTATTAATGTAACATTGCCCGGTAATTATGAACTGTTAGAAAAACCTAAGGATATGGCTGTCGGTTTACCAAATGCCGGCGGAAAATATTTATTACAAACCGGTTTGCAAGACAATACCATTTCGGTGAACCAGATCATGCAACTTAATCATGCAATTTATCAGGCAGATGAATACCTTTACCTTAAAGAATTTTACAGCAAAATTATTCAAAACCAAAAAACTGAGTTTTTATTAAAAAAAGCAAATTAGATGAAATCTTTATTCACGGCGGTATTTTTGCTTTTGTGCGCTATTACAGGCTTTGCTCAGGATAATTACGATGTTGATTTAATTCCGGCAAACCTGCGTAACCGCGCCAATGCCTGTATCCGTAACCAGGAAACCGTAATCGATATGCGCGCACCTGATAATGTGATGCTGAGCGTAAAAAAAGCCATTACTGTGTTTAACCAAAATGGAGAAGATGAAGCCCGCCTGGTAATTTATTATGATAAAAACATTTCTATTAAAGGAATTAAAGGCGAAGTGTACAACAGTGTAGGCCTCCCCATCACGAAGTTTAACCAGAATAATTTTTCAGATATGAGTGCGGCCGACGGCTTCTCTCTTTTTGTAGATAGCCGCGTGAAACATTACCTTCCATCGGTAAATGAGTACCCTTATACAGTGGTTTACAATTATGAAATCAGGAATAAACAAAACCTCATTATCCCCGACTGGACACCCAAACCGGCCGACGATGTTTCAGTAGAAAAAAGCACTTATACTTTTATCTGCAAACCTACTGATCAGGTAAGGGTAAAAACCCAGAATTATAACGGAACACCGGAAGTAACTACAGATGAAAAGCAGAAAATAACCGTCTGGAAAGTAAATAATATACTGGCCGTTAGAACAGAGCCTTACAGTCCTGCTCATGAAACTTATGCCACCAGCATACAAATTGCCCCGCTCGATTTTTACTATTACAGCCACAAAGGGAATTACACCAACTGGCAGGAACTGGGAAAATGGATTTACGATGATTTGTTGAAAGAACGAAAAGCTTTACCACCTGCAACCGTTCAAATGGTGAAAGATCTGGTTAAAAACGAAAAAACGGATAAAGATAAGGCACGCAAAATTTACCAGTACCTGCAGGATAAAACCCGGTATATTAGTGTACAGATCGGTATTGGAGGTTTTCAACCCATTGCTGCCAGCGAGGTAGACCGCCTGGGTTATGGCGATTGTAAAGCATTGGTAAACTACATGCAAAGCCTGTTGAGTGCAGCAGATATAGCATCGGATTATTGTGTGGTAGAAGCCGGTTCGGAAAAAAAGAGCATGGACCCGAAATATGCAAGCATGGTGCAGGGTAACCACATTATTCTTTGCATGCCTTTAAAAGGCGATACCACATGGCTGGAATGTACCAGTCAGAAAATTCCATTTGGCTTTTTAAGCGATTTTACCGACGACCGACTGGTGCTTGCCTGTACACCTGAAGGAGGAAAATTGCTGCATACCCCAAAATTAACCACTGCTGAGAACCTGCAGATCCGCAAAGCAAACCTTAACATCGAAGCCGACGGAAACATCACCGGAAAAATGAACACAGTTTACGAAGGTGCACAGTACGAAAATCAGGAAGGATTGATCAGTAAATCCATTACCGAACAACATAAATTGCTTAAAGAAACCTATAATATTGACAACATAGATTTCGAAGCGGTGGCCTTTGCACAGAAAAAGGATATCGCCCCTAAATTAACAGAAGATATTTTGCTTAATATCCGCAATTACGCCCCGGTTAACGGCAATAAAATGTTTTTACAGCTCAATGCCTTTAACATCAAAAAATCAATTCCGGAAATTAAAAACAGGACTTTGCCGGTGTACATTAACCGTGGTTATACCGATGAAGATACCATTGTTTACACCCTGCCGGATAATGTAGATACGACATTAATTTTTAACCAGGATAAAACTTTTAAAAGTGATTTTGGCCAATATGTTTGTAAAACATCTGTAGAAGGCAAAAAACTAACCTATTATAGAAAGTTTGTTTTAAACGACGGGACCTTTCCGGCAGAAAAATATGCTGACTTTTCTAAATTTATTAACGATGTAAATGCGGCAGATTATTTAAAACTGGCACTTAGCTTAAAAAAATAATCCCCAAACCGATACCAATAATCATAATCAGATACATTAAGATTTCTGTAGAAGCAAATTTCTTGTATTTTGTCCAGAAGGAATAATCATTATCTTGATTGGCCATTTTTTGATTTATTTGGCAAAAATAGCTAAATAGATTTAATTATTGGGTTTGTAGGTGGTAATCTCTTTAGCCATACCTTTAAAAAGTACAATATGAAAAGGCCACATGGCATACCAATAAATCCTTCCCCATAAACCTTTGGGCCTGAAAGTGGCAATCTGCGATAGAAAAGCTTTTCCATGAAACTCCACTAATTTGAGTTCGAGCCAGGCTTCCCCCGGTACTTTCATTTCTGCATATAAAAGCAATCTTTTGGCTTTTTTGTCCGCCAGTAAAACCCGCCAGAAATCCAGTACATCACCCGCCTGGAGGTCGATGTTACTTGTTCTGCCCCTGCGCGTTCCAACCCCTCCAAACATTTTATCTAAAAACCCGCGTAGATGCCAGAGCCAGTCCATAAAATACCAGCCTCTATTACCGCCTATGCTCCAAATATTATCAAAAACCTCTTCTGCTTTACGTTCAAAAGGCATCTTAACTTTATACTGTAAGGTCCCGTTTTGGGGTACCTTAATCTGATCCATAAAATTAGAATTGAGGTAACCGCGGTTCAGGGCATCCTTCCAGCTTGAAACAATAGAATTCTGATCAATTTTTTCAAAAGCCAGGTGTAACGCTTCTGCATAGGTTAAACATTTCCTCGGTACAACTTCCTGGATGCGGTTATCCTTGCAAACCACTTCATTCTTCATGCTATCTACCAAGCTCCGGGCCAATGAATAAGGTACCGGCGTAATCATGTTCAGCCATAAAGAAGATAATCTAGGCGTAAGTACAGGTACAGTCACAATCCATCGCTTTAATCCCCGTTCTTTGGCATAACCCAAAAGCATTTCGCGATAGGTTAAAATATCAGGTCCGCCAATATCAAAAGTTTGATGGTAAGCCTTATCATTGTGCAATACACCGATCAGGTACGCCAAAACATCACGGATCCCGATTGGCTGGCACCGTGTTTCTACCCATTTTGGCGTAATCATAAAAGGGATTTTCTCGGTTAAATCGCGTATAATTTCGAAAGAGGCACTGCCAGAGCCAATAATAATGGCGGCCCTTAAAATGGTACAGGCTTTTCCTGATGATTTAAGCTCTTCTTCAACCGCTAACCTAGATCCTAAATGTTTAGATAAATGTTCATCGTTGGCAATGCCCGTTAAATAAATAATCTGTTTACAGTTTGTCTTTTTTATCGCTGCCGAAAAATTTTCGGAAGAAGCTTTTTCCATGTCTGAAAATCCACTTTGGCTGGATGACATGGAATGCACCAGGTAATAGGCTGCATCTATATCTTCAGGAATTTCATTTAAGGTTTCTGCATGGAGTAAATCGCCGGTAATAATCTTTACCCGATCGCTTAAATCAGAGTCGGAAATAAACCTGCGTTTATCCCTGACCATACAAACAATTTCATGAGTATCTTCCAGTAAAAGCGGAAGTAATCTCGTACCGATATAGCCATTTGCACCAGTTAATAAAATTTTCATAGATGAGGGATTTAAGAAATAACACTAAATAAATTGCTTTGTTAGGTTTATTGTATGAAAAACAGGAAAATCATATTCCTGATAGCTATACTACATTTAGTAAAGTCATGAGAGTGTAAAACCATCTGTATTTGTAGCACTACAAAATCAATATGCACAACATTTTACTGAAACAACCGTATAAATAGCTCAATATCAAACTAAACTGTACTGAATGAAGAAATACATCCTGGGCATTGCTACGATTTTTTTAGCGGGTATGAGCATTGTCGGAACAAGTTGGAAAGCCGTGGAGCTTCCACACACACAACAAGACGCTGTTAAAGCCATTGCTGCAGACAGTTTGTACAATAAATACATTTTAAACATTTATCATCAGGTACATTTAGATTCTGCGGGACTAAGTGAGCAGGTTTTTGAAAAAGCGTTAACCGGATTTTACAACATGAAATATTCGGGTTTACTGCATGCAAAATCCATCTTAACCATAGCCGATTTCGACCAGGAAAGCTGCAAAAAGCGCCTTTATGTTATCGATCTGGCCAATAAAAAACTTTTAATGAACACCTGGGTTGCCCACGGACAGAATAGTGGTGGCGATAAACCCTCGGCATTTTCCAATAACATTAACTCCAACCAAAGCAGTTTGGGATTCTATTTAACAGGCGAAATTTATTATGGCAAACATGGTCGTTCGTTAAAATTGGATGGCATGGACCAGGGTTTTAACAGCAATGCGAGAGAAAGATCAATTGTGGTACATGGTGCAAGCTATGTAAGTCAGCAAAGTATCGATCAACTGGGCCGGTTGGGCAGAAGTCAGGGCTGCCCGGCTGTTCCTGCAAAGTTAGCCGATCAGGTAATCAACACCATTTCAGACCGGACTGTACTTTTTATTAATAATTCAGAGCAGCAATATAACTCAGCATTTTTAAACGAAACCCTGGCTGCAAGCGTGGTTTTAAACCAGGAACAGCTTTTTGCTGCCCAAATGGATTAATGTTGCTTAATATTTCTGGCGTTCAGGTTTTTAGGAAGGATTCGGATAAACAGTGATTTGCTGCCTGCCAGTAAATCCCACACCCAACGGTTACTATCTATACTTTTCTCGCCACAGTCGATCACCTCTGCCCTTTTGAGCAATTTTTTAACTAATTTTTGGATCCATTTTACCCGAACGATGCGGTTAAAATTCAGGCCCAGGTAATCGCAATATACGTGTACGAGGATTTCTACAAGGAGTGAGTCGTTTGAAATGGCGAGCGGCTGCCCAAATTGTTCTTCATAATCTGTTTTAATCACCTCAACCAGCAGCTTAAAGCGGCTACCGGCTTTTCCATCAAGGTATTTCCAAAGTGAAGCATTGCTATATACGCGTACCAGCTTTGGTTCGAGCGTTACTTTTATCTGGCTTCCCTGCAGATCGTAAATTTTATCCATTAACAAAAAAATTGCAGCAGTTAGATTAGTGTTTTACCAGATTGTTAATCAATTTGATATAAAAATAATCAATACAGCTCATGGACAAAGTTAACAGATAATTGTTTTTAAAAAGGAGCATTAAATGGCATTGTGAGTAATTTTTTTAAGCTATTGCCATTATTTTAAGCATCTTTGGGGTTGAAAAGATAAGCCCATTCATGAAGATTGTAATTGCAGAAAAGCCCTCTGTTGGTCGTGAACTTGCTAAAGTTTTCGGAGCAACCACCAGAAAAGACGGATACATTGAAGGTAAAGGATATTCTTTTACATGGGCGTTCGGGCACTTATTACAATTGGCACCTCCACAGGATTATGGCTTTATTGGCTGGCGAAAACAGCATTTACCCATGCTGCCGCAAAAATTTAAGCTTGCCATAAGAAAGATTAAAACAAAAGATGGCTTTGTAGAAGATCCTGCGGTGAGGAAACAGCTGGATACCATTAAGAAACTTTTTGATGAAGCTACGGAGATTATCGTGGCAACGGATGCGGGGCGTGAGGGTGAATTGATTTTCAGGTACATTTACTATTATTTAAAGTGTAAAAAACCTTTTAAACGCCTGTGGATTTCTTCGCAAACAGATGAAGCCATAAAAGATGGTTTCAGAAACCTGAAACCCGGTACAGATTACGATACTTTATTTAATTCTGCCCATTGCCGTTCGGAGTCTGATTGGCTGGTGGGGATGAACGCCACGCAGGCTTTAAGCATTTCTGCAGGCAACCGTACCGTACTTTCTTTAGGAAGGGTACAAACACCTACCCTGGCGATGATTTGTGCACGTTTTTTAGAAATTAAAAACTTTGTGCCGCAAACTTATTACCAGATCAGCATTTTGCTTACCAAAGATGAGCAGCCCTTTAAAGCGATATCAACCACCAATTATAAGGATAAAGAGGAAGTAGAAAAATTATTTGCACTGGTAGAAGATGTGGCTTCGGGTTTCCCGACAGGAGGTAACGTTACGGCAGTTGAAGCAAAACCACGTAAAGAACCGCCACCGCTTTTGCACGATTTAAGTAGTTTACAACAGGAAGCCAATAAGAAAAAAGGCTATACAGCTGATCAAACGCTAAATATTTTGCAAAATTTGTACGAAAGTAAACTGGTTTCCTATCCCCGTACCGGATCGCGGTATATTGGAGATGATGTTTTTGCAGGCGTGCCGGATCTGATTGCAAAATTTACCGGTCATCCAGATTTTGGCAAGCAGGCGCAGTTTTTACAAACCGTTACGTTGAATAAACGGAGCGTAAATGCGAAAAAAGTTACCGATCACCATGCTGTTTTACCAACCGGCGAACAGGCTTATGGCCTAAGTGCAGATAAACAAGCCGTATATGATATGGTGGTAGGCCGGATGATTGAAGCTTTCCACCAGGAATGTTTAAAGGAACTTACCAAGATTACCATACAATCGGGGCTTACCTTTGTGGCCAATGGAACTGTAATTCGCTCTACGGGCTGGCGGGCTGTTTTTAATGATCCGGAAGATGATAAAAAAGATGAGGATAATGCGGCATTACCAAAAGTTGCGGTTGGAGAACTGTTACCTATTACCGAAAAATCTTTATTAGAAAAGCAGACCAAGCCAAAACCAATGTACAATGAGGCATCGTTATTAAAAGCACTCGAAACCTGTGGTAAAGAAATTGAAGATGAAGAATTGCGTTACGCCATGAAAGACAGTGGTTTAGGCACCCCGGCAACACGTGCATCCATCATCGAAACTTTAATTACAAGAGAATACATTACGCGGGAAAAAAGAAACCTGGTGCCCACCAATAAAGGCCTGGCTGTTTACGAAGTAGTTAAGGATAAGCAGATTGCACAGGCAGAACTTACCGGACAATGGGAAAAACGTTTAGAAGAAATCCGCTCAGGATCTTCGGTAAAAGATTTTAAATCAGAAATAACAGAATACACTAAAACAATTACCCACGAGCTGTTAATAGCAGGTGCAAGTATATCTGGCAAGCTTGAAGAAGAAAAGAAACTCGTAAAGGCTTAATTAAAAACGCTGTTAATTACCTGCTGCAGGGAATCGCCCATTTTTTCATCTTTCTGAACAAAACCAACGGCACCTGCGGCTAAAAAATCCTGTTCAAGCAGATCTTTATCATTACCACTGAACATGCAGATTTTAATATCAGGCTGGATGGTTAAAATTTCTCTTATGGTATCCGGGTTGCTATCACCCTGCGGCATATTGATATCCAAAAGCAGAAAATCTATCGCTTTTTCTTTTAGATAGTTTATGGTATCAGGTAAATTCCTGGTTTCAAAAATATTTGGCGAAACAACGTATTTGGTAAACAAACGCCTCATTACAAGCCTCATCATCTCGCTATCATCAGCGATGAGAATTTTAACAGTTTCAGTCATGAATAATAAGTATAGTAAGCCCGCATACAATATTTACCGGCATAAATATTTTCAAAAAACTTATTTAATAAACCAGGTTTTACAATTTAATTATGAGGCTATTAAGCGTAAAAATAACAAATTTTATTCAGCTCTTTCAGATATTGAAAGTAACAGTTTTATAGCTATAACTCCATAAATTCCCAGGCACTGTGGTAGGCATTCAATTCTTCAGCATATTGTATAAAATCTGCATAGAACTTAGATTTTGAAAGTGTAGAACTATCCCCAACAATTATCAGTTTTTTCCGGGCCCTTGTCATGGCTACGTTCATCCTTCTGGTATCAGACAAAAAGCCGATGCTTCCTTCCCCGTTACTCCGGGTTAAACTAATGTACACCACATCACGCTCCTGTCCCTGAAAACTATCAATGGTATTCACCGCGATTTTATCCAGGTATAGGCTTAATATTTCATTTTCCTGTACCAGCTCTTTCAGGATCTGAACCTGTTGCCTGTAAGGAGAAACAATCGCAACAGATGGGAAATCCCCTGAATACTGAACTGTTAAATTACTCACCAAGTGTGTTAAGTGTTTAACCAAAAATGCAGCTTCATCAGGATTGGTGGTGCTTGTTCCGTCTAATTTCTCATCATAACTGCAACCTGCCGTATCAATAAACTGAATGGGCTGATCACCTTCAAATAATAAATGCCCGGCCACCGTGTGATGCGCCTTTAATTCATTATTATAAAATACCTGAGATGAATACCCCATGATATCCTTATTCATCCTATACTGCTCATTAAGCAACACAACAGCCTCTGGATGAAGACTTACAGCCTTTTCTAATAAAGTATTACTTAGGCCATTTCTTGCGGCTTCATTTGATTTTATGGTTGGAGAAAGCTGAAAATGATCGCCGGCTAAGATCACCTTTTGTGCTTTTAAAATAGGGATCCAGCAGGCCGGCTCCAAAGCTTGTCCGGCTTCATCGATTACAATCGTATTGTACTTTAAGTTTCTAACGGTATAATGGTTCGCTCCTACCAAAGTTGCGGTAATAATCTGTGCTTTGGTAAACAGGTTATCCATAATATACTGTTCCGTTTTTTCGACCTCTTTTCCAATTTTATGTGCTTCATCAAACAGGGCTTTGCGCTGCTCGCGTTCTGCCCTGCCAAAACTGCGTTTGTATTTATGAGCCATGTTTTTGTACTCGCTGGCCTGTTTTTTTAATGCTTTAATGGTTTTCATTTCAGCATGATCGGCCATTTGATGATCGAGTGTAGCAGCAAGTAATCTCTCTGAAACCCTGGCCGGATTACCCACCCTGATTACTTTTAAGCCTTCGGCAGCCAGTTTTTCAGTCAATAAGTCAACTGCCGTATTACTTGGCGCCACAACAAGGATTTTCTGATCACTGTGTTTAGCCAACGATTTTATGGCATGTACTAGCGTTGTGGTTTTACCTGTTCCCGGCGGACCATGCACTATGGCCAGATGATCTGCCGAAACAATTTTATTTACCGCCAGCTGTTGCGAATCGTTTAAAGTGTTGGGAATAATAAACTTTTCTCCCCCCCTAAATGAAGGTTTTTCTCCTTTCGTTAAAATTCTGATCAGCTTATTTTCCGCCACATTTTCAGCAAGGTTTGTGGCCTGCTTAAGGGCTTGCTGCATCTCATCATAACTATTGTTATCAAAAAGCAGATCAACGCCAAGTTTTCCGTTTCTGGTCCAGTCAGGCAGTTCATCTACCCGCAAGCTGATTTTCATCCTGCTCCCACTCTGATGCGTAATAATCCCTTCAATCCGGTCTTCTTTAGCATCGTGATTTGAAAATAGCACCACAGCAGAGCCAAAACGAAACTGGTGAGAAAAATCCTGATGGGTAGTTCGTTCTAACTCTACGGTTAAATAATCGCCGCGGCCAATTTCTGTATTCCTGATCGCAATCGGATACCATGTTAAGCCTAATGCCCTTCTGTCTGCAGCAGAAGTATTTTCAGTAAGTTTTAAATAAGATTGTAAATCTTCTTCGCGCTCGGTATTAAGGAGATCCTGAAGTTTTTTGAAATATTCTTTTGGCAAGGTTAGATGGTTAATTGTTTAAACTGGTTAATCTGTTAATTGTTGGATTGCTGGATGGTTAAATCGGTTAATTGTTTAACTGTTTAATTGTTCGCAGACTAAAAGTATTTGCTGTTAAGGTAAATTAAACGCTTAGCGCCGGGCACAATTCGCATAACGCTCTGCGCTACAAAACCAGCTCCTGATGCAACCTCAATAATGTTTCTTCGGCATCATCGCAAAAACCAGGATGTACTTTTGAGCATTGCACCACAGTACTTCTGGTAGCGGTAAGCCATCTGAAACGCGAAGCCTGATCGTATTGCCCAATTGGTCCAGATCCATTAGCCGCAATACTGATGCGCTCAAAGGCACATAAATTTTCTTTCAGTTCTGCCAGATCAATACCCGGCGAAAAAGCTTTTATCCTCGCTTCGTTTAACACAAAAATGCTTTTTAAATATTTTTGCTTTGCACAGAACAAGATAATCCCCACGTTCATAAATTCTTCACGCTCTACCCTGGGCATTACGCGGATTACAGCATACTCAAATAAGAATTTCCCTTGCATGCTGTGCTTCTTTTAAAAATACGTCAGCGTGTGACAATCTTTCGGTGAGGAAATAAATGTAGGCTTTGCGGTGATCTTCTTTGGTTTCGAAATTCGTTTCGCCTTCCAGCCAGTCATCAGGAATAATATCGATTACTGCTTTTATTTTTTCGGGTGTAAGGATTTTTGTAAATTCCTCGTGTACACTTTCCAGTTCGGTAGCCCACGGCAATAACACATGGTCTTTTACCAAAAAGAATGGTTTAACAGCTTGTTCCTGCCAGTTTTGCCACGAATGGTGAAAGTATAAAGATGCCCCATGATCAATTAACCAGAGTTCTTTATGCCAGATCAACATGTTGGTGTTGCGGCAGGTACGGTCCATATTAGTTAAAAAGCAATCCAGCCATACAATCTGCGAAGCTAATTTAGCGTCAACAGTAGTGACTGTCGGATCGAAAGTAATGGCCCCGGAAAGATAATGCAGTGCTAAATTCAACCCTACGCTGGCTTTTAATAAATCCTGGATTTCTTCGTCAGGTTCTGTCCTTCCAAATGCCTCATCAAGATTGGCAAAAACCAGTTCGGGAACACGTAAACCCAGTATCCGGGCAATTTCACCGCCTATTAATTCTGCAATTAATGCCCTGGTGCCTTGTCCGGCTCCCCTAAATTTAAGCACGTACAGGAAATTATCATCGGCCTCTGCAATGGCAGGCATCGAGCCCCCTTCGCGCAGCGGCGTAACGTAACGGGTAACATTTACTGTTCTAAGTTGTAAATCGTTCATATTGGAAGATAGAATGGCCATTTGTTTATGCGGGCACAATTCTAAACTTGTGGCAAATTTAGCAGAATTTAGGCAATAAATCAGTCAGCATTAGGTAGTAATGCCATACAATTATAACATCTTGCTACATAAGCTTCGGGTTTATATTTTCTCCAATGCCTGCTATGGTCAAAACAATACTGATCATAACTAATGATATTATTAAAAGTATTTCTACTCCCAATTCGATTTAATCATGTCCTAAATAAGCATTTCCTGCAGGCGTCATCGCTGCCGACCATTGTACAGATTCACGGTTAATCGTAATCAGGCCCATACTTTCCAGTTCCTCATAGTCTTCTTCCCTCCCACCTAAAACTGACGAACTCACCTGTTGATTAATAACTTCAAGCAATGATAAAATTTCTGATCTTTCCATAACAATATTGATTAAATAGTTAATTAACATAAATATACTTAAAAATGTTTCTTACCCGGTTAAACATTTCCCCGGCTTTGAGGTTGTACTTATACCCGGATCTGATTGTTTATGGAAGCACACATTTATTACCTTTTTATTATGGCACTGCCCGTTGCATGCATCGCCTGGACGGTTACCAAAGAAGAAATTTTTAGGGAGGCACGAGAATTTTGTGTAGACCGTTCGAAAAACTGCAACAAACTTGTTAAAAGGAAATTTTTCTACGTTTTTACCTGCGAATATTGTTTTAGCCATTACGTTACCGCACTGTTATTGATTATTACCAGGTTTACCTTAATTTATCCCGATTGGCGGGGTTACATTATTGCCTTTTTCTCCATCGTGTGGATCGCAAATGTGTATATGAGCTTGTATAACATCATCCGGATTGACCTTAAAAAGGAAAAAATCAAGGTGGCAAAAGAAGAATCAGAGCTTAAAAACGAGTAAAACCATTTTTAACAGCAGCTGTTTTTAAATATAAACTGCAGGTTATGCCATCATCAGTAATTAAATATTTTAGTTATGATACCGCTACCGAAACATTGAAAATCATATTTACAACAGATATGGTTTACCTGTACAAAAAAGTGCCTGAAAAAGTTTATAAATTATTAAAAGCTTCAGGATCAAAAGGGCGGTACTTTAATGCCCATATAAAAGACAAATTTAAATTCCGGAAACTGGAGGAAGAATAATATGCCAGAAGGCCCATCGATTGTAATATTAAAGGATTTAATAAAAGACCTTCACCTGGGCAAACCTGAGGTACTGGAAGTTGCAGGAAATGCTAAAAACATTGATAAAGACCGGCTCTTACATCAAAAAATTATCGATTTTAAAAGCTGGGGCAAACATTTTCTGATTTGTTTTAAAGATTTCACCGTCCGCATCCATTTTATGCTTTTTGGCACCTACCTTCTTAATCAGGAGAAGAAAACACCATTAACTTTAGGACTCGTTTTAAAAAAAGATGTGCTAAACTTTTACACCTGCAAAGTCGATCTGCTGGAAGGAAATGTTAAAGAACATTACAACTGGGAGAATGATATTATGGCTGAGGAGTGGAACAGCAGAGCCGCTATCAAAAAACTGAAAGATATGCCCGAAGCTTTGGTTTGTGATGTGCTCATGGACCAACAGATTTTCAGCGGTGTTGGCAACATCATTAAAAATGAAGTTTTGTACCGTATCCGCGTACATCCGCTGACAAAAATTAAAGATTTACCTCCTGCAAAATTAAAAGCTTTGGTTAAAGAAGCCCGCAATTACAGTTTTGATTTTTTAAAATGGAAAAAGGAAAATACATTAAGCAAACACTGGGATGTTTATAGCCAGAAAGAATGTCCCCGAAAACATAATATAGAGAAAAAGGAACTGGGAAAAACCCACCGGCAAACCTATTATTGCGAGAAATGTCAAAAATTATATCATCAGAAAGAAAAATAATTTATCATTTCTTCAAAACACTTAAAACACTAATCTCCTAAATACTAATAGCTTAGCAAATAATGATTTTTAAACGAAACTTTTAAGTATAATCTCAAAGTAAAAGAAATGTTAAACTTTTAGGATTTTTATAAAGTAGTCCTATATTTGTCCTCGAGAGCGTTAATTTAGATACGGGTATATGGCTTAGGCTGTATGCCCGTTTTTTGTTTCTATGCTTTTACATGCTCCATTACCTCATCTAAACAAATCCGCAGCCAGGGTGTGTAAAGACCAGGATTAAGCTCAATATCAGCTGCCAAAGCTTCCAGGCTGATGTATTTAAACGTTTCTACTTCAACAGGGTTAATCAGTGGCAGTTCATCACTTGTACCAAAAAAAACGTGGTCTACCTCGTGCTCAGTTAAACCATCTTCAAATTTTGCCTTATAGGTAAACTTAAACAGATAATCCAGCTCGCAATCCATTCCCATTTCTTCTTTTAAACGTCTATTGGCAGCATCCATATTGGTTTCGCCCATTCTGGGGTGACTGCAGCAAGTGTTGGTCCACAAGCCACCAGAATGATATTTACTTAATGCCCGTTGCTGTAGCAAGAGTTCATTTTTCGAATTGAAAATAAAAACCGAAAAAGCACGGTGAAGCAAGCCTTTTTCATGTGCTTCCATTTTTTCCATCTGTCCCACCGGCACATCATTCTGATCTACAAGAATAACCTGTTCTTCCATTTAAATTACATTTAACTTATTGCGGATGATAGAATCAAACATCAAACCAACTTTACGTGTGTTCGAAATCCTGATCCTTTCCGTCATGATTTTTTCGGCACTCAGGCGTTTTATTTTGGCAAATAATTTTTTGTAATAGATGTACGACAAATACACGCCATTACGGGCGCCTGGAGGTAACATCTTTATTCCAGCCAGGGCAACATCGAATTCGGCCTCAATTTCATGCTCTATCTGCCTCTTCTGGTTATCACAAAATACCGCGAGGTTAACATTTGGAAAATAGTTGCGATTAAGTGCCTGATGATCAGCCTTAACATCCCGCAGAAAATTTACTTTTTGGAAAGCAGAGCCCAGTTTCATTGCATATGGCTTTAGCTGCTCATAATGTTCATCATCTCCATTGGTAAAAACCTTTAAGCACATTAAACCAACCACTTCTGCAGAACCCAGTATATATTCATTGTATAGTTCGGGAGTATATTTCTGTTCCGAAAGATCCATTTCCATACTTTTTAGAAATAAAACAATGAGTTCATGATCAATGTGATAATGATTGACCACCTTTTGAAAAGAATTTAAGATAGGGTTTAAACTAATGCCCAGATTAATGGCCTCAAAAGTATCCTGTTTAAATTTTCCGAGCAGAAATTTTTTATCAAAGTGATGGAAACTATCTACAATCTCATCAGCTAAACGCACAAAACCATAAATAGAATGAACAGGCAGACGCAGTTCCTTACCAAGAAAATAAATACCGAATGAGAAACTGGTACTATAACGCCTGGTAGTAAGCCGGCTGCAATCGGCAGAGAGTTGATCAAAAATTTCTTTCATGTAAGAGTGGATTGGGAATGGATGCTTCAAATTCATCAAGGGTTTTAAACCAGTTGATGTGACCGATATTTTGTAATTTACTGATAACCTGACCATTTCCGGCAAGGTGGATTTGGGCAGATGCGCATATTTCTGATAACTGACCGATATATTTCTGTGCTACAGATGCTGATCTTGATTTTATCATAAAAAATAAAACCTGATCTACATTTAAGGAAGCAAATACGCGTTTAATGGAATCCAACGGAACTTTACTACCTAAAAAAATAACCTGATGGTGGTGCATCCTCAACATATAATTTGCAAAAAGCAATCCGATGTCGTGATCTTCATCTTCTGGCAAAAAAAGAAGCCACCTTGCGGCTGAAGATGGTGCTTCCGGAAGATGATTAATATGTGTAAATATTTTCTGACGGATAATATTGGATAAAAAATGCTCGTGAGCAGGACAAATATCGTCTTTTCGCCACATTAATCCCAAACGGACCAGCAAAGGATACATAATTTTGCGGTAACAACCTGATAAACCCAGCTTATTAATCCCTTCATCTATTAAATGATTAAAATGGGGCTCGTCAAAAGACAATCCATAACCAATCAGCTTCGAAATGTAATATTCTGCCTCTTCGTCGATAGAAGGATCAGTAAGCTGCTCATCTAAAAGTGTTTCAATAGCTTCATCAGAAAGGCGGCATATTTTGGAAATTTTTAGGCCGCTTTTATTTAAACTAACGATGTTTAGCAATTTTCTTAACTGTTTATCATCGTACAGGCGGGTATTGCCCTCAGTCCGCGTTGGACTTAAGGCATTATAGCGCTGCTCCCAGATCCTGATGGTATGAGAATGAATGCCCGAAAGCTGTTCAAGATCTGAAATGGAATAATTCATTAATTTGTTTAAATATATCTAATAAAACTTAAACAAAATAAATAAAGGAAAGTTTTTTAAAAAGTGCAGTCAGATGTTTCCGTTTAAAGTGTCGGATGGTAATATCCAACACCACGATGAAAGATTTATTTCAAATTAATGAATTGCCGGATGGTAACATCCGGCAATACGAGGGCAAATATGTATATAAAAATCTGTGCGTATCTGAGGTTAAAACCTTAAACAATAACATTACTCAAAAGCAGATCTGTATTCCTTAACAAAATTTGTAAATGTTCCCGGCGCTTTACCGGTTACTTCCATTACATCGTGGCTAACCATAGCTGCTTCACCACGGGCATAATGTGCGTAATCTTCTATTAAACCAGCTGCCTGCCAGGATGGAAAACCGGCCTGTAATAAAGCCGCTTTCAGTTCTTCATCAGATACGTTAATGTATTTAATTTCCTTCTCTAATATTTCGGAGAGGATTTCTGCTATATCATTGTGACTTAGGGCTTCAGGACCTGTAATGTTGTAAATCTTACTTTCAGTATCTCTGCTAACCAACGCTTGTAAGGCCACAGCAGCGATATCGCGGGTATCAACCAAACTGATTTTTGCATCACCTGCAGTGGCAAAAAATTGCTGCTGATATTTTATGGGATCTGCAAAACCAAGTAATCCCTGCATAAACAGATTTGGTCTTAAAAAAGTATATTGTAAACCTGTATCCTTTATTTTTTGTTCTACAGCAGCATGGTAACGGAGAAAACGAACTGGCGAATTCATATCTGCAGCAAACTGAGAAAGTTTAACAATGTGCTTAACATTACTTTCCATAACTGCATCAACAAAATTGCATTGCAAGCTTTCTGCCGCTTCAGAAGAATTACTCAGGAGAAAAACTTTTTCGATACCTGCTAAAGCATTTACAATACTTTGCTTATCGTTAAAATCGCCGGTAACTATTTCTGCGCATTTAAGCCGCTTTAAATTGCCGGCTTTATCCAGGCTTCTTACCAATGCCCTGAAAGGAATGTTTTCAAAAGCTAATTGTTCTGCCAATGCTGAACCTACGCTTCCTGTTGCGCCGGTAACCAGTATGGTGGGTTGGGTTAAATGTGTCATATTTTAAAGTATTTATAACACAAATTTCAGCCCTTAAGCGGGAATAAAATTGTAAGAAAACGAAAGTTACAACTAAAATGCTTTCTCGGTTAAAAGCACTCCCCTTTCGCCATTCCCGGTTTCTATGGTATGTACATGTTTATAAGAGTGGCTAAAGAAATCGTAACCATGTTCCATCTGCTTAATAGAAACCGTATTTAAAGGATATTTAAAATTGGTTTGCATGCACAACAGGCTGCCGTTTGCCAGTAAAAGGAAATCACAATCGTATCCTCTTTCCTGCAGTTCGATAACTTTTTTGGTAATGGATACGTTTAATCTATTTGTGGTGCGGATTTTATTTTTCATAAAAAATAGGTTTTAGGGATTTTCAGGGTGAATATTCAGGATAATAAATATATCTATTAATTACTACGATTCAAAATACAATATATTGTTATACAAGTAATTAAATCATTTTGTTTTCTTTTCCGCAGGTCCGATATTGTAGTTTCCTTCAATTATACAGGCGATTATACCCGAAAAACATATTCGTATCATATTCTTTACAATCACCACTAATCACAAATACAAACAAAAAATAATTTCTTTATTTAAAAATGCATGCCATAATTTAGTAGAACATAACACACACCTAATGAAACTTACATGCATCGTAATCGATGACGACAAACATGCCGTCAACGGGATAACAGCGTATATTAATAACCTTACAAACGTTCAGTTAATACAATCCTATACTGATCCTTTACAGGCTTTAAAAGAAATTACTGCAGGAGAACAGGTTGATATTATTTTTATAGATGTAGATATGCCCATGATTTCGGGGATTGAACTGTCAAAGGCCATCCGGCATAAAACCGACAAATTAATATTTACCACTTCACATTCTAAATATGCTTACGAAGCTTTTGAAATGTATGCAAGCGCCTATTTATTAAAGCCTTATACTTTTGCGCGTTTTGCCGAAACCATCAATCACCTTTTTCCATACGCGCCAAGTGTGCCCAATGTTACCGTAAAACAAGAAGACGATTATTTCTTTGTGCGCAATAAAAGCGAAAAGAATAACCTGATTAAAGTAAGGTATGCAGATATTGTTGCAATAGAGAGCCTTCAAAATTATGTAAGGATTTTTACACTCAACGAAACTATTGTATCCTACATTGCCTTGTCAGAAATCAGGATTATTTTAAAGGATTATGAGAATTTTGTACAGGCACACCGCTCCTTTATTATTGCTAAAAATTACATCGAAAAAGTGGAGGGCAATACATTAAAAATGATCAACGACCTTACCATTAACATCGGAAATAATTACCGCGAAAGCATACAGGAGTACATTAAAGAAAAAACCATCAAAACAAGTCGTTCTTAAAACTAAATTTTTAGTATTTTCGTTGTTAAACAATTAAGCCTTTGGCTTTTTTTGTTAACTATTTAGCCGTCCCCCAATTAACTAGCCAGATGATCGCAACAAACGAAAGCGTAAACAAAAGACAAAACCCGTTAGTAAAATGGGTAACCAGCAAAAAACTCCACATCATAGTCTGGATTATCTTTATCTTTTACGAATCTATTATTGTAGGGCTGATTAACGGGAAATTTGGTCGCCTGCCTCCATATATTTTATACTATACGCTCAATATCATTACTTTTTATGTGCATGCCCACGTGGTGCTGGCAATAGCTTTTACAAATCCAAAACAAACCGTATGGAAACTTCCTCTGGCTGTTTTGCTCGAAATTACGGCTTATCTAATGATCGCCGTTTTGCTCGATTATATTATCATTTTCCATACAGCCTATACCGGATCCGGTAAGATTGAGCTAAATCTGCAGTATTTTCTGGCCCCACTGTACCGGTGTGTCTATTTTATGTGTTTCTCTACAGGATATTATTTTTTAATGCGTTACATTAAGGAGCGAAAAAAGACGGAGGAACTGGAAAAACAACGTTTATATAACCTCATCCAGATTGCCCGTTCAGAAAATGCCTTTCTTAAAGCACAGATACAACCTCATTTATTATTTAATACTTTAGATTTCATTTATCAAAATGCCCGCGATTCGTCTCCCGTTGCAGCTGAAGCCATCCATTCGCTCGCGGAAATGATGCGGTATTCGGTAGACAGTAATAAAGACCGCGAATTTATATTGCTGGGAGAAGAAATTAACCAGGTAGAAAATCTGATCAATTTACATCAGCTCCGCAATGACCATAACATCCGGCTCCGTTTTTGGTACGATGATGAAATCAGGAACCTGCAGATCATTCCGATGGTACTCATTACCCTGGTTGAGAACATATTTAAACATGGGGAACTATCTGCAGAATCTAACCCTGCAGAGGTGAGTTTAAAAATTGAGCAAGATCACCTCATTATCGAAACATCAAATTTAATTAAAGCTGTTAAAAATACATCTGGTTTAAGTTCGGGCATAGAAAACATCAAAAAGCGATTGGATTATGCCTATGGCGAAAATGCATCGTTTAATTATTTCAGCGATACGAAAAATTACTTTAAGGTAATATTAAAAATAAAGCGCACAACCGCTACTTTGATTTAATATTTTCACTTAAAACCTTAAGGTTCTGCAACAATTTCAAAAGAAAAGGCTTTTTTCCTTGCCGAATAGATAAAAATCCTTTACCAAGATGTTTTTTTTCCTTTTTATTAGGTGAAATTGTAATTTGCATCACCTAAACATGAAAAAATGCCAATAAGTTGCATCGCTATTGATGACGACCCGCACGCTCTCGAAAGCCTAATTGCGTATATGGATAAGTTGCCGGATTTAAAACTTATCAAAACTTTTACCGAACCGCTTAAGGCACTCGCTGAAATATCTGTTTCCAATCCTGTAGACATTATTTTTATGGATGTAGAAATGCCTTCGCTTTCGGGACTGGAACTGGCTGGTTTATTAAGGCAAAAAACGAAACACCTGGTTTTTACCACAGCACATGCACGTTATGCCATTGATGCTTTTAAGGTTGAGGCTGATGCCTATCTGCTTAAGCCCTATTCGATTCTGCATTTCACTAAAACCATCAATAACCTTTATCCTACCGGTAAAGAGGCACCAAATATGTTTTCAGTAAGCGATGAGTATTTCTTTTATATTCCCCTGCAGGGAGAAAACGGAAACTTGGTACGGATTGACCTGAACGAACTGATTGCAGTAGAAGAATTCGGAGAAGATATCCGGTTTAAAACCATTAAGAATACATTTTTAAGCTCAAGATCAAATTTTATCAAAACTTTGAAAATGCTGAAAAAACATTCGGCATTTATCCAGATCAGCCATACAGTAGTAATTGCAAAACAACACATTAAAAGCGTATTGGGAAATAAAATTTTCCTGTCGGAGGAAACTTCATTTACTTTATCTCCAACCCATGAAGCGCATTTTGCTGATTTTGTAAAAAACAATTTCCCGCAGGAAGAACAAAAATCAGATCCCACCACCTAGCGCTCCGTGCCTAAGCTTTTTCTTTAGAATTATTTTTTACCGGCACCTTAAAACATTCCTTGCCAAACTTTGTATTAGGATAGTCTATTTAGTTATTAATTGATTTATCTGTTTTGAAAAGAGTATTGGTTGTGGACGATGATCCTGATGTATTAGAGGTTTTTCAGGAGGTTTTGGAAACTGAACATTATAAAGTTTTCCCCCTGTTATCGCCAAGGTATATCTTTAAAACCATCAGGGATTTTGCGCCAGACCTGATTATTCTCGACATTATGTTAAATGGAATGGATGGACGTGCTGTATTTAAAGAGCTGAGGCTAAACCCTGAAACAGAGGGGATTCCGATTATCCTCGCTTCAGCCAGATACGACGAAAATTATATTGCATCCCAAAAATATCATCCCGACGATTATTTAGAGAAACCATTTAATATGGCTGATTTACTTCAAAAAGTAAACGCCTTAACCCTAAATTAAAAAAAAACAGATATGAAACTAAAATTATTAACACCAATGATATTACTCTGTGTGGTGATGTCAATTAAAGCGAAAGCGCAGGGCAGACCTGATAAACTCTACTCAATGAGTGGAATTGGATTTGCTTTCCCCATGGGCGAAACTTCAGACTATTTTAAACCTAAATTCTCCACTTCTTTGGGGCTAAATTTGGGTTTAGGCGATGGTGGCCTGTTTTTATATCCTAAAGTAAGCTTACATGCTTTCACTTTTAACCAGATTACACCCGATGCAGGTTACACTTACACTTTACAAAAAGGCAGGGCGACCACTTATTTATTAAATATGGCGCTGGGTTACCGCAAAATTGTAAATAAATGGGCATTTTATGGTTTTGCAGGTGCCGGCGGTGGTATTATCCTCACCCCACAGGTTGCAGTAAATACTTCAAACCTGCAGGTTACGCAGGATAATAAATCAAACGGAATGGGCATTGCGGAAGGTGGTGCGGGTATTGAATACAATATTGGTGGTGCCAATTTATTTGTAGAGGCCAGTTACATGTATGGTTTCAGCAAAATCCAGAACCGGGCTTTTAACACAGTACCAATCAATATCGGTATTAAGCCGAATTTAAGCAAACTATTAAGCAAGCTTTAGTAAAACTGATATACAAAATACCGGAGCGGTTACGTTAATAATGTAACCGCTCTTTTTTTATGCTAAAGAAATCATCAAAATTATTTTTATACTAATTATTTTAGCATAGATTTGTATCTCAAATCAATTTAATGTTATACGCAGTTGTAGATATCGAAACCACTGGTGGTCATGCCTCAGCAAATGGCATTACCGAAGTTGCCATTAACATCCATGACGGCAATCAGATTGTTGATTCTTATACTACCCTGGTCAATCCTAAACAACCGGTTCCGGATTACATTACAGCGCTAACGGGCATTGATAATGCCATGTTGAAGGATGCACCGGCTTTTGCTGATGTTGCATTACAGATTTACCAGTTGCTGAGTGATAAGGTTTTTGTGGCACACAATGTGAATTTCGATTATTCTTTTTTGAAACACCATTTAGCTGCTGCGGGTTTTGATCTGCAGTGCAGAAAACTTTGTACGGTAAGGTTGAGCAGGAAGTTAATTCCCGGAAAAGCATCATACAGTTTGGGTAAATTGTGTACTGCTTTGCAAATTCCGTTACAGAACCGCCACAGGGCTGCGGGCGATGCCGATGCCACGAGCATCCTCTTTAACATGTTACTGGATAATGATCTGGAAGGAATTATTCAGGAAATGTTAAAGAAAACTTCGAAAGAACAGGTTTTACCTCCACATTTGGATAAAGCTTCTATTTTAAGATTGCCTAATCAGCCGGGAGTTTACTATTTTAAAGATAGTAAAGGCAAAATTGTTTACGTTGGCAAGGCTAAGGACCTTAAAAAACGGGTTACCAGTCACTTTACAGGGAATACCCCAAACCGCCAGCGCCAGGAGTTTTTACGGACCATCCACCATGTAGATTTTGTGATTTGCGGAACGGAACTGATGGCTTTGATTTTAGAAGCAAATGAAATTAAACGCCTCTGGCCCGAAAATAACCGTGCCATGAAACGTTATGAACACAAATACGACCTGTATGTTTTTGAAGATCAGAACGGATACCTGCGTTTAGCAGTTGATAAGCATAAAAAAAACAACAATGCCATACAGAGTTTTAACAGTTTATTGGAAGGCTACAACTTTTTAACCCAATTAATTGATAAATACCAGCTTTGTGCCAAGCTCTGCTACCTCCAAAAAACAGCAACAAAATGTTATGCACATGAAAACGGACAATGTTTTGGTGCCTGCAGCGGAATAGAAACGGTAGCTGTTTACAATAAAAAATTAAATGCAGCTTTAAACGATATTCAAAACCAGCAACCCAGTTTTGCACTGGTTGATGAGGGCAGAAAAGACGAAGAGTTTAGCTGTTTGCTTGTAGAGAAAGGTAAATTTTATGGGATGGGGTATTTTACCGATAAAAATTATCTTTCGGATGGTTTGGCTCCGCTTAAGAATGATTTATCCATTTACCAGTCCAACAGTTATATCTTGAATTTAATTTTAAACCACGCAGAACAACATCCGCAGAAATTGTATAAATTGTAGGGAATGGATTAATAATTACCATTGATAGATTTTAAAGCGGGCTTCCCGCGCCTGCAGGAACCACGAAGTGTTCAGCGAAGCTAATCTTAATACAATAATCTCCAAGATTTCCAATTAAGTTGGGAATAACATCTCTAGCCAACTATATTTTTTCAAAAATCCTGTTTGATAGTGATATTATAATTGTCTCAAATAGCCCTGTAATTTTTCGTTTTTAGCAAGGTCAATTCCACCATCCGTTCCTTATCTTTACTTACAACAAAATATAAAACGTTATGACAAAATCACTTTGGATAAACCTTCCGGTAAAAGACATTAATAAATCGAAAGCATTTTTTACAGCCTTAGGCTTTAACCTTAATCTACAGTATGGCGCACGCGAAGATTCAGCTTGTTTTTTAGTGGGTGAAAGCAATTTAGCGATTATGCTTTTCGAAGAAGCATTATACGAAAGCTTTGCTGGTACCAACATTGCCGATATACGCCGCGGTGGTGAAGTATTATTTTCTATTGATGCAGAAAGTCATGAAGAAGTTGATGAGCTTGCCCAAAAAGTTGTAGCTGCAGGTGGTACAATTTATGGCGAACCCGGTTATAAAGATGGCTGGATGTACGGCTGCGGTTTTGTGGATCTTGACGGACAAAGATGGAGCATTTTATATATGGATATGAGCAAAATGCCATTAGGCTAAGCGAATAATTGCTATCATAAAAACCAAATTTAATAAACATGGAAAACGAACCAGTTATCGTAGAGCGGATCTATAATGTTCCTATCGAAAAAGTGTGGAATGCTTTAACTGATAATAACGAAATTAAGCAATGGTATTTTCAATTGGCCGATTTTAAGCCTGAAGTTGGCTTTAAATTTCAGTTTAGCGGTGGAGCCGATAATGGCCCTCAATACCTTCACCTTTGTGAGGTGACGGAAGTTATACCCGGTAAAAAAATCGCATATACCTGGCGTTATGACGGCTTACCGGGTAACTCTGAAGTAAGCTGGGAGTTGTTTGAACAAGGTGATAAAACCTTATTGAAATTGAAACACACAGGCTTAGAAAGCTTTGCAACAAGCGGACCAGACTTTGCAAAATCAAGTTTTAATGGCGGCTGGAACTATTTTCTTAATGAGGCGCTATAAATATTTGGAGCCTGGAGTATGATTTACACTGTAGGTAATTCGTGGAGACACAAACCAAGGCGATATAACCCAAATTGTCATTCTGAACACAGTGAAGAATCTTTTATAGCAAAGTCAGGTGTTACCACCTGACTTTGCATAAATTTTAATAGAGTGAAAGATGGTAACATCTTACACCACTACTAAGAATTGCTTCATGACTTTAAACTATATTTCTTCCAATGCCGTTTTTATAGTCGCGTAAATATAATCCAGGTCTTCATCACTAATTACATAAGGTGGCAGGATATAGATAATATTTCCCAATGGACGTAAAATAATTCCCTTATCTAAGAAATAGGCATACAGTAAATTACGCAGGTTACTTAAATAAGATGTTTCATTGCCTGTTTCCCACTCAATGGCGATAATGGTACCTGTTTGCCTGATGGCCTTTACTTTGGAATGGCCTTTAATTTCATCCAGAAATATGGCGTGTTTGGCCTCTACCCTTTTAATATTCTGCAGTGTTTCACTTCTTAAAAGGATATCCAGACTCGCCAGAGATGCCACACAGGCAATTGGATTGGCGGTAAAGGAATGACCATGATAAAGCGTTTTTAGCTTATCGTCGCTCAAAAAGGCTTCAAAAATTTCATTGGTACAGGTGGTTACCCCTAATGGCATCGTACCGCCAGTTAAACCTTTGCTTAAACAAATGATATCAGGCTTATTACTTAATTTTTCACAGGCAAAATAAGTTCCCGTTCTCCCGAAACCTGTCATTACTTCATCAGCGATGGTTAAAATTCCTGCAGCTTTACAAGCCGACAAAAGTTGATCCAGGTATTTTGCTTCATACATCAACATTCCTCCTGAACCTAAAATAAGCGGTTCGAAAATAAAACAAGCGGTATCCGAAAGATTTGAGATATGTGATACGAGATAGGAAATGTTATCTTCATCCGGCAGATCGATAAACTCTACATCGAATAATAAACTGTTAAACGCATCCGTAAAAATACTACGCCCACTAACCGACATTGCCCCAAAAGTATCGCCATGATAGGCATTTTTAAAGGCCAGTATTTTTGTTTTAGGTTTCCCTTTATTGTCCCAGTATTGCAGGCACATTTTTAAGGCCACTTCTACTGCGGTAGAACCATTATCGGTATAAAAAACCTTATCCTGCTTGCCTGGTAATATCGGTAAAAGACGTTCTGCCAATAAAACTGCCGGCTCATGCGTAAAACCGGCAAAAATAACATGCTCCAGCACTTTAAGCTGTTTTGCTACTTTTTCGGCGATGTATGGATGTGAATGTCCGTGAATGTTTACCCACCAAGACGAAACGGCATCAATATATCTTTTACCATTTTCATCAAAAACATATACACCTTCTCCCCTTACAATCGGGATGTGCGGGAGGGCATTTTTCATTTGGGTATAAGGGTGCCAAATCACCTTTTGATCGCGTTCAGTTAGATTTAGTTGGGTGTTGGGAGTTTCGATTTCGGAAGTATCTGACATAAATATTTATTATTTAACTGAATATTGTTCTTTTAAAAGTTGGGCAACGGTTTTATCGGTTTTGAAGGTGATTGATTCGATATCCAAATCCTCTATTTTTACCCATCTGAAAGCCTGCAAAATTTCACCTTCGCCATCGAAATCGTAAATGGTATCTTTAAAAGCCAGTTGTAATGGTGCTTTTTCTTTAACTAAATAATAAACACTGATGACCTGGCTATCGTTAAATGATGATTTTTCATAAAAGTCGGTGGTATAAAAGTGAGATAAAACTTCGATTTCGGCTTCACATTCTTCTACAAATTCTCTTTTCAAACCGTCAATCAAACCTTCACCAAGTTCTAATCCACCGCCGGGGAATTTGCTGAAACGGAAACCGTATTCTTCTTCATCACTCACCAGAACTTCGTTGTGCTGGTTAATCAATAACCCATATACCCTTACATTAAAGTAGCTCATTTTCGAAATGTTTTTTGTTTTTTATGACTATTTCTGGTGTCCAGACGATTTCTTTTTTAAAAGCCTCAGCCCTTACTTTACATTCACTCATATGGCAATAATGGCAACATTCGGGCAAACAAGGATCAGCGTGGATAAAAAGTTCGGCTTTGCGTATCCCGTTTTTATTGATCAGTTCATCTATCTGCGAAATTTCGCGGTGAACCATATTTAAATCAAAATAATAGGGTAAAGTTACATGGCAATCGATGTGAAATTCTGGGCCATATTGTTGTGTACGCAGGTTGTGTACGTCAATCCATGGATTATGACGGTTTTTCTGCAATACCGCAACTACTTCCTCAACCAGTGTAAAATCACTCTCATCCATTAGTCCGCCAACCGAGCCGCGTGTGAGTTTATAACCCGAATAAACAATAAAAAGGCCCACTAACACAGAGAGTAAGCTATCTAACCAAATAATATTTGTCAGTTGAATCAGTATTAGGCCTATAACAATGGCTCCACTGGTGTAAGTATCGGTTAACAAATGTTTACCATCTGCCTGTAAAGTAACAGAATGTACTTCTTTGCCAGTGTTGATCAGATAAAGCCCCGCGATGAGGTTAATCAATCCTGTAATGCCGATAATCAGGGTTCCTGTTAAGAGTTCGCCAACGGCATGAGGATAAATCAGGTTGTAGGAAGATTTAAAAATAATGGCTATACCTGCAATCAGGATCAGGATACCTTCTACAAATACAGAGAAAAATTCAACTTTCCCGTGCCCGTAAGGGTGGTTTTCATCTTTAGGTTGTGTGCTCAGGTAAATGCTGTAGAAAGCAAAACTACCGGCAATAACGTTCACAATGCTTTCAGCAGCATCGGTTAAAATGGAGTTGGAACCGGTAATAAAGTAAGCAATAAACTTGGCGAGCATCAATACAATACTTACTACAAGGGAAATAATGATGGCTTTCTTTTTAACCGACACAATATATTTTTTTCAAAAATACGGTTAACCGATAAATTAAATGAGAAAAACTCTGCCTTTTTTAGTGCAGAATAATATTTGGTTTATATATTTGCGCTCAAAGTAATTAACCATGAGCACCTTATCGAAAAGAATCAACAGTCTGTCAGAATCTGCAACCCTTAAAATGACCAAATTAGGCCGCGAATTAGCGTCTAAGGGCATCAACATCATCAGTTTAAGCGTTGGCGAACCCGATTTTAATACGCCTGATCACGTAAAAAATGCCGCTAAAAAAGCGTTAGATGAAAATTATACGCGTTACTCGCCAGTGCCGGGATACCCTGATCTGCGCCAGGCCATCGTAAATAAATTAAAAACAGAGAACAACCTTGATTATGATATTTCTCAGATCGTTGTTTCTACTGGTGCCAAACAATCTTTATCGAATGTAATTTTAACGTTGATCGATCCGGAAGATGAAGTAATTATCCCGACGCCTTACTGGGTTTCTTATTCGGAAATGGTTACCCTGGCGGAAGGAAAATCTGTTTTTATTGATACTGATATTGAAAGCAATTTCAAAATTACACCAGCACAATTAGAAGCGGCCATTACCCCAAAATCGAAACTTTTTATGTTTTCTTCTCCTTGTAACCCCACCGGTTCGGTTTACAGCAAAGAGGAATTGGCTGCATTGGTTGCCGTTTTTGAAAAACACCCAAATATTTATATCCTTTCTGATGAGATTTATGAGCACATCAACTTTGTTGACAAACACGAATCAATCGCCCAATTCGATAGCATTAAAGACCGCGTAATCATCGTAAATGGTTTCTCAAAAGCTTTCGCCATGACGGGCTGGAGATTAGGTTACATTGCCGCAAATAAAGAAATTGCAGCTGCTAATGATAAATTACAGGGACAAACCACTTCTGGAACATGTTCTATTGCACAAAGAGCGGGTATTGTTGCTTATGAACAAGGATTAGCAAGCGTTTTAGAAATGAAAGAAGCATTTTTACGCCGCAGAGAATTGGTTTATAACCTATTAAATGAAATTCCGGGTGTAAAAACCAACCTTCCTGATGGTGCTTTTTATTTCTTCCCTGAAATCAGCTCATTTTTTGGTAAAAAAGATGCTGAAGGAAATGTAATTAAAGATTCTTCGGATTTAGCTTTATACTTATTAAACGTTGGTCACGTAGCAACTGTGGGCGGCGATTCTTTCGGTAACAATAACTATATCCGTTTATCATACGCTGCATCAGACGAGAGTTTGGTAGAAGCACTGAAAAGAATTAAAGAAGCGTTGGCTAAATTAGCTTAATCAGTTTACAGTTGACAATTTTGAGTTAACTGTTTTATAAAAAGAGGTTATATTATTAAATAATTTTCATTCAAGCTTTCATGTTGAGCCTGTCGAAACACTTAATCGTGTATTGAACAAGTTCCTTCAACAAGCTCAGGATGACAGATTTATTTAAATATAACCTCTTTTCTGTTATTATCTTTTTAGCTAATCCAGCTTCTCTTCGATTAATAATTTAATGATCCCATCAGCCATTCCTACTTTAGGCACATAAATTTGTTTAATTCCTGTCCATTTCATTAAAGTGAGGTAAATTTCGCAGGCCGGAATTATAACATCAGCACGGTCGGGGTTTAAACCTAAGGTATTAATGCGTTCTTTTAAGGAGTAACTCGTCAGTTTATTATACATGGAATTTAACTTCTGTAAAGATAAAGGTGCATTTTCCTTCTCATCCGACATGCGGAAAAGTTTGTTAATGTTGCCGCCTGTACCAATTCCAGCAAGATGTTTATATGCTTTGGTATGTTCTTTTACCCAATCTTTCATTTCTTCCCAGGTTTCTTCTTTATCCTGGTTGTCAAGCATCCTGATGGTACCGATATTGAAAGACCTTGAAGCTTCAGGCGCTCCTTTTACAAACACAGAAAGTTCGGTACTGCCACCGCCAACATCAATGTATAGATAGGTTTTATTTTCATCCAGCTCTTCTTCAATATGATTGGCATAAATAATATTGGCTTCGCGCTGCCCTTCAATAATCTCCAGAGTCAGGTCGGTTTCTTCTTTAATCAGTTTTACGATGTCTTGTCCGTTCCGGGCTTCCCGCATAGCAGATGTTGCACAGGCCAGGTATTCTGAAACATGATAAACATCCATCAGATTTTTAAAAGCCGTCATGGTTTTGACTAAATCTGACGATTTTTTATCTGAAATATGCTGATCTAAAAACGCATCATCGCCCAAACGGAGCGGCACACGGATTAAAGTATTCTTTTTGTATTTATATTTTCCGTCCTGTTTGCTGATATCAGCAATAAGTAACCTCACTGCGTTCGAACCGATATCTATAGCTGCGTATCTTAACATTATGATTGATGCTTGGTTTTTAAATAGTTGTAGATGTCTACCTGAGCCCTTATTTTTTTACTTAATCTGTTTTTATGGTACTTATTGTTGTTTAAAGCATTAATCTGCCTCGATTTTGTATTGTCCTGCAGTTGCAGATCGATAATATCCTGAATCTCCTGTTTCACATCATGATCTAAAACCGGAAAACCTACCTCTACACGATGCTCAAAGTTCCGGCTCATTAAATCGGCAGAGGAGAGATACATGTCGTTTTTGCCATTGTTTCCGAAAATATATACCCGGGCATGTTCTAAAAATTTATCGATGATGCTAATCGCTGTTATATTTTCACTAAAACCCTTTACGCCTGGTACCAGGCAACAAATCCCCCTGATAATTAACTGGATTTTAACTCCGGCATTGCTTGCATCATAAAGTTTGGCAATAATGCCTTCATCGGCTAAACTGTTCACTTTAAGCATGATATAAGCCAGTTTGCCCTGTTTGGCATTTCTGATTTCGCGGTTAATAAAATTGACTAATTTGGACCGGCTTTCTAAAGGGGAAACAATTAAATGCTTAAAGCCTTTGGTTACGGTACGTTTGTTCAGGGCATCAAAAAGTTTTACCAGATCGTTGGTAATCTCCTTTTTAGCAGTAAAAATACTATGATCGCAATATAAACCAGCGGTTTTTTCGTTAAAGTTACCAGTTGCTAAATTGGCGTAATACACCGGTTTATCTTTCTCAATCCGTTTTACCAAACAAATTTTAGAATGGACTTTATAATCGGTTAAGCCATAATTTACCTTAACGTCTTCTTCCATTAAACGGGTGGTCCAGAAAATATTGGCCTGTTCATCAAAACGCGCTTTAAGCTCTAATACAACAGAAACAGCCTTTCCGTTTTTAGCCGCGTTGATCAAAGCATTAATTACTTTGGAGTTTTCTGCCAAACGGTATAAAGTAATCTGTATTTCGGTAACCTTTGGATCGATAGCAGCCTCGCGTAAAAACAAAATAATGTAATCGTATGATTGGTAAGGCAGGTTAACCAGGTAATCGCGTTGTGCTACTTTACTAAAAACACTTTCGGTACGGTGTAAACCATGAACTTTTAAAGGCACATTCGGGGTATATTCAAGTTCCTTTTTACCCACGTTCGGGAAAGCGATAAAATCGCCAAATTTATGGTAGCGGTTACCAGGAATCAGGCTTTCTGCTTCAAGCTTTAATTTATTCACCAAAACCGTAAGCATATTCAAAGGCATTGCCGAATCGTACAATAAACGCATCGGTTTACCTTTTTTGCGTTTTTCCAAACTGTTTTTTAGATCCTCAATAAATTTATCGTTGATGTTTTTATCAATATCCAGTTCCGCATCGCGGGTGAGCTGAATCGAATAAGCCTCTAAATTATCGTAGGTGAAAACGTAAAAAATATCATCCAGGCAATAACGGATGATATCTTCGGCCAGAATGATAAATTTTAAGTCATTTGTTTCAGGAAGGACTAAAAACCGGGGTAAATTAGGCGGAATTTCGATAAGGGCGTACTTTTCCCTTACTTTTGTATCCTTTTTAGATAATTTTACAAAGAAATACAGGTAACGGTCCTTTAACTCCGGAAAAGGCTTGTCCATATCCAGCATAATGGGCACCAGGTTGGATAAAATCTTATCCCTGAAATGGTTTTTCACAAACTCACCCCTGCTCACGTTCAACTGGGTATCGTTTAAGATAAAAATCCTGTTCTGCGCAAGTTCGTTGATTAGAGTAGCCTGAAAAAGCTGGTCGAATTTTCTTTCCTGCTTTACTACAATATTTTTTATTTCGTTCAGGATTTTCTTTGGGTTAAATCCTAAAAGTGCCTTTGCTTTATCATTCAGGTTGGTAAGGCGTGTCATGGTGGCCACCCTCACCCGGTAAAACTCTTCTAAATTTGAAGAAAATATGGATAGAAATTTAATACGCTCAATTAACGGCACGGTTTCATCGGCAGCTTCCTGTAGTACGCGGTCGTTAAAGTAAAGCCAGCTAATTTCGCGGTTAAAAAAGGGGATCTTCTTATTGCTCATTTAAAAAAATAAAAATCCCCGTTAAAAACAGGGATGCTCAAAACTGCATATTAATTTGTTAAATCGATGTTAATTCATTTACGCATTAACGTTAACAAATTTATTTTTTGGCCGGGGCTTTAACCACTTTCTTAACGGCAGGTGTAGTTTTAGCCACTGTTTTTTTAACAACCGGCACAGCCTTTTCCTGATCAGCTGCAGGAGCTTCGACTTTATTTACGTCTGCAGTTGCTTTTGCAGGTGCTTTTTTAACAGCAGTTGTAGTTGCTGCAACAGCTTTTTTAACTTCTGTAACTGGTTTTGCCAACACTTTTTCGGCTTTTTCTTCAGTTTCAATCGCGGCTACTTTAATGCTCTGCACCACCGGTTTAGCCTTAGAAACGGCTTTTTTGACTACTTTTTCGGCAGATTTTTCAGCTTTGCTTGCCGCTTTAGCAACTGGTTTCTGTTCTTTTTTTGCCTTTTCCTTTGATGCCTGCAACAAACCATCTATTTTTTGGCCTACATCGGCTTTTACGATCGTAAATTTCTTAGTTAATTTTTTAGCCACACGTTTACTCGCCTTTCCAACCTCTGTACTAATTTCAGACACATCATGACCTAAACTTTTAATTACTTCCAGAAACTTGTCGGTAATCGACTGTTCTAATTGTTTTTTAGCTTCTTTCTTCGTGATCTTTTTTTGAGACTTTGGTTTAGTGGTTTTCATATTATTTTTCGTTTTTTTGTGAAGTAGATTAATTTCTACTAAATCTACTTATTTTTTTACTTTAAAGCTAAAACCATGCCTTCTTTTGATATAGTGAGTAAAGTTGACGCGCAAACATTAGATAATGCGATCAATAATGCCAAAAAGGAAATCCTTAACCGATTCGACTTTAACGGATCAAAAAGCACCGTTGAACTGGATAAAAAAACAAACGTTGTAACCATTGTGACCGAAGACGACATGCGTCTTAAAGCCATAGAAGGTTCGATTATTTCGAGGATGATGAAACAGAATTTAGATCCTAAAAGTCTGGATTTTGGCGATGAGCAACAGGCTTCAGGCAATATGATCCGCAAAGAAATCAGCATTAAGGAAGGATTGGATAAAGAAGCGGCCAAAAAAGTTGTAGCCAAGATTAAAGCCAGCGGATTAAAAGTTCAGGCTTCTATTATGGATGACCAGGTGCGTGTAACAGCGAAAAAAATCGATGATTTACAGGCAGTGATCACTCTTTGCAGAAACGAAGATTTCGGTCAGCCTTTGCAGTATATTAATATGCGTAATTAGGTTAACCGGTTAACTGTTGAAGCGGGTTAATTGTTAAGAATAATCACATAATTAACCAGCTAACCAATTTATACAATTAACCAATTTCAACTATGGAAATCAGCGAAAACGGATTTATATTTTCAGATAATAAGGAGCTTTTAGATATTACAGCTATCCACCATTATTTAAGTACGGAATCTTACTGGGCCAAAAATATTCCGTTTGATACCGTAAAGCGATCTATTGAAAATTCGCTATGTTTTGGTATTTACAAAGGTTCTGAACAGGTAGGTTTTGCCCGTTGGGTAACGGATAAAGCTACATTTGCCTGGCTATGCGATGTGTATATCAAGGATAGTTACCGTGGTTTGGGTTTATCTAAAAAGCTGATGTCGTTTATGATCTTTCATCCGGATCTGCAGGGATTACGTCGCTACCAACTGGCAACATTGGATGCCCATGGCTTGTATGAGCAATTTGGTTTTTCGGTAATTGAAAATCCGGACAGGCAAATGGGGATCGTAATTCCGGATATTTACAGCAGGGACGCAGAATAGTTCAAAAAACCTTTTTTAAGTTCTCTTGTTTTCAATACACATCAAAATATAGAGAAAACATGAAAAAGATATTTTTATTATCTACAGCTTTTGCATTAGCAATCTCATTTCAGGCTTGCCAGACTGCAGATAAAAAATCGGCAACAACGAAAGACAGTGTGTCTGGCGATACCACTATGGTTAACGGTAACCATGTTGCAGGATCGGAAAGCACCGAAACAGGCATTGATGAAGCAGGCGCAACCTTTTTAAGAAAGGCAGCTGTTGGCGGTATTATGGAAGTTGAAGCGGCAAAAATTGCAGCTAAAAATGCAAAAAGTACTGAAGTAAAAGATTTTGCGGCTAAAATGCTAGCCGATCATACCAAAGCCAACACGGAACTAAAAGCTTTAGCCCAAAGCAAAAAAGTAATTACACCTGATGCTTTACCTGCCGACCAGCAGATCCATTTGGATGAAATGAAAAAAATGACGGGTGCCGCTTTCGACAAACATTATATGGATATGATGGTAACCGATCATGATAAAACGGTTGCATTATTTAAACAAGGTACCGAAAACCGCGATCAAAGTGTTAAAGAATGGGCAAACAATACTTTAAAAGTAATTGAATCGCATGATGAAATGGCAAAAAAGATTGTAGCGGGTTTAAAATAGACAAAGTTTATTTTTAGCAAAAAAATCCTGGACTAATTGTTTCAGGATTTTTTTGTTAATGGTGTTATAAGTTAATGGTTCGTGCGGATACGAACTATGCATAGATTGGTTATTTTTTAATAAAGATAAGTCGTCATTTCGAGCAAAGTGCAACGAAGTCGTGAAATTTATCCAGATATATTTATCAATTCCGCGATGCTCCGGTCGGGATGACTTTTTTATAGAAACCTGTCTAAACACAACAGCAAATATGCCAAAAGCATAATTTTTGCTACAATTTCTTTCAATAAAAAAATTAAAATTAACTTTCCGCGTTTAATACAAAAATAAATAAATGAATAAGAGTAGAATTTTCAGAACGCTTTTAAGTCTGGCGCTTGTAAGTGCAGTGCCAACATTAGTTAACGCACAAAAAGCCAATTGGCAAAATCTTGATCTCAAAAGTGACAGTACATTCGGTATCAGTACCGAAAAAGCATATAAAGAACTTTTAAAGGGTAAAAAATCGGTTAAAGTGATTGTTGCTGTTAACGACGGCGGTGTTGAAGCCACACATGAGGATTTAAAACGCATGATGTGGGTAAATACCAAAGAAATTGCCGGCAATGGTAAAGACGACGATAAAAACGGTTATATCGATGACATTAACGGCTGGAATTTCATCGGCGGCCCGAAAGAATCAGTAAATTTTGAAACACTGGAATTAACGCGTTTGGTGCGCCGCGATCAGGACCGCTTTGCCAGTACTACAGATGCCAACGTTGCAGAAAAGGATAAAAAAGACTGGGAAACTTTTAAAGCAGAACGTGCAGATTTAGAAAAACAACTGGCAGAAGCTAAAGAGAATTTAGCTGGTATTACCGGTTTCAAAAATGCTTTAGATGCAGTTGTAAAAAAGATCGGCAAAGAAAATCCAACAGTTGAGGATTTCAAAAATTTCAAGCCATCTACCGAAGTTGAAGGCAGGATACAGAATGTTTTAAGTCAGCAGCTGGAAAAAGGCAGTTTTAAAGATTTTTATGAAGATCAGATTGTTGAAGGATTGGATTATTACACCCGCCAGGCCAATTATAATTTAAATCTTGATTACGATCCGCGCTCGATTGTTGGCGATGATCCGAACAATGTAACCGAAAAATTTTATGGCAATAATGATGTTGCTGGTCCGGATGCGATGCATGGAACACATGTTGCCGGTATTATTGCGGCTGACAGAACCAATAAACTAGGTATTTTAGGTGTGGCGGATAATGTTGCCATCATGGGTGTGCGTTGTACGCCAAATGGTGATGAAAGGGATAAAGACGTTGCCAATGCCATCCGCTATGCGGTTGATAATGGTGCAAAAGTAATTAATATGAGTTTTGGAAAAGCTTACAGCTGGAATAAGGCGATTGTTAACGAAGCCATGAAATATGCAGCATCTAAAGATGTATTGATTGTACAGGCAGCAGGAAACGAAAATAAAAATATTGACGTTGAGAACAATTTCCCTAACCATAAAGATTTAGATGCAAAAACCATTGCTTCATGGATTACAGTTGGTGCATCAGGGCCAAAAGATGATGAAACCCTTAAAGCAAGTTTCTCTAACTTTGGTAAAGAACAGGTTGATGTTTTTGCTCCTGGTGTGCAGATTTACTCTACTGTACCGGGTTCTAAATACAAAAATTTAGATGGTACAAGTATGGCCTCACCGGTTGTAGCGGGTTTAGCCGGCTTAATCCGTTCTTATTACCCAAAATTAACGGCTGCCCAGGTAAAAGAAATTATTGTGAAGTCGGTTACTAAAGTGAACCATAATGTAGAATATGCCAAAGGCGAAGAGCCAGGTGCTGAAAAAGTTTCTGTTCCTTTCTCTGACCTTTGTATCAGCGGTGGTGTTGTAAATGCTTATAATGCATTGAAATTGGCAGCAACTTATTAGACTATTTGCGTTGAGGTTCCCGCCTGCGCGGGAATGACAATTACTCTAGTACGATTTATCAATGAATAAAAAAAGCGAACCATGAGGTTCGCTTTTTTTATGTTCGTATAATCTTGAGAAATTGTGCTTAGTACTATTTCGCCTGCACTAAAACATCAGGATAATCAGAAATAATTCCATCAACATTTAATGCTTTTAATTTTTGAATATCAGCTAAAGCATTTGCTGTCCATGGGATGATTTTTACCCCATCTGCATGTGCCTTTTTAACGAACTCTTCATTCACCATTTGCCAAACCGGACTTAAAATGAAAGGTTTATAACCCAAGTCTGCAATATTTTCTTCGTAAGTTTTTTTATTGGCTACCAGAAAAGAAGTTTTCATTTTTGGATACTTTTCGTGGATAATCTGAATGGTACGCTTGTCGAAAGATTGAATCACTACAAAATCAGTGATCTTTTTCTTGATAATGACCTCCATCAAAAGTTTAACAAATTCTTCCGGTTTAGGATTGGTGATCCCATCACCGCTTTCGCTGCATTTAGTTTCGATGTTGTAGAAAAACGGTTTGCGTTTATTGGTTTTAATATCATGCCGTACGGCATCGATGAGATCAGCTAGTAAAGGCAAATGCGTTTTTTCTTTCTTTTGTTGCGGAAAAAGATCGTAATATTTGGTTCCCAAATCGAACTGTTTAATTTCATCGTAGTTCATGCCAAAAATCGGATACTTTTTAGCATCTGAAGCCGGAATATCTTTTCCGTCAGGTGTAAGCATAAAAGCAGGACTCAGGTAATCATCGTGAGTGACAACAACTTTACCATCTTTTGAGATATGTGTATCCATTTCCAAAGTGGTAATTCCATCGATTTTCATGGCATTTAACATTGCCTGGATGGTATTTTCGGGCATTAAACCACGTCCGCCACGGTGTGCCTCGGCACTAAATGCGGGGAATTTAACTTCCTGAGCATTCGATTTTACCACAAATGCAGATAAAAAAATAAAGATTGCTGTTTTTTTAAGTTTCATATCTAAAAAAGAGATTTTACAGTGGCGTTTAACGTTGCCATTCAACGCTATTAACTTAGCCCCAAGATAGAGATATCAAGCGTTTCCATTTAACGCGGTTAATTAAATCTATATTAAATTTCTAACCACAGTCATCTGACAAAATTGTCAGGCTTCTACTTCTGCTTCAAATTTTTCTCCAAAGCGATCGGTAGCTACAACTTTTACTTTTTTAACTTCCGGCCCGAAATGTGCCAGAAATAAATGATCGGTAGAAATTGGCTCAACAAATGGTCTCGGATTTGGCAGTTTATCACCTTTATACAATTTAACTGATAAAGGATCAAATCCATCCTGCTGCGCTAAGGTACCCATTGCTTTACCATCCAAAAAGTACTCAATTTTCCATTCAGGATCGTAATTCCAAACATTGGCAATCAATCTTTTTTGATTGGTCAGGGTATCAACATAAATGCTTAATTGTTTTTTACGGTCTTCGCCGGTCGATTTATAATACCATTTTAAATCGGTTCCGTTTACTTCATAAACACCATATCCACGGGGTGTTCCGTCGCCACAGATTGGGCCTGTCCACCAGCCACCACAAACTGTACCATGATTATGCTCGTAAATGCCATTTTTAATTACATTTTTGTTGAAATGCGTATGACCTGACATGATATGCACATTTTTAAAATCCTTTAACACGGCATAAAAATCTTCATTGTTTTTTACTGAATTGTGTACCGGAATATGCAGGCAAATAATTAACAAAGCATCTTTTGGTACCAATTGTAAATCTTTGGCCAGCCATTCTAATTGTGTGGGTGTTATGTATCCATCATAGGTTCTTTCTACGCCTAAATAGCGAACATCATCTAAAACCACATAATGTGCTTTGCCCCTGTTAAACGAATAATAAGTAGGCCCATAATGTGCCTGGAAGGTACGGTCCGACGTATCATCGCCACCTTGCCTGTAATCCTGATCGTGATTTCCTAAAGCCTGAAAAAAAGGAATTCCGATGTTGGCAATGGCTTCGTCGTAAGCCGGAAAAAGGTCGAAGTTATCCCAAACCAGATCGCCTACACCAATACCATGTACCAATGTTTTTCCCATACTTTTTACCACTTCACGGGTATCGGGCACAGAAGTTTCCATCATTTGCTGCACATCTTTTTTGGTTTTTACCTGTGGATCGGCCCAGATGATGAAATTATGCTTGTTATCGTTTTGTTTTAAAGGTTTAAGGTCGAAATTTAATTTGCCGGCAGTATCCGGTTTGTAATAATGGCGCGCGATGCTGCTCTCAGTTTTAAATTCGTAGCCGGATGGTGTACTGATCCATACGAAACGGGCAAGTTCATGCAGTTTTAGTTGATAATTTCCGGTTTTATCGGTTTGGACTACGCTGTAGCCATCAGAGATGACAGCACCTGCCACGGCTTTTCCCTTACTGGTTACGGTGCCACTTACCAGACCATCAACAGAAAAAAGTGAGGAAGGAAAGGATTTTAGGCTAACGAATAAGGTGGTGGTTAATAAAGTTGATTTTTGTATAAAGGATCTTCTGTTCATGTCGATGCAAACGGATGGGAGTGATATCTTATTAAAACCACTAAGAAAACCAGGTGACTTTCTTAGTGGTTATATGTTATTTTATTTTAATCTGGTTGGCGGAATGGTATCTGTACGGATATATTCGCCCGTAACAGCATTTAAAATCCTCACCAGAGAAGTTCCTTCGATATCTTCTATTGTTGAAGAAATACTCAGGTTAATGTCTGACTGACTTCTTGCTTTGATCCATTTACCTAAAGATGGATTGTAGATCCCTCCGAGTTTGTTCCAGAAACCCTGATCGGCTGGCAGCTGGTAATTAAAACACAATGTGTTTTCGCCGCTTCTGTAGTACGGTTGTGATGCCAGCGTAATCGGATTTATTTTATCGTAAAAATCGGTATTGGCAATCTTATAACCTACCGAAGGTGCATTGTATAAACTACCGCCGCTACCGATAAAGATTACATCGATCGGCGCTGTATTTACATCAACAGTTGTACCTTCGAAAATTGCAAAACCAGATGCGTTACCCGAATTGGCAAACAGGCCTGTTGTATATAAACCAAACCCATCACCGTTTCCTGCAGGTGCATTTGCAGGGGTTGCTACAGTATAATCTTTAGACCTGATCCATTTAGATGATGCAATTGATTTTGATTTTGATCCGTTGATCAGTTTAGACGACCCGCCTACATAAAAGAATTCGCCTTTTGAAACCTTTCCCGAAGTGAGATTGAATTTATATGTTCTTGCAACCAATCCGGCGGGAGTAATTAATGCATCAGAGCCTGTTGCCCATCCTTTTGTAGGAAAAACACCTGTAGGGGTTGATGCTCCTGCATTGTTTGTTACCACCACACAAAATGGCGTTACTTCAAAATCAATGTCTCTTGTGGCCAAAAACTGCATGTACTCGTAATTTCCATCGCCCCCCTCTGCATCGGCCATATAACCTGTAATAATTGCTGCCGCAATATCAGGTGTAGAGCTTAAAGCAACAGCATCTTTTATGGTACGCATTCTTTGGTGTGGTTTTAACGCGCCGTTTGCCGTAACGGTATTAAAAATAATTCCATAATAGTTACCGTTAAAATTAAGTCCGCCGGTGTTTGCAAAAGTTGCGGTAGGCTCAGTATGCAAGGTAAAATTATCAAAACCATCGTTAATTGTTTTATCACCTCCATAAGTATCGTTAGGACCAGCGCCTGGCTCAAATCCGGCTTTTACAATTGCCACCAGCGTACTTTCGTAGTCATTCGGTTTAGCTAAAATAAAACTGCTGCCTACACGGTTTGGAGGAATAGGTACATTGGATGCAATTTTAGTGATTGCACTGGCCGGAACACCAGTAACCTGCAAAATTCCATTAACCCTTTTTAATACGGCTCCTTCGACTCTTATACCAACAGAATCTCCAGGTACATATTTGGCTGCATCGGCTCCGATAGGAATAGAAATACCCCTGATTAAACCTAAACGGCGTTTATCCTGAATAATAAGTAAACCCTCAGGCAAATTTTTACCTGAATGGTCTGATATTACCACACCGGTTATGCTACTCGATCCAAACATATTCTCGCTGGTTAGCGTTACATCAGATCCCTTGTACAGGTTTCTTAAATCATACAGGGGTACATAATTACCGATAACACCGCCAGGATAATTTGATTTTTTACACCCCGACCATATCATTGCCAGTGAGAGAAAAGTTAAGCTATAAAATATTATCTTTTTCATTTTGATCATTTTTTAATTGTTGATTAAGGTTTCTGCCACCACACATTTGTATTAATTGCATCGGGTCCTTGTTCTGCTACCGCTAACTGATAGTTTGTGGGATTTGCCGACTGCACATAAACGGGATAGGTCATTCTTGCCGGCATTACCCCTCCATTTCTTAGCCCTGCACCTTTTGGTAAAACAGGATGCCCGGTACGGCGATACTCGAACCATTGCTGCATATCGACAAGAAACAGGGCGAAGTATTTCTGCAAGTGAATCTGTTCCATTTTACCTTCGGTAGATTGCGTATTGTCCCAATCTATATCGGCATCAGTAACGTATTTGGTAAAAGCTGCAGACGAGGTTGAGGTAGAAAATGCAGGCACCCAGTAATTAATGGCATTGGCAATACCTGCGTTATAGTAATTAACAGCAGAACCATTAATCCAGCCTTTTACTGCTGCCTCGGCCAAAATGAACTGAAGCTCCGCATAGTTCATCAATATACCTGTTTTAGCTGATTGTTGCAGGGATTTGGCACCATATGTACTGCTTCCCAAAGCCTGATCGTACGAATAAAAATAAGCCTGTTTTACTACACCAGCGCCAACAGCATAACCACTCGGCACACCAGAATATCCCTGAGGACCCTGAGCAATACCAAGCCTGTTTACACCACCATCACCATTTGGTGCATTTGCATCAATACGTGGATCGGCCCAGTCTCTTAAATGCTCAATAAAAAAGCTTCCAATGGCCGGCGATCTAAAATCCTGTACCCTCACCCCATTTACATAAGGATTTACATAGGGATCTGTTCCGGTTAAACCTGTCCAGGTTAAAGTTGCAGATTCGCTATTGTTTGCCATAATCGGATAGTTGGCCTGGTTCGTATTTACGATTTCTTTAATTTTAGCAATTGCCTGTGCAGAAACCTCAGATTTACCCGAAACCCTTAGTAATAACCTCAGGTACAACGAATTGCAGAACTTACGCCATTTGGCAATATTGCCCTTAAATACCGGATCGCTTGAAGGTGTAATCGCTACGCCCGAACTTAACAATGTATTGGCCTCCTCGAGTTTTTTAAACATATCGAGGTAGATGTCTTTCTGCTTGTCGAATTTTGGTTCTAAAACACCGGTACTACCCTGATTTGACTGGAAATATGGAATATCGCCATAAGTATCTGACAACATAGAATATACCCACGACTGGCAGACCAGAGAAATCCCCTGATATGATTTATTTTCCATGCCCGGCTTTCCGGCCAGGTTATAAATGTCTTTAAAATTGGTTAATTGTACATACCATGCATTCCACAGGTAATCAGAAAAGGTACTTCTGTACTCATACCGGAATACAGTTCCGTCGCCATCGCTGATGCTTACCGTTACCTGCATCAGTTCGTTGTTAAAATTTCGGTTACGGATCATGCCATAGGTTAATGTATTCACCAGGGCTGGTGCCAGTAACTTATCAGGTGTGGTTGAAAGGATATTAATCGGATCGGTGTTAACTTCCTGAAAGTTTTTATCGCATGAGGAAAGTGTACTTGCGGACACTACTAAAGCTGCAATAATTTTATATAGATTCTTTTTCATGTTTTAAAAGATTATATGCCAATTGATAAATTGAAACCAAAAGTTCTGGTTGAGGGGAACTGACCAATCTCAAATCCGGTAACAATATCAGAACCGCTAAGCGTACCAAATTCGGGATCGAACATTGGCCATGGTGACCAGATAAAAAGGTTACGGCCATAAACTCCGAAGGTTGCGGATGAAAGTCCGATTCTTTTAAGGAAACGCGGATTAAACTTATAGTTTAGAGAAGCTTCCCTGAATTTGATAAAATCGGTGCTGAAGGTACTGCCCTCTGCATTATCTGCACCTGCGTGCGAGCGGTAATATTCGTCAATATCGTAGGCAACTGTGGTATTTGGAACATAAGAACCATCGGCCAGCTGAACCACTCCATTACCTACAATGCCATTATACCTGCCAGGCAGCGTGCTGGTTAGTTTACCCTGCTCAACCATTTTGTAGTTTAATAAAGAGTGTGCAACCGCGCCCACCTGTGCATCAAAAAGCACACTTAAGCTGATGTTTCTGTAAGCAAAGGTACTCCCGATACTGAATTTATATTTAGGCATGGTATTACCGAGGTACACTACATCATTGGTAATTTTTGCAAAACCGGTTGTGGCATCATAAACCACATTTCCCTGCGGATCGCGTACGTATCCCCTGCCATATAAATCGCCCATGCTTCCACCAACTTTAGCCACAATCTGTCCGCCTGCTACCGGACCCGTACGTAAAATAATCGAGCTATCAGTTAAGGCTTTAATCACATTTGAGTTTGAAGCAAAAGTGGCGTTCATCGTCCACTTAAAACCTCCTTTTGTCACAACCGGTGTTCCGTTTAAGGCTACCTCAACACCAGTATTATTTACCTGTCCTGCGTTAATCAAGGCCTGGTTATAGCCAGTTGAACGGTCCACAATTCGGGTTAAAATCTGGTTTTTAGTGTTTCCTGCATAAACGGCCACATCAAAGCCTAACCTGCCTTTAAATAAGCTTACTTCAGTACCTACTTCATAAGTGGTGGTTTTTAGCGGTTTTAAATTTTCGTTTGGTAAGATGGTCGGATTTACAAGCGAACTATCCGGGTAAGTACCATTAGAAGCCAACGAATAGGTATAAGCAGTACGGTAAGGTGTGGTACCACCGCTACCCACCTGCGAAACTGAAGCCCTTAATTTAGCAAAACTGATTGCTTTTGGTAATTTAAAAAATTCTGAAAGCACAAAACTGGTACTGATTGCGGGATAGAAAAATCCAACATTATCTGTTCTGGTTGCCGTAGCCAATACACTGCTCCAATCCTTACGGCCAGTAAGTTCTACGTACCAGTAATTTTTATAGTTGGTAGATAAAACCCCGTAAAAACTATTAATACGGTATCTGCTGGTATCAGGGATAGAAATTAACGGATATAAGTTATTGGTTAAATCGTAGATATCAGGAACGGTTAAACCATCGGCACGTAAATCAGATTTATTGTATTTGTTTCTTAACTCGCTTCCACCCAAAGTGGCATTGATACTGAAATCTTTATTGATTTTTTTATCATACCTTAATAGGAAATCAATATTGGTTTCCTGCGAATTAATGTGCTGCTGACGCGTTGAACCTTTAGGTAAACGGCTACCAGAATCGTACGGACGATCTTGTGCACGGCGCTCGTTAGAATAATCGATACTCGACCTTAATAACAGACTCAATTCTTTTGTAAACTGATAACTGGCCTGAATATTTGCCGTTATGTTATTACGTCCGGTTCTATTGATAAATTCGTCAACTACTGCATAAGGGTTCTCCGGGAACGAACTAAAAGGATATTTAATTACTTTATTTTCCTGTCCGTTTGCCCAATAATTCTTGATCCAATCCAAACTTGCATTTGGTTGCCAGAAAATAAACCAGTACATTAACGATTGGTTACCATAACCCGCACCCGGCAGGTTGTCGCTAAACCTGTTGCCATAATTGATTTTAGTGGCAATCTTTAATTTAGAAGTGACGTCGGTGTTTGTTGATAAGGTAAGTGTGGTACGTTCTATTCCGGTATTGGGTACAATCCAGGTATTGTTTTGGTTGGTAACCGAAAAACGAGCTGTGGTGTTTTTATACCTTCCATCCAAGCTCAATGAGTTGGTTAAATTTTCGCCGGTGCTAAAGAAATCCCTGATCTGGTTTTTATAAGGTACCCAGGGTGTACGGGTTTTACCTCCTGTTTGAGTAACCGGATCGTACTGGAAAAACATCTGGCCGTCAAAACGCGGACCATAAGCAGAACTTGTTCCGCTGGTACTTGCACCATCGGCACTTGCTCCGTAAGAATAATATGAAGCGCCATCTAAACCCTGACCATATTCGTACTGCATATCGGGCCAGCGGTTAACCTCTTCGAAAGACCCGTTGGAAGTGAATCTGATATTTACCTTTTTATGTTTTGAATTGCCTGATTTAGTAGTAATAATAATGGCTCCGTTTGCACCACGTTGGCCGTATAAGGCAGCAGCACCAGGACCTTTTAATACCGTTACACTTTCAATGTCTTCAGGATTGATATCGTTAATCGAACTTCCGTAATCCGCAGGCATGTTATCACTTCCGGTCCCATAAACACCGTCTGAACTGTTTGCTGTACGTCTACCCCCACTATTGTTAATCACCACACCGTCAAGCACAATCAAGGCCTCGTTATCACCTGTTAGGTTGTTTTCACCCCTTAAAATGATTTTGTTTGAACCTGCCGGACCACTGTTTGACCTGATCAAATTTAAACCGGCAACTTTGCCCGAAAGTGCATCTGTCCAGTTGGTAGAAACAGCTTCTGTTAACTGGTTACTATCAATTTTAGTTACGGCATAACCCAAAGCTTTTTCCTGCCTTTTAATACCCAGTGCTGTAACCACCACCTCATTTAGTGAATTATCAGCTTGTACCAGTTTAAAATTAACATTCGTAGTTCCGCCAACATTAACCTTTACCTGCTGCCTTTTGGCAATGTCGTAAGAAATAAATCTTGCCTCAACCGTGTAAATGCCCTGGGCAACATTAAAACTATATTCGCCATTGTTATTGGTTTGCCCAACCGCGTTAAGTTCAACAATTTTAATGGTTGCAGCCGGAATAGGCTCGTTATTTTCATCAACAACCTTCCCAATGATTCTGCCGGTGCTGGTGTTTTTTGCTGTAATCAGAATGTTGCCGGCACCACCCGCTTTATAGGTAAAAGGCATTCCTTTTAGAAGCAGATCGAGTATTTCGAATACCGACCGGTTCCCGCGCGAAACATATACCCTTTTCTGATCGTCGAGCTGATTATTATTATAGGCAATATGATTACCGCTAAGCTTTTCTAAAGTTTCAAAAGCTTTTTTTAAAGTCATGCCATCAGCTTCGAATAAAATTTTCTTGTCATTTTGGGCATGGATATATTGAGAGAAAGAGAGCATATTCAACATCATTATGGCGATAATTACCATAATTTTTGAGGGATACTGACAGACGTTTTCCATCCATCGGGTATTAATTTTCATATCTTTACTAAGTTTTACTTTGTCAAATGAGTTTAAACAGTTTTTAGGGCTTGAAATGTGTCCAGCATTTCGAGCCATTTTTCGGCTTTAGTAATTTTATATCATATCTATCTTTATAGTTTATCGTTAATAAATGATTACTTTATTTTCATAGATTTTGTATTTTGAGTCCGATAGCCTGGCAATTACATCCATAATCTGCTTCGCCGAACATTTATCAAATTTTGCGGTAAGCTTTACCTTTTTTAAAGCTTCGTTTTTTATTTCAATATCAAGATCATACTCACGGGCAATTACCTCAGCGATTTCGCTCAGGGGTTTATCGTAAAAAAAGATTTTGTATTCCCTCCAGCTATCAAAATCAATTGCGTGTACTTGTTTCTTGGCAAATTTTCCGTTGTTTTTGTTAATGGTAAGTTGTTCGTCAGGCAAAAGAAACTGCACAGGAGCTGTGTTTCCCTGATTTTTAAACAGTACCCCTACTTTTCCCGATTGAACGGTGATGGTAATGTTTTTTAATGATGGATAAGCATTTACATTAAATGAAGTACCCAGAACAGTGGTACTTACTTTACCGGTGTACACTACAAAAGGCTGTTTGTTACGGTGCTGCACATCAAAAAAAGCTTCGCCATCTAAATAAACGATCCGTTGGGCGGAGGTATTAAAATTGAGTGCGTAACGGATCTTGGTATCGCCATTGAGGTAGATATTAGACCCATCAGGCATGGTAACCAATCTTTTTTGTCCGCGTGGATTATAAATTTCATTATAAGCCACAACTTCGGTTTTTTTTGGATGAAGGGTATTGAAATAGAGAACCGGCAATAACGCAATGATCACAATAGCAGCTGCGATGGTAAAATACTTCCGGTAATTGATTTTCTTTATTATAAGCGATTGATCAACGCTATTTTGGATATGCTGTTGAATGGCCAGCCAGCTTTTTTGCTGATTAGCAGGTTTGTTTAGCGAATAATCTGCGGCCTCAAAGGCCTGTAAAGTCTCCCTGAAAATCTGCTGATTCTGCTGGCTGCTTCCAACCCACATCAGTAAATCAGTTAAATCTTCACTGCCAATGGTTTTCTTGCTGTAATTTTCTATTAATCTGTAGTAACGTTCGTCCATTTAGTAATGCTGTTCTGGATGTAAGACAGATTAAACGGCGCCAATACGTAGCGAAAAAGATCAAGTTATTGTTAACAAATTGTTAAGTGTAAAGAGTAGGCTAAATGGATTAATAATTTGAAGGATTGTTTCATTCAAGGAAAAACATAAATGCTTTTTTTGGAAATGAATGGTCGTATTTCATGGGTCTTTTAGCCCCGCTATCCGCTCCAGAGATCCGCTCTTGTCAGGTGTAGGTGCAACAGCCTGATACAAAATCAAATTAATCTGGTATTTCCGGTGCAAGTGGTTTTAGGTTTCAGAGCACCAGCCTTACTTAAATAAACCCGATTGCAGGGAAGAGCTTCCGATCCTTCATCGGAACTCGTACCAAAAAGCGGGACTGAAAGGGCCAAAAGCCAGAAACCGCAAATTTCCTATAAACTGACTGTAAATCATGTTTAGAAAAATGACTTTCCATTAAAAATTGGAAAACAAAGAAACAGATTAAATCTTCGATCGGTCGGCAGTCAGTGATCTAAAGTTTTTCACAGCCTGATATAGTAAAGTTTCTACCGTTCTTACCGAAATACCCAATAAATCGGCAATGATATTTTTTTCCAGCAAATCGATGCGACTCATTAAAAGCACTTCTCGCTGCCGGTCGGGCAATAAGTTAATCAAACCTATAATTTCAGAATAGGATTCTCTACTGGTAAGCTGTTCGTGTGGATTTAAATAAGTATCCGGATAATCGAGTGTATCCTCGCGATCGTTTATACTTAAAATATAAAGTTTTACGCGCTGAATTTCATTAAAGGCTAAATTTTTGGCGGCAGTAAACAGGTACTTTTTAATCGATTTAACCTGAAGCTCGTTTCTTCTGTCCCACAACTTCATAAACAGATCAGCAATAAGCTCTTCGGCTTTATTATAATCCTTAATGTAAATGGAGGTAAATTTACATAAGGCAGGGTAATACCTGTTAAAAAGCGTTTCTAATGCAAGGTTGTCCTGATTTGCCAATAAAGACATTAAATCTTCATCACTTTTGCTTAAATATACATCCTTCATCTTGCCAGCAAAAGTAGCCTGCCAACGTTACGGTAACGTTAAGCAAACTTTGCCTTTAAGTTACGGATGTATTAATTGTGTTGGATTTATGTTGAGTACATGTTTTTTATATAAAGCATTAAGCGAGAATGTCCTTTCAAGTACAATCAGCCCAACAACTGGAAATATCAGTAACTCGGTAATATTAAAAGTGTAGAAAAAGTAACCGAATATCAGGATTAACCTGAAACATTCCAGGTAATAAATCCATTTGCGTTGCTCTAACAGTGCTCCGATATTGATCAGTGTAACCAGAATAAAAATTGCTATAGCCACTTTATGTACCAGAGTTAGGTATCCGTAAAACATAGTAGTACCGGTTAGCATTGCCACCACCATCATCAGCTGGACATTTAAATAAATTTTAAATTTGGGTTTAGGTTTAGCCTCGTGCTGTATCTTATTTTGGTAATAACGTTCTTCTAAAACCGGCCTGATATTCTGGTCCATTAAAGCCGGACTGCCAAAAACAGCATCCCATTTTGCTTTAAATCCATTTGCACGCCGGTAAGCTTCTGCAATTTCGAGGTAATAATGAAAATGCTGCCATAAAAAGCTATAGCTTTTAATAGGATGCGTTAAGCCATATTTCGGGGCTTCCTCTTCTTTTTGGAAAGTACCAAACAATTTATCCCAGAAAACGAAAACATCTCCATAATTTTTGTCGAGGTATTTTTCATCCGATGCATGGTGAACCCCATGTAATGAAGGAGTTATAAATACATTTTCGAGCCAGCCCAGCTTGCCAATCAACTGTGTATGTGTAAAAAACGAATAGGCGCCATGCGCCAAAAGTATGGTAATAATCATATTAGGGTGAAAACCGATTAATGGTAAGGCACACCAGAAAACATTACGAAAAATAGCCTGAATGGTGGTAATACGGGCAGCTGCAGATAAATTAAATTCCTCGCTCTGGTGGTGTACGATGTGTGCCGCCCATAAAAAATTAATCTCGTGCCCTAACCTGTGGTACCAGTACCAAACCAGATCAGTAGCAAGGAGCAACAATATCCATACATACCATTTGGTAGAAATATCAAAAATGGCATAGTTTACATACACCCATTTATATACCTGGTAAAAGCTGGCAGCTATAAATAAATTGAGCAACCTTTCGGCAATACCTACACTAAAATTTGCAACGGTACTTTCGTATTTAAATATCTTCGCTTTTTTCTGATGCTGTGCAATCTTAAACTCAATAAATACAAAAATAAAAAATGCTGGTATCGCAAATGCAAGGTAATTTACGCTCATAAACTGTGGTCTTTTTTATGTTAACGTCACAAACATAATTATATTCTATTAAATACATAGATTTTATAGATAATATTATTACACATAAATTACTTCCTTATTCATTTAATGTTTGTTGTTTTAATTTATTTGTAGAACTTCGAAATTATAAATACATCACTATGGCGATTAAGAAAAAAGCTGAAAACAACAATATATTATCGATCGATATTGGCGGTACCAGTATAAAAACAGTACTTTTAGATGAAGGCGGAAACATGCTTACTGAATATTTAAAAAGCAAAACTCCACCAGAAGCTACTCCAAAAGATATCGTTTCGGGCATTGTAGACTTAATTAAGCCTTTTCCTGATACTTATAATCGGGTGTCGATCGGATTTCCTGGTTATGTTAAAAACGGTATTGTTAAAACCGCCCCCAACCTGGCTAAAAATAAATGGGCCGGTGTAGATCTTGCCCAACGCGTAGCAAACGAATTAGGCAAACCCGTACGTTTGGTAAACGATGCAGATCAGCAAGGTTTAGGTGTGGTAGATGGCAAGGGTTTCGAAATTGTTTTTACAGTGGGTACAGGTTTCGGTACAGCATTGTTATTTGATGGAGAATTACTTCCGCATTTAGAACTGGCACATTTCCCGATCAATAAAGAAGAAGATTACGACGATTACATCGGCAATAAGGCCTTTGAAAAAATTGGTGGCGAACGCTGGAACAAAAGGTTGAAAAAAGTAATCGAAATCTATAAAACGGTTTTCAATTATGATACCTTATATATAGGTGGTGGAAATTCGAAACAGATCGATTTTAAGCTTGAAGACAACATTAAAATCGTAACCAACAGAGATGGTATTAAAGGCGGTGCAAAGCTGTGGAAGCTGGCCGATAAGTATAATATCTTTACGGTTGAACCAGAAAAATAATTGACCTTTATTACAATCTTTTAACAACAAAATCTACATTATTAATTTGTAAACCCTAATTTTGGGTGCATTCTAAAAAATAAAAAATGGCAAATAACGATTCGAAAAAATATAAATTGGGAATGATCGGTTTGGGTACAATGGGCCGAAACTTATTATTGAATATGGCTGATAAGGGCTTTTCTGTAACGGGTTATGATAAAGACCAAAAAATGATCTCGAAGCTTGAAGAAGAAGGCAAAGAACATCATTTAGAGGGCTTTAGCGAGATTGAAAGCTTTATTTCAAGTTTGCAGACACCCCGTACGTTAATTTTATTAGTACCAGCCGGACCAATTGTAGATAGTGTTATTGCAGAATTAAAACCACTTTTGAGCAAAGGTGATATCATTATCGATAGCGGTAACTCACACTTTACCGATACCAACCGCCGTGTGGATGAACTGGAAAAAGATGGCCTTCATTTCTTCGGAATGGGCATTTCTGGTGGTGAAGAAGGAGCACGTTTTGGTCCTAGCATGATGCCGGGCGGCGATAAACAAGCTTATAACGTAGTTGAAGATGTTTTTGATGCTGTGGCTGCAAAAGTTGGTACCGATCCATGCGTAACTTACATTGGTCCCGGTGCTTCTGGTCACTTTGTCAAAATGGTACATAATGGTATCGAATATGCCATTATGGAGCTGATTGCCGAAGTTTATGGCATTCTTAAAAATGGTTTAGGTTACTCAAACGACGAAATTTATAAAGTATTTAAAAAATGGAACGAAGGCAGGTTGCAATCTTTCTTACTTGAAATTACTGCTGAAATTTTCTTATTTAAAGATACCGAAACACAAAATGATCTTTTAGATCAGATTAAAGACGAAGCCCGTTCAAAAGGTACCGGAAAATGGACATCAGAGGTTTCTATGGAACTTCAGCTGCCAATCCCAACCATTAACGAAGCTGTTTCAAACCGCGATTTATCTAAATTTAAAGCATTAAGGGTTTCTTTGGAAGAAGCTTTCGGTAAAAAAGATACCAAAATCGAAGTAACGGTTGAAGAACTGGAAGATGCATTTTACTTCTCCATGATCAGCGCTTATGCGCAGGGCATGCACTTGTTGGTTCAGGCTTCTAAAGAATATAAATACGATTTACAATTACAGGAAATTGCTAAAATCTGGCGTGGTGGCTGTATCATCAGGGCTAAATTCTTAGAAGATATTTATCAGGCTTACGAAAAAAACAACGCTTTAGAGCACTTGTTTGGCGATGCCGGCATTCAAAATATCATTAAAGGTACTTTAGCAGGCACACGTAAAGCCATTGGCGCCTGTATCAGTTCTGGTCTGGGTATTCCTGCATTTGCTTCTACCCTAACCTATTTTGATACCATTACTACCGGCAGAATGCCTTCTAATTTAATCCAGGCACAAAGAGATTTCTTTGGTGCGCATACTTTTGAACGTATTGATAAAGAAGGCGTTTTCCATGCCGATTGGAATAAATTATCATAACCCATTTGATTCACGAACAAAAACATAAAATGAAAACCAAAACCGCATTAAACCCTACCATTTTTGTAATATTTGGTGGAACAGGTGATTTAAACAAAAGAAAATTAGCACCTGCCCTATATAACTTATTTATAGAGGGTTACATGCCAGAAAAGTTTGCCATTATTGGTACGGGCAGAACTGAATTTACCGACGACAGCTATAAAGCTGCCCTGGAAGATGCTGTAAACCAGTTTAGCCGCAGTGGTAAAGTGAAAAAGGAAAAGTGGGAAAATTTTGGAAACACCATCCACTACTGTCCTACCGATTTTGCACAGCCAAAAACCTTCGAAAACCTTAAAGAGGCGGTAGAGAAATATCAGAAAGAATATGGTGCCGGTACACAGGTAATTTTCTACCTGGCCGTTGCGCCTAACTTCTTCCCTATCATTGCCGAATGTTTACAGAAATATAAATTAACGCAGGATGAAGATAACAGCCGTATTGTTATCGAGAAACCTTTTGGCCATGATTTAGAATCGGCAAAAGAACTGAATGCTTTACTGGCAACTATTTTTACCGAGAAACAGATTTACCGTATCGACCACTATTTAGGTAAAGAAACGGTTCAGAATATGATGGCTTTCCGTTTTGCAAATGCCTTATTCGAGCCGTTATGGAACAGGTCATACATCGATCATGTGCAGATTTCTGTAACCGAACAATTGGGCGTTGCAGATCGTGGTGGTTATTACGAAGGTTCTGGTGCGTTAAGGGATATGATACAGAATCACCTGTTGCAATTGCTTTGTTTAATTGGCATGGAAGCGCCGATCAATTTCGATGCCGATGAAATCAGAAACCGCAAAGTGGAGGTTTTAAAAGCCATGCGTCCATTTTCAGCCGAAGATATCCGTTTCCACACCGTTCGTGGTCAATACAGTAAGGGTTGGGTTGAAGGTAAAGAAGTTCCGGGCTACCGCCAGGAAAAAGGTGTAGATCCGCATTCAAATACGGAGACTTTTGCCGCGGTTAAATTCCATATCGACAACTGGAGATGGCAGGGCATTCCTTTCTATTTAAGAACAGGAAAACGCTTAAACCAGACTTCATCGTTAATTACCATCCAGTTCAGGGATGTGCCGCACCAAATTTTCTCTTCAGGTGTAACCGAAAACTGGCAACAGAACAGGCTGGTAATCAGCATTCAACCAGAAATGAGTATCCGTATGCAGGTTCAGGCTAAAAGGCCAGGTTTAGATATGGTGTTAAACCCTGTTGATATGGTTTTCGATTATAAGGGAACTTATGAGGGCGATACCCCTGAAGCTTACGAAACCTTGTTACTGGATGCCATGATGGGCGACCAGACTTTGTTTATGCGTGGCGATCAGGTAGAAGCCGCGTGGGAACTGGTAATGCCGATTTTAAATACATGGGAGAGCAAAAAATCGATCAATTTCCCTAACTACCCTGCCGATAGCTGGGGACCGGAAGAAGCTGAAGCCCTTATCGCTAGAGATGGTTTCCATTGGTTTAACCTGCCATTAAAGAATAAGGAATAAAACTCATCCGTCATTGCGAGGTACGAAGCAATCTTAAATCTATAGGTTTCGAATAGCGACCGTTGTAGGATTGCTTCGTTCCTCGCAATGACGATTAATATATTAGCATGAATCTACTTATATACAAAACATTAGAAGAACTTAACCAGGACCTGGCAGATTATATAATTAAAATTGCAGAAATGTCTATCGAAGAAAACGACCGTTTTAACTTTGTATTAACGGGTGGGAGTTCTCCTAAAGCACTTTATCACTTCCTCGCAACAGAAGGTCAGCACCGCATTGATTGGGAAAAAGTATATTTTTTCTTTGGCGATGAGCGTAATGTTCCGGCCGATGATGATAATTACAACGGATTAATGGCTAAAAAAACCATTTTAGATCCACTCGGCATTAAAGAAGATCACATTTTTTATGTAGATACTACTTTAGCGCCCGAAAAAGCAGCGATTGAATACAAAAAAGCCATTGATAAACATTTTAATGGTGAAGATATCGCGTTCGACCTTATATTATTAGGCATGGGTGATGATGCGCATACCGCTTCTATCTTCCCCCACACTACTTTGGTTAAAGATGAAGAAGTTAATGTAGCTTCGGTTTATGTAGAAAAACTGGATACTTACCGCATCAGTTTTACCGCTCCGTTAATTAATAAGGCTGATAATGTTGCATTTTTGGTTTTTGGAGAAAATAAGGCAGAAGCCTTAAAACATGTAATCGGTGATACGGAAAAAAATGTTGATCTATATCCTTCTCAGTTAATCGATCCGATTGATGGGAAATTAACCTGGTTTGTGGATGAGGCTGCAACAAAATTATTAGAAGATTAAAAAGAGTATATGTCTGAAGAAAAACAAATATCAGACTTTTTAAACGGAAAAACGGAATATACCTTAGGGTTATTCCGTTTTTTTATTGAGCAATTGGCTGAAATGAGTGAAGTTAATCTTCGCGCCACGAAATCAATGATAGTCATCGAATCCAAAACTCCCTTTGCGTACCTCACACAATTGGGCAAAAATTTCATCCATGTGGTTATTCCATTTGATCAGCCTTATGAAAATAATCTGTGCTTCACCAAAATTGCACAGGTTCCCGGTACAGAACAGTTTAACCACCATTTAAGAATATATTTTAAAGAAGATATCAACGAGGAAGTAAAAACCTTTTTAAAAATGGCAATAGATCAGTGCTAAACCAATTTAAAATTATAGTTTATAATTAATTGTTAACTGATAATTGTCAACTGAAAACTGTTAACTGAATTAGCTTCTAATCGCTTCTACCGGATCTAATCTTGATGCAGAATAAGCTGGCCAAAAACCTGAAATCGTGCCGATAATGATTGATATTCCAATCCCTAAGGCAATATTGTTTAGCCCAAGGATGATATGGAAATCTGTTGCTGCTCCAATAGCCAAAGCGAGCAGAAAGACGAGCAGCAAGCCCAGCAATCCACCTAAAATACAAAGTGAAATCGATTCAAATATAAATTGTAATAGTATAAAGTAGTTTTTTGCGCCTAAAGATTTTTGAATACCGATAATATTGGTCCGTTCCTTAACCGATACAAACATGATGTTCGCAATACTAAAACCACCAACCAGAATTGAAAAGCCCCCAATTACCCAGCCCGCAATGTTTACCATTTTGAACATCGAATCCAGTTGATTAGAAATAATAGTCGTTTTATTCAGTGCAAAATCTTCTTCCTGTCCGGGCCTGATTCTATGGATCGAGCGCATTAAACCTTTCAGTTCGCTCTCTACTTCCTCCAAACTCACATTATCTTTGCCACGAACGGTAATCTGCGGACCATAGCGCTCGTTCTGGATATCTAAAACACCTTTAGCAAAGCTGATCGGAATGTTAACGTTTTTATCAAGTGAAGTACCTAACATGTCTTCACCCTCTTTTTTGAAAACGCCGACAACAGTTAATCTACGACCTAAAATCTGCACCTGCTTGCCTACAGGTTCATCTCCGTCAAAAAGTCCTGCAGCTATATCAGATCCCAAAATACATACCGGCGTGCCGTTTTTACTTTCATTTTCTGTAAAATACCGGCCATCCTGAAGCTCAAAGTTCCAGGTTTTATTAAAATCATGAGAGGCGGCCCAAACCGAAATCCCTTCTACAGAACTGCTTCTGTATTTGATGGTTCTGTCGTTAGTTGATATTTCGAAAGTAACCCCCTGAGCGTTTTCAATACGTTCTCTTAGGGCTTCAAAATCACGGAGTGAAGGCTGAGGGCGGTTCATATATTTCCACCAGGGATAATTATCGCCAAAGCTCCATGGCCATTTCTGAACGTAAATGGTGTTAGAACCCAGTTTATCTACACTCGACTGTAGTTTACCACGAAAAGTATCTACCGCAGAAAACACGGCGATAATGGTAAAAATACCGATTGTTATGGCTAAAAGCGATAACATGGTGCGTAATTTGTTCTGGCGCAACGCATCAAATGCAAAACGGAAACTCTCGCCTATTAGCCTAAAGATTATCATAATTAAAGGTTAGATGCAAAGCCATTGAAAAGGTTACAGCTGATCATCAAAACTAATTAATTTTATACGTACATCGCATTTAATCGCCGTATTATTTGTTTCAAAATGAAGTAAAACATAATATACCTTAAAAGCGTTTGATAAAATACGGAAAAGAAAAATTAAATTCGTATTTTTGCACCTCAAAAAATTCATCAAGAATGAAATTATCACAATTCAAATTCAACTTACCAGAATCATTAGTAGCCAATAATCCGGCCGAACAACGCGATGAAGCCCGCCTAATGGTATTGCATAAAGACAGCGGTAAAATTGAACATAAAATTTTCAAAGACGTTTTAGGTTATTTCGATGACAAGGACGTAATGATATTAAATAACACTAAAGTTTTTCCTGCACGTTTATATGGCAATAAAGAGAAAACCGGTGCAACTATCGAAGTTTTCTTATTGCGTGAATTAAACAAGGAACTACGTTTATGGGATGTTTTGGTAGATCCGGCCCGTAAAATCCGTGTAGGTAACAAATTATATTTTGGCGACGATGATTTATTGGTTGCTGAGGTTGTAGATAATACCACATCACGCGGACGTACCATCCGTTTCTTATTTGAAGGTACTGACGAAGAGTTTAGAAAAAACGTTGAAATTTTAGGCGAAACCCCGCTTCCTAAATACATTAAACGTAAAGCAACTGCCGAAGATAAAGAACGTTATCAAACAATTTTTGCCAAGCATGAAGGTGCTGTGGCTGCGCCAACTGCAGGTTTGCACTTTAGCCGCGAGTTAATGAAACGTTTAGAGCTTAAAGGTATTGAGTTTGCAGAAGTAACTTTACACGTTGGTTTGGGAACTTTCAGAACTGTTGAGGTGGAAGATTTAACCAAACACAAAATGGATTCTGAGCAGTTTATCATCGAGCAGAAAGACGCGAACATCGTAAATAAAGCCATAGAAGATAAAAGAAAAATCTGTGCGGTTGGAACAACTTCAATGCGTGCTATAGAATCTGCTGTTTCTGCCAACAGAACATTAAAAGCAGCAAACGACTGGACCAGTAAGTTCATCTTCCCTCCATACGATTTCAGTATTGCAAACTCAATGATTACCAATTTCCACACACCAGAATCTACTTTATTGATGATGGTAAGTGCATTTGGTGGTTACGAAAACGTAATGAATGCTTACGAAGTTGCAGTAAAAGAAAAATATAAATTTTACAGCTATGGTGATGCCATGCTAATCATATAGATTTGAGTAATGAGATATGAGATTTGAGTTAATCAGGTCTCATATCTCAAATCTATAATCTCATCTCTTAAAATATGAAATACTACGCTATAATTGTAGCAGGCGGTTCTGGCAATCGGATGCAAACAGAAACCCCAAAACAATTTCTACTGCTTAAAAACCTGCCGGTTTTGATGCATACTATAAAAGCTTTTGCACAAAGCGATACACAACCCAAAATTTTATTGGTACTTAATAAAGACCAGCAAGGTTACTGGAACCGTTTATGCGAAGAATTTAATTTTCGCATTCCACATGAGGTTATTGATGGTGGAAAAGAACGTTTCCATTCGGTTAAAAACGCGATTTGTAACATAGAAGAAGAAAGTCTGGTTGCCATACATGATGCGGTAAGGCCATTGGTATCCAAGTCACTTATCGACAACTGTTTTAAAGCAGCTGAAGCTCAGGGAAACGTAATTGCAGCAGTACAATCAAGCGACAGCGTAAGGATGCTAAGAGACCATAAAACATCCGCACTAAAGCGCGATGAAATCTATCTTGTACAAACACCGCAAACTTTTAGCCTTAATATCCTTAAAGAAGCTTATAACCAGGATTTCGCTGATCATTTTACTGATGATGCCAGCGTGGTGGAATCGATCGGCTACCCAATCAATATTATTGAAGGTGAAAGGGGAAATATTAAAATCACGTACCCTATCGATCTCGAACTTGCAGAGTTGCTGTTAAAAAATTAAGATATAAAAAAAGGAGTCCCGAAATTTCAGGACTCCTTTTTGTTTCAATAGCATTTGAGGCTACTGAATGTCCGCTAAATATATTTTATGCGGCCCTGCCAATTACTTTAAGCAGGATTGCAATAACTGCGATTACCAATAAAACGTGGATTATTCCGCCAACGTCGCCGAAGCCGTGAAATATAAATCCGATCACCCATAGTATTACCAATACTACTGCGACTAAATACAATAAATTTCCCATAGTGTTAATTTTTTAAGCAATGTTATATTTCAGTAATGTTATATTATTGCTCTATTAACACCTGTCTTTTAAGTTTTGTTTAAAAAATGTAAGTTTTTTATTAGCAGGGCCCCGGGAGCGTTGAGTGTATGGCAGTTGGCGTAATTCCGAAAAAACAAAAAAGCAACTTCTTTTCGGGAAATTGCTTTTCTTTCTATTCGGTCAGATTATTAATATTCATCTTCGTTAAAGAAGAAATCTTCTTTAGTGGGATAATCTGGCCAGATTTCCTCAATCGTTTCATAAGGCTCGCCATCATCTTCTAATGCCTGTAAGTTTTCGATTACTTCTACAGGGGCACCAGAACGGATACCATAATCAATTAATTCGTCTTTAGTTGCAGGCCATGGTGCGTCTTCCAGGTGCGATGCTAATTCTAATGTCCAATACATATCTTCAATTCTATTAAATTCTTATTCTTATTAAGCGCAAAGTATATTAAAATTTTTGAGCAAAACAAACTTATTTTTCCACTATTAAACACGTGGTATCCAAATGTTTTCTTCTGCTTTAAAATAGGCGCTCAGTTTTCGTGCCAAAACAAACAAATAATCACTCAACCGGTTCAGGTAAATCGTTACGTGCTCATCTACAAAGCTATTTTCTGCAAGTTCTACTGTCAGCCTTTCTGCCCTTCTGCAAACGCAGCGCGCAATATGACAGTAAGAAACAACAGTGTTTCCGCCAGGCAACACAAAATGCTTTAAAGCTGGCAGTGTTTCGTTCATTAAATCCATCTCATTTTCTAACAAAGTGATGTCAGTTTCATGCAGGTCGGGGATTTTCATTTTAGACTTTTCCGGATCGGCAGCAAGCGATGCGCCAATGGTAAATAACCTGTCCTGGATTTCTTTTAGCAGCTGTTGATTATGCGAATCAATGTCCTGACACATAATTAAACCAATGTACGAATTTAACTCGTCAACAGTACCATAAGTTTCGATGCGTAAATGATATTTTGGAACGCGGGTGCCACCAATTAATGATGTTTGTCCCTTATCGCCGGTTTTAGTGTAGATTTTCATGCCCCTAGTCCCCATAAGGGAGAATAATATGGTTAGTCCTAAATTCCCCTTCAGGGGATTTAGGGATTTAATTGATTTTTTCCCAATCGCTGCCGTTATCTTTTAAGGCCTGCAAACGCGGAGAAACATTTTTGATATCGGTATTCAGGTAATCGTTTTCGATCAGTCCATCACGCATCCTTACAATGCGGTGTGCATGTTGTGCAATATCTTCCTCATGCGTTACCAGAATAATGGTATTTCCTTTACTGTGAATTTCTTCCAGCAAGCCCATAATTTCTACCGAAGTTTTGGTATCGAGGTTACCTGTTGGCTCATCGGCCAGAATAATGGATGGATTGTTGATCAATGCCCTGGCTACAGCCACACGCTGGCGCTGACCACCAGAAAGTTCATTTGGCTTGTGGTCCATACGGTTGCCCAACCCTACGTTTTCTAACGCTTTGGCTGCCCTTGCGGTTCTATCTTTTTTACTGGTACCAGCATATATTAAAGGCAGGGCCACATTATCTAAAGAAGTGGAACGTGGTAAAAGGTTAAAAGTCTGGAAAACAAAACCGATTTCCTGGTTACGTACTTCTGCAAGTGCATCATCAGTCATGTGACTCACATTTGTACCATTTAAAATATAAGTTCCGCTGGATGGTGTGTCCAAACAGCCTAAAATATTCATCAGGGTTGATTTACCGGAACCGGATGGGCCCATCAATGCTACAAATTCGCCTTTGTTGATATCTAACGAAACTGATTTTAGCGCATGAATAACTTCAGAACCAATAACATATTTACGGCCAATTTCTTTTATAGTAATGAGTGGTTTCTCCATGTTTTTTCTTTTTTAGACAAGCGTAGCGGGCAAGATGTTACAAGCGGATTAAAAATTAAGCGCAAATGTATTTCTACTATTGCTGACCGTTACTTTTCGATGATTTTTGGAACCATAAAAAACTGATCTGTATGCTTTGCCGCATTTTTTAATCCATCGGCTGTAGAAATTTCCTGTTTTACTACATCTTCGCGCCAAACATTTACCGATTCGTTCATGTAAACCAATGGTTTTACATTGGAAGTATCCAATTCGTTGAGCTTTTCCATAAACGACAAAATTTTGTTCATTTCAGGGATCAGCGTATCAACTTCTTTTTCGTCAATATGAATTCGGGCCAGGTCGGCTATTTTATGGATGGTTTTTGCGTCTAAATTCATATTATACTAACTTACTGTCAATCAATTTAAAAACCTTTTCTTTTAAACCATCAGCATCAACATCGGCCAAAACTGAGGTATTTATAGGTTTGTGGACGTAAATATCGCAAATTCCGGGCTTACTTCCATACTTTGCTCCATCATCCCAGTTAATTTTCCAAACATTGGTGATACTAACAGGCACTAACGGGATATTTTTATCTATTGCCAGCCGGAACGGACCATTTTTAAACTCGCCCAGTTTTGGCGGATAATGATCATCGATTTTTCCTTCGGGGAAAATAACCAGGCTCATTCCCTTTTCTAAATTCTCACCGGCTTTTTTAAAGGCTTTAAAGGCTGAAATTTTACTGTCGCGGTTAACAGAAATATCAATGGTTTTAAAAAATATGCCCAATATAGGGTTTTGCAGTAATTCATCTTTACCCATAAAATGGAATTTACCATGCCCCATGATACAGAAAATCATGATATCGAGATTGGAAGTATGGTTGGCGCAATAAATATAGGTTTGTTTTGGGTTGAGCTTTTCTTCGTAATGGTAACGAAAAAATACCCCCGAAAAGAGACTGCATAAAAAACTATTGGCTTTGCGGCAAAAATTTAAAATACCGTAATATTTTTCATTACGTGAGGTAATGTAGTAAAATGGATAAAAGAGGGCGAAAAAAAACAGGATCCAGAATAAAAACCAAACCCGGTGTACTTGCCTTAGAAAGTTGATCATAGATATATCAAAAATATAAAATAGTTTGAAATTTCAAACTAAGGATAAAGATTGTGGTGAGGATGGATGGAGAAGGTAAATGCACAGATCCCTCCACTTCGCTGCGCTACAGTCAGGATGACGACTTAGCTATGAAACCCTGCCGGGATGACGGACGCCACTTAGCAGAAACCATTGTTTATAAACCTTATTGAAGTGAAAAGCCCGCAATCCCGATTTTCCATCGGGAGAGGACTTGTAACGGAAAGAAGGACTACAGCTTCCGATGAAATGCTGGCTTTCATTTCCAAATTATGGATATTTTTTATAGTTAGTGGGACACCAACCATTAGGAAAATAATAACTCATAGATCCCTCTACTTCGCTGTGCTACGGTCGGGATGACGACTTAGCTATGAAACCCTGCCGGGATGAAGGACGCCTATTAGCAGAAACCATCATTTATAAACTTTTTTATGGTCGGTGGAACACCAACCATTAGGAAAATAATAACTCATAGATCCCCCTACTTCGCTGCGCTACGGTCGGGATGACGACTTAGCTATGAAACCCTGCCGGGATGAAGGACGCCTATTAGCAGAAACCATCATTTATAAACTTTTTTATGGTCGGTGGGACACCAACCATTAGGAAAATAATAACTCATAGATCCCTCCACTGCGCTGCGCTACGGTCGGGATGACGACTTAGCGATGAACCCTGCCGGGATGACGGACGCCTCTTTGCAGAAAACATTGTTTATAAACCTTATTGGAGTGAAAAGCCCGCTATCCCGATTTTACATCGGGAGAGGACTTGTAACGGAAAGAAGGACTACAGCTTCCGATGAAATGCTGGCTTTCATTTCCAAATTATGGATATTTTTATAGTTAGTGAGACAACAACCAACTGGAAATTTACAGATCACAGGTATCTCCGCTTCGGTCGGGATGACCGCCGCACGATCTACTCCAGCTGGGATGACGGTCCTTTGGAAAATTTCTTACCATGAAAATTAAGGTGATTTGCGGATTGCTTGTATTTTATTTTTAATTTCGTGCCATTATGAAAGAAACAGTGGTGAGCGGCATCCGCTCAACAGGAAAATTACATTTAGGCAATTACTATGGCGCAGTTAAAAACTTCGTACAGATGCAGAATGACTACAATTGCTATTTTTTTATTGCCGACTTACATTCTTTAACAACCCACCCCACCCCGGCCGATTTACATGGCAATATTAAACATGTATTGGTTGAATATCTGGCGAGTGGAATTGACCCTGAGAACAGTACTATTTATATACAAAGCGATGTTCCGGAAATTGCGGAACTTTATTTATACCTGAACATGAATGCTTACATGGGTGAGCTTGAGCGCAGTACTTCATTTAAGGATAAGGTGCGTGCAAACCCTGACAATGTTAATGCAGGTTTATTAACCTATCCGGTATTGATGGCGGCCGATATTTTGATCCATAAAGCAACTAAAGTACCTGTAGGAAAAGACCAGGAGCAGCATCTGGAAATGGCACGTACGTTCGGAAACCGCTTTAACAGGTTATACAATACCGAATATTTCCCTGAGCCTTATGCGTTTAGCTATTCTGACAAACTGGTTAAAGTACCAGGTTTGGATGGCAAAGGAAAAATGGGAAAATCGGAAGGGGAAGCAAATGCGGTTTATTTATCAGATGACCCTGAAACCATCCGTAAAAAAGTAATGAGAGCAGTAAGCGATGGTGGTCCGACGGAAGAAAACCAGGCAAAACCAGAACCGATACAGAATCTTTTTGATTTAATGAAGGTGGTTTCGAACGCTGATACACTAGCACATTTTGAAGATTTGTATAGTAAAATGCAGATCCGTTACGGCGATTTCAAGAAACAACTGGCAGAAGATATGATTATTGCTACGGCACCAATGCGCGAGCGTATTCAGGATATTGCCAAGGATGATTCTTATTTAAGACAGGTTGCAAAGCATGGCGCATTAAAGGCCCGCGAAAGTGCACAAAAAACCATCAGGGAAGTACGCAGTTTAATCGGGTTTAAAAGTTTTTAATTATTTTAATAGATTTGAGATATGAGACACTAGATTTGAGATAAGTTAATGCTTTACTCCAAATCTTATATCTCACATCACATATCTCAAATCTCATATCTAAAAAAAATGCACATAGCAATTGTAGGAAATATTGGTGCCGGTAAAACCACTTTAACAGGTTTACTGGCTAAAAATTATGGATGGGAAGCTTTATATGAAGCGGTTGACAATAACCCCTATCTGGAAGATTTTTACAGCGACATGAAACGCTGGAGCTTTAATCTTCAGATTTATTTCCTGAACAGCCGTTTTCAGCAGATTACGGATATTGAGGTAAATAAACGTAATGTGATTCAGGACAGGACCATTTATGAAGATGCACATATTTTTGCAGAAAACCTGCATGATATGGCTTTAATGACCACCCGCGATCATGATAATTACCGTGCAATTTTCGATAACATTACGTCATTTATAAAACCGCCTGATTTACTGGTTTATCTCCGTGCATCGGTACCTACGTTGGTAAACAATATTCAACGCCGTGGTCGTGAGTACGAAGCAGGTATCCGCATCGATTACCTTTCTAAACTAAACGAAAAATACGAAGCCTGGATAAAAGGTTATAACCTTGGTAAATTACTGATTTTAGATAAAGACAAATTAGATTTTACCAATAATCCGGAAGATTTGGGAACGGTAATCCAATCGATTGAAGCTGAGATTAACGGTTTGTTTTAATTTTTTCCCTTATTTGGGAATTGAGAGAATTCGTCAATTATAGATTTTAACAGTGTATATTAAGTTTCGCAAATAATCTTGAAGATTTTAGCAACTGTAATCCAATCTACAAAAGCTGAAATAAAAGCCTTATTTTAACTATATTTTCCCATATTTGGGAATTCAGGGAATTCATAAAATTATTTAAGCTTTTAGTACGATAATTATGGAAAAAGATTTCGAACATGAAAATCCAGAGAACTGGAAATGGGGCACTTTTTATTTCAATAAAAAAGACTCCAGATTAATTGTTCCAAAACGTGTAAAACTCTTGGGCTGGACATTTAATTTTGCCCATCCTGTTTCTTATCTCCTTATTGCACTAATCTTTATATTTGTTTTTTATCAATTCTATCGGAACAATATATGAGCGATAGAAATTTAAAGGCCATTGGCATTATTCCTGCACGCTACGCCTCCACCCGGTTTCCGGGAAAACCTTTAGTTGATATTGCCGGAAAAAGCATGATCCAGAGGGTTTACGAGCAGGCATCGAAAGCTAAAAGCTTATCTAAAGTAGTTGTTGCCACTGATGATACACGCATTGCAGATGAAGTAAAAAGATTTGGTGGCGAATTTGTTTTTACTTCATCTGATCACCAGAGCGGAACAGACAGGTGTGCTGAGGTAATAGAACAATTGCCTGGCTATGATATCGTAATTAATATTCAGGGAGACGAACCTTTTATAGAGCCGGCACAGATAGAATTATTGGCAAGCTGTTTTTCAGAAGAGAAAGTACAACTGGCTACCCTGATCAAATCTATTCATAGCCAGGAAAGTGTGTACAATCCAAATAGTCCGAAGGTGGTGATCGATGTAAACGGGCGCGCCATGTATTTTAGCCGCAGTCCGATTCCCTTTATTAGAAATGGCGAACCGGGTGTTTGGGCAGAAAAACATCAGTTTTACAAACACATCGGCATATATGGCTATCGCACCGAATCGCTAAAAGCAATCACCAAACTTCCGCCATCCTCCTTAGAGATCGCCGAAAGTCTGGAACAGCTCCGCTGGATTGAAAATGGTTTTTACATTCAAACCAAAGTTACCGACCTTGAAACAGTAGCCATTGATACGCCAGAGGATTTGCAGAAATTGAATAACCTGCTGGAAGCATTAAAACTCGAGTAAGGATAAAGTTATCTTTAGAATGAAAGAATGATTGAATTTTGAATGAATGATTGAGTTTTGAATGAGGGAATGGGCACTTTGCATGAAACATTCAAAACTCAATCATTCAAAACTCAATCATTTCCTAAAGCACAAGTTCCATCTGAATGTTACAGCGCGTATAAGGCGTTGGTTTACCAGCCACCTTCTGGAAGCCCAGTTTATGGTAAAGGTTTATCGCTGGTTTCAAAATGGTATTGCTTTCTAAATAAATTTTAGCAGCGCCCAGCGATTTTGCTTTCTCCACAACCGCACCAGCCAGTAAAAACCCAACATTTTTGCCCTGTGCCTTTGGCGATACAGCCATTTTGGCGAGTTCGAAATCATATTCACCGTCATCCATCTTAATCAACGCACAAACACCTAGTGGCTCTCCTTCATATAAAGCAACAAATATGTAACCTCCTCTATCTAAAATGTAGCCTTGCGGATTATCCAGTGCCTTATAATCAGATTCTTCCATGGTAAAATAATGCGAGATCCATTCTACATTTAAAGCCCTGAAAGCTTCCTGGTATTCGGGTTTGTAATCAACAATCTGCACCTTTAAACTGTCTCTTTCCTTCTTCTTTTCCATTACCCTTCTTAATAAAGATTTCTGCTCCAATAAAAACTCCCACTCGCCTATGGCTTCCCAAAGCTTATTCTGCGATTGGGCCGATATTTCTTCAACTGCCGCATTAACGTCGATGAGCTGATCTTCTATCTCTTTCGAAATCTCAACACCTTTTTTAGAAAGGCTTACCAGGTTCCGGCGGCCGTCCGTTTTATCTTTACTTTCTTTCACATAACCTTTTTTGAGCATTTCGCTGATGATTTTACTTACTGAAGGATGCGAATGCCCGATATTTCTGGCCAGCTCGGTAATAGTTTTCTCCTCTCCTTGCGCAAGCGAATAAAAAACCGGGAACCACTTAGGTTGCATATCAATGTTATACAATTTATAAATCTGGGCACCATCTTCTGTTACCTTATCGGTTAACATTCTTAACCTGCTGCCGATAGCTACCTTACCCGTTTGTTCGAAAAAATTCATAATAATAATTAATTACGTAATCAGTTACGCAAATATATAAAAAAAATAATTGTGACTACATATCGGGTAAAATATTTAATTTGTCATAAATGAAAAAAATCATCTATACGCTCTCATTTATCCTGTTGGTAACGGCAGCCCTTGCACAAGAGCCGATAGGAATTGAGGTAAAAAGCAATCTGCTTAACTTAGTTGCAAAACGTCCCTCCTTTTCCATCGAAAAAACCTTCTCTAATCAATACGGTTTAGAACTTTCATACACATCAGGAGTGCTTAACATTGGAAGAAATTATAAATATGATGGCTTTTTACTGAGGGCCAAAAAATATTCAGACGACATTAAACCGGGCGACCTTATCCCCTTTTATGGCTTATATCTTGGTAACTTAAATAAAACGATAAATAAGGAAGGATATGCGGATCGTACAGGTTTTATCAGTGTTGCCGGACGAAATTTTACGGCTAATTCTATCCGCGCAGGAGGAAACATTGGCTTTTTATTTATTCCTAAAAAGCGGTTTTTGCTGGAAACAACGGGTGGTTTAGGTTACGGGCGGTATTTTAATGTAAGTAATTATGCTTCTAATCCTAATCCGAAAGGCTACCTCGATTTTCAATTTTGGCTTTCAGCAGGCTATATTTTTTAAATTTGGAGAGTTGTTTAAATTAGAATTTGTAGTTTTGATTATGAAGAAATTATTACTTTTCGTTGCCTTTGGCGTGATATTACTGGCCGCCTGCAAATCGGGTGGAGAAAAAAAAGCTGATGCCATTGAGTTTAAAAATGTAAACCAAACGATAGCCAAATCTTTTTCGGATTTAAAAAAACCGGATACTTTTAAAATCGAACTTACAGGAAGAAAACCTGAAGAAATGGTATTGAATTTCACCATTAAAAACGCCAATGGAAAAGAAATATACAATGCCAAAATAAAAGGCGCAGATTTGGTGAGCAATACGGATCCTAATGTAGACTTATCGAAAGAAAAAGACCAGGTTATTTTCTTAAAAACCATTACCGACGACTTTTTCAGCGACGATAATTTTCTTGAACCCGCAGTAATGCCCGAAGACGAGGCTGATAAGTACACCCCGGACAAGGCCCTTTATGAAGAATTAAAAAAGTCGGGACTAAATGGCTTTAAATACCGTTTAGGCAAGGAAAACAATATTTACATTGCCTGGAGCGAGAAAGAACAGAAGGTGAAAATTTATTATAAATGTTGTTAAGTTTTATCATGGTTCTAAAGGAAGTCCTAAATCTTAAAATTAAATCATATATTTATTAAGGTAAGCATTCATCGCTATCCTAAAATCCATTCCTATCATCAGTTTAGTTGAAATATTTATAGACTAAACAGTCGTGAAGTACAATAAAACATCCCATAAAAATTATGAAAAGAATAATATGGGATATATTAATAGCGAAATTATTTCTGAATATTTAAAATCGGAAAGGGTTAAATTACTTTCAACACATAACAAACTTTCGATACCGATAATTAACCGCATGTACAGGAAGATGGTTAATGGTATTAATTTTGATAATATTAAGGTATGTGATAATTTAATAATAGATGGTCACCACCGCTATATTAGTTCAATTTTGGCTGATATTGATCTAGGATGGATACCATCATGTAAAACCAGCGCAACAAATGTATATGATTGGACTAATGTAGAATTTGTTGACGAAGAGTGGGATACTGAATTAAAGATTCAGAGAATGAATGAGTTAGATGCAGAATTCAACAACATATCTATCGAAAAAATAACTGAAATGACAAAATAAACCGTAATTTAGTGCTATGCTTTTATTATTAGACATCGACGGCGTAATGGTGCCTGCTAACTCATGGAGAAGACCTGAGATTTTAGCAGATGGCTTTGTTGAGTTTGACTCAAAAGCAGTTAAAGCATTAAATAAAATCCTCCATCACAAGGATTTTGAAATTGTTCTTACCACTTCGCATAAGTTTAAATACAGTTTGAATCAATGGCTGGATATTTTTAAAACCAGAAATATTAATTTAAATAAAATAAGCCGTCTTCCTGAGAACATTGATCTTACAGATAGAAAAAATGAGATCTTAAACTGGTATAAATCACAGGGCAACATTTATAGCCTCATTATTCTTGATGATGATAAATCGCTTAATGATTTACCCCAGTCTTTAAAAGAACGATTGGTTCAAACCAGTGCATCTGTTGGTTTAACTGATTATCTGGCAGATGAGGTACTCGAACTGGCTGAGAAAAATCATAGCGAATTCGCTTAAAAAATTTCTTTTATGAAAAAATCTGACTTAATGGCAAATCGCTTAAGAGAGGTTTTTCAAATGGATATTAGATCAATAAACACGATTGATAACAGACCATTAAAAACCACATTATAATCGTCATATAATTTTTCCGGAAATTAGAATCAAACCTGCCTTAACGCTATTTTACTGAATCACATCCCTTTATCATATTTAAAATATCTTCTTTTTTCCTGCTCGGAAACAAGGAATTTTCTTACCTTTGTATCCCGTACAAAAAGCGGCAATAATTACATTTTGCCGTAAAAAATCACAAACATGACTAAGTATATTTTTGTTACGGGCGGTGTTACTTCCTCTTTGGGTAAGGGCATCATTTCCGCATCTTTAGCTAAACTTTTACAGGCACGTGGCTACCGTGTAACCATCCAAAAATTCGATCCGTACATCAATATCGATCCGGGAACTTTAAATCCATACGAACATGGCGAATGCTTTGTAACCGAAGATGGTGCCGAAACCGACCTGGATCTTGGTCATTATGAGCGTTTCCTTAACGTTCCAACTTCACAGGCAAACAACATTACTACCGGCCGTATTTATCAGAACGTAATCAGCAAAGAACGTAAAGGCGAATATTTAGGCAAAACGGTTCAGGTTGTACCGCACATTACCGACGAAATAAAACGCAACATGCGCATCCTGGGCGATAGCGGTGACTATGATATCGTAATTACCGAACTTGGCGGAACTGTTGGCGATATTGAATCTTTACCTTTTATCGAAGCTGTTCGTCAGTTTAAATGGGAAGAAGGCAGTACCAACGCCATCGTGATCCACTTAACTTTGGTACCTTATTTAGCTGCTGCAGGTGAGTTAAAAACCAAACCAACACAACACTCCGTTAAAGCTTTATTAGAGTATGGTATCCAACCGGATATTCTGGTTTGCCGTACCGAACACCACCTTGGTCCTGATTTAAGAAAAAAAATCGCTTTATTTTGTAACGTTAACATCAATGCGGTAGTCGAATCCATGGATGCATCAACTATTTATGATGTGCCATTGTTGATGTTAAAAGAACAACTGGACAAAACTGTATTAGCGAAATTAAAGCTACCGACCAAAAACGATCCGGATATGGAAAGCTGGAAAGATTTCCTCGGTCGTTTGAAAAACCCAACTGCTGAAGTTAAAATCGGTCTGATTGGTAAATATGTAGAATTACCTGATGCCTATAAATCAATTATCGAATCTTTTGTACACGCAGGTTCGAAAAATGAATGTAAGGTAAAGGTAGAATATATCCACTCTGAAGGCATTTTCCCTGATAACGTAAAAGAAAAACTGGGTCATCTGCAAGGCGTTTTAGTGGCGCCTGGTTTTGGTAGCCGCGGTATTGAAGGTAAAATTGATGCCATTAAATACGTAAGGGAAAATAATGTTCCTTTCTTTGGAATCTGCCTCGGTATGCAATGTGCAGTTATAGAATTTGGCCGTAATGTTTTAGGCTTAAAAGATGCGCACACTACAGAAATTGAAGAAAATGCTGCTGATCCGGTAATTAACATGATGGAAGAGCAGAAAAAAATAACCAATAAAGGTGGAACAATGCGCCTGGGTTCTTATCCATGTGACATTAAAAAAGGAACAAAAGCTTTTTCTATTTACGGAAAATCGCACATTAACGAACGTCACCGTCACCGCTACGAATTTAATAATGCTTATTTAAAGCAATATGAAGATGCCGGAATGACTGCATCTGGTATTAATCCCGAGAGCAATCTGGTTGAAATTGTAGAGCTTAAAAACCATCCTTTTTTCGTTGGCGGACAGTTTCACCCAGAATTAAAATCAACAGTTGCTAATCCTCACCCACTTTTTATTAAATTTGTCGCCGCTGCGATGGAGTTTGCGAAAAAGAAAACGAATTAAAAGCAGTATTAAACATATATAATGGATAGAAATACCTTCACAGGACTATTCCTGATCATGATCATTTTGGCAGGATCGTTCTACTTTTTTAGGCCAAGTGAGGCCGAAATGAAAAAAGCCAGAGAAACAGAGCGTCTGGATTCTTTAAAAAAAGCTGGTGTTACGCCAGTACAAAAAGACACCACTAAAATTGCTGCAATTGCCAACCCGGCTGTAGATTCATTAGCTTTAAAAGGCCCTTTTGGTACTGCAATAACCGGTACAGAAAGCAATACCATTTTAGAAAACGAAAATTTATTAATTACCTTAAGTAATAAAGGTGGTAAAATCAGTTCCGTAGAAATTAAAGGACAGAAAACTTTTTCCGGAAAACCTCTTGTTTTATTTGCAGGGAGCGAAAATAAATTTGGTTTAAATCTTAATGCAGCTGGTAAGGTAATCAACACCAACGATTTATATTTTACGCCTGCCAAAACTGGTAACACGGTTACCATGCGTGCCAATTATGGCGCTAATGCTTATGTAGAATATGTATATGATTTGAAAGCATTAAGCAATAAAGTGGCATTTACTGTTAATTTAGTTGGTTTACAACAGGTAATTGCAGGTAATAACATTGGCTTAAACTGGCAAACTACCTTGTTACAACAAGAAAAATCAATCGAAAGTGAGCACCGTTACTCAGCACCTTACTATAAATATTTAGATGGTGATGTAAACCATTTAAGTGTTTCGAAAGATGAAAAAGAAGAGTTATCGAAAAGTAAAATACAGTGGTTCTCTTTTAAGCAACACTTTTTCTCGGCTTCTTTAATCTCGAAACAGGCTTTCGAAAAAGGAAGTTTAGAAGTTAAAATCCCAACTGCTCCTGGTCAGGTGAAATTTTATGATGCCAATATGCAATTGCCATATGCACATACAGCCAATCAGACTTATGAAATGGAATTCTATTTCGGAACAAACAAATTCTCAGCTTTAAAAGCACAGGGTTACGATTTAGAGCAACAGGTTGATATGGGTTACTGGCCATTAAAATACATTAACCGCTTTATCGTGTTACCTGTATTTAACTTTTTAAACAGTTTTGGCTGGAACTATGGTTTGATCATTTTGGTATTAACCATTTTATTAAAAGTTGCATTATCGCCGCTTACCTACAAGTCATACCTATCAATGGCTAAAATGCGTGTTTTGAAACCAGAAATGGACGAAATTAAAGCAAAAGTAGGCGAGGATAACCCAACCCTGGTTCAACAGGAATATTTAAAATTATATAAGAAAGCCGGCGTAAATCCACTCGGAGGATGTTTGCCTATGGTGCTGCAATTGCCCCTGGTAATGGCCTTCTTCTTCTTCTTTCCGAACTTGTTTGAGTTGCGTGGAGAGAGTTTCCTTTGGATGAAAGATTTATCAACTTACGATGAGTTTATCAAATTCGGGGTAAAAATTCCATTTATTGGCGATCACTTAAGTTTAATGTGTGTATTGATGACGGTTTCTACCTTAATCATGACCTATTTTAACAACCAGGTTTCTGGTGCAACTGGTCAGATGAAATACATCGGTTACATTATGCCGATCATTTTCTTAGGCGTATTGAACAGCTACCCTGCGGGATTAAACTATTATTATTTCTTAGCCAACTTAATGACTTTCGGACAGCAGTTCTTAATTCGTAAAATGGTTGATGATGAGAAAATCCATGCTTTAATTCAGCAAAATAAAGCGCGACCAGCTGATGAGAAAAAGAAAAAATCTAAATTTCAACAGCGTTTAGACGATTATATGCGTCAGCAGCAACAAGCTAAAAAGTAATTTTGCCTTCAACTGATATGAAATCCCCGGTTACCTAAAAGTGACCGGGGATTTTTTCTTGGAGCTTAGGGCATGGAGCTAAGAGCACTAAGTGCATGCTGTTAAGCGTTAATTCCAGGCAGCATGAACATCGGTCCTCCGACACCTGACTTCTTACTAATTCCATCATCCATCTTACATTCCTCATTTTACATCTTCCCTTCCCAATTCCCATTTTAATTGTAATATTTGACATACAAGTTTCCGAATAAGCTAAAAAATTCCAATTTTAGGAGATTAAATCTGAACCAACAAATTACTTAACATTTCAAAATGCAAAAGAGACTAACAATTATTCTGTTTTTCGTTGTCAGCTTTGCCTACGCACAAAAGAAACCATTAGATCATAACGTTTATGATACCTGGGAATCAGTAGGTACAAAGCAATTATCCAATAATGGCATCTGGGCCATGTACAGCATCTTACAGCAAGAAGGCGATGCGCAACTTTACCTTACCAATATCAAAACCAATACAAAACTGAACGTTCCAAGGGGAATGAATTCGCAGTTCAGTAATGACTCTAAATTTGCGGCATTTAATATCCGTCCTTTAAATAAAGATTTACGTCAGGCTAAAATAAAGAAGAAAAAGGCTGATGAATTGCCAAAAGATTCGTTGGGTATAGCCAACCTGACTACCAACACCATTACTAAGGTAGCGAGAGTAAAATCGTTCAAATTTCCTGAAGAAGGCTCAGGAGTTTTAGCTTATTTAACCGAGAAACCTGATACAGCAAAAAAAACTGTGAAACCTGCTGAGAAAAAAGATGGGGAGACGGATTTTGCTGATGATGAACCGGCCGCAAAGGGTAAAACTGAAGAAGGAACTGATTTAGTAGTCAAAAACCTTTTAACCGGTACCGATAAAACCTATAAGTTTGTAACCGATTATTATTTCAGTAAAGATGGTAAACAACTGGTTTTCGCCTGCAGCGGATCTAAAAAAGATAAAACGGCTCCACAGGGTGTATTTTTATTAAATACAGAAAAAGGAACACTTAAAACACTAATTAAAGGTAAAGGAAGTTTCAAAAATTTTACTTTTGATGAAGAAAGTGAACATGTGGCTTTTGTTGGAGAACAAAGTCCTGAAAAACAGGAAATAAAAGACTACAATGTTTATTACAATTCATTAAGCCTGGATACTGCACAGATATTGGTTGATTTCGACATGCCGGGCTTGCCTGCAAAATGGTCGGTTAATGGCGACGGAAAGATCACTTTCAGCAAAGACGGCAAGAAATTATTTTTTGGAATCTCTCCAATTAAAAAGCCGAAAGATACTACCATTGTAGATTTCGAAGTTGCAAAAGTTGATGTTTGGAACTACAAAGATGATTATCTCCAACCCATGCAACTTAAAAATGCAGACAGGGATAGCAAAAAAAGCTATTTATCCGTAATTGATGTTTACAGCAGCGATCCTAAAGTAATCCCACTTACAGATTTAAAATTGCCAGATGCCAATATGATTGCTGAAGGTGATGCCAATACCGTTTTAGCCTCAACAGATTATGGTCGCAGGATTGAATCTCAATGGAGTGGTTCTACCTCAAAAGATTATTATCTGGTTGATACAAAAAATGGTCAGAAAAAGAAAATCATTGATAATTTAAGCGGTTATGCAATGGCTTCTCCAGGAGGAAATTATGTGCTATTCTTCGATAGAAAAGCAGGTAGCTGGAGCACTTATCATATTGCAACAGGAAAAGTAACCGTTTTAACAGCTGGTTTAAGCGAAAAATTTGTTGATGAAGAAAATGATGTGCCAGATTTACCTTCTGCTTATGGTTTAGCCACCTGGACAGAAGGCGATAAGGCGGTGTTAATTTACGATAAATATGATATCTGGTCGTTCTCACCAGATGGAAAAACTGCGCCAAAAAACATTACTGCCGGGTTTGGGAGGGCTAATAACCTTACTTTCCGTTACGAAAGGCTACAGCCTGAAAACAGGTTTGAACGCAATGCAGATAGTAAATTTGTTAAAGCGAATGAGTTGGTTTGGTTAAATGCTTTTAATAACGCAACCAAAGAAAATGGTTTTTACCGTACAAACGTAGGTTCGGTTAAAGCACCGGAATTGGTGGTGATGGCCAAATTTAAATATTCTAATTTGGTAAAAGCCAAAGATGCGGACGTTTACATTTACGATAAAGCCAATTATGTAGAATCGCCTAATGTTTATGTTTCTGCAGATCTTAAAACCGAAACTAAATTAAGCAATACCAATCCTCAGCAACAAAATTACAACTGGGGAACGGCAGAACTGGTAAAATGGACCACGCCAAAAGGTTATAAAGCGGAAGGGATTTTATACAAACCTGAAAATTTCGATCCGAATAAGAAATACCCTATGATTGCGTATTTCTATGAGAAACTTACTGATGGTTTATACACTTACCAGGCTCCAGCTCCTACTCCGTCACGTTTAAATATCTCATATTTTGTAAGTAACGGTTATTTGGTTTTTGCACCGGATATCAGCTATGAAACTGGTCACCCGGGTCAATCTGCTGTTGAATTTATCAATTCAGGCGTAGAAAGTTTGAAGAAAAACAGTTGGGTTGATGGCACTAAAATCGGCATCCAGGGTCAAAGCTGGGGAGGCTACCAGGTGGCTTATTTAATTACCCAAAATAATATGTATGCGGCAGCCTGGTCGGGTGCACCTGTTGCCAACATGACTTCTGCTTATGGCGGAATCCGTTGGGAAACCGGCATGAACCGTCAGTTCCAGTATGAAAAAACACAAAGCCGTATCGGTGCAACCCTTTGGGAAAAACCTGAATTATACATCGAAAACTCTCCGTTATTTATGTTCCCGAAAGTAAATACGCCGGTTGTGGTAATGGCAAATGATGCTGATGGTGCGGTGCCATGGTATCAGGGTATCGAGATGTTTACAGGTCTTCGCCGTTTGGGTAAACCGGTTTGGATGTTAAACTATAATGGTGAGGCACACAACCTGGTTCAACGCCAAAACCGTAAAGATATCCAAATCCGAGAACAACAGTTTTTCGATTATTATTTAAAAGGAGCAAAAGCGCCGGCATGGATGACAACCGGAATCCCTGCAACTGAAAAAGGAAAAACCTGGGGTTTTGAATTAACTGATGAGAAACCTTAGTTGAGTTTGGAGTTTTAAGCTGGGAGTCTGGAGGCCATGGTGCAGAAGAAATAGTTTATAGCAGAAAAAAAAATTAAAATCCATAGTGAATAGTAATTGCTATTTATTATGGATTTTTTCGTTGACCATAATATTAAGCGCCTTGTTCCGTACCGATGAATATGGCTATCGCTAGTGACTCAAATCCCAAAGCTCCCAACTCCAAACTGTATGCTATGAAATTCGGCTTAAAAAAGCTATTTTCACGCATCAAAAAAACAAAACAAACTAAATGGCATTAAGCAGGATTTGGTCGGGATTTATTATTGTAGCTATTCTTGTAGCTTGTATTAAGTGCTTCTTCTTTGGACAAAGCGATATTTTTAACTGGATGGTGATTGGAAAGTCTGATGATCCGGCCAACCCGCTTAAATTAGATGGTATTATTCAAACCTGCTCCATTGCAGTAAAACTCTGCATCGAATTGGTGGGTACTTTAGCCTTATTTATGGGCTTTATGTCAATTGCCGAGAAAGCGGGTGGTATCCGTTTATTATCGAGAATTATCAGTCCGTTTTTTTCAAAGCTTTTTCCTGAAGTACCAAAAGGTCACCCTTCTATGGGACACATGATTATGAACTTTTCTGCCAATTTATTGGGATTGGATAATGCTGCAACTCCTTTTGGCATCAAGGCTATGGAAAGTTTGCAGGAGTTAAATCCGAATAAAGATGTAGCCAGCAATTCGCAGATTATGTTTTTATGCCTGCATGCGGCAGGATTATGTTTAATCCCGGTGAGTGTAATTGCAATCCGTTCTACCCAAAATGCTCAGGATCCTACCGATATATTTATTCCCTGCATGATTGTCACCTTCGTAGGGACCATGGCAGCCATGCTGATTGTGTCTTTTAAACAGAAAATCAACATTTTACAACCTGTTATCTTAACATGGGTTTTAGGTATCTCAGCGGTAATAGCAGCAATTGTTTGGTACGTTAGCCGTTTAAACGCAACAAGCGTTACCTCTTTTTCGGGCTTGTTAAGTGGCGGACTTATTTTATTAATCTTTTTGTTGATCGTTCTTGGTGCACTTTATAAAAAGATCGACATTTTTGATTCTTTTGTTGAAGGTGCTAAGGGGGGATTTGAAACCGCAATTAAAATTATTCCATATTTAGTTGGGATTTTAGTCGCGGTTTGTATGCTGAGGACAAGTGGAACATTTGATGTGATCATGAACGGAATTAAACATGCCTTTATCTTTTTAGGTGCAGATACCCGTTTTGTTGATGCACTGCCTACTGCTTTAATCAGGCCGTTAAGTGGAGGCGCTGCAAGGGGCATGATGGTAAGCACGATGATTGCCAACGGACCAGATTCTTTTGCCAGCAGGTTATCAGGGGTTTTTCAAGGGGCATCAGATACCACTTTTTATGTAGTAGCTGTATATTTCGGTGCGGTAGGCATCAGGAATACCCGTTATGCAATTGGCTCGATGTTACTGGCTGATTTAACAGGTGTAATTACGGCAATCACCATGGCTTACCTGTTTTGGCCGGGATTAAAATAACGACACAAAAAATCTCCATTTGACAAAAGCCAAATGGAGATTTTTTTATTGAGCATTAGGTTAAATGTGTACTAAACTACGAAACCGGAAAGGAAATCCTACTGATGATTTCATCAATAGCATCCGGATCGATTGCTGCATTTTTCGATGCACACCATTTTTCGCTTTTGTTATCCAGCCAGATACAAAAAGAATGGTAACCGTCTAAAACAACAGCATAAGTTTCATGAAAATCATCTTGGATACGCATGCAAAATCCCTTAAAAATTTTGCCTCTCACAATGAATTGCAGGGTGGAATAATTTTCTAACATGGCTCATTATATTTTTGGTTAAATTACAACAAATTATAACTGAGAATGTTTCGTTAATTTAAAGGAATTAATAATTAATTCTTAAACCATCTAACAAGGCTTAACCTATGTTTAACATATTAGAGTAACCCTTTGCTATTAAACGCTTTTTGGAGGGCAAATATATTTCACATTGAAGATTTAATATAGTCCTTCCCTTTTTAACAATAGAAGTTTCGGCCACTACTTCATCCCCTTCGCTGGCTGGTGCAAAATAATCAATGTAATTGTTTACTGTTGTATAACGTTCGTTTAATCCCATGGTAAAAACGGTCGCTCCGATCAGGTCATCAATGATGCCTGCAGTTACGCCACCGTGTAAAATCTGATAAGGATTGGTCATTTCTTTACGGATGGTGTATTGACAAACCAAAATACCATATTCTGCCCTGATCAGCACAGGCGCCAGCCAGTTCATAAAGTTAGACGGTGAATCGGTAATTACCTTTCCGATTGATTGCCTTAAAAAATTGAGACGTTTTTCACTTAAAGATAAATCCATGTTTGATGTAAAAGTAGGGAAAATATGTAAGATGTAATAATGTAAGATGGATGATGGACATGGCAGTGAACAGTCTCCAGTTGGCAATTGCAGTTCCATCATCCCCTTTTCCATCTTACATATTCCACTAAATTGGTACAATAATTTTAAAACTGAAATTCCTGCCCATATTGTAAATTCCCGACCGGCCATTTGGCGATTGGTTATAATATTCGAAATACTTCAGTCTATTTAGATTTGATTGATAAGCGACATTGAAAATATTATCTGCCTGAATAAAAATATCACAAACCGTTTTTCCTTTCTTAGATTTTAATGTTGAGCCTATCCCACCGTTAATCAGCGTATAACCTGCGGTAAAGGTTTCTGTATTATCCAATGCATAAAATTTATTCTGATCTCCAAAAACAGCTGCATCGATTTTGATGTAAGGCTGAGAAAAAATGCCAATTTGTTTTTGTGCAGTAGCCTTAATCTCTGTTCTAAATTGTAAAGGAGGAATAAAAGGTAAATATTTAGATGCCTGGCCATGTTGGCTTAATAAATCCTGATTTTGATTCAACCCCACAATATATGCCAGACTGTTGTTAAAACTTAGCCATTTCATTGCCGTTGGATGCAGGTTAACCGATACTTCTGCACCATATAACCTCGCTTTTGACTGTTGATACTGATAAGTTAAATTACCGGGTACAATAACCACCGGATTGCCATCGGCATCGGTTAAACGCGATTGATAAATATAGTTCTGGATATTATTATTAAACAGTTCCATACTGATATCAGCATCTTTTAAATAAGCAATAATGCCAATATCTTCCTGTAAATTAAATTCGGGCTTAAAAGTACGGTTGCCAAGGTACACAATGTGTGCGCCCGGATCTAAGCCATTTGAACCAATTTCAGTAATGTTCGGTGCGCGGTATCCCCTTGCTATATTTGCTTTAATCAATAGTTTTTCGGAAATGTTATAGGTAAAACCCAAACTTCCAGACAAACCGTAATAATTTTTATTAAAAGAAGGGAATTGCAAGGTTCCGCTGGCATCTGTAGCACTTACCTGCTTACCAAAACCTGTTTGGCTATCGGTACCTACATAAAAATTGCCCCAATTGATGTTTCTTCTGTCCAACCTGATTCCTCCTGAGATATCGATTTTTCCCATTGATTTCTTAGCAAAATAGAAGGCACCAATATCAAAAAGATCATAATCCGGAATGGGAAAATCTGTAGCGGCCTTGCTCCTGTTCCCCTGATACATGCCGTTTACGCCAATGGTACTTTCGATTCCGGCAAAATCGGGAAGATTGTATTTGAGATCGTAATTAAAGGTATTGAGTACTACATAAAGTCCGGCCTGACTGGGTACAGTTGGATGATTATATTCCCGCCTTACGCTCTGCTGAGCACCAATTAATACATTTAAATCACTCGTTCCAAATTTAAACTGGCTGGCATTGTAAAAACGGTAGTGTTGAATGTGCTGGTGTAAAGGATTAATTGAATAGCTGTTCAAGTCATTTTCAGGCACAATTGGTCTGTTTTTAATATCATCGCCGTTGTCTAAAACCTGCCGGGTAAACTTTCGGGATAACGAATCGCGGCTGCCATCGGGTATTTCCATTAAGTTATCGTAATAAGTGATGGCTGTTTTAGAAAATCCCCAGGTTTTATCTACCCTTGCACTGGCCGAAAGGTTATATTCCCTGAAAGCGGTTCCATAAACCAATCCATCTATTTTATTTTTGTAATTATGGGCGGTTTTTCCGGTTGCCCTGAATGTATATTTCCAATCGTTTTTAATATAGGCTAAACCGATTGACGAGCCTATCATGCCATTATTGCTTTGATAATTTGAAGTAAAATCGCCTTTTAGCTTTCCATTTTCAAAATTCGGAGCGTAAGGGATCATATTGATTACTCCGGCAAGGGCATCAGAACCATAGGTTAAACTGGCAGGACCTTTAACTACCTCTACTCTTATAACCCCGTATTCGTCAACTTCGATTCCGTGCTCGTCGCCCCATTGCTGTCCTTCTTGCCTTAAACCATCATACAGGGTTAAAACACGGTTATAGCCCAAGCCACGGATAAAGGGTTTAGAGACGTTTGGTCCTGTGGTAACCGCAGTAACACCCGGAACGCCTTTAACAATGGCTTCGATTAAGTTGGTATTAACATTCTGATCCATCGATTTTCGGGAGATAACGGCTATAGGCACAGGACTTTTTCGCAACTGCGTAGCCCGGTTTACGCCTGTAATCACCACATCATTCAGATTTGACGACAGACTTAACAGATCTGCATTAACGATTACTGTATCTCCTTTTAGTAACACTTTAATCCTTTTCGATTGGTAACCGATCCCGGTAAAAATAAGATCGTAATTTCCTGTTAAGAGATTATTAAACTGATAGTTGCCAGAAATACTTGATTTCGCAGATCTGTTGGTGCCCAAAATCTTTACCGTAATATTTTCTACAGGTTCATTTTGAGACGTAACCAAACCTTTGAGGGTTACATTTTGCGCGGATAGATTTAGCGATATACAAAAACAGAAGCAGTATAGTAAGAATGATTTCATGAGATGACTATTTATCTAAATATAATTTTAGACAAATCTAAATTTTAATTTAAATATATCAAACTAAATATTTAGAGAGGCGGAGAGCGTTGAGCGGAGAGCGGAATGCGTTGGGCGGAAAGCGGTTGGTGCAATGGATAACTAAGTGTAGTTAGGAGGAGGAACGACAGCCATCCCGACTTTTCGGGGAGGCAATATTTCCTGCTAGCAATCCTTGTGAGAAAGATTGCTTCGTCGGCTGAAAAAGCCTTCTCGCAATGACGAATTTGGCGGCTTATCATTGCGCCAAGATTCTTATGTCACTCATATTGATTTTTAAAAAATAAAATATCCCTCAGGATGACAGACCGCACCTTCATAAAACGAGTTGATGAGGACGAAATATAGCCGAGTACAGACTAAGGAAACTGAACTAGACTAAATCACTCTTTTTCTAATTCGGTTATCGCTTGCAGAAACCAGGCCGCATGCGGCAACCACTGCTCCGTCCAGCGCCATTCGTTACCGCTGGCCTCTTTTTTAAAATCTATTCCAGAACCATCAGCTGCGCCATCTTTGCCCGTAATGCCGTTTGAAATGCCTCCTTTTTGAGAGCCATGCCCGTAATTTGATGCCATATAAGGAACATTTTCTTCACCAAAGCCATACATAAAGCACATATTATATGGATTTAAACCTAAAATCCAGTTCAGCTGATTGGTTGCGAAGTTTTTATTAGCCGGTTGATTGCCTTGGCTAAAAGCTGCTGCTGCAAGTGAAGCCAGTCTTGCGTTTTCGCCCTGCCACCACCAGCCGGTTTCGTTTTCGTGGGGAATGAAAAAAGTGTCCTTCACGCCTCCCGGAGATTTAAAGGTTTGCCTGGCATAACCAAAAGGATTCTCAACTGCTGAAGTAACTTTTATCTGATAAGCTAAATTAGCATTCAATGCCCGCAGGGCATCTTTAACTAAATTTTTATCGGTTTCTACTGCCAGGTAACGGTTTAAAGCCATTAAAGGTAAACCAGCATCTGATGCATGAAAATATGGCCGGTCAGTATCATTGGAAATGAAATAACCTTTAGGATTTAAGCGTTTTTGCAGATGCTGTACCCTAGTTCTGGCTTCCTGCAAGAAATAGTCTTTTTTTGTAGCCTGATAAAGTTCGGTGGTGGCCATTAACACACAATAATCGTCGATAATGTTTTCTTTTCCATCATCACAATATTTTAAATTGTTGATTTTTAAATGTTCGTAAGCACGTTGTGCAGCATCAATATATCCGTTTCTTTTGTTGCGATCTAAGTTCTCCCAGGTAGAAATTTTGGCCAATGCCGCAATGGCCATTCCACCGCCTTCTCTAAATGCGCACTGATATTCGCTGGTGGTTACACTATTGGCATGTAAACCTACCACACGCCTGGCTTTTGGATCTTTATTGAAATAACTAAAAACAATCATGTAAAAATAACCTTCATCACTTAACGATTTCACCAGATAATCAGCACCGTAAACGGCTTCATCTTTTATAGAATCAGTCAGTTTTAAACTTTTAAGCAATTTTGGCAGTTTATTCGCAGCATCTATCAAGGTATAGGTTACGAGCGGGATCTGTTGTGGCGACATAAAATTGGCATAAGCCAGGTGTGAGAAATATTTGCTTACATCGCCTGATGCATCACACCAGCCACCGGCTAAATCGACCGTCTTTGAAGAACTAAACAATTGTACATGTTTATCATTTTCGAGTTCTATATTGGTATTAGCCCGCTGGTTCCTGAAATAATGGAGTAAAGCAGGTAAAGTTGACTTGGCCAGTAAATTTTCGCCAATTTTAAACTTCGGCGAATGAACCTTTGTAAGGCCTTTTAGTTGAATGATGTATTCACCTGTGGTTTTAAAGCCGGAAAAATCAAGATTATAATAATATTTTGCTCCCCATTCTTTAAATGATCCGTCGGGCTTTAATAAGCCTTTAAATAATATTTTTTGATTGGCTGTACTCACAATTTCGAATGCTTTTACATCATTTTGCGGCATATCTGAAACAAAGATTGCTCTTTTAGGAGAATTGATATCGTACCCGATCTGGTTAACTAAAATCTGCTGTGCCTTTACAAAAGTGGTTTGGGCAAGCAATAACAGGCAAATTATACTTAGAACGTTTTTCATAATAGTTTAGCTTATTTCAGATAGGGTGCACTTGCCCAAAAAATGGCATTTTTAAACAATTTTTGATAGGTTTTATCCTGAAACAGTTCGGGGCTATGGCCCATAAAAATATAGATGTTTCTGGCTTTCATTTTTTCGTTCGTCCAGATTACAGGGTGATCGCCCATTTTTGGAACATCGCCTGGCTGATAGCTGTTTTCATCAACGCTAGCCAGTACGTTTACCTGTTGCCTGGGACTTTTATTATAGGTGTACCACTCTTCTTTTTTGATCAGAAATTTCTTTGGAAGGCCTTTAAATACCGGATGATTCGTTTTTTCAACCGTCACTTCGCCCTGAGCAAAATCAGGAATATAACTTTTAAACGTAATATCGCCCATGAAACCACTAAACCAGGGCCACATTTTATAACCGTCGAAATCGCCCAGCAATGTTGCATGGTGAAAACCGATCCAGCCACCTTTTCCGTTCTCAATGTAATCTTTAAAAGCTTGCTTTTCGCTGTCTTTCCAGGTGTAGGGAGGATAATCCAACTGAATGATTAATTGATAGGAGGCTAAAAATTCCACAGTAAATTTTCGGGTATCATTCACATAATCGACCTCAAAATCTTCTTTTTTTGCCAAACTATCCAGCCAAACACGCGCCACTTTAGAATAAGCCAAATGATGACCGCCATTCTCGTAAATGGCAAGCGCTTTAAAAAGTGGTTTTGCCTGAACAAAACCGCTAAGGCCAAATAAAAATATTATTGCTGCTGGTATTTTTTTCATTTATTTCAGTAGAAAGGTGCGGATAAGCGTACGCAAAAATTAAAAATAATGAAAAAGAGCCATTTTAAGCCAGATGAAGATATGTTTAAACCAGAATACCGGTGCATTTTGGTTTACAACGTTTGAAATAATTAGTAAAGCAGATCTTTAACATTAACCTGTAATACCTTAAAAAAAACTAAAACAACTGAATATTAGCACATTAACTGCATTCTCCTCGAATGCAGTAAAATCTTTTAAACATTTTTTGACGTTGGCTGTTAAAGGCACAGTTATTATGATTATAATTGGGAACAGAACAGTAAACCAACTATATCCCTGAGGGAAGTGCTGTAACCTAAAGGACTTGTTAAACAGTGCTAAACCGATAAAAGAATTATATGTTGGTGATCAACAATTTTGAAGAATATCAATCACACCTTGGCAAAGAACTAGGTGTTTCACAATGGCATACCATAGACCAGGAGCAGATCAATAAATTTGCTGATGCAACTTTAGATCATCAATGGATACATACCGATCCGGAAAGAGCCAAAAATGAAGGCCCATTTAAAGCCACTATTGCGCATGGTTACCTTACTTTATCTTTGATTCCGTATTTGTGGAAACAGATTGCAGATGTGCGGAACATTAAAATGGAAATCAATTACGGTATAGAAAGTTTCAGGTTTGGACAGGCTGTTTTGGTAAACAACGATGTGCAGCTAAAGGCAAAACTAAAATGCATTACCAATTTGAGGGGAATTACGAAGGTTACCATCCAGGCTACATTGGTAATAAAAGATCAACCAAAACCAGCTTACGTTGGTGATGTGGTGTTTTTATATCATTTTATTTAAACTCTGCGGTGATCAGTTTAATCTGCGGGAGGATAATTGGCAACACTTATTTTCCCGCTGATTTAAGAGGATTTACACAGGGAATATTTTCATCTTTGCGATCGCCCGGAAAACAATTCTGCTTAAGATACGTTAAAACTATATCTAAACGAACATTAAATTTGAGATATGGAAAACATCATCACTCCTGGCCAGCTAATCATCAACCACGCTAATAATGGTAACAAGGCAACTTTAAAAGTTGGCAGTAAATTTCAATGGGACCAACGATATGCTTCAAAAGAGGCTCCATCGTTAGATTCTTTCATAAGTGAAATCGATAATTTCTACGACTATAAATTAGTTTCAGGGTACGAAGGAGCTGTTGGACAAAATATTTATATGGTAACCGGGGTAAAATAGTACACCCAAATCAATCCTGTTAACAGTTATCTGATTCATTCAGCATCTGCTACATAGTTTCTTTTAAATTCGAATTTACCATCAGGTAGCTTCATTTTTGCTATCACGATTTCTATTGAAACGGATGGATTGGGTTTTCTTGCCAGTGTTGCAATACTTGAAGTAATTTTTCTCATACTTCTTAGTGCCGCAAAATATTGCCGGTCTAATGCTTTAATGGTTTCGAGATTACGCTTTTTTACCTGATAGGCTAAATTTGCCTGTTCAGAACAATATTGTTGAATCTGATCTAACTTCATCATTTTTCCGTTTAGTGTGGTTAATGCAAATAACGATAACTTAATGCCTTTAACCCCCACAATTTTGTTTTGCCTGATTATGTAATCGAAGCCATTAAATGAAATGGTGCCGGCAGTTGCAATATCGAGTATTGAAATTACCCGTGGATATTGTTTTTGAGGATCGAAACCGTTTTTGATCAGCATTTTATTGAACATGAACCTTTGAGTCAGCATTGCTTCAATCAGCTGATCACCATCAAGCTTTCCGGCAGGTTTAAACTTTTCAGGCAAACTGAGGTCAATACCATTCTGTGCAATTAAATTTTTATTTGAGTTACAACTGGTGTGTAACAGCATAAACAGAGTAATTAAAAGTGAGAGAGGGACGGCGTTTTTCATTAGATTTTTTAATATAATGCAAATTATAAAATAAAATTCACTTTTTTGTATTATTTATCACACAAAAAATAACATATTCTGTTTAAGAATAATCTGATCTATCCTGCCTCTGCAACATTTGGCTTCATTCTTCCCTGAGTAAAATATTTTAAGCGATCAAAAAAAATTACTATTTTGATTTAAATCATTCTTATTGATCACTACCTAAAACATCCGCAACATGAAAACTTTGTTTATTTTATTATTGATGTCAGCCGGCATCCACACTTATGCCCAAAATAAATCCGCTTTAGATCAGCGTTTAGTTGGCAAATGGAAAGCTACATCTAAAATTGAAACCGATAAAACCGACGGAAAAATTACGGAGAGCGATAAAGAGCTGTATAAAGCAAACGAAAAAACATATGAGTTTACGAAAAAGAGTACTGTAATCATTACACAGGGCTTTGGCAGACACAAGGAAGAATTACCGGCTGTAAGCGATGGCAGCAAACTATTTATTGGCAAACCAAACAAAAACAAAACACCTTATCTTGTCAATTTACAGCAAAATAAACTGACGTTGCTAAAAACTGAAACGAAGACTAAAAAGGGCAAAACTATTGTTGAAACTGAAGAAGTACTTCTACAGCGCTAGCTTTATTTAGTGTGGTGGTTAGCTGTTACATCCACCTGAGGAAGATATCCTGCCCTGAACATTTTTACTATTGATTTCGGGGTTAAAACACTCACAGTATCCAAATCGGGTAATGGGATGGATTTTTCGTAACCTCCAGGTGTCCAGGCATACAGCTGGCTATTTTTTAGCAAATAATGACGATCCTGAAGAAGGATAAAAGTGCCATCAGGAAGATCTGCTAATTTTTCTTTGTAAGTAATTTTGGCTTGATCAGCATCAACTCTTTCCCGGTGAAGGATATCATCTATTTCAGCAACAGGAGTTTTCATGTTAAAGCCAAATTCCGGATTGCCCATTAACCAGGATGTTTTAAAACGCTGATGATCTTTGTAGCGGCATTGAAAACAAGGTCGGTGTCCGGCTGAAAATGCGGTGGCTTCATCTAAAAAGAAAAGTTCCGTCCAGCGGTTGGGTTGCATCACCTCACGGTGCCTCCCCCTGAATGATAATGCACAGGTAATCCAGGCTCTTATTTTATACGGACGAATAATTTGTTGCTGCTCGTTATGTAAAACACCACGGTTACCCAGCCATGCACCACGGTGAGGCGTTTTAATGATTTCTCCGGATGGATTTACCCTGTTTTGCAGCATGGTGTTAAATTATAGGTGATTACGCTGGCCAAATTGTTATCTAGAATGCAACTAAGAACCTAAAATGCTTCGAAGCAAAATCTTTGGATTAAATATAATCCAAAGATTTTACTATTCAGACTGAATTTTATCAATTTTCAGCGAAAGAATTTAAGGAAACAGACTTTCCGACTTCGCTGTGCTCTGCCCGAAGTGGCGATTCTGGGACTAAACCATCTAAAACATTAACTATTCCTCTCCGCTATTTTTCATTTTCATTAAAATGGCATAAGCGTTTTTGGTTACAATGCTGGTTAATTTACTTTTAGACCTGATTTCTGTAAATCCATCAAGGCTGGCTCCGGTTTCAACGGGAATCATTTTATAATGGTAATTCCCCAGATCGGTAAAAACATAATATTTGTTTTCCCATTTTACAATAGCATCTTCGGGCGCGGTTTCTACAAGCGCATTGGATACGGCAATTGATGCATTTAAAAAAGTACCGGGCAATAATTTGTTATCTGTATTTTCAAGATCGCAATGAACACTTGTGGTGCGGTCGTCTTCTATATTAGGCGTAATCAGGTGTATTTTTGCCTTGTACTTTTTATCCGGATTAGCTGAAGTGGTGCAAATAATCTCCTGCCCCACTTTAAGGTTTGCGGCATCTTTTTCAAAAATGGTGAGGTTGGCGTGCAATGCTCCGGGACTAATCAGTTCGAAAAGAATATCGGATGAATTAACATATTTCCCGGCATTGGTATTTACCTTAGTTACATAACCGCTGATGGGGGCATAAACTTTAATGCTCCTGCTGATATTGTCCTCATTTAAAATACCGGGATTAATATCAATCAGCCTTAATTTTTCAGCCAGTGATTTAACCAGGACTTTTTGATTATTAAAATCGCTTTCCGTTTGTTGAAAAATCTTATCGCTGGTGGCTTTGGTCTGGTTTAAACCTTTTTGCCTCGCATAATCTGCCGAAGCGAACTTAAGTTTATTTTTTGCTGTAAGATAGTCTTGCTGTAACTGAATATATTGCTGATCTTCTACAATGGCGAGTACGGCTCCTTTTTTTACCATCATACCAGGGATAAGCATCATCTTTTTGATGTAGCCACCCATAGGAACGCTTACCGAATAGGTATTTTCGGGCGGAACATCTACCACACCGTTTACATTAATGGTATTGTGCATGCTTTTGATTTCGGGTTGCCCTACTTCAATGCCTGCATTTTTAACCTGTGCGGCACTTAGTTGTACTTCATCGGTTTTTACCTGCACTGTTTTTTCTGCAGGAGCGCTTTTTTCATTTTTATCGGGACTGGTACAAGCCGACAAAATAGCGATGCCCAATAATCCACTTATTATTTTATACTTCATTTGTATGTTATTTATCTATTGCGGTGAGTTTTTCAATTTCAAAAGCGGCTTCGTTAAACTGCTGTACTTTATCGTAATATTCGGCTTTAAGCTGTATAGATTGATTGATCAATATCACCCAATCCAAATAGGCAATTTCCCCGGCATTTAATTTATCGGAAGCCGTTCTGATGATATCTCCTGCGTTTGCCAGTGAAATTTTCTGATAAGATTTTAGAAGTTTATCAAGCTGTATATAACGGTTAACCGCATTTTCCAGTTCTGCATCAAGGGTCTTTTTCATCAGTTCCAGTTCCTGTGTTTTTTGCTGCACGGCAATGCCTGAGGCTTTGATGCGTGATTGTTGCGCGCCAAAGAAAACCGGGATGCCCAAACCTACACTGAAAGAAGAAAATCTTTTATTTTTATCGAAATATTGTTCAGTACCCATGCTGTTGGTTTGCCAACCAATAATGCTCGAATTGTTGTACCCGAAAATCAGCGAAGGCATCAGTTTGCTTTTCTCTACCGATTTTTGTTGTTGGGCAAGCGTTAACTGCGCTTCGTTAAGTTTAAGCAAAGGATTGTTATTGATTTCCGCTTTAACCACCACATTAAATCCATATACCGGACTTTCTGCCTGAGGAATCAACAAGCGATCGCTGTTTAACAGGAACTTAAACCTGTTTAATTGTTGAGTATAATCTGTTTGCAGCATTTCGAGCTGATTTGCGATTTGCTGTTTCTGGTTTTCGGCAGTACGAAGCTCGAGTACATCTACATCGCCCGATTTAAAACGTTGAGACGACTTTTCCAGGAAAGCACTGTAAACACTATCGGCCCAGATCAGGATTTTGCGTTTTTCGCCCAATAAAATCAAATTGTAATAAACCGATTTAACCTGCGTTTTTAAGTCAAGCTGTTTATTATCAAATTGTGCTTCACTAATGCGCACGTTGGTATTATTTACTTTGTACTGTCTGGAATAAACCGATGGAAAATCAAAACTTTGTGCAATGGAAAACTTATTATCGTTGGCCAGACTGTTAAACTTACCATAATCAAAAGTTACAGCTGTTTTAGGCACATCAAAAGCATTTTTGCCCAGTTGTTTATAGTATTGAATTTCTGTTTGCGCCACTTTTAAGGATACATTATTTTTTACAGCAGTATCAATTGCGGCTTTTAAACTAATCTGCTCCTGCGCATTGGCACTAAATGCAGCAGATAATGCCAGTAGAGTAACAATAGCAAGCTTTCTTTTCGGTTTGAAATAACCGAATCCTTTTTCGAACAAAATGTATAACATGGGTAAAACGAATAGAGTTAACAGGGTGGAAACCAGTAATCCGCCGATTACCACAGTTGCCAATGGTTTTTGAACGGCACCACCGGCACCGGTACTGATGGCCATCGGGATAAAGCCCAGCGATGGTACCAGAGCAGTCATTAACACAGCGCGGAGTTTAGATTTGGTAGCATGGATTACGATGCGTTTTACATCACCCCAGCCCTCCTTTTTGAGGCGGTTAAATTCAGTAACGAGTAAAATCCCGTTCAGTACAGCAACACCGAATAATGCAATAAAACCAACCCCTGCCGATATACTGAAAGGCAAATCCCTTATCCAAAGGGCAAATATGCCTCCTGTGGCCGATAATGGAATGGCAGTGTAAATCAATAGCCCTTGTTTTACCGAACTAAAGGCAAAATAGAGCAAGAGGAAAATCAATAACAGCGCAATGGGTACCACAATGGCCAAACGCGATTTTGCAGCCGTCATGTTTTCAAAAGAACCGCCATAAGATATGGTATAGCCTTTAGAAAGGTTAAGCTGCTGTCCGGCTTTTTGCTGTAATTCTTCTACTATCGATTGTACATCGCGGTCTTTAACGTTAAAACCCACAATAATGCGGCGTTTGGTATCTTCGCGCTGGATCTGGTTTACACCCTCCACCTCTTCGATGCTGGCCACGGTACTTAAAGGAATCTGGTTGCCTGATTTGGTGAGCACCATCAGGTTTTCTACATCTTTAATGTTTTTCCGGGCGGCTTCATCCAGTCGCACCACCATATCAAAACGTTTTTCGCCTTCGTAAACCTGTCCTGCAATTTGCCCGGCAAAGGCGGTGTTTACCACACGGTTTACATCGCCAACGTTAATACCGTATTTGGCCATGCCATCTCTGTTATATTTAATTACTACCTGCGGCATTCCGGTTACCTGCTCCTCGTACACGTTAATGGCACCTTTTACCGTACCGATAATATTGCCGAGGCGTTTAGCATAGCCGGCAAGCGAATCGAGGTCTTCGCCGAATATTTTACAGACTACATCCTGTCTGGCTCCCGTCATCAGTTCGTTAAAACGCATCTGTACCGGGAACTGGAAACCGACGGTAATGCCCGGGATAACTTCTACAGCTTTGGTCATTTTGGCGCTCAACTCGGGGAAAGATTTAGCCGAGGTCCACTCCTTTTTCGGTTTTAAGATCACCATCATATCCCCTGCTTCAAAAGGCATCGGGTCGGTAGGTACTTCGGCGCTACCAATTTTAGTAACGATCTTTTGTACCTCCGGAAATTTCTCCAAAAGGATTTTTGAAGCTTTCTGTGTGGTTTCGATGGTATTATTCAGGTTGCTACCGGTTAATAACCTCGTTTCTACAGCAAAATCGCCTTCTTCCAACTGGGGAATAAATTCGCCACCCAAAGTCCCCATAATGAAAACGGAGAGGGCAAAGAGAGAAACGGTAACAATCAATATCGTTTTGGGGAAATGAAGTACCCTGCTTAATATAGGCTGATACCTTCTTTCCAGCCAGGCCATTAATTTATCGGTGAGGTTCTTTTTATGGCTGATGGTTTTATTAAGGCATAACGCCGACATCATGGGCACATAAGTAATGGAAAGGATAAATGCACCCAAAATGGCGAAGGCAATTGTCCAGGCCATGGGTTTGAACATTTTACCTTCAATCCCTTCCAGCGAAAGGATAGGCAGGTACACAATCAGGATGATAATCTGACTGAATACTGCAGACTTGATCATCGATCCTGTTGATTTTTCAACCTCGGTATCCATCTGATCCTGATTAATACGATTAAGCGACCTGAAGTGTTTACTGTGCGAAAAACGGTGCAGAATGGCTTCTACCACAATTACCGATCCGTCAACGATTAATCCGAAATCTATTGCTCCCAGCGACATCAGGTTACCGCCAACACCAAATTTATTCATCAGAATAATGGCAAATAACATCGATAAAGGAATTACCGACGATACAATTAAGCCGGCACGTAAATTACCGAGGAAGAAAACCAACACAAAAAATACGATTAGTGCACCTTCCATTAAATTGGTTTCTACGGTACTAATGGCATTATCAACCATTTTAGTCCGGTCGAGAAAAGGCTCAACCACAACACCATCGGGCAGCATTTTTTGTATGGCGGCAATTTTATCCTTTACGCGCTTTACTACAACAGATGAATTTTCTCCTTTCAGCATCATCACTACCGCTCCGGCAACTTCGCCCTGTGCATTGTAAGTCATGGCACCGTAACGGATGGCCGAACCATATTGTACTTTCGCCACTTGCCCCATTAATACGGGCATACCGTTATCCAATGTTTTAACTACTATTTTTTCGATATCACTCAGGCTGGTGGTTAAACCCTCACTCCGGATATACAAAACAGTTGGTCCTTTTTCGATATAAGCCCCCCCGGTATTTTCGTTGTTTTTTTCCAAAGCATCAAAAATTTCGGCAATGGTAAGTCCGTAGGCTTTAAGCTGGTCTTGTTTAACAGCCACTTCGTATTGTTTAAGCCTGCCACCAAAGCTCGATACTTCGGCCACACCTGGCGTGCCCAAAAGCTGCCGCCTTACAATCCAATCTTGTATGGTGCGGAGCGCCTGCTCATCGTATTTGCCTTCGTAGCCTTTTTTAGGGCGCACCACATATTGATAAATCTCGCCTAAACCAGTAGAAACGGGTGCCATTGCGGGCGAGCCTATGCCCTGCGGAATTTCCTGCTGTACCTGTTGCAGGCGTTCGGCAATTTGCTGCCGTGCCCAGTACACATCAGTTTCTTCGTTAAAAACAATGGTGACGAGTGAAAGCCCGAAACGGGAAAAGCTTCTGATCTGTTTCAGCCCCGAAATACTGCTACAGGCCTGCTCAATGGGAAAAGTAATTAAGCGTTCGATATCCGGTGCGCCCAGTGAAGGCGAAACGGTGATTACCTGCACCTGGTTATCGGTAATATCAGGCAGGGCATCAATAGGGAGTTTAGTTACCTCGTACGCACCCCAGCCAATAAGGGAAAGTACAAACAAGGCAATAATCAGCTTATTCCGAACGGAAAAGCCGATAATCTTATTCAGCATAATAAATTATTTTAAATGGATCGACATGATATTCAGGCGGAGCATAAAGACTTCACCTGAAAAAAAAGAAATAAGTAGAAATTATGCTGATGCCATTGGTGGCCTGAAAAGGCTTCCGAAAGTAGGGTTACTGTATTTTGGTTCGTAACTAAATGTACAGGCTGGTAAAAGATTTAAACAGGCTGCCTTTAACAGGATAAATTTTTCGGCGGGAACGGCAATGGAGATTACGTGATGACCATCTATTTTTTTAAACGGCAGTTTCATGTCCTCCTCGTCATCATTATCGTTCAGATCGTGGCCAAAATAGTGCATTTCCAGAAAATCAATAAAACTGATCTGCGCATCGAGCTGATGGTGCTGGATAAAATGAGAAATTAACTGAGGCGCCTTTATCACTTCACGTACAGAAGCGTTAAAAACAATGACCGGGAACAGCAGGAAGATGACAACTTTGTTCACGGGGCAAATATAAGGCAAGCGTGCTTCGAAATCAAGCAATCAATTTATCATATCTGTTACTTTTAAGCTGAAAAGGCATTAATGGCGATGACCGGCCGGTTCAATGTGGATTAAAATATTGCCGAGTTCGGGGATATCCTGATGGAGGGTATCCTGAAGTTTGTGCGCCAGCTCATGTCCGTCTGTTACCGAAAGACTGCCGTCAACCAAGGCGTGAAGGTCTACATGATATTTCATCCCGGATTTACGGATAAAACATTTTTCGGTACCCAAAATGCCCTGTACGGTGATGGCAACTTTTCTGATTTCCTCTATGATATCTTCGTACATGTTTTCGTCCATAATTTCGCCCAAAGCCGGCCTGAAAATATGGTAACAGTTGTAGAGGATAAAACCCGCAGCAAATAATGCCGACCAATCATCGGCAGCTTCGTAACCTTTGCCCATAATCAGGGCTACCGAAATTCCGATAAAGGCAGCAACAGAAGTGATGGCATCGCTCCTGTGGTGCCAGGCATCTGCTTTTAAAGAAGAACTGTTGGTCTCTTTACTTCTTTTCATTACCAGGCGGAAAGAAATTTCTTTCCAGATGATGATTGCCCCAAGAATAAATAAAGTAAAAGGCTTGGGTAAACCATGAGGGGTTTGTATGTTTTCGATACTCTCGTAAGCAATGATGGTGGCCGAAGTAATCAAAAAACCAACTACTAAAAAGGTAATCAGCGGTTCTGCCCTGCCATGGCCATAAGGATGGTTTTCATCAGCAGGACGGTTGGAATATTTGATACCGAAAAGCACCAGAACTGAGGAAAAAATATCGGCAGTTGATTCGATGGCATCTGCAATGAGGGCGTACGAATTACCGAAAATCCCGGCGGCGCCTTTTATCAGGGCTAAAGACGTATTACCAATAATACTGAAGTAAGTTGCCTTTATTGCTATTTGCTCATTTGTTGCTTCCGCCATATTTACACCCATCATTTAAGCTCAGGACTGCAAAAGTAAATAAATTATAAGTGCGCATGCATGAAGAAAGCACAAAAAAAAAGGCAAACATTTGCATGTTCGCCCTTTCCTTTGCTTAAAGTCATCACAAGTTAAACAAATCCTACTTACATGAACGGACAGACAATCAAATTCATGTGCAACAAAATTAATACTATCCTTTAATAGTAGTTAACCGCAAATGGTGATTGTAATTGACATTAGTCAAAAAATATACACTAAAGCGTGTTAAAAAACTTCAGCAGGCGAATAATCAGTGAATCAGGCAGTTGAAACAGATAATTACAGCTAAAAATTGAACATATAAGACATATAAGAAAATATAAGCCAGATTTATCTAGCATATGAGATAATGCATATCCTGGGAGAATTAGCTGGCGGCATAAGTAAAGACCAATTAACACACCCAGAAAATAAAAAAAGCCCCCGGCTATTGCCAGAAGCTTTATATGCGAAAATGCGGTTTAACTATTTTGCAGTATTTTTCTTTTCAGTTACTTCAGCTCTGATTTCCTGAGCCAGTACTTTTAAATCCTGCATAGCTTTACGTACACGTGTACCTGCTGCAGCGTTACCACCATCATAAAATTTAGCTACATCAGCTTCAACTGAAGCGATAACTTCCTGTACTTTTTTAAATTTGTCCATAATTGTTTTTAATTGGGATCTTTTACGATCCAGGTTATACTTTGTTTTCTTTCCGTAAGCAATATACGGGCCGCAAAACTAAACAATTCTATTAAAAAACAATATCTGGATGTAAAAGAAAGGCATTTTACTCATTTTTCGGTAAAAACTTATTGATAACGCGCTACAATGGGATCTGAAATATTTGTTTCAGGACGTTGTGCGATCCAGTTTTCGATGCTTGCAGCAATGGTTTCCCAGCCGGGCTCGTTGCAGATAAAATGACTTTTGCCGGGTACAATCTCTACGGCAGTCGCGCTTCCCTTGTCAGTGTAAGCTTTGGCGATTTTGTTAATCAGATCGGCCGGACAGATTTTATCTTCTTCGCCACCGATAAACAATAGCGGTGCATGCGGAAGTTCTACATCAATTTGTGCCGAACTGCCCATACAATCCCTGAATACATTACGGCTATCGTGCGTAGCCGTATCATCATAAGCTAATCTGCTCTCTGCTTCTGATAAAGTATTGGCAAAAGCTCCATGGAAAGTTTCCTCGTCCATATAAATCGGTTCGTCGCCTTTAAATGGATTGGCAATGGTTGCGGCATTTTTAATGAACGACCAATCGAAAGTAACCATACTGTTTGGTGCTACAGAACTGATGGCCACCCCAGTTTTAGCAAGGCCCCGGTTAACCAAAATCTGCGTAATTAAGCCTCCAACAGAATGACCGATAACAATCGGTTTTTCAGGCAAACCGTAAATCAGCGTTTCGATGGCTGTAATAATGGTATCGAGTTCCAGTGTACCTAAACCTGTTGGCGGATTTTGCCTTAATGCAGCGGGCTCACCTTCGTGCAATGGCCAAGCCGGTGCAATTACATCATATCCTTTTGATTCAAAAAAAGAAATCCAGTTTTTCCAGCTTTTTGGATTCTGGAACATGCCGTGTATTAAAATAATTGTATTTTTCATAGTGATGTTTTTTTAATAAAGACATGTTTCGCTAAAAAATTGTTTAATTCAAAACACAACCCAAAAGAATATTGCAGTTTAAATGCTCCTCCCATACATTTCTGTCTGTTTTTTAAGCCAGTTTGTTAGTGCGGTGCTTAACTTTTCCGGTTTTAAGCGCCACAGCCAGTTGCGTTCCATACTTCCGGGAGTATTCATGCGGGTATCTTCACCTAAACCTAAAATATCCTGCACCGGCAAAATGGCTGTTTTAGCGATAGAAGCGTAGGTTGTTTTAACCATGACTTCGTTTACATTCTGCTCAGTAACCTTAAAGCCCGCATATAAATTTAACCTTTCTTTAGCCTTAACGTTCATTTCGCTTATAAACCAGCCTTTAACCGTATTATTATCATGTGTTCCGCTATATACAATGCAGTTTGTTGAATCGAAGTTATGCGGAACATGCGGCGAGGCAAGCAGGTCTTCTCCAAAAGCAAACTGAAGAACCTTCATTCCAGGAAAACGGAGGCTTTTTCGCAACACATCAACATCGTCTGAAATTTCACCTAAATCTTCAGCAATAAAAGGCAGTTCGCCCAGTACATTCTTAACCGTTTCAAAAAAACCGGCTCCAGGTCCTTTTACCCATTTACCGTTGGTGGCGTCTGTGTCTCCTGCCGGAATCTCCCAATAGGAAGAAAAAGCCCTGAAATGATCAAGACGGATTAAATCGAACAGTTCTATATTTTTCTTTAAACGTTTTATCCACCAGGTGTATCCCTCAGCTTTCATCCGCTCCCAGTTAAAAACTGGCATCCCCCAAAGCTGCCCCTTCTCATTAAAATAGTCGGGCGGAACACCGGCAACTTTTTCGGGATTAAGATCGGCGCCGAGTTTAAAAAGTTCGGGGTGGGCCCATACCTCAACAGAATCGCGGTCTACATAAAATGGAAGATCACCAATCATCTGTACGCCATTCCCGTTGGCATATTGTTTTAACTGCGTCCACTGTTTGTAAAAGATAAATTGTTGCCATTTAATTTCATCAATTTCATGTGCATTGGTGTTACTAAAACTTTCAATGGTTTTGCGGTCTTTTTTCTTATAAGCATCTGGCCAATGGTACCATTCTAACTGTTGATGGTGTTCTTTTACCGCAGCATAAATGGCAAAATCATCCAGCCAGTCTTTTTCTTTGTTACAGAAATCCTGATATTGGTTTTGCAGTGCCTGATGCTCACTTTTTATAAATCGTTTATACGCCTGCCGGAGTAATTTAATTTTCGATTTTTCTACTGCTTTAAAATCAATCTGATCGGTAAATGGAAGCGTAGCCTTTTCCAGTTCATTTTCGGTAAGTAACCCATCCTCTTTTAAATACCGGGGACTAATGAGCAATACACTGCCTGCCATAGCCGAATTGCTCGAATAAGGCGAATGTCCGTTTTCTGCCTTTGTCGGATTAAGCGGCAAAATCTGCCAGTAACGTTGTTTTGAAGCAGAAAGAAAATCTACAAATTGTTTAGCGTCGGCTCCCAGATCGCCAATACCAAATGACGAAGGCAAAGAAGTGATGTGCATTAAAATGCCTGCAGATCGTTCAGGTTTCTTCTCTTTTAGCGCAATGATGGCCAAAGGAATTTCAGTAAACAACTGGTTGACCTGAATCCCTTCAGTTAAAAAATCTTTCACGGCAGATTGCGCTGATAGCAAATCCTGCCAGGAAGTTGGTGCATTTTGAGGGAGCAAGATCTCCGTATTGAGCCAGTCAAAGGGTTTATCGGCTATGGTTTTGGTTAGTGAAGCCAATCCCAACGGAACGGCCACTACAATCCACTGTTGCTCCAGTTTCCGGGCAAAAGCAAAAATATTTTTACGGTATTTCCCCTGAACTATTAACGGAATATAATCTCCTTTTTCAAAAAGCGCATGATTCCCTTTTCTAACCTCTAAAAGCGTTTTGGTAAGCCATAGCTTTATTTTACCCGAATAACGCTGCTGCCAAAGAATTTTGGGTGTCGAATCTTCGAGATCAGCAATAAAACCGGTTCTTTTCTGGTAATCTACAGCCCTGCGGTTATCCGGATCAACGAGGCTCAGATCCCAAAGTTCTGTTCCCTGATAAATATCGGGAATGCCCGGGCAGGTAAATTTCAACAGCAACTGCGATAAACTGTTTACAACCGCGAAATCGGCAATCTCTTTTAAAAAACCTGAAAGTATCTGATATCCTCTGCTCCCCGGACTCATGAGTAATTGGGCAAAATCTTTTAAACTATTTTCGTAATCTTCATCAGGTTCGGCCCAATCAGAACGTTTTTTAGCTTCGCGTAAGGCCTTTTCTATGTACTGATTTAAACGGTCATTCATATCATCTTCCTCTTCGCCCGGCATGGTAAGTGCCCCTAAAATGGTTTGAAGGATGAGGTAAATATCATTCTGGTGCAACCATTTAAACGAGGGCGTTTTTAGTTGCAGCGAAGCCGTTAGCTTTAATAGTTCATCAACAACTTTAGCCCAGCGCTCCGGAATATCGCTAAGTACATTTAACCTTGCCCGTACATCTTCTCCTCTTTTGGTATCGTGTGTTGAGCTTCCGTTCATAGACAATGGCCAGTTCAATTGCCTTTGAACCATATTCTGATGAAATTCTTCGGCAGTTATGCCAAAAGCATCTGCTGCATCGCCAACCTCGCTATGGCCAACAAAACGGTTGTAGGTAAACATCAGGGTATCTTCTACTCCTTTGGCCATTAAAGGCCCTGTAAACTGCATGCAGCGCTGGTAAAAAGCCTGTAATTTCTGGTTATATGTTTTATCTTGCTTGTTCGGAAGAATTAACAGCACTTCTTCGAGTAAATGGCCTGCTTCAGTTAATTTTTGGTTCTTTATTACCGGGCGTAATAAATCCTTTATCTTGCCAGAATCTTCCGCTGATAATGGAAAGGTATAATTGTAGTATCGGTAAACAGGCATCTGGATCAGCATTTCGCCTAACGCATGTTTAATTTTTTCTTCACCAACAGAAAGGATGCGTTCATGATCAACCAGGTTCGATTTCACAAACAGGTTAAAAAGATTATCCAGTTCGCCATGCATGTGCTGGTATAAAATAGCGGTTTTCTTTTCGTGCATCAGTTTTGCAGGATCCTGCTTTTTACCGGTAACCTCCTGATAAAGCTTGTTGAATGGCTTTTCTGCGGTTTTATTGGTAAACAGGTTATTGCTCATGGCCAGAAAATCGTAGCCAGTATTCCCCTGTGCTTCCCATTTGGCTGGCATTTCTTCGTTACGGGCCAGGATTTTTTCAACCACTACGTAAATATCATCGCCCGCATGCTTTCTCAACTCACTGAGATAAACTTCAGGATCGTAAAGCCCGTCGATATGATCAATTCTTAAACCCTGAAATATGCCTTTTTCTACCAATTGTAAGATGTATTGATGGTAAGTTGCAAAAACTTCAGAATTTTGAATATTTAAACAAATGAGGCTATTTACCGTGAAAAATCGCCGATAATTGATCTTTTTATCCGTTTCCTGCCAGTTGCAAAGGTGATAATGTTGTAAATCGACCAGTTTTTTTAAAAGGTACTGATTTTTATTGATTTGCTCTAAACCATTTTTTTCAATAAAGCTTAAGCCGGCAGCATTAACCGGCCAGTTGCTATCTCCATACCTTAAAGCATAATCCTGACCCGTTTTTGTTACCTGTATGGCTGAGTTGGAAATGGCATTGTCCAGTTCTTCTCCCAAAAAAGGAACCATTAACTTTTCAGTATAATCGATGTCGAAAAATATGGCGTACTGAGATTTTTCTCCATTTTTCAGCACATCCATTAACCATGCATTATCAGCATGAAATGCCATGTGGTTCGGTACAATATCCTGTAGCCAGTTAATGCCTGCTGCTTTTAGTTTTTTACTAATGGCTAACAATTCTTTTTCGGTGCCGATTTCAGGATTGATTTTTAAAGGATTAACCACATCGTAACCATGGGTACTTCCCGGCGATGCCTCGAAAATCGGTGATGCGTAGAGGGTTTCAATCCCTAAATTTTCGAGGTAAGGGATAATATGATCAAGCGATTTAAAGTTAAACTCTTTATTAAACTGGATACGGTAGGTAGATTTGGGATTATACATTGTGGTTGTCGCTTGTAAAAATTAAAATGGTTTCGGGATTAATGGTAATGTGGCCCTGATCAGAAACTGATGGTATTTCTTTGTTTGCGCCTCCCCATTGCACGCTGTCGGAATTGAGGAGGATTTCCAGGTTAGATAAACCGGGTATAGAAAGCTGTTGTTGCTGATGGGAAAAGTTCAGTAAACAGGTGATTTTTTGCTTTTCGTGCCAACGGTTTAAGATTAAACAATTTTGATCTGTAATGGCTTTTGCCTTAACCTGGTTACGGTTTAAATGATTTAACGCAGGGTTGCTTTTTCTTAATTGAATTAATGTTTTATAATAATCCAGTAATAGTTTGTGCTTGTGTTCGTTCAAACTATCCCAGTTGAGTTTAGAGCGGTTAAAAGTAGCCTCACTTTGTGGATCAGGTGTATCTTCTGAATGGTGGAAAGCTGCAAATTCGGCTTTTCTTCCTTTCCTAACCGCTTCTACCAGTTGTTTATCGGTGTGGCTTATAAAAAACTGAAAAGGATTTTCTTCGCCATATTCTTCGCCCATAAAAATCAATGGGAGATAAGGGCTACAGAACACTGCCCCGGCAAGGAGTTTTACCATTTCGAAACTTAATAAAGTGCTGGTTCTTTCACCGAGCATCCGGTTGCCAACCTGATCGTGGTTTTGAGAAAAAACGATAAACTGTTCTCCGCCATTTTCTTTTGCCTCTGCTCCAAAAGTTTTTCTCCGGTGTGGCGAATACTGTCCGTCGTACACATAAGCGGTTTCATATGATTTTGCAAGATGTTCAATCCCGTTAAAATCAGCATAATAACCGTTTTTCTCCTGTCCGGCTGTTACACGGAGCGCATGGTGAAATTCGTCAACCCACTGTCCATCCATACCATAGCCACCTTTATTTAAAGGGTTAATGTAGCGGTTATCGTTCAGATCGAGTTCTACAAAAAGCTGGTGGCTTTTACCTGTAGAAGAAGAAAGCTGATCGGTATATTTTTTAATTTCCGCCAGAATGTGCTTTGCACCAAGGTCTTTTATGGCATGCACCGCATCGAGCCTCAGCGCATCTATATGGAAATCCCTGAACCACATCAAAGCATTCTCAATAAAATAATGGCGTACAGGATCCGCATCTGCATCATCAAAATTAATGGCCGATCCCCATGGCGTATGGTATTTGTCGGTAAAATAAGGACCGAAATCATTAAAAAAATTGCCCTCTGGCCCCATGTGGTTATACACAACATCCAATATCACGGCAAGTCCTTTGTTATGGCAGGCATTTACCAGATGCTGTAAAGCTTCCGGACCGCCATAACTGTTTTGAACGGCAAAAGGGAAAACGCCATCGTATCCCCAGTTTCTTTCGCCCGGGAACTGTGCAACAGGCATAATTTCGATAGCAGTAATGCCTAAATCAAGCAAATAATCGAGTTTAGCTTCTATTGCTTTAAAATTCCCTTCCGTTGTAAAGGTTCCTGTATGAAGTTCGTAAATGATGTATTCTTTTTGGGCCAATTCTTTCCATTTTTGATCGGTCCACTTAAAACTATTTGTATTGTAGGCGGTGGAAAATTCACCAATTCCATTTTTAAAAAATAATGCAGCGGGATCGGCTCTTCGCAGTTTATAAGGATTTGAAGTGTATTTTTCTTTCTTTTTTTCATTCCAGATCTCAAAACCATATTCATCTCCGGGTTTTATCTCGTCGGTTTGAATAAACCAGTAGCCAAATTCCTCTTGCTCCATTTGTATAGGTGAAACAATATTTTTGGTCACCAGAAATACTTTTGAAGCATAGGGTGCCCATAGCCGTATTTCTGCGCTTCCATTTTCTAAAAAGTTTAAACCTATTGTGCGTCGGCTGGTATCGGTCTGCGTCATCTGTAAGGTAAGGTTATTGGTTTAAGGAAAAACTTTCTTTCAGTTCCCCATCAGGTGATACGAGATTTATTTTTCCCAAAGTATTTTCATCAACAATTTCGATTATATGGGCCTGTAAACGGGCTAACAAAGCCTCAATGTTTTCGTTCTCATTAACTACAATATCTATTTCTGCGGGTCCTTTAACCTTAACGGCCCGGGCACTGTTACCTAAAAATGTTTTCAGCTGCCTGATCAATTTTTCCATATCTTTTTATTTAGAAAAGCGTGGTTTAGCTAAAAAAGTTTTGTTTATCCGATAAAAAAGGTGTTTCAAATAATTCCAGGTTTGGTATAACCTGAAAATATTTATTGCGAAAATGAAAAACTCAAAACCTTTGTAAAAAACATCATGTTATATCATTAGTATTTAAACTCTTAAATCTACTCCTATGAAAAAGTTAATGATGATGTTGCTGGCCTGTACCATCAGTTTCGCAAGTTTTGCGCAAACCCGTCAGGACACTACAAAAAAGAAAACAGAAAAAACAAAACCTGCAAAAAGCAAGTCGTGGCCATCTAAAAAAGACACGAGCAAGCGGGATACGTTGAAACGCGATACCATGCGTAAAACCAATCCACCACGTTAAAAAGAAAAAGGCCCGAAAGGGCCTTTGTTATTAAGTCGGGATGAGAAGATTCGAACTTCCGACCTCCAGCACCCCATGCTGGCGCGATACCTGGCTACGCTACATCCCGTATTAAAAGATTTTTTTTGCAAAGATAATATCCGTTTCAAAAAAATCAAGTCCAAATTAAATTGCAGGTTGCTTTTCTTCATCTAAAGCTTTGTGTTTTTCTCCCCAACTTTCAAGCAGTTTAATAATGGGTTTAAGTTCGTAACCAATCGGCGTAAGTTCGTATTCTACCTTAGGTGGTACTTCGGCATAAACCGTACGCGTAATGATTTTATTTTCTTCAAGTTTACGAAGCTGCAAAGTGAGCATCCTTTCAGTAATGTTTGGTAATCGTTTTTTTAGCTCACCAAACCTGAGTTTTCCGTTAATTAACCACGAACAGATAACAATCGCCCATTGTCCGCCGATAATGTTGGCCGCATAAACTTCCGGACATTCGTCTGCCAATGCTTGTTTATTCGCGAAATTAGTTGAGGTTTCTTTGATTTTAGACATTACTTACATTTTTTATAATACCCTACAATTGGATGCTAATGTACATCTTTTAGGTAAGCTGCCTTATTTTTGTAACCATAATTTTAAAATCAAGAAGATGAAAACATTAATAATAGTAACCCATCCCGACATGAAAAATTCTATTGTGAATAAGAGATGGGTTAATGAACTCCATAAATTTCCAGATCAGTTTCATGTTCATCAATTATACGAAGCGTATCCTGATGAAAAAATCGATGTTGGTGCAGAACAAAAACTGATAGAACAATACGATAAAATTGTATTCCAATTTCCCTATTATTGGTTTAATGCACCTGCTATGCTAAAGAAATGGCTGGATGAAGTTTTAACCCATGGATGGGCCTATGGCAGTAAAAGTGGCTATAAAGTTGGTGGGAAGAAAATTGCTCTGGCGATTTCGCTTGGGGTTGATGAACAGGAACTTAGCGCAAACGGAATCTATAAATATCCTTTAGAAGAGCTTACCCGCCCATTCGAACTTTCGTTTGAATATGTGAAAGCAGATTATAAGCCATTGTTTGCTTATTATGGGATAGAATATAATTCATCGGATGAATGGATTGAAAGAAGTGTTTCGTTGTATATGGATTTTCTGAATAATTTATAATCAGGCAGGATGCGACAGAAAGACAGGATTAAGATTGCAATAAAAATAAAAGCCTGACTATTTTGGTAGAAATGTCAAAGAAATGAAATATTGAAAATCAGGTTCAGAAATGCAAATAAATGGATTGATTATTGGACTTCGTGGATCGATACCGATATACAAAATTTCCCTGCCATGAAAAAAATTCTTCCCTTTGCAACTGCTACTGCCATTTCTGTATTTGCAATAATATCATCGCTGAGCCTTGCCGATCCCGAACTTGGGATCTCAACAGCATTACTAAGCTGGATGGGCTGCCTTTGGATTATTTCTAAAGACCGAAAAAAACAAGGATGCCTGTCTTAAGGTAAGTTAAATGTTAAAGGCTGCCAGAAACATATAAAAACCGGGTTGGTAAGGTAGAAAATCATTTCGTTATACTAAGGAATGATAAGTTGAGTTATGTCATTTTTTTATCCAAGACTTAAAAACCAAGGGTTTATCACAATAGTTATAATTTTTTCAGAAGATAATTTGGGAGCGGAACCAGGGTTACCAGACTACGTTAGAACTTAAAATTTGGCGATATCGCAACAGAGTAAGCTTAGCACACTTATTATTGAAAATTTCCAAGAAAACTGATAAATATTGTGAGTAATTTCGGATACCAGATTTTAGTATTTTTATATGTCGGTTATACCTGTTAATTATCATCAAACACTAGCTGAATTAAAGCAAAGAATAAGTACTGCTAAATACAAAAGTCTTTTAGCAGTCAATCAGGAATTGATTTTGCTATATCTGGATATTGGCCAGATACTTTCACAAAAGCTTAAATCAGGATGGGGAGATAGTATAATTGATAATTTAGCAAATGATATACAGGCTGAATATAATGGCTTAAAGGGCTTTTCGTCTCGTAACTTACGCAGGATGAGACTTGTATATGAATATACTAAAGGAAATGAATTTTGGACACAGCTTGTGTCCAAAATTCCATGGGGACATACCAACCTTGTATTTGCGAAGGTAAAAGAAGAAAAGCAAAGGATATTCTATTTGCAAATGTGCCAAAACAGAGGTTGGAGCAGAAGCGTACTTGAGGAAGAAATCAAGTTTGACAGCTATAGCAAGCAAGAAAATTTCCAGCATAATTTCCTTAAAACATTAAGTGAAAATGAGCTAAGCGAGCATCGTCTTGAATTTAGGGATGAGTATAATCTTTCTTTTCTGGAATTGGAAGATACACATACAGAAAAACAGCTTGAAAATGCAATGGTCGAAAATATATCCAAAACTCTTGGACAGTTTGGGAACAACTTTGCTTTTATGGGCAGGCAGTTCAGATTAGAGTTGGATGAAAAAGAATATTTTATCGATTTGTTATTCTATCACAGAAAACTTAAACTAATGGTGGCCATCGAGTTAAAAACAACAGAGTTTAAACCAGAACACAGCCAGCAATTAAATTGGTATCTACACCTGTTGGACAAAACAGTAAAATATCCCGAAGACAATCCAAGCATCGGAATCTTATTATGTAAAAGCAAAAGCAAGCTAACTGTAGAGTATGCGCTTGAACTTGTAAATAAGCCAATGGGTGTAGCTACATACAATTACAGGCAATTACCAAAGGAAATAGCTAAATATTTACCAACAGAAGAGGATTTTAATAGGATAATTGGTGATATAGATGATTTATAAATCTTTTTTTATTTTAAAATATTAAACACTACATAAGCAATTAATAACCAAACTACAAAGAAATAGTATTTAAAGTTAAAACCTCTAAAAACAGAAAAGCCTGATAATCAAGTTATCAGGCTTCAAAAGTTAATGTTTAGTACCCCGGAAGGGATTCGAACCCCTGACCCACGGTTTAGAAAACCGTTGCTCTATCCAACTGAGCTACCGAGGCTCATTTTTTAATGAGCTGCAAATATAGAAGTTCTATTTAATATGCAAAAATATATTTTAAACTATTTAGAAGCTGCTTTTCCTAATTCAAATAAGTATTTCAGAACGAAGCAATTAAAATTGATTTTATCGGTAAAAAATTTACAAAAACGATTTTTTAACCAGCATTCTTTATGCTAAAGTATAGATTAAACGTCTAAAAAAGCTTTATGTAACCAGATCAGGCGTCTTCCCCATTCCAGATATCATCATCGGCATGACTAATTTCATCGTGACTGGAGGTAACACTTTTTAGTTCCTCATGGTGATAATTTCTTTCAGGATTTTCTGGCAGTGCATCGTCATGATTCAATGGTGCTTTCCTTAAATGTTCAGGCTTTTTAACCTCCGGTAAATCATCGTGTACTACAGAAGGCGTTAAGATCTTCTTTTTGGGATAATTGCTATTTTCCATAATGAAAGAGGACTCAAATTTTAAGCCACAAATTAAAGGTAGGTTAAAATTATGGGTTAAACAGGGTTAATCAAAGAGATCGCAGGGAAAAGACGGGAGAGTATTGAACGAAACATGAAATGATCCTTCGACTACGCTACCATTGACAGATTTAGAAAGGTCGTCATTGCGAGGAGGAACGACGAAGCAATCTTTCTGGCTAACGATTCTTGCTGGATAGATTGCTTCGTCGGCTGAAAAAGCCTTCTCGCAATGACGAATTTGACGGCTTATTATTGCGCGAAGACTCTTCTGTCATTCATATTAATTTTTATGAAAATTATCCCTTAGGATGACAAAACGAGTAGAGATGAAAGACGAATGTATTCCTCTACAGAACGATATTTAATAATTCCCTGTTACCCCTATTTCTAAACCTCTTAATTCGGCTAAACCGCGTAACCTGCCGATGGCTGAATAACCCGGATTGGTTACTTTTGCCAAATCATCCAGCATCTGGTGACCATGATCGGGACGGAAAGGAATCGATTTATCGCGTAAAGCATTCTCTTGGGTGATGGCTTTCATGATTTCGTACATATTCACGTCGCCACCTAAATGATCTGCTTCGTAGAAACTACCATCTTCATCTTTCTTTACATTACGTAAGTGTGCAAAATATACACGCTCTTTAACCGCATTAAAGATCTCTAATGCATTATTATCCATTCCGGCCCCTAACGAGCCCGTGCAGAAGCAAACACCATTAAAAGCCTGATCTACTTCTTTAATGATGTAGTTAAAATCTTCCAAAGTGCTGGCAATACGTGGTAAACCCAAAATGGCATAAGGAGGATCGTCTGGGTGAATGGTCATTTTAATACCTTCTTCGGTACAAACCTCGGCAATTGAAGAAAGGAAATATTTTAAATTTTCTTTTAAACCCTGGGTACCGATGGCTTTGTATTCGTTAATACTGGCACGTAAAGTTTCCAGTTCAATTTCTTTTTCGTTCGGGATGCCCATTAATACGTTGATGCGAAGATCAACCAGGTCCTGCTCTGATAAAGTGGCATGTTTATCTTTAGCTCTTTTTAGAATCGATTCGGAATAATCGGCTTCAGCACCTTCCCTTTTCAGGATATATAAATCGAAAATCGCCAGATCGATCCAGTTAAAATAAAGCGCTTTAGATCCGTCGGTCATTTCTAGATCCAGTTGTGTACGTGTCCAGTCGAGTACCGGCATAAAATTATAGCACACAATCTTAATTCCGCAAGCTGATAAGTTAAGCAAAGAAGTTTTATAGTTTTCGATATACTGATCAGCATCTGCCCTGCGCGTTTTAATTGCTTCGTGCACCGGTACACTTTCCACTACCGACCAGGTTAAGCCTGATGCTTCGATAATTGCTTTTCTTTCTTTGATATCTTCCAAAGGCCAAATTTCGCCATGTGGAATATGGTGCAACGCGGTTACAATACCTGTAGCACCGGCCTGTTTAACGTCTTGTAAGCTTACCGGATCATTTGGTCCGTACCAACGCCAGGTTTGTTCTAACTTCTTCATTATATATGATTACAGAGATTAATTGATTACAACAATAAGGTGATTACACTGATTAACTTTTGGTTATACTCCCGAAAATGCAGTAAAGCCACCATCAACTTTAATATTTTCGCCGTTTACAAATTTAGAGGCATCGCTAAGCAAATATACCAATGCACCGATTAATTCTTCGGGATCTCCGAAACGTTTAAATGGTGTTTTATAGATAATGGCTTCTCCCCTTGCGGTTAAGCTGCCATCTGCATTGGTAAGCAAAGCCCGGTTTTGGTTAGTGATAAAAAATCCGGGAACAATTGAATTGATCCTGATTTTGTCCTGGTAACGGTTTGCCAGTTCAACAGCCATCCATTTGGTATAACAATCTATTGATGTTTTGGCTAATGAGTAACCTAATACGCGCGTAATGGCCTGGTTAGCAGAAACCGACGAAATATTTACGATACTGCCGCCGTTTTTGGCTATTTCTTTACCGAAAATCTGGGTAGGCAACATGGTGCCGAACAAATTGAGGTCGAATGCCTGTTTTAAGGCTGAAATATTAAGATCGAAAATATCACTTCCCGGCTGGATAACTGCTTCGGCTACATTTCCACCTGCCGCATTAACCAGTGCATCTATCCGGCCAAATTCTTTGATAATGGTTTCATTCGCATTGAGCAGGTTCTGCTCATCCAGCACATCTGCAATAATATAAATGGCCTTTCCACCGGCATTGGTTACATCGGCCACCCTTTGTTTGGCCGCATCTTCGTTTCTACCAATTACAACGATTGTAGCACCTGCAGCGCACAACCCGTTAACAAAAGCCTCGCCTAAAACACCTGTAGCGCCCGTAACCACCACAACCTTGTTTTTTAGTGAAAACAGGCTTTCTACTTCTTTTATCATTTGTTTAGTTAATTTAAGTTATTCTACTACCAATGTTGTTATAGAGTGCGGCAAGCTGGTTGTTGTTGCAGCCTCGCCCTTAATCCATAAACTGTATTTTAATTTATCGTCTGATTGGTTCATTACCACTACCACCAGTTTGCCATCGGTATTTAAGAAGGCTGTTGATTGGAGTTTATCACGACTAGATGCAGCACCAATCCTTTTAGCACCCGGACGGATGAATTTTGAGAAATGGCCCATATAGTAATAAGCATTGGTATAAATCAGTTTATCATTTTTAGTATCGGCATGTACAGGCGCGAAACAAAAGTTACCCACGTGGTTTGGTCCGCCTTTTTCATCTAAAAGGATGTTCCAGTCTGTCCATGCAGCTGTACCGGCATTAAAATCGTTAATCATCGAGTAACCGTAACGCTCTCCTAAAGTCCAGTCGTCTAATTTATTTACATCGTATTTTTCCTTGCAGCCTTCGGTAAAAATGAGCGCTTTATCAGGATAAGCTTCATGTGTTTGTTTTACATTGCCAAACTGCATGCCACTGCCTGTCCATGTTTCGTACCAGTGGAAACCAATACCCCAAACATATTTGGCAGCATCTTTATCATTTAAAATAGTGCTTGCCCTTTGAAAAAGCTGATCGCGGTTATGGTCCCATGCAATTAGTTTTTTTGAAGCAAGACCTGATTTCTGTAAAGTTGGACCTAAGAAGTTTTTAATAAAATCGCGTTCCTCTTCGGCGGTAAATACACACGATTCCCATTTCTGTTTAGCCATGGGCTCGTTCTGTACACTCAAACCCCAGATCGGAATGCCCATCGCTTCGTAAGTTTTAATAAATTTCACATAGTGATTGGCCCAGCTCTGACGGAAGGCAGGTAATAAATGTCCGCCCTGAATCAAACTGTTATTATCTTTCATCCAGGCTGGTGGCGACCAGGGACTCACAAACAAAGGAAGTTTACCACCTGCTGCTGCTGTGGCCTGTTTAATCAAAGGGATTTTAAATTGCTCATCGTGTGCCACGCTAAAGGTTTTAAGGGCTGCATCGTTATCCTGAACGTAGGTATAACTTCCACTCGAGAAATCGCAACTGGCAATATTGGTACGGGCCAAAGTATAACCGATCCCTTTATCAGGGCTGTAGTAAGCGGTTAAAAGTTCCTGCTGGTTCTTTTTAGATAACTTGGCAAATGTTTCGGCAGAAGCATCAGTAAGTGCACCACCAATGCCCACCAAAGTTTGATATTTAACCGTTGGATCTACAAAAATACATGGCTCTGTTTCAAAAGGTTGTTTATTCTCAACGAAATTTAAGGTTTCGGTTTTACTGATGCGATATTCTGACTTTTCGGCAGTGGTATAAACGGTTACTTTTTTATTGGCTACGGTATAGGATTGTACCGGTTTTGTGGCTTTTTTGTTCTGTGCGGCCGCAGTAAATGCAGTTGCCAAAACCAATAGGATGCTCAGATTTTGTTTCATTACAATATATTTATTTAATTTCGTCGCCTGAGCGACGTTTTTGCTATTATCAGCGGTACAATTTCCGAATAAATCGATCATTTGCACTATAAAATTTCAAAATTAGCAGCTTATAACAGATTTGTTTCCGAACATTTCTGCATAACTGTTTATCGCTTAATTATATATGAAATCATCCATTTTCTTTTTTCTTAATAAAGCTTCCAGGTAATAATAATCCGCATAATTAATCGGCACATCTACCTCCGATTTAGCCGGACGATGACCTGTGCTGTGCTCTAAAATAAAACCATAGTTATCACCAGGTTTGCTCGTATATTTTGTACTTAAAGAATATAAAATTTTATCGGCAGCTGCTTTATATTTTCTGCCATTGTCACTGTATTTTGACAGATCATAAAGTGCAGATGCCGTAATTGCAGCAGCAGAGGCATCACGCGAAACGTCCGGAATTTTAGGATCATTATAATCCCAGTATGGAATACCATCTGCCGGAGTTATTTTACTGTTTAAGATAAAACCCGCAATACCATCAGCCTGAGCCAAATATGCTTTATTTTTGGTTTCAACGTAACACATGGTATAACCATACAATGCCCATGCCTGTCCACGTGCCCATGCCGATTCGTTTGCATAACCCTGTGCAGTTACCTTCTGGCGTACATTGCCGGTTAAAGTATCATAATCAATCACATGGTAAGAGCTAAAATCAGGTCTGAAATGGTTTTTTAATGTAGTGTTGGCATGTTTTACAGCAATTTTATAAAAAGATGAATCGCCTGTTAATTTCGTGGTTTCAAATAATAATTCAAGGTTCATCATGTTATCGATAATCACCGGGTATTTCCATTTATCGCCGTTATGATCCCACGATTTAATTACACCTGCAGTTGCATTAAACCTGGTAGACAATGATTTTGCCGCCTGGACAATTACTGCTTTGTAAGCGGGATCATTGGTTAAACGGAAGCCGTTGCCAAAAGGGCAATAGATCATGAAACCCAGATCGTGTGTTCCTTTATTAAATTGTTCTTTTTTAATGTCTTCGGTATATTTTTTAGCCAGTTCAAGCCATTTTTTATCCTTGGTATATTGATAGAAATACCATAGCTCTGCCGGAAAAAATCCACTTGTCCAATCTTTAGAAACCACCATTTTAAACTGGCCGTTTTCTACCGTACGTGGCGAGACCAGGTTTGGCTTTAATTTCCGGGCCGAATCTACATTTTTAATGAGTACATCGGTTTGTTTGGCAGCTGATGCAAAAGCCTTTGCAACATTAACTTGCTGTGCTTTAACAACACTGAAAGACAGCATACATAATGCCGTGATAGTGAATTTTATATTCATGTTATAACCAGATTATTGGGTTACGGATAGGTAAATTTCTAATTACTTCTTCTACTTGTGGTTTGTGATCTAATTTTGCCCAGGTTTGGTACCAGTTTGCCTGTTTAAACTCTACCGCACCAAACAATAAAAACGGTTGTGCTACCGGCCAGTTCTCCCAGTACATTACATCGGGCTGTAAGGTCCATTTGCTTTTATCGGCAATAAACGGATACAGATAAGTGATCCCTTTTTTGATGGATTTACCGTCGGCAGTTTCAAAGTTCCAAAGGTTATCTTTTGGGGTAGATAAAATCTGGCAGAGCATGGTCATGGCATCAAGGTTAAAGATCGAATAACCATAAGGCTTTGTACGGGCAATTTCTAACGGGAAACTACCATCAACACCCATCTGGTTTGGTAACAGAATGGTTTTATAGCTGGTACGCAAAGAATCGAGCATGTTTTCGTCGCCACAAAGTTTGGCAAACGAAGCTACCTGCATGGCCCAGCAGGTGGCATGGTTGTTTTTAACGGTTTTCTCCTGGATGCCTGGTTTACTCGTATTTAACCATAACGTATAATCGGCAAACCATTTTTTAACGCCTTTTGCGGTTTTAGGGTCGAAAGCTTTAGCTTTTTGCATCACAAATGCCCCCTGGGCTACCTCCATTAAATGGATGGTATCGATAATGCCATAGTTACGACCGGTAAACTTTCCTTTTACAGCCTGTGCAAATAGTAAATTGGGGTTCATCAGCGTTTCTGAATTGATAAACCAGGCCTGAAAGTGTTTAACGGCTTCTTTTACATATTTTTCGTCGCCGGTAATTTTATAAGCGGAGGCTAAAGCACCGATAATCTTACTGAAACGTACCATTGCCTTACGGTGATCCAAAAAATTATCAGGATTGGTTAATCCATCCCTGTTGATATATGGGCCATCGGGATTTTGCGGATCAGGCCAGAAATAATCGGCTTCGGAGAAGAAATCATGTTTTCCACCCGCACTTCTTGGCGAAGATGAAGCAGTAACGGTAACCGGCTTCTGTTGCATGGCCCAGGCTGCATCGGCCAAAATCTGTTTTTTCAACAAAATTTCTGCCTGTTTTTTTAAATCTGTTTCTTTCGGACCGGGCTTTGAGGATGCATCGGCTGTTCCTGTAAAACAGAGCAGCAGCAATAATGCATAAGGGATGATTTTTTTCATTGGTTTATATTTTTCTTGGTTAGCTGTTATAATGTTGTAAAAACTGTTTTTAAACCTTCTGAACTTACGGAAACTGCACTCTGTCCTTTATTTAATCTCACCTTAATAATGGCTCTTCCATTGTAAGCCTGTACTTTACGCGATCCGGAAGAAGTACCCTGATTATCAATTAATTTACCATCCCCGGTTAAACCAAACGTTATCCAGTTAATGGCATCTAAACATGGCACCCCATTATCATCAAAAAGCTTTACTTCAACGGTAGCCACATCATCCTGCTGATCAATTTTCTTTAGTTCCAATTTAGCAGGTTTGGTCCATTTTTCGGTCTGGTAAGTAAATTTAATTTCGTCTGTTACAGTTTCTTTTCCTTTTTTAGCAATTACCTTTACGGTATTTTCACCTTTTACAAAAGGAAGGTTCCAGCGCAAGCCAGCCGCAGGGTAATCCTGACTGTTGCGTTTTTTGCTACCAAAACTTTTACCATTCAGAAAAATTTCAGCTTCACTACAGTTCGAATATATTTTAACCATTTTTTCTTCGCCTTCATCACCCCAGCGTACCGGCCAGGTATGTCCGTAAATATGGACCATCGGTTTTTCCGTCCAGTATGACTGGAAAACGTAGTAAGATTCTTTTTTGGTAAAATCCCTTTCTACTACCCCTTTCTGGTTTACATAAGGCACGGGGTTATCGGGACGTATTGCGGTAGAAAAATCCTTAAAAGGCCAATAAGCGCTGCCACTTAACCACGGCATGGTTTCCTGTTCTTTTAAATGCCAGTCGATTAAATTGGCGATGTATGATTCGCTCCAGTCGCCATCTTTAGAGATCCTTGCTGCTCCCCCGTACAATGAGGCATCACCTGCCCTTTCGTCGGCACTGCCACCTGTTTTGATTTTGCTTAAAGCTTTATCAGGGTTTTCTGAATGGCGCAAGGCATGGCTATCGCCGCCCCACTCTACGTGCAAAAAGCGTTTAACTTTGGCAAATTCATCTTCTGAAGCTTTTTTATAATCAGTATAGGCACCACGGTACCAACCTGCCCAGATAGATGGCGAATACACATCTACAATGTCGCTGCAGAAATCGCAACGGCGGATGGCGGTATAACGCGATTTATCCAATTGGTGTGAAAGATCGTTTAGCTCTTTCATAAAATTCCTGATTTTTTCCTTATCAAATTCAGGAAAATCGCCCGGCCAGTCGTTTTCGTTGCCTAGCCCCCAGATAATAATGGCAGGATGGTTATAATGCTGCTCAACCATATTGGTGAGCATTCTTTTTGCCTGTTGTTTGTAAATATCGCCACCTAAACCGCCACGGCACCATGGAATTTCTTCCCAAACTAATATGCCCAGACTATCACAAAGGTTTAACACGATACGCGATTGCTGATAATGGCCCAAACGGATAAAATTAACGCCCATATCTTTCATCATCTGCATCTCCTGGCGGATCATACCTTCCGTCATCGCCGCGCCAACACCTGCGTGGTCTTCGTGGCGGTGTGTTCCGCGCAACAATAAACGTTTTCCGTTGAGGTTAAATGGTCCTTTCTCCACAAATTCTATATGACGGAAACCAATTTTTTCTTCTCCTTTGTAATTTCCGGTTGAAGCGATTACTTCGTACTGTAGCGTGTATTGAATAGGCTTATCAGCTGACCATAATTGCGTTTTTTTCACTTCTACCGACCATAAATCGATATCGCCAGTTAAACTATTAAGTTTTTTCTCTGTTTTGGTCACAACTTTACCGGCAGCATCAACCAGTTTTAGTTGTATAATAGCTTCTTTAATGCCTGAAGGATTGTATAAACGGGTTCTAACGCTTAATTTTCCCAATTTACCCTGCGCATCTACTTCGGCTTTGGCAAACATTTTATCAACTGAAAGTGAAGGTGCATAAACCAAATTTAAATAGCGGTAAATACCGCCATAAATATTAAAATCAGATAGATCAGAAGGGATCATTTCGAGGTCTCTTGAGTTATCGGTTCTTACTGAAACCGGCACTTTACCTTTAAACTGTTTTTGATAAACATCCGTTTTTTTGAAAGCGGCTACAGCATCGGTAATATCAACGGTCCATTCGTCGTACCCGCCAACATGCGTACCTACTTTGGTGGTGTACACGTAAACTTCTGTTTTTTGTCCGGCACCTTCGAAATGCAAAATCGTTCTTCCGTTTTGGTAAGGATTATCGATTTTAAGCTGCGAACGGTACCAGGCTGGTCCCTGATAATAGTTTACATCAGGATCAACGGCATCTTCTGCATTTACGCAATGCGGTAACGTTACTTTCTGCCAGAGTGGTACAGCTTCAGGATTGCCCACACCAACAGGGCGCACAGCTTCCCAAACGCCACCGAGATCTTGTTTTACAAACTCCCAGTTATTGTTTAAACGAACAGATTGCTGCGCAAACAACAACTGACTGAATATCAGCACAATAAATAAAAACAGGTATCTAACTAACTTTAACATGTATCTTGAAATTAAACTTTTAACCGTAATTTTTTCTTTTCTAAAAAGTACACGATCCCAATCACCAAAAAGGAAATAAAAAAGGACCTGATGATGCCACCAATGCCCGAACTCAGGAAATGTGGAAAGTGGAAATGAACTAAATGAAAGAGCGAGTATAATAAATATGGGATAAGGTAACAGGTTAGGGTACTGGTACCAGCGGGTTTAATGATTTTAAACCAGTTTTTTTTATGTTTTACATCCACAATATAAATCAACAATGCGAAAACCAGAATGGTAATGCCCATGCATACAAATACCCAGGCCGGAGTGGCATAAATTTTAGAAATTCCTCCAGCATACGGCCTGATAAACATGCCAAAAGCAAAGGATAACAAACCATAAAATATAATCATGATCCAGAAATCGAGGTATTTTTTATTACCGATCAGTTTTTTATACATCGAGGTAACCAGTGCACCGCCCATCATCAGCGTGATGGAAGAAGCATCGCCAATGATCCATAAGTGGTGTTGAAAAATGCCCATGTGCGAAGTAATATTGATGGCGGCAAATGCGACAAAGGCCAGCATAAGTGCCAGAATATTTCCTTTTGAAAAAAGATATACAAAAGCCGAAACAAGATAAGCCCAGCCGATAATCCCAAGAATTCCCCACCAGTGTGGTTTTAAAGTTTCAGGTTTTTCTGCCGAACCACCTTTATAAAGCAATGCCAACATTGCAATTAATACGATGCCGAGGGCGATAAACCCATTCTTTTTTAGTCTGGAGAACGTTGAAGGATAATCTAACCACACGAGGAAAAAACCAATCGTAATGAGAATGGTGTAAACCGAATAGGATAACAAGGCAGATTGCCCGTCGTAATTTTCTAAATTAACATGAAAAAAGCCTATCACAATTAAGGCAAATGCCCTTAAGGCAATGTAACCCGAAACAGAGAACAAACCGGCACCCTTATCTTTTCGGCTCTGAATGGCAAATGGTAGTGATAGTCCAACGATAAATAAAAAAGCCGGAAAAATAAGGTCCGAAAAGCCCATCCAGTCGGCATCGGCAGGTGCATGTTCTATCCATTCGGGGATATGTTTTATACCTGCAACATCGTTTACAAAGATCATCAGAAACATGGTGATGGCCCTTAAAACATCGATGGATAAAATACGGAGCGGTAGCTGGTTCATGTTATTTTAAGGATTAGTAAATTTTTCTAAGCTGAACAGCATTTAAAACCGGCTTACCCTCGATCGCATTAAAATCAATTGAAATGCCTTTACCATTTTGTACCGTGATCCTGGTTGTTTTTTTAACCGCTGTGGTATAACCAAAATCAGCAGCGAGGTTCAGTTTTGGCAAAAATGCTGTTCCATTAATCGAAACATCAAAAATGCGCTGCTCCTCTACTTCTTTTTTATGGTTGTTATCCAGGTTATAAGCCAAAGCTTCTTTGGTTTCGCCACCAACCAGCTCGGCAAAGTAAAGTGCCAGTTCGTATTCACCATCGGGAACATCGAATTTAAACTGTTTAATGCCTACCTGCTGAGTTTGAAAAACAGGATCGTTATCGGTACCTAAAATATTTTTGTCGCTGCCATAGGTAATGCGGTTATTGGTTCCCTTGTAAGGATCGCCGCCTATCCAGCCCCATGCACCAGCTTTATAAGGCTGATCGGGCATCCAAAGCTGATGTTCTTTTTCGTCGATATAAAAACGCTTGGATCCTAAAAGGATGTTGATGTTTTTAAAAGGAATATTGGCATCGTTAAATTTAAATGGTTGTAACTGAAAGTTGATATCGGCCTGGTCGGTCTGATCGCCAGAAACCACGCGCAACTGATTTTTGCTATTAATAAACGGCACCTGCCAGTCGATAATATGATCTACAGCATCTTTTACACCCAAACTTTTACCATTCACAAAAAGTTCGGCCGATTTTTGGTTTGTAGCAACCTGAACCGGCTGCGTGCTCGTTAAAGCGGCAGAATCTGCAGTTCCTGTTCTATCTTTCCATTGCGCTGAAGTAATTTTGAGGTATGGTTTGCCCAATAAATAAGCCTGATAAAGGAAATAAGTGTCTTTTGGCTCGCGACCAATGGTTAACAGCCCTTTATTATTGATATGTGGCATGGTTTCTTCGCGGGTTTCGGAGTTGAAATCGGCTAAATTCCAGGCTTCACCACCGGCTACAAAAGGCCTGCTCAACATGGCATTTAAATAAACCTGGTTAAATTTAATGCCGTACTCTACACTTTTATCAAAACGGATAGGCGAAAACGAACGGATCCGCGGATCGGCATCAGCACCATATTCGGTAACCATAAAAGGTGTAGTGGGCAATTCTTTATGGTGGCGGTCTAAAAATTTCCCGAAATCTTCCGGAACGCCCGAATACCAGCCCGAGTATAAATTCCAGCCTACAATCATCGGTATTTTTGTTAAACCCACTTTGTTATAGATATCCCAGGCACCGTGATTAACCAGCAGGGTGTATCTCGAAGGATCCAGTTTACGGGTTAAACTATCTAGTTTTTGGGCCAGTTGGCGTACATGATCAAAATAAATCTGCTGGCGTGGTTTATCATTCGAGAATTTTAAACGCAGCAAAATCTCATTCATATAAGCCCAAATGATGATACTGGGGTGATTGAAATTCTGTTGAATCATTTCCGTCTGCATGTTTAAACAGCTGTTGGTAAAAGCCTCTGTTTCGGTAATGGTGTTTACCACCGGGATTTCTACCGAAGCCAAAATACCCAGGCGGTCGCAGGCTTCTAAAATCTGCGGATCCTGCGGATAATGCGCTACTCTTAAAAAGTTGCCTCCCATGGCTTTAAGCAGTTCGATATCTCTGATCTGCAAAGCATCAGGGGTAGCATTGCCCCTGTTTTCGTAGTCCTGGTGACGGCTTGCACCGATTATTTTTACGGGTTTATCGTTTAAGAAAAATCCTTTTTCGGCATCAAATTTAAACCAGCGGAAACCCAATGGATTGGAAACCTGATCGATTACGGATTTGGTCTTAGGATCGATAATTTTGGTCACCACACGGTATAGATAAGGGTTTTCCGGCGACCATAACTCCGGCTTCTGAACTGATTTAATATCTTGAACCACCACCATATTAACACCTTTACTGATATTTACAACAGTGCTTTGATTGATAACCACACTACCTTTCGCATCGAAAATCGTGGTAACAACCTGTACTTTTTGGTTAACTGAAGAAGCGTTATCGATTGAACTTTTAACCTGTACACTAGCGGCTGAAGCTGAAACCTGAGGAGTTGTGATGAAAATGCCATTGCTTCCGTTTTCTTTTTGCGAAAAATGAACGGGGTTGGTAATTAATAGCGTTACATTTCTGTATAAGCCACCAAAAAAAGTAAAATCGGCGGTTAATGGTGGAATATCTTCATTAAAACGGTTATTTGCCCTTACTTCGATAACATCATCCTTATAATTTAAATAGGGAGAAATGGGAACGATAAAACGGGTATAACTGCCAATGTGTTTAGCAGCAGATTTACCATTAACCAATACTTCGGCTTCCTGCGCTACACCATTAAAAACCAAAAAAATGTTTTTTCCTTTTGCTGTTTCGTCGAGTTTTAATTTACGTTTATAAATACCCAAACCACGGTAATAACCAGCTGCATCATCTAACACATCTCTATCGTTCCAGGTATGTGGGATAGTTACCTTTTCAACAGGTCCGTTTTCTTTATTAAATTCCCATTGATCGTTCAGGCTGATGGTTTTACGGCCTGCATCCTGGGCAAAGCTGGTTAAGCCTGTAGCAGCTGCAATAAGTAATAATAAAAGTGATTTCGCTTTTAACATTCGTTTAGTTTTTCAATTCAGTTTATCTGGTTCGTGTTGCCACGGTGTGTTTTTTTGACCACCAAGGCACGAAGACACTAAGTTTTTATCCATGGTCTGTGTCCTCACAGACCATTTGTTTATTTTTTTAACACGATGGTAATCTGCATGCCATAGTTCATGTCTCCACGAACCATTTGTTTTTTGCCACGGATGCACGGAAGGCACGGAAAGTTATATGATTTGTATCTCCCCTCGCTATAACAACGTAAAATCTTTTTCCAGTTTAATGTTGTTGGAAGCAGTTCCGATCATTAATTTAAAATCGCCTGCTTCGGCACCCCATTTAAGCTGATGGTTGTAAAAAGAAAGTTTTTCTTTATCAATTGTGAACGTAATGGTTTTGCTCTCACCTGCTTTCAGCATTACTTTCTGAAAATCTTTCAGTTCTTTAACCGGACGTACCACCGAAGCAAACTTATCCTGCAGGTACAACTGAACTACCTCTGCTCCAGTGTATTTACCGGTATTCTTTAAAGTAAAACTTACGGTCATTTTCTCATCCGGTTTGATTTGTGTTTTGCTTACCGCCAAATCAGTATAATCGAAATTGGTATAACTCAAACCATAACCAAATGCAAATTTCGGACTGTTCGGCATATCTAAATAAGCAGAACGGTAACGGGTATCTTTATCGTTTTTAGCCGGGCGGCCAGTACTTAAATAATTGTAATACAAAGGAATCTGTCCTTCATCTCTTGGAAATGTCATCGGTAATTTACCAGACGGATTATAATCGCCGTAAAGCACATTGGCCATGGCATTACCCGCCTCGCTTCCCAACCACCAGGTGTACATAATGGCAGGAACGTTATCGGCTGTCCAGTTAAAAATTAACGGACGGCCAGCCATTACCAGAACTACAACGGGTTTACCGGTAGCCTGAATGGCCTTGATTAAGTCTTCCTGTACGCCAGGGATGTGGATATTTGCCCTGCTTTTGGCCTCGCCACTCATATCAAAGGCTTCACCAACAGCCATTACCACAACATCAGCTTGTTTGGCTGTTGCTACAGCTTCGGCAAAACCCGCTTTTGAAGAATCTGCCAGTTCGCAACCTTTTGCATAAAGTAATTCAGTTTGATTGCCCGCTTTATTTTTTAAGCCCTGATAAAGTGAAACCAGGTTATCTTTTTCCCAGGCAATGGACCAAAAACCCTGCATATCTTTTTCAGATTTACCCAAAGGACCTATTACCGCAATCTTTTTTAAGTTTTTAGATAATGGTAAAATTTCTTTCTCATTTTTCAAGAGCACAATACTTTTCTCAGCCATAGTTAAAGAAGCTTTTCTGTTTTCGGCAGAATTGATTTCCTTTTCCTGGCGTGCTACATCACTAAAACGGTATGGATCATCAAATAAACCCAATTCGAATTTCTTGCGTAAAACCCTTCTTACGGCATCATCAATTAAAGCAATTGGCACTTTTTTATCGGCAACCAATTTGGCCAGGCTTGGCAGATAACTTCTGCTTTCCATATCCATATCGCTACCCGCTTTTATAGCCAGCTCGGCAGCCTGTTCTTTATCTTTTGCATAACCGTGGGCAATCATCTCGCCTATCGATCCCCAATCGCTCACCACGAACCCCTGGTATTTCCATTGTCCTTTTAAAATGTCGCGTTGCAGGTAACTGTTGCCTGTGGCCGGAATGCCGTTTAAAGTGTTAAACGAGTTCATAAAAGTGGCAGCACCAGCATCAACTGCGGCTTTAAACGGCGGCAGATAGGTTTCCCACAACGTATGCTCGCTCATATCAACCGCATTGTAATCCCTGCCTGCAATGGCGGCTCCATAAGCGGCGAAGTGTTTCGCGCAGGCCATCACAGCATCCAGATTGCCTAAACCTTTACCCTGAAAACCTTTAACACGGGCAAAAGCAATTTTAGAACCTAAGTAAGTATCTTCTCCAGCACCTTCCATTACCCTTCCCCAACGCGGATCGCGGGCAATATCAACCATGGGTGCGAATGTCCAGTGCACACCTGATGCTGCAGTTTCGCGTGCAGCAACCCTTGCACCATTTTCTATCTCGGCCAGATCCCAGCTGGCTGCTTCGGCCAAAGGAATGGGAAAGGTAACGCGGTAACCATGGATGACATCCAAACCGAAAATCAAAGGAATTTTCATCCGCGATTGCATGGCTACTTCCTGTACTTCGCGGGTTTCTTTGGCTCCCCGTACGTTAAGCATTGAACCCAGTTTACCATCGCGGATATCTTTCAATTTATTCGGATTATTAGTTATCGGTCCGGTTGCATCGCGATCGCCGGTATATTGGTTTAACTGACCGATTTTTTCGTCCAGGGTCATCAGTTTTAAAACAGAATCGATTTTCTTTTCGATCTTTTTATCCTGTGCCGAAGCGGAAAGGGATATTCCTAAAATTAAGGCTAATGGTAAATATCTTTTCATATTGGGTATTTCTGCTATTTAACTGCGTCTAAAATGGCCTGGTAAGCTGCTTTTCGCTGATATTGCGCATCGAAAGGCAATGGCCAATCGGGACGGTTATAGTTTGATGGGATCCAGCTATCGGCATCGGTTACATTCCATTGGGTAATGCCATACTGCTGATTTTTTGGAATGGCATTATAAACTTTAACAATGGTTTTATATTTTGCGGCTTGTTGCTCGCCCAATGCTGTGGTGTAAGTCATCGATTGTATATTATCCGGATTGAGGGCAATATCAATTTCAGAAATATGGATTTTTAAGCCTGTAGCCGCAGCAGTGCTAATGGCGGCAGTTAAATTGGCATCGGTTTGGGTTACGCGGGTATGCATCTGGATGCCGATGCCATCAATCGGGATACCTTTATTTTTAAGACCGGTAACGAGGTTTAAAATGGCTGTACGCTTGGTGGGGCCAAATTCGTGGCCATAATCATTGTAAAAAAGTAAGGCATTCGGATCTGCTTCGTGCGCATACTGAAATGCCCTGCCGATATAATCAGGACCTAATTTTTGAAGCCAGATGCTGTTGCGTAAGGTACCATCCTCGTTAACGGCTTCGTTTACTACATCCCATGAAGTTACTTTGCCTTTGAAATGCCCGACAACGGTTTGAATATGGGTTTTCAGGAGATTCTCCCAATCGGCAGTGCTTCCCTGGAAATTATTTACCCAATCAGGCAATGATTTATACCAGTTTAAAGTATGTCCGTGGATTCTTTTTCCATTGGCTACGGCAAAATCAACCACGTAATCGGCATCGCTCCAGGTATAAGTATCTTTTGAAGGATGTACGGATGCGAATTTCATGGCATTTTCTGCCGTAACACTATTAAATTCTTTAATAACCAGATTGCGGTAGTTAATATTGCTTTTTAAAAGACCGACGTTAACAGCAGCTCCCATGGGAAAAGGCATACTTTTTAATGTAATTTCTTCTGCTGACTGTGCTGATTTTACCATCCCGGGATCGATACTCGTGCTTTTATATTTTGCACAGGAGATGGTTAACAGCGACATCGAAATCATGATTTTCGAAGCAAAACTAATTTTCTTTAATCTGTTCATCATTTATTTGTATTTGACCTGCATCTGGTCGTAAAAATCTTTCAGTACGAAGAAAGCTTTCTTTTTCTTGCCTGTTTCGCTGATTAATCCTTTACGGTTCCAGAAATTCTGATAGATAGGGTGTTGTCTTCTCGGCGACCTGAAATCTGTTAAGATCCAGGGCGTCATTCCGCGTAAAGCACCAATTTTACTTAATAAAGTAATCTGGTTTTTATATAGGGCTTCCTGATATTCTTCACTCCAGCGGGTATTTTCATCGGCATGGAAACCACCAAGGGCATCGCCACCGAATTCGGTAATTACGACCGGTTTTTTATACTTGATATCAAAATTATATTTGGTGATTTCTGAAGGATTACCGCCCCAATACCAGCCAGCATATTCGTTAAAACTCACCAGGTCGATTTTTTCGCCCAGCGGATCGTTCAAAATGATGTTGTTTCCTTCGCGGTGAACTTCCAATGCCGCAGCTACCAAACGGGTATCGTCTAAAGAGCGTGCAGTTTCTGCCAGGTTGCTCATGAAGCTTAAACGGGCATCGCTTAATGGCGTTTCGTTACCGATTGACCATACAATTACACTTGCCCTGTTTTTATCGCGTACAATTAAATCGGTTAATTGTTGCTTTGCATTGGCATAGGTTGCAGGATTGGTCCAGCTGATGGTCCAGTAAACCGGAACTTCGGCCCAAACCAGTAAGCCCATTTCGTCGGCCAAACGGATCATTTCTTCATTTTGCGGATAATGTGCCAAACGAACGTAATTACAGTTCATATCTTTTGCCCATTGCAGCATCATGCGCATATCGCCTTCTGAACGTAAACGACCAGCCAACAATGGATTCTCATCGTGAATGGAAATTCCTCGAAGGAAAACAGATTTACCGTTTAATAAAATACTGTCGCCAGCCACCTGAATGGTTCTGAAACCAATTTTATCGCTAATATTTTCTTTATCAGTTTTAATGTTTACGCCATATAGTTTCGGACTTTCAGGCGACCATAAACTGAGGTTGTTCCAGGTAAATTCGTCTGCAACTTTACCTTCAGCGTCTGTTTTGTATTTTTTCTCTAATTTTAATTCAGGGATCGATAAGGTAATTTCCTGTCCGGCAGTTGCATCAGCCAGTTTTACCGAGAAATTTAACAGGTTTTTGTTTCCTTTAACGAGTTGAAGTTTATAATCATTAATAAAATGATCAGGAAATTCGGCTAGGAAAACATCTCGTGTAATGCCGCCATAATTCCACCAATCGGTATTTACGGTAGGAATTTCGTCCTGCTTGCGGATATTATCAACCTTAAGTACGATTGAGTTTTCGCCCGCTTTTAAATTATTGGTTACATCGAACTGGAAAGGCGTAAAACCACCTTTGTGTACACCCAGTTTTTTGCCGTTTAAATAAACATGCGCCTCGTAATTTACGGCACCGAAGTACACGAAATACCTTTTTCCTTTTTCGGGTTTGGCATCAAACTTTCTGCGCAGCCAGATATTGCCCTCGTAAAGTTCCAGCTTTTCTGATTGCGAATTCCAATCGCCGGGTACATTCATTTGTGGTGAATGATCAAAATCATATTCGATCAGTTCAGATTTATCTTTCTGAACTTTATCGTCAAAATAGCCACCTGCTCCCGTTTTCGACTGATCGAAAGGATCATGGCGGTAATCGTAATAACCATTTTCGTAAGGATCTATAATATAGTTCCACTTGCCGTTAAGGCTCTGGATTTTACGTCCCTGGATATTCTGTATAGCAGTAACCTGACCGTAACTGATTGAAGAAAGGAGCGAAAAGCAGATTAAAAATACGCTATAGGTTGTTTTCAGCATAACTTAAGTTTTAATATTAATTAATTGATCGTTCCCAAAACTAACAATTAATTAACGGACGGTGTTTCCACCGCCCGCCTAAATTTGAGCAAAATCTAGTTTTTTACTGGTATCCCGGATTTTGTCCCAGGCTCGGAGCTTTGTTTAATTCTGATTGTGAAATCGGATACAGGTAGTTTCTTGCCGCAAATACCCTGTTCTCTACCGTAAAGGGTGTGTAACTAAAAGTAGTTGGCGTTAACTGCAAGATGCGCATTCCGGTAACCGGTTTGTTAAAGGTAGCTTCTCCTTCTTTCCACCGGCGTACATCGTAAAAGCGGTGCTCTTCGAAGCAAAGCTCTACCCTCCGCTCGTTATGGATTCTTTTACGCAATTCATCTTTTGTTGGCGCTACATAACCGTTACCCGCAACATTGGTAGTTTGCAATGCAGGCATCACTACACCTGGTCGGTTACGGATCAGATTTAAAACCCTTAAAACTTCGGTTTGTCCGGCTACACCCTGTACTTCATTTATAGCTTCAGCATAATTTAGAAGAATTTCTGCATACCTGAACAAAATCCATGGGCGACGAATATTTGTCGCTGTACCTGTCCAAACAGCACTTTCACTCAAATATTTACGCATGTAATAACCTGTTTTAGTAGCATTAACATTTAGGCCTAAACCATCTTTCCCGCCCACAAAAGTTTCAACAGGTTTACTTTTAAAAGTAGAACCGTTGTACATTACCGCAAAGTTTAAACGCGGATCGCGGTTGGTGTATGGCGCTGTTGCCGAATAACCTGATGCAGCATCGGTAATTGGCCTTCCTGTTGTTTTCATTTCGAAGGCATCAACCATTTCCTGGGTCGGGTTGGTACGGCCGGTTGCACCATCGTAACTAACAGGTGCATTGGTGCTTTCGATTGAATTGGTATTAAGAGTCTGCGTAGCAAAAATCACTTCGTTGTTATAGGCTGCTCCTGATACATTCCACAACCAAATATTTGGATAAGAAGAGTAAATTCCATGTTTACCGGTATCCATCACCCTTTTAGCTGCATCAAGCGCAGCCTGCCATTTGGTAACATCATTTGTTGGGTTATATTGAGGACTGGCTGCATACAATAACATCCTCGATTTAAGTGCCATGGCTGAGGTTTTTGTGGCCCTGCCCCTGTTGGTGGTATTCCACTCAGACGGTGAAAGCGGTAATAAAGTTATAGCGCTCTCACAATCTGCAGAAATCTGTGCCACACATTGATCGAAAGTATTTCTTGGTACATCCAGTTTGTCGTTAATGGTTAAAGTTTTGGTTACAATGGCGAAACTACCGTAACGTTTAAGCAGTTCGAATTCGAAAAAGGCCCTTAAAAAATAAGCCTGACCTTTTAAACGCTCAATTTGCGAGGCTAAAGTCTGGTTTTCGGCCACGTTTGCAGGCAACACTTCATCAATTGGAACAATTGCAGCCGCATCGATTTTTTCGAGAAACATATTGGCTTTTCTAATGCCTACATACATATCTACGTAAACATCATCAAAGGTTCTAACCGGGCTCCAGGTGCCATTATTTAATGTAGAAATTGATGCATTGAGGTTGGAGTTTACCGCTTCGTCTGTTCCGGATGCCAGCAAGGCGCCATCGCCTAAATTATACCGGTCTGAAACAACAGAATATACATTATTCAGGAAATTTCTTGCATAATCAGGATTGGCCCATAATTGTGCCTCGGTAATATCGTTAGTCCCGCTAAAAGATCCATCCTGAAGGAAGTCGTCTTTTTTACACCCTGCTACCTGTAAAAGTACAAAGGCCAGGATTGGATAAAATATATTTTTTTTCATCTTTTTTTATTTATTTCAACGGTGATGAAGCGATCGTGATTTTAAGCATATCTATTAGAATTTGTAAAATCATGATGGTTTCCTTATCTTATCTTTTAAAATTTCAGGTTCAAGCCCAGTGAATAAATTTTCATATAAGGATATGAAGCATTGTATCCTGATTCAGGCAATTCCGGATCGATGGGCAGGTCGCCAAGTTTATCAAAGGTTAACAGGTTTAAGCCACCCACATAAAAACGGAGTTGGGAGATTTTTAACCTTTTGATAAATGCCGGGGATAATGAATAACCCAGTTCAACATTTTTTAACCTGATGTAATCGCCGGAGCGGATCCAGAAATCCGAATTCGCCGTGTTGTTTCCCCTATCAGTTAATAATAACCTCGGATAAGGTGCACCTGGGTTACTTGGAGTCCATCTATCTACACTAAACTGGCTCAGGTAACCATTATTGGCATTACCTGAGTTAACCAGATTCTGGATGGTAATGGAACGGCCGCTGGTGCCCTGGAACAAGAAATTCAGGTCGAAATTTTTAACGGATACCGAAGCACCAAAGCCAAAGAATGCTTTTGGCACAAAGTTGAAATCGGTTCTTACCCTATCAAGATCGTTAATCAAACCATCGCCATTCTGATCCACATATTTGATATCACCTGGTTTTACAGAACCTGATAACATCTGTTTTGGTGAAGCATCGATCTCTGCCTGCGATTGGAAGATCCCATTAGAGATTAACATGGTTGAGATATACCCTGCCCCGGTAGTTGCCGTTGCAGCAGGCGAAATTACGCTCGAAATGGAGTGACCTAACTGTTTTTGATAAGATGGCAAACCAGCTCCTTCGTTTATGGCAAGGATTTTACTTACATTATAGGTAAAGTTTCCAAAAAGGTTCAAGTTTACTGCGCCTATTTTTTTATTGTAGTTTATGCCGGTTTCAAAGCCTCTGTATTCGGCTTCTCCTTCGTTCACATAAATTAAACTCTGTCCGAGCAAACTTGGCAATAAAGAAGCGGTAGTTAAATCTTTTCTGTCCTCATAAAAATAATCGGCACTGATGGATAATGATTGTTTAAACAACCTGGCATCGAAACCCAGACTGGTTTTATAGGCTTTTTCCCAGGTTAAATCGGGATTGGCCAAAGCCAGTTGTCCGGTACCGCTTACTCCAGTAAAAGCAGTACCAAAATTATATCCGGTTGTACTTCTGCTGTAAAAATCGTTAAAGGCAAATCTTCTGGCTGAGCCAATGGCATCGTTACCTACTAAACCATAAGAGCCCCTGATTTTTAACAGGTCTAGGAAGCTGGCGGATCCTTTCATGAAATTCTCATCAGAAATAATCCATCCGGCTGATGCGGCAGGAAAGAAGCCATATCTTTTACCAGGTGCAAAATTTTCCGATCCCGAATAATTTGCGGTTACATCAACAAAATAACGCTGGATAAAATTGTACGATAAGCGGTTAGACCAGCCTTCCCTGCGTACATCCAAACTTCCGAAAGAAGATAGATTTGCCCTCGAAACCCTGGTTGAAAATTTAATATCGTGTTTACCGAAAGTACGGTTGTAATCTAAACCTGCCCAGAATTCACTTTTTTTCACATTGCCAGAAAAGGCATTGCCCTGGTAATTTACCTTACTTGCTGTACCAAATGGCGAATAAGTACCATCGGCATTAAGTACTGCAGTTGCATAAGTTTCTGCAAAACCCGAGCGGTACAAGCCTGCAATATCGTAAGCATAAAAAACCTCGCCGGATAAACCTTTTAAAATGCCGTCCATTTTTTGGCGGGCACTTATGGTTGCAATCATGTTCCGCATTAAATCGGTACTAGCACCTCTCGATTGCAACATGGCTAACGGGTTACTTTGCTGATAAACAGATGTTCCGCCGTACGATCCGTTAGGATTTAAGATTGGGAAAGCATTTGCCGGGGTAGAATATACCGCAGTTAAAAAAGTTCCTGTACCTGCATTCGGGAAAGTTAAGGTGGTTATCCTACCGCCAATATCTAAAGCAACATCTAAATTTTTGTTTACGTGGAGATCTAAATTGGTGCGGAGGTTATAACGGCTAAAATCGGTATTGGCATCATAGGTTTCGCTATGGCCGCCTTTGTAAAAACCACCTTGCTGGTAAGCACTTAAAACAGTATAATACTTGATAAAAGCATTACCGCCAGTTACCGAAGCCACATAACGCTGTGTAGGTGCCACTTTTTTGGTAAAATCGCGTACGAAATTGTTGTTAGGGTATTTTATCGGATCAGAACCATCCTGGTAGGCTTGTAAAGCCGCCGGGCCGTAAACTGCTGTACCACCACTATTAATAGCGGCTTCGTTATAAAGTGTAGCATAAGAGTAAGCATCTAAAGGTGCTGTAATCTGCAACGGCGCCTGTAAACCAGCCTGTGCATCGAAACTTACTTTGGTAGAAGTTGCACTGCCGCGGCGTGTTTTTACATAAATTACTCCGTTACCGCCATACATGCCATACCAGGCCAGTGTTGCGGCATCTTTTAAAACACTTACGCTTTCAATTTCATTTAAATCCATTGAGGTAAAATCTCTTTCAATACCATCAACGATAACCAAAGGTTCCTGGTTACTGTTATAAGATGAGCGACCCCGAACTAAAAAACTCGATGCATCGTATCCCGGCTGCTGTGAGCCACTTGGATATACGGCTAAACCTGCTAAACGACCGGTAAAAACATTGGTTAAGGAAGATGAGGGGATTTGAGGCAGATTTTCTGCTTTGATGGTACTGATGGTTGCGGTAACCTCTCTCCTTTTTCTTACTCCAAACGGGATATATACCAGGTCATCATCTCCGGCATCAACCAAAGATTTGGTTAACACCACATCGCCTTTACTCACCTCAGCTGCAGGCTTTAATATGGTTCCGTAGCCAACAAACTTAAATACCAGTACATCGCTGCTGGATGCATCGATAGAAAAGGTACCATCTGTGCCTGTAGAAACCGCTTTATTGGTTTTATCTTCCTGAATGGAAATGGCTACACCAGGCAACGGTTTTTTATCCTGATCTACAACTTTTCCAGTTATGGTTAAATTTTCATCAGGTTTTTGTCCGTAAACACTCAGCATTCCTGCCATCATGAATAAGAGACATATAATATATTTTGATTTTATAAATTTCATTTTGAAAATCTTTTAGCGTTATGATTAATCAACTATTCCCAGCCCGGATTTTGAATTAAGGCACCTTTACTTTTGTAAATCTCTGCTCTGGGGATCGGGTAAAGATTTTGCGCCTCTGTCCAGCTTTTTTGGAAGGTTGGACCAAGCACTATCGGCGTATAGGTAAAGCTACCATTGGTATTTTTTACTACGTCCATGCCTTTCATTGGAACAGCGATTGTTTGTGCGCCGATTTTCCAACGCATAATATCATACCAGCGGTGATCTTCGAAAGCCAGCTCAATAGCGCGTTCATGCCTGATCGCTATGCGCATTTCATCCTGGGTCATGTTGTCTTTTAATCCATAACCATACGTACCAGTACCCGGGGCAATCTTTGCACGTTTACGCAGCGCCACAAGCTGTGCATAAACACTCGCATCTGGTCCGGTTGCTTCATTCTGTGCTTCGGCATAGTTCAGCAATATTTCACCATAACGGAAATACAGGTAATTTAATAATGTTGTACTTCCGCCAACCGTACGGTAAACTTCCGGCCAGTATTTTTTGCAATAGTAACGTGTTGCGGTATAGGTAATGGTTGTACTGTAATCTTTACCGTATGATACTTTACCGCTGGCATCTGTTGAAGTCCACATTTCGATTTTTCTACCCTGCCAGGCTAAATCATTATAAATAATATTGTTATAAAAACGTGGTTCGCGGTTTAAATAAGGGTTCTTCGGATCGTAACCGGAAGTAGGATCGGTTATCGCTTTACCATTGGCCATTTCGTACATATCTACGTGGTTTTGAGTAGGATTCATCTGTCCCTGTGCACCACCAGAACCCGGCGACATTGAAAAATCCTGCATCATTTCGCCAGCCAAAGGAGTTGGCCCTTTAATCCTCATCATGATGTATTCTGGTGAATTTGGCAGATTTAACAGTTCTCCATAATTATCCTGCAGCGAATAAGCTTGTTTAGCTAAACCATCAACACCTTTCATTACCTCAGCAGCAGCAGTAGCAGCAGCCTGCCATTTGGTTTTATCATTGTTTGGATTGTTTAGCGGGCTGGCAGCATATAGTAATACGCGTGCTTTTAAAGCCAGTGCAGCACCCAGCGTCGGGCGGCCATAATTAGATGCACCATAATCAGCATCAGTTCCAAGTTTAGTAAGGGCAACTTCGATATCTTTTAAGATAAAATCGGTTACCTGGGCAAAAGAACTTCTTGGGATACTGTTCAGATCGTCGGTTACCGCATAAACTTTATCGATAATGGGTACGCCACCAAATCTTTTGGTCAGCTCGAAATAAGATAATGCACGCAGAAAACGCATTTCGCCCTCTACACGTTTAGCATCAAAAATCGGAACAGAAGCATTTGGAGATGGAGGTACCTCTCCTATCCTGGCCAGCATTTTATTTTCTACCGAAATGCCTGCATACATCAGTTTCCATACGCCATAAATATCGTTTAACGATGGTCCGTTAGAATGATCATGGTATAAACCTCTGTTTAAAGAAGTTACCGAACCTTCTGAGTTTCCTGAAACGGCCTCATCTGAAGCCTGTGCGGTACAACCACGGTGATCGTTAAAACGTACATATTTTGTAATGACATAGTTGTAAGCGTTGTCGGCAAATCTTGCGGCCAGTGCCGGATCTGCAAAAATATCATCCTCACTAATGGCAACCCCCGGGGTACGTTCTAAATAATCTTTTTTACAAGAAACAGAGAAGAGCGTTAATAAAAGAATTGCTGTAAATATTTTATAATTTTTCATTTGCTTATATTTTTTTTAGCGGCGATGAAGCGATCATGAGCATATTAATTACTGTTTGAGAGCGGCATGCTCATGATGGTTTCATTTTTCTTAGAATTGAACGTTTAAACCAAAATTGTACACCTTTGATGTTGGATAAATCGATTGCAATGGAAATGCAGTATTAATGGTGTTTACGTTTTCAGGATCGGTATAAAATTTATACTTCGTCCAGGTGTAAAGATTCTGCCCTTGTACAAAAACCCTTACGTTGCTTAACTTTAATGCGGTGGCCCACTCTTTAGGTAAGTTCCACGCAAATTCTACGTTTCTGATTTTTAAATAAGAAGAATTCTGTAAGGTAAAATCGTTTAAAGCATAGTTTAAAGATGCTGTTCCCCTTGCGTGTATAACCGGCCAGGTTGCGGTTGCTGCAGTTGCAGGGGTCCACGAATCGAGCATAAAAGGATACATCTGCTGGCCATTGTTCTGTTCGTTCAGAATTACATTCGAGCTTACGTTTCCAACACCCTGAAGTAATACGGAAAGCGAAAATCCTTTGTACAAAACACGCGGACTAAAGCTATATACATACTCTGGAGTATTGGTATGCCCAATTGCTTTTTGATCTAAACTGGTGATAATGCCATCGCCATCTAAATCTTTAAATTTTAAATCTCCCGGAATTGGAGAATAACCCTGCAATTTTGGAGAAGCAGCAATATCAGCCGCCGACTGGAAGAAACCATCTGTTACATATCCAAAAAACTGACCTACGCTGGTTCCTTTTCTTACCAACGACGGAGGTAAACCATCTGGTTCATCATTTTCCACAATCCTGTTTTTCGAATAACTCAACTGGGCGTTTAAACCAAGGGTTACACTTCCAACCTGTTTCTGGTAATCGAGTTCAACCTCGTAACCTTTGTTGTAAACAATACCTTTGTTGAAATTCGGATAAGTATGCCCATAAAGAGCCGAACCACTTAGAGATGGCGTTAAGATATCTCTTCTGGTTTCATCAAATAAATCAACCGTAACCCTTAAATTATCTTTAAATAAACGGGCTTCAAAACCAATGTTGCGTTTGGTACCGGTTTCCCAGGTTACTATCGGGTTGCCAAGATCGTTTCCGGTAGCACCAAAAAACTGTGGATCCCTGATTAAAATGGTTGGATAATTGGTAATGGAATTTGGATTTCCGAATGGCGCTACCTGACCGCCAGCAGTAGTAGTGGTATAAGTAGAATAACTGGTTAAGAACAAGAAACGGCTATCCGAAATCCTGTCGTTACCAACCAAACCATAACTACCCCTGATTTTTAAATAAGATAGAATATCATTCTTTTTCCAGAAAGGCTCATTGGTTAACGTCCACCCTGCCGATATTGCCGGGAAGAAACCATAACGCAAACCCTGTGCAAAATTTTCTGATCCATTGTAAGAAGCATTGAACTCTGCGAAATAACGTTCATTATAGTTATAGGCCACACGACTGGCAATACCTTGTGATGCTTTCGGAGGAGCGGTAAATGCAGTGGTACCTGTTGATTTAATCAACTGTCTTGTACCCAGTAATAAGGCGCTTACATTATGTTTTCCAAAATCGCGGTTATAATCAAACCCCGACTGTAAATTCATATTAGTGCTGCCTTCAGTAACCCCGCCATCCTGTACGGCTCCTAAAGGCTCATCACGGTTACGTGTATCGGTTGATAAAGTAGCTTCGCCGGTAGCCGGATTATACACATACGCCGCCCAGTTGGCATTTCTTCTTTCAGTATTGTTATAATAAGAATCGTAACCGAATACTGTTTTAAAACCTAATCCTTTGGTAATAAATCCTAATTTATAATTCAGGTTAAATGTGCTTTCGATGGTATTGTTATCATCATTACGTGTTCCAAAACGTGTTAAAACCGCATAAGGATTCCAGATATTGGTACCCACATTCGGGTTAGCTGTAATTCTGCCATCAGGTAAAGTAACCGGATAAGCATAAGCCGGAACCTGCAGAATACGCGAAATCATTCCTTCAATCGTATCATAAGAGAATGCAGAAGAGGATCGTAAACCTGCTGGCTGATAACGGTCGGCAAAACGCCCGCCTAACTTAATTCCAACAGTAAAATCTTTATTCAGCGTTAAATCTACATTCGAACGGAAATTATAGCGGTTATAATTTGGCACCGTATTAATTCCGTAAGGCGAATCGAACTTTTTGAAAATCCCGTCCTGAAAAGCATAACCTGCCGAAACAAAATATTTGGCAATTCTTGTTCCGCCATTGATATTAATATTATGCTGTGTTTGCGAATAATATTTTTTGGTTAAATAATCAAACCACTGCACATCAGGATAACCGATCGGGTCTGATTTATCCCTGAATTTCTGGATCTCCGCATCCGTAAAAAATGCAGGTTTACCATCGTTCAGGTAAGATTGATTTAACAAAGTGGCACTTTCTAAAGCCGGCAGACCAACCGCCAAACCGGTATAGGTTTGCAACGCATAATTACCGGTGTAGGTAACTTTTGGCGCACCGATTTTTCCTTGTTTTGTGGTAATTACAATGATACCGTTCGCACCACGGATACCATAGATAGCTGTAGAAGCTGCATCTTTTAACACAGTAATGGTTTCAATTTCGCTGGCATCTACATCTGAGAAACTCGGACGTTCTACCCCATCAACCACCACGATTGCAGCGTTATTGGCTCCGTAAGTGGCAACACCCCTCACTTTTAACTGGGCACCGTCTGCCCCCGGCTGACCACTGGTTTGTACGGCCAGTAAGCCCGGTAAACGACCAATTAAACTGTTGGTTGGGTTTGGCGTTGGCGATTTCATGATCTCTTCGGAGTTGATCTGCGCAATGGCTCCCGTTAAGGTAGATTTTTTCTGTGCACCATAACCAACCACCACTACTTCATCCAGGCCCTGAGAGTTATCTTCGAGCACAATGGTTAAAGCACTTTTACTATTTACTGCAACCTCTTTATTGATATAACCAATGTAGGTAAAAGTTAAGGTTGCATTTTCTGCCGCTTTAATTGAAAACTTACCGTCATTATCGGTTACAGCGCCAATTGAAGTGCCTTTAACCCTTACACTTACGCCTGGTAAGGTAATTCCCTTGCTGTCTTTTACCGTACCGGTTATTGTACCCTGTGCAAATACATTGAGGGAAGAACTGATCAGGAAAAGAAAAGTTAAGGTATAAAGCACTTTAGCCCATTGAATTTTCTCAAATCCAACGCAGGTAAACGTCTTCTTCAAATTGTAAAGTCTATCCATAATTGTTATAAAATATTAAATCTATTCGGTTAAAATTTAATGTCTGGTTAATATTCAGCCATGTAGATTTACGTTGGGTAAATCCATTAAGCTTGTTCAAAATGTTTATATCATATTGCCTTTCAGAAATCAGATTGGCATGGTAGAAGAAGACGGCGGTTAACTGATTCTATGCATCCTGAGGATTGTACGATTTTGTCTTTAAAGCGTAATATTTTGGAGGTAAAGCGAAGTTGTTGCCTCCAGCTAAACCTGATACTCCAGTAAAAGCCCTTTTAAAACGGAAGTGAGTGTAGGATGATTTCATCATGTTTATTTGGTTAGTTTGTGTTAGCGGTAACGAATTTAGAAAAGCTGAAGGGATAAAAGTGTTTTTAAATAGCTTAAAAGGCGATAAAATCCATTGAAACTACATTTCAAACGTTTGAAATAATTAGATTTTTTTTCTTATCTATGCATTGAGATTGGAAAAGATGACGAACAATACCCCTGTTACACTAAAGTTCTTGGCTGAAAAGTTAAAGATGTCAGTATCAACAGTATCAAAAGCCCTTAATAACTATCCCACTATAAACGAGTACACTAAGAAACGTGTACAGGAAATGGCTAGCGATCTGCATTTTACGCCAAATAAATCGGCAATTAACTTAAAGGAAAAAAAATCGCGTATTATTGGTATTATTTTACCCAATCTTTTAGATCACTTTTTTACGCGCAGCATTTATGGTGTAGAGCAATTTGCTACCCAAAATGGATACAATGTTATCATCAGTCAATCTCATGATGATCTGGAAAAAGAGATTCAATCTGCTAATATGCTGTTGAGAAGCCGTGTTGATGGTTTAATTGTGGCCATTTCGAAAAACACGCAGGATTTTGCACACCTTGATCAGTTCGAAAACATGGGCATCCCGGTAGTTTATTACACGCGGAACCCGAGTTTTAATTTAAGTTGCCATAAAGTATTGGGCAATACCTTTCAGGGATGTTACCAGGCCACTAAATTTTTAATCGACAGAGGCCATAAAAAGATTGCCTACCTCGGCGGACCTAAAATGATCAATTTTACGCATGATCGTTTTAATGGTTATATAAATGCTTTAAAAGATAACCAGGTGCCTTTTTCGGCCGAATTGGTAGCTTATACTGATTTTGACAAGGAAAATACTATTTCAGCAATCAAGAACCTTTTTGCCAATCCTGAAAATATGCCTACCGCCCTCGTGGCCTTTAAAGAGCCTATTTTATTTGATGCAATAAAATACCTGAGATCAATCAATCATCCTAAATTTAACGAAATAGAATGTATTGGTTTTGGCAACACTTCGTTTATCAGTTACCTCGATTCGCCGCCTATTGCCTCTATTGAAGAAAACCCTGAATCGGTAGGCGAAAACGCGATTAAACTTTTACTTCAGCTGATCAATAAGGAGATAGACATTCAGAACTATCAAAAAGTAATGGTAGATTGTAAGTTAATTGTGCATGGGTAGATGCTGGTAGCGGTTAGAAAGTGGCGTTTCAACATACTCAATTAAAATCTTCGGAAATCCTTTTGCACCAAACCTTAATGTTTCTTAACTCCTTAATGGTAAAAAATTCATCATAACCATCCATCATTAAGAAGTTAAGGTAGTTAAGAAAATATGATGATTTAACTTCCCTAAAGTTATCTTCATTTCGAGCAGAGTGCATGAAGCCGAGAACCACAAAGTGCTCAGCGAAGCTAAATCTGCCTTGAAAGATTCCTCCAGATGTAAGCTGATTGTGCATAGATAGATGCGGATAGCCTATAGCCTTTAATCTGCACTGCTAAAATCTGCGAAAAACCTTTTGAACTAAACCTTAATGTTTCTTAACTCCTTAATGGTAAAAAAAATTATCATAACCATCCATCATTAAGAAGTTAAGGTAGTTAAGAAAATATGATGATTTAACTTCTCTAAAGTTATCGTCATTTCGAGCAGAGTGCAATGAGACCTAGAACCACAAAGTGCTCAGCGAAGCTAAATCTGCCTTGAAAGATTCCTCCAGATGTAAGCTGATTGTGCATAAATAGATGCGGCTAGCCTTTAATCTGCATTGCTAAAATCTGCTAAAAACCTTTTGAACTAAACCTTAATGTTTCTTAACTCCTTAACGGTAAAAAAATTATCATAACCATCCAGCATTAAGAAATTAAGGTAGTTAGGGAAATATTATAATCTAACTTTCTTAAAGCTACCGTCATTTCGAGCAGAGTGCAATGAAGCCGAGAACCATAAAGTGCTCAGCGAAGCTAAATCTGCCTTGACAGATCCCTCCTAAATATTCAGAACTGCGTTTCAATCGATGATGCCACGATTAGAGAAGTTTCAATAAATACTAATTCAACGACATTGCACTTCCCTTAAATTGATTCCTGTGCTTCTCGTTATAAACAAAGGCTGCAACAATCAACAATCCTGCAATACCTTCAAAAGCCACAACTACCTGCGTACCGAAAAGATGCGCCAGATAACCCATTAACAAACTTCCAATCGGTAATACCCCCTGATAAGCCATGATATAATAACTCAAAGTCCTGCCCCTCATTACATCATCCGCATGTGTTTGCAGGTAAGTATTGATGGATGAAGTTTGCGCCATTAAACCTAAAGCCGCTAATCCGGTGCAGATTAATGCCAGTATCAATGAAGGAGATATCGCCAGTGCCACTACCGATATGGCCAATAAAATCCCCGATAGCATTACGATTTTCTGTAAGTTCTGACCTGCTTTTAAAGTAGCCATATAAATAGCCCCGAAAAACGCGCCAAATCCCGCTGCACTTTCGAACCAGCCAAATGTTGTGGCATTCCCGTTAAAAATATCTTTCGCAAAAACAGGTAATAAAGTAGTAAATGGAATGACCAATAAACTTGAAGCAGCCATCATCAACACCATTGAGGCCAGATCAGGAGATGATTTAAGGTAATCGTATCCTTTTTTCAGGTCGATCCAGATATTTTCTGTCGGTTTTTGATGTTCAGTAAGTTTTAATTTCATCATCACCATACAACCCAGCACAGCGATAAAACTGACAAAGTTGATCAGAAAACAGATATCCTCGCCCAAAGTACTCAAAATTACCCCTGCCAGTGCCGGCCCGATCAGCCTTGCCGCATTAAACATAGAAGAGTTAAGTGCAATGGCATTTGGTAAATCTTCTTTATCATCAATCAAATTTACCATTAACGATTGTCGCGCCGTTACATCAAAAGCGTTTACCAGTCCCTGTACCAGCGAAAGCGCTGCAATCCAGAACATATCGTACACTTTAAACCAGATCATTAAAGCCAGGGCACCCGCCTGAAGCATCAGGATGATTTGGGTAATCACCAAAATTTTATACTTATTATGCCTGTCTACATAACTCCCGGCATAAGGCGCAAGCACCAGTGAAGGGATTAAACTTAAAAAAGTAATCAGCCCCAATAAAAAAGCCGAACCTGTTAAACGGTAAACCAGCCAGCTGATGGCCACACGCTGCATCCACGTACCAATTAATGAAATAGCCTGACCTGTAAAAAATAACCTGTAATTATAATGCCTTAGCGAACGAAAAATACTCATGTTTAAAATAGTAAAGTAACTTTACAAAAGTATAAAAATTTAACCGGACCATAAAGCCAAAAAAGAATACTTTTATCAGTTTAAAATCATAAATTAAGGATTTCGTAAAATGATAATAGATTACGATTAAAAATAAAAGCTTATATTTGTAAAGTTTATTTACCATTAATATGCCTACTCAAACACAAGAGATTGCAGCTAAATTAAGAAGCACGGTAACCCGCTTAACCCGCCAGTTGCGCCGGCAGAACGTAAGTTCGGAGTTTAGCAATGCCGAACTGTTAACCATGTCGCTACTGGAACAGCATGGAAAAATGCTATCGACAGAACTGGCTGATATGGAAAGGGTATCTAAACAGGCCATCTCGCAAATCATCAACCGCTTGTACGATGCAAAATGTGTGGAGCGTTTTCCGAGTGAAGAAGATAAGCGGAAAATATTTATCGGTTTAACCAAACTGGGCGAAAAACACATCATCGCCAGTAGAAAAATTAAGGAAGAGTGGCTGGCACAAACCCTGGAAAAAATATTTTCTTCTGAAGAAATTAACCTGATACAGGCTTTCCTCCCGCTCCTGTCGCGCCTGGTAGAACACAACGGAACAAGAATATAGTTTTACTTTTCCATGTGCCAAATAAGCCTTATCTTGCAGAAGAATATGGCACTATATTTTACATCAATAAATTCGGGGAGTAATGGCAACTGTTACTATGTGGGGAACGATAACGAAGCCGTTTTGTTTGATGTTGGCCTTACCTGCAAGGAAGTGGAGAAGCGCATGGAGCGCCTCGGCTTATCAGTAAACAAACTGAAAGCAATTTTTATCTCTCACGAGCATAGCGACCACATTAAAGGCTTGGCTGTTTTTGCTAAAAAGCACAAACTTCCGGTTTACATCAGTACGCCAACTTTAAAAAGCAGCCGGCTTTTACTCGATTCCAACTATACCTTTCCGTTAAACCATTTACAAAATATCCGGATCGGGAATTTAAAGATTTCTGCATTTTCTAAATTCCACGATGCAGCGGATCCTTACAGTTTCACGGTAGAATGTAATGATATCCGCGTTGGGGTATTTACTGATATCGGTGCAGTATGCGACCGCCTGATTACGCATTTTAAAAATTGCCACGCTGCATTTTTAGAAGCCAATTACGATACAGAAATGCTGCAAAATGGCCGTTATCCATATTTTTTAAAGCGCAGGATTATGGGTGGCCATGGCCACTTAAGTAATAAGCAGGCTTTGGAACTTTTTATGAACCATAAGCCTGAATACATGAGCCATTTGTTATTGAGCCATTTATCTAAAGACAATAACGACCCGGAACTGGTAGAGAATTTATTTAAAAGCGTTGCCGGCGATACTTTTGTAAAAGTAGCTTCAAGATATGAAGAAACGGAACTTTATTATGTAGGGGGTAATCAAAACGCAACGATATCTTACACGTTCGATCCAAGCCTTTACCAACCTGAACAACTTAACCTGTTTTAACATCCCAAAGTCAAAAACAAGCTACTTTTTTGTTACAAAACCCTTTATTTTGAGTGCTTTATTCGTATTTAGCTTAAAAAATTACAGTTTCACCTAAAAAATTAAAATAATTTCAATTTTCCAAAAACATTTTATTTGTACATGGGTTATATATATACTTCATAAATAGTTTGTTTGGTTTATTGGGGCTTATGGATTTAAGCCCCTTTCTCTTGCCCAAAATTTCCAATCTACCAAAGAATAATATATAAAATGATTGTTATTATGGTTGCAAGCAGGGTTCCTGCCTAAATAGAATGGGAATATATCTGCAGGTAAGGTTTAATATTTTGCACCAACTAAAACTCAGGTTGGTTCTGGTAGCTGAGATGGACATCAAAAATAGATAGTTTAGTTTGAGTAATCATTTGAATTACCTAAAAATATTCAAGTTTTCAATACTGCTTTTTTATCAGTTTAGTATTTCGTTTGACCATATAGGAACATAAGAATCATATCAACTTATATGTCTCATATGGTAAAACAGATCAGAATATCTATTGCCTTTTAATGATCAAAAAAAAGGCAAAATGGCTAACCACTTTACCTTTAAATTATTTAGAGAAGTGAGAAAAATATCCCATCTTCCCTCTTCCCTTTTACATCCTACTACAGGTTCTTCACAATCGCCTCGTCCGTAGGTTTTGTTTTAGAACGGAAACGGTGTACCAATTGTCCTTTTTCGTTAATCAGGAATTTTTCAAAGTTCCATTTAATATCACCTTGCTCTTCAGTATTGGTTTGCGAGGTTAAATATTTAAACAATGGACTGATGTCGTCTCCTTTTACACTGCTTTTTTCGGCAAGCAAAAACGACACATTGTATTTACCTGTACAAAACTCTTTAATCTCTGCATTGGTAGAAAATTCTTGTCCGCCAAAATTACCAGCCGGAAAACCGATCAATACCACTTTGTTGCCATATTGTTTCTGAAGTTTTTCTAAATCTTCATACTGTGGCGTAAAACCGCATTTAGATGCTGTATTAACAATTAAGATTTTTTTGCCTTTAAATTTAGAAAGTTTAATTTCTTTACCATCAATGGTTTTAAAGCTGAAATCGTAAACATTTTTTGGTGGCGACACCAATAAGTTTAATAGGATTAGAATTGTGCTGATCATCGTTGTTTTTATTTTTATATACGAATATAGGTACAAATCGGTTGCCTTGATGTAATGTGGCTGTAAATTATGTGATGGACGATATAAAAAGCAAGATGAAGTTAACCCAACCTTTGTTTCTAAACCTGATAAAGCGGAAAGCCCGGAGCGCAGCGAGGACTTGAAGCGATAGCAGGACTACCGGCCGCCACTAAACAGAACCTTTAATTTTCAAAAACAATAAATTTAAGGAATACAAAATCTGATTCTGATGGAAGACCATTTAAACTATTCTGCAGGAGATTAAAACCTGATTAAAATCACCTTATAAATCAACATAGTTTACTAACATTTAATAAAAAAATCGTATAAAAATCCACACAGGTTTGGATTTATGCTTTAATTATAGCTTTATTTGCACAAAAACGTATTTCATGGCCAAAAATTTATTAATCGTCGAGTCACCCGCAAAAGCTAAAACCATTGAAGGATACCTGGGAAAAGATTTCCTGGTGAAATCCAGCTATGGTCATATCCGGGATTTAGTGAAGGGCGATATGGCGATTGATATTAAAAATAATTTTGCCCAGACCTACGAGGTACCCGCCGACAAGAAGAATGTGGTTGCCGAATTGAAAAAGCTAGCCAAGGAAGCCGAAATGGTATGGCTGGCATCCGATGAAGACCGTGAGGGAGAAGCCATTTCCTGGCACTTATTCGAAACTTTAGGCCTGAAAGTAGAGAAAACCAAACGCATTGTGTTTCATGAGATTACCAAACCTGCCATTTTAAAAGCAATTGATAGTCCGCGTGGAATTGATTATAACTTAGTAAATGCGCAACAGGCACGCCGCGTATTAGATAGATTAGTGGGTTTCGAACTTTCGCCCGTTTTATGGAAAAAAGTAAAACCATCACTGTCAGCAGGCCGTGTACAATCTGTTGCCGTACGTTTAATAGTAGACAGGGAACGCGAAGTTTTAAACTTTAATGCAGCCGCTGCCTACAAAATTACCGCACAATTTTCAACCGGTAAAGGCAAAGAAACGGTAAAGGCAGAATTGCCACAACGGTTTGAAAGTGAAGCTGATGCAGAGAAATATCTTCAAGACTGCGTTAATGCAAAATTTGACATTACGAGTTTAGAAACGCGTCCGGCGAAACGAAATCCGGCCGCCCCTTTTACCACCTCCACCCTGCAACAGGAAGCTTCGAGAAAATTAGGTTTTTCGGTAGCGAGAACCATGCAGGTGGCACAAAGACTTTACGAAGCGGGTAAGATTACCTACATGAGAACTGACTCTGTAAACTTATCAGAAACGGCTATAAATGCTGCTGCTGCTGAAATTAAATCGGCTTATGGCGACAAATATCACCAGACAAGGGTTTATAAAACCAAATCGGCCGGTGCGCAGGAGGCTCACGAAGCCATCCGCCCTACTTATTTCGACAGACATACGGTAGATGGCGATATTTCGGAGAAACGTTTGTATGATCTGATCTGGAAACGTGCTATCGCCTCGCAAATGAGTGAAGCTTTGTTCGAAAAAACAACCGCTCAAATCACCGCTTCAACCCGCAAGGAGCATTTGGTTGCCGAAGGTGAAGTATTAAAATTCGATGGCTTCTTAAAAGTTTATCTGGAATCGACAGACGATGAAGAAAACGAAGAGAAAGAAGGTGGAGCCATTTTACCTCCTTTAGCCAAAGGACAGGAATTATTTTTAAAAGAAATGCAGGCCACAGAACGTTATTCACGTCCGCCCGCAAGATATACAGAGGCCAGCTTGGTTAAGAAATTAGAAGAACTTGGCATCGGCCGTCCATCTACTTACGCACCAACCATTTCTACGGTGCAAAACCGTGGTTATGTGGTTAAAGAAGACAGGGATGGTAAACAGCGTAAATTTACTTCTATCGTTTTAGCCGACGGACAGGTAAAAAAGGAAACCAAATCGGAAATTACAGGGGCAGAAAAATCGAAACTCTTCCCTACTGATATCGGTGAGGTAGTTAACGATTTCTTAGTAGAACACTTTAAAGGCATTGTTGATTTTAACTTTACCGCCAAAGTAGAAAAGGAATTTGACGAAATTGCGCAAGGTTTACAGGAGTGGACTAAAATGCTACACTCGTTTTACAATCCGTTCCACAGTGAAGTAGAAACAACATTAGAAACCGCTGAACGTGCTACCGGCGAACGTTTATTGGGCCTGGATCCGGCTACAGGTAAAAATGTATATACCAAAGTAGGTAAATTTGGTCCTTTGGTGCAGATTGGTGAACTTGATGAAGAAGAAAAGCCACGTTATGCCAGTTTAATGCGTAATCAATCGGTAGCGACCATTACTTTAGATGATGCGTTGGAATTGTTTAAACTTCCTTTCCAGTTACCTGATTTTGAAGGTAAAGAAGTAATGATTGGTGTAGGCCGTTTCGGACCTTATGTAAAATGGGGCGAAAGTTTTATTTCCCTTCCTAAAAACGAAGAACCTTTATCGGTAACTTACGATAGGGCCGTTGAAATTATCCGCCAGAAAATGGATGATGACGCACCTATAGCTTACTATGAAGGTTTAGGCGTTACCAAGGGAAAAGGCCGTTTTGGTCCGTTTATTAAATGGAACGATCTTTTCATCAATATTCCGGCAAAAGGTTACGATTTTGATAACCTTACGCAGGAAAATATCGATACCTTAATCAGCAAAAAAGTAGAGAAAGAAGCAAACAGATACATTAAAACCTGGGATGCAGAAAAAATTTCAATCGAAAATGGGCGCTGGGGACCGTTTATCCGTTTTGGCAAATTAATGCTGAAATTGAGAAACAATGAAGCCACCAAACAAAAATATACGCCTGAAGAACTGGCAGATATTGACCTTGAAGTGGTGAAGAAAATGATTGTAGAGCAGGTACCTAACGCTTTCGAAACGAAGAAAAAAGCACCTGCAAAGAAAAAAGCAGCTCCGGCTAAAAAAGCAGTTGCGAAGAAAAAATAGGATCAGGATTAAAGGATTTTGGGATGGTAAGATAATAAGGCTATCACTCAAAATTCTTTAATTTATATACATGATTATTGAGGATGGCAGGATTATTCAATAATTCTATATTCAATAATTCTATATTCTATCATTCTATATTCTATCATTCTATCATTCAATAATTTAATTAAACAGTTAACCACTTGAAATCAGATTTACCAGAAAATATAGTCGAAGATATTGCAATGGCCGTGGTATTAATGGGCGAAACACCCGAAGTTACCAGCTGGACGGTTTACCTTGTTAATTTAAAAAATGAGCCAATTACCAATGTATTGATCAGCTCCAAAGGTTATGGCGAAAAAGATGGTAAACAGGTAAAAACTTCTGTTTTGCGACATTTTATTGGTGATATGGAAGCTAATTCTTTTGCCGGTGTGGAAGCCATTGATCCTGAAGTTTTTGGCTTAACCAACGAATACTGGCTTAGCTATTACATCGGCAGCACCATTTACGACAAAAAATTCATCTTCCTGCCCGAAAGCATTATTGATTCCAACCTGATCAAAATCCCATTGGTAAACAAACCTGGGGTGATGATAAAGTAGTCATGAGTCTTAAGTTCTAAGTCCAGAGTCTTAGACTACCGATTTAGGACTCAAGACTAGGGACTAAAGACTCCAAACTCAACTAAGGCACCTTAACAGCCTGTCTGCCAAGTAATTTCCAGCCTGTTTTTTCTTTGCTCCAGATTAGAAGGATATACAATTTCACATTTCCCGGAACATTTTTATCGTTTGTTTTAGCATTTAGTGTATGCCTGACCAAAGCTGTTTTGTTCTGTATAATAACCGATTGATCGGTTAAATTGATGTCCACGAAATCCGATTCACCTGAAAGTAAAGAGTGCAGAAATTCTTGTTTGGTTTGGATTTTCCCGCTCGAATGGCCGTAACTTAAATTATTCAGTACAATTTTATCCAATGCTAAACTATCAGGCGCAACCATTAGTCTGGTTAATCGGGTAACAGCATCCTCTACTTCAGCTTTCTGTGCAAAACAAAAATGTGTAGAAATTAATAAACCTGAAAAAATTAAGAGTTTCCTGATCATATCTGGTTGTAATGAGTTGATGTTGTAAACATATCCAAATCCATGCAAATGAGCAAACCATTTGCTTTAATTTTCAACATTATTTCTTTTAACGTCGATTTTAGTTAATTTTCAGAAGGAATATGGGTTTTGCAGTTTAAACAGGCAAATTACGGCATAGCAATTGCTCCAAACGCAACATCATATTTCCATTTATCTTAACGAATTTTCCCTATGGAACAACCATCTACCTACCAATCGTCCTCAAAAAAGAAATTTATTTTTATCGGATTGCTCGCCGTTTCTATAGCAGCAATTGTTTTTATTTATTTTAACCATAAGAAGAAAAACCACGAAGAAAACCAGGCTTACGCTAAGTATATAGAAGCCTATACTTCCGGAACGATTTCGAAAAAGAGTTTTATCCGCGTTCACCTCGCCAATGCTGCTACGGGCATGCAGGATTTAGGCAAAGCCGATTCCCGCGAACTTTTCGACTTCTCCCCTTCCATTTCAGGAAAAACCTATTGGATCGATCCGCAAACGGTAGAGTTCAGGCCGGATGAAAACCTTAAACCTGGCAAAAATTATGAAGCTACTTTCAAATTATCAGAAGTTTCTGCCACCGAAAAAGGTCTCGAAGATTTCGATTTTGAATTTAAGGTGATTACTCCGGGCATCATGCTCTCGCAAAACGGCCTGGTTTCGCAAAACAATACTTCCCTGGATTACATGAAACTTACAGGTGAAGTGGCCACTGCGGATGTGGAAGAAACGGGTAAAATTGAAAAAACGCTTTCGCTGGATTTTGATCAGAAATTAAAAATCAAATGGCAACATGATCCGGCGAAAAACAGCTCAAAATTCACCATCGATAGTATCAAAAAAACAGGTAACGATCAAAATTTAAAAATAGAATGGGATGGTGATGCCATTGATGCCGATCAGAAAGGAGAAGTAGAAGTCCGCGTTCCATCTATAAATAAATTCGAAATCCTGGATATGAAAGCCATCCAAGGGGAGGAAGATTATGCCCTGGTACAATTTTCAGAGCCGATTGGTGTAGGACAGGATTTAACGGGTATGATTACGCTGGGCAACTTAAGTGATGTAAGGTACACCATTGATGCCAGTCAGGTTAAAGTGTATGCTCCGGAAGAATTAAAGGGCAATTATACGTTAAGTGTTAATGCAGGAGTAGAAAATATCAATGCCAAAACGCTAAGCACGGGTAAAGTGGCTAACCTGGTTTTTGAAGATAAATTGCCATCTGTTACCATTGCGGGTGCAGGAACTATTTTACCCAATTCAGGTAAACTGGTTCTGCCTTTCGAAGCGATTAATTTAAAAGCAGTTGATGTAACAGTAATTAAAATTTATGAAAATAATATCCCTCAGTTCTTCCAGACCAATAGTTATAAAGATGGTAACGAACTGCGCCGGGTAGCGAAACCTATTTTACAGAAAACGGTTAGACTGGACGAAGATAAAGCACTTAATCTTCATAAAAAGAATCGTTTTACGCTCGATCTTGATAAAATGATCCGTACCGAGCCGGGTGCCATGTACCGCGTTACCATTGCTTTCAGACAGGAATATAATGCATTCAATTGCAAAGCCGGAGTAGAAAGCGGCGAGAATAATGATGAGGAAAGTGAGTATGGAGATTACGAGGGCTATGGTGAAAAAATTGACGAAGACGACGATTTCTGGCAGCGTTACAACAATTATTACCCATCAAATTACAGGTGGAATGATAAGGATAATCCCTGCACGCCTTCCTTTTATACCAACCAGCGCTGGGCAAGCAGAAACTTAATTGCCTCAAATATTGGTTTAGTTGCCAAAAGAGGAAATGACAATTCAATGCTGATTATTGCAACCGATTTGTTAACTGCAAAACCATTGAGCGGGGTAAACCTCGAATTAATGGATTACCAGAAACAAATCATTTTCACCACTAAAACAGATGGTGATGGTTTCGCAAGATTTGATTTAAAACGCCAGCCTTTCTTATTGATTGCCAAAAATGGTTCTGAAAGAGGATACCTCAAACTGGATGATGGAAGTTCCCTTCCCCTAAGTCGTTTCGATGTAGGTGGCGATGTAGTACAAAGTGGCTTAAAAGGTTTTATTTATGGCGAACGTGGTGTTTGGCGTCCTGGTGATAGTTTATTTGTTTCTTTCGTTCTGGAAGATAAACTGAAAAAATTGCCTGCTAATTACCCGGTAACCATGGAATTTTATAATCCAAAAGGCCAGTTGTATAAACGCCTGATTAATGGTAAACCGGTAAATGGATTTTATACTTTCAAAACCGCTACCGAAAGTACAGCGCCTACCGGTAACTGGATGGCAAAAGTTAAAGCTGGTGGCGCTACCTTCACCAAGACTTTAAAAATTGAAACGGTAATGCCTAACCGTTTAAAAATTGATTTCAACATTGGTAACAGGGCTTATTTAAGTGCAGGAACATCGGCTGCTACCCTATCGGCCAAATGGCTTTTCGGTGCGGTTGCCCAAAACTTAAAAGCAAAGGTTGATGTTAACCTGAATACTACCGAAACCAAATTTAAAGGTTTTGAAGGTTTCAGTTTCGATAACCCAACCGTAAATTTCGAATCGCAGGTAAAAACCATTTTCGAAGGCACTTTAAATCAGAATGGTACGGCACAGATCAATACCAATTTAAATGAAAACAATACTGCTCCAGGCGTATTAAGAGCAAACTTCACAACAAAAGTTTTCGAACCTGGAGGTAATTTCAGTATCGATAATTTTAGCATTCCTTATCACGTTTATAGCAGTTATCTTGGTATCCGTCCGGAAAAAGGCGACCGTTTAAGCGGCATGCTGGTTACCGGAAAGGATCATAAAATCGAAATTGTTAATGTAAATACTGACGGAAAACTATTAAGCGGCACCAAAACCGTTACCGTAGAATTATATAAAACCCAATGGCGCTGGTGGTGGGAACAGGATGACCAGTACACTTATGCCAATTTTACCCAAAATCAATTTAATAAACTGGTAGAAAGCCATCAGGTAAACTTGTTTAATGGTAAGGGAAGCTGGAATTTAAGGGTAGACGAGCCAGAATGGGGACGTTATTTAATTTTGGTGCGCGATGCAAACGGTGGCCATGTAACCGGGAAATCAGTTTATGTAGATTGGCCGGGCTGGGCACAACGTGAGCAAGGCAGCAATCCTACCGAAGCTTCGATGCTTTCTTTCACCGCCAATAAAGAGAAGTTTACCGTTGGCGAAGACATTACGTTAACTATCCCAACAGGTAAAAACGGCAGGGCGTTAATCTCCATTGAAAATGGTAGCCGCGTATTAAAAACTTTCTGGGTAGATACTAAAGCCGGACAAACACAATTTAAGTTTAAGGCAGAGAAAGAAATGGCACCGAACGTTTTTGCCAATATTACCCTATTACAGCCTCATGCACAAACGGTTAACGATTTGCCGATCAGGATGTATGGTGCCATTCCGCTTTCGGTAGAAGATCCGCAAACCATCTTAAAACCAACCATAAAAATGTTGGATAAAATTAAGCCTGAAACGGAAAACACCATTACCGTAGGTGAACAAAACGGCAAAGCAATGACTTATACTATTGCCCTGGTTGATGAAGGCTTGTTAGATTTAACACGCTTTAAAACACCGGATCCGCATGGCGCATTTTATGCCCGCGAAGGTTTGGGTGTTAAAACCTGGGATTTATTCGATTATGTTTTAGGTGCATGGGGCGGAAATTTGGAACGTATTTTAAGTATCGGTGGTGATGGCAGCATCAATAAAAACCTTAATCCGGCTAAAGCGAACCGTTTTAAAGCGGTGGTTAAATTTATGGGACCGTTTACCATTGGTAAAGGAGAAAGCAAGACACATAAATTTAAATTGCCTCAATACATCGGTGCAGTGAGGGCAATGGTTGTTGCAGGGCAAGATGCAGCTTATGGTTTCGCAGAAAAAACAGTTCAGGTTAAAAAACCCTTAATGGTGCTGGCTACCCTGCCAAGGGTAATTGGTCCTGGTGAGCGTTTTACACTTCCTGTAACCGTTTTTGCTACAGAAAATAACCTTAAGAATGTATCGGTACATCTTCAGGCCAGCAATTTAATCATTCAGGGGACAAATAAACAACAGCTTTACTACAAACAAACGGGCGAGCAGATGACTTCTTTTGAGGTAAAAGCACCGAATAATGTAGGTATTGCCAAGGTAAAAGTAATCGCGCAAAGCGGAGCCGAAAAAACCGTTTACGATGTAGAAATGGATATCCGAAATCCGAATCCTTATGTAACCAATGTGGTTTCGGCAACAGTGCAGCCACATACAAAATGGGCGGTAAATTACTTGCCAATTGGCATGACAGGCACCAACTCAGGATCATTGGAAGTTTCCTCTATTCCGGCAATTAACCTGGGTAAAAGATTGGCTTATCTGATCCAGTATCCACATGGTTGTATCGAACAGACTACCTCGGGCATTTTCCCTCAGCTTTTCCTGGATCGGTTGAGTCCGTTAAATGAGCAGCAAAAAGCCACAACAGAGAAAAATATCAAAGCAGGTATCAACCGAATTAAAGGCTTCCAGACCACCGAAGGCGGTTTATCTTACTGGCCAGGAGAAGGTACTGCCGATGAATGGGGAAGTAATTATGCGGGGCATTTCTTAGTTGAGGCACAAAATGCAGGTTATACCCTACCGGTTGGCTTACTGGATGAATTGCTACGTTATCAAAAATCAAAAGCAGTAAACTGGGCACCAAACAGCAATAATTTTTACGGTGGCGATTTATCTCAGGCCTATCGTTTGTATATGCTTGCCCTGGCTAAAAAGCCAGAAATGGCCGCTATGAACCGCTTAAAGGCATTTGAATATTTATCTGTTGCTGCAAAATGGCGATTGGCAGCCGCCTACAAACTTGCCGGACAAAACGATGTGGCGCTGAATATGATCAGAGGATTGGATACTTCTATTCAGGCTTACAAACAACTGGGCGGCACGTATGGCTCAGATGTCCGTGATCAGGCCATGATTTTAGAAACCCTGACCCTGCTTGGTCAAAAGGCAAAAGCAGCCAGTTTATTACAGCCATTAGCAGCTAAACTTGGAGAAAATACATGGTACAGCACTCAAACTACCGCTTACAGTTTGCTGGCTATTGCGAAGTTCTGCGGAACGAACCAATCAGCCAATAAATTACAGTACCAATATGTATTGGATGGAAAAACTGCGCCGGTTAATTCTAATCAATATATCAACAGCACGCCGGTAAACTTTAAAGGCAATACCGCATCAGTTACCAATAATGGCAATAATGTATTGTTTGTGCGTTTGGTTTTGGAAGGACAGCCCGTTGCTGGTCAGAATAATTTCTTACCTAACCGACCTGAGGTTTTGGATATGAATGTGGTTTACAAACGTTTAAACGGTAAAGTTTTAGATCCAGCTACTTTAAAACAAGGCACTGATTTTTATGCAGAGGTTACGGTGAAAAATCCTGGGCGAATGGGTTATTATGAACAAATGGCATTAACACAGATTTTCCCTTCGGGATGGGAAATCATTAATACCCGCGTTAACGATAATCAAAGTATTTTGGCCTCATCTCCATTTACTTATCAGGATATCAGGGACGACCGCGTTTTCACCTACTTTAATATAAGGGAAGGCGAAAGTCTGGTTTATAAAGTATTGCTCAACGCTTCGTATTTGGGTAAATATTATTTATCGGCTGTACAGTGTGAAGCGATGTATAATAATGATATTTCGGCAACCGAGGCTGGTAAGTGGGTGCAGGTAGTGAAGTAAAATTCTCAATTAAACCTCTCAGGTTTTAAAAGCCTGCGAGGTTATTAAATGTAGAAAACGGTTTGTGAAGACGCGAACAATGGCATCGGAATTTTAAAATAGAAAGAAAAATGGTTCGTGATGACACGAACCATGGCGGAGCATTTGAATTTTACAAAAATGGTTCGTGGAGACACGAAACCATGGCATTGGTAAGGTGAAAGTCCAACTCGCCGCGGTTCGTGTGTCCACGAACCGAAAATTTGATAAAATATTTGTCGTCACAAATCAAAACCTAAATAAGCATGTATAAATTATTTGAAGGCAGAAGAAAGAATTATATGGAGATTGGTCAAATTTACTTTTGGACAGCTACTATAAATAAATGGCAAAAGTTATTGGAAAAAGAAGTATTTAAAAAGATTATCCTAAGCTCATTAGAGCATTTGAGTAAATTAAAAAAACTTGATGTTTTTGCTTTTGTTATTATGCCAAATCACATCCATACCATTTGGAGAACTAATGAATTAAATTGAAAAGAAACTGTTCAAGGTTCATTTTTAAAATATACGGCCCATGAATTTAAAAAACTCTTAAATCAAGATGAATTAAGAAATTATTTTACTGCTGCAATCAATAAAAATTATGAATTTTGGCAGAGAGATTCATTAGCAATTCATTTATATTCACCAGCAGTAGCTTATCAAAAATTAGCATATTTACATCATAATCCTTGTACAGAGCATTGGCAATTAGCAGTTAACCCAGAAGATTATTTATACTCTTCGGCATCTTTTTATGAGAAAAATGAATTGAGATATCCCTTTTTGAAGGATTTAAGACTAGAATTTTAAAATTGATTGGTTTGTGATAAGCGAATCATAACAATTGATATTTAAATTAAGAATGGTTCGTGCGAAACGAACCATGGCTTTGGAGGAAATAACGAATCGAAGAACATACACAACAGAAATCAGTCCGAATGAAAATTATATTTACAATTCTTGTTTTTTTTATTCCCTTGTGTTCAATTGCACAAAAAACCGCAATTGTATCCGACAGTAACTACCAGATGGGATATATTTACCTTAAAGGAGCATTTAAGCCAAAAGTACTTGCCGAAAACGACTTAAATTTTAATCTGTTAACTTATTTGACTAATTATTTGAATAAAAAAAATGTTGAAAATAAGGAATTAGAAAATTTTGATTTTAAAGAGCTGGAGTATTTTTCTCAGCGATATAAATACAAAAAAATGGTTGCTTATGCTGAAGATTTCTGTATTAAAAATAACCTGGATCAGATTATAATTATCAGAACAAAAAATGCCTACACCTTAGCAGATCCTATGCGAATGTTTTTTGGTTTCGATCATGATTTTGGCATTGCAACATTGAGTATGTATGATAAACGACCGATGTTGTTTTATAATTTTTCACTGATCAGGTATTTAAAAGGAAGCAATGATTTTAAAGTACTCCTTGAGCCCGGCTATAAAAATCATAAATTCGATGAGGTAGTTTTTGATAAAGAAAATTACAAACTAATAAATGATAAAGTTTTAACGTATTTCCAGCCAGTTTTTGAAACGGTATTAAATAAGGCACTTGATAAATAAATTTATAAAACGCTTAAGCCCTATTTCTGATTCTGAACCACGCATAAGCGTTAACCTATTTTAGTAATAATATTTAAATATTCCGCTACGGTTCGTGTCGTCTTGGTTCATGTCTCCACGAATCAAAACTTAATAAATCATCAAAACAAATGAACAAAACCCCGAAAGCATTCCTCATTTCCGATCTTTTCTGTATTGCCTTGCTTTTGGGATTTCTTTTTTCATTACCCTCAAAACTTTTCAAAACACCAACCTCCTACGTTATCGAGGCCAGTAATGGAAATTTATTAAGTGCTGCAATTGCCAGCGATGGACAATGGCGCTTCCCGGTGGCCGATAGCGTTCCCGTAAAATTTAAAGATTGTATTATAGCATTTGAGGATAAGCGGTTTTATAATCACTTCGGCGTTGATATTCTGGCCATGAGCCGGGCCATGCGCCAGAACTGGCGGGCTAAAAGTGTGGTAAGTGGTGGAAGTACCTTAACCATGCAGGTCATCCGGCTCTCGCGGAAGCAAGACCGCACCGTTTGGCAAAAGCTACTCGAAGTAATTTTAGCCTTGCGCTTAGAGCTAAAGCATTCAAAAGAAGAAATTTTAGGTTTATATGCTACCAATGCGCCTTTCGGCAGCAATGTTATTGGTTTAGAAGCAGCCAGCTGGCGCTATTATGGCCGCGATGCCAAAACACTTTCATGGGGCGAAATGGCAACGCTCGCGGTTCTTCCCAATAGTCCGTCTTTGGTTCATCCGGGTAAAAATTCGACCAGACTGATTAAAAAGAGAAACGATTTGTTGGATAAACTCGCTCAGCTTAAATACATCGATCAGGCTACTGCTAATTTATCAAAACTAGAACCGGTTCCAGGCAAACCTATGCCCCTGCCGCAAAATGCGCCGCACTTATTAAACCGTTTTAAAGCAGAAAGAGCAAGTCTTAAAATCAATTCTACGAGGATAACTTCTACATTAGATGAAAACATTCAGTTAAAAGTAAATACGATTTTAAAACGTTATAACAATCGCTACAGGGCCAACGACATTAATAATATTTCGGCTTTGGTGCTTAATGCCAGAACCGGCCAGGTAGTAAGTTACGTGGGCAATATTTATCAACCTGAAAATGCCGATCTGCAAAGTCATGTGGATATGATTAAAGCACCACGCAGTCCTGGCAGCACCTTAAAACCCTTGCTTTACGCCAGTATGATGAATGATGGTTTCATTTTACCACATACCTTAATTCCGGATATTCCTACACAAATAGCGGGTTATTCGCCACAAAATTACGATTTAGGCTATGATGGTGCCATCGCTGCAGATAAAGCGCTGAGCCGTTCGCTAAACATCCCGGCAGTAAAAATGCTGCAGCAATATAAATACGAACGTTTTTACGATAAGCTTAAAAAATTAGGAATCGGCACATTAAACCAACCGGCTGATCATTATGGCCTCTCGCTGATTTTAGGCGGTAGCGAGGTAACCATGTGGGATCTGGCCAATACCTACATGGGCATGGTGCGTACATTAAACCATTTCAATACCTATAAAGGGCTTTACAATCCTGACGATTACAAACCTGCAACTTATTTTAATACCAACAGTAAAGATGAAAAAGATTACCAGCGCAATTCATTTTTAGATCACGGTTCGATCTGGGCCACTTTTAATGCCATGGAAGAAGTTATGAGGCCCGGCGATGAAGGTTTATGGGAACAGTTTTCATCATCACAGAGAGTCGCCTGGAAAACAGGCACCAGTTTTGGCTTCCGCGATGCCTGGGCAGTGGGTTTAACCCCTGATTATGTTGTATGCGTTTGGGTGGGCAATGCCGATGGTGAAGGAAGGCCTGGCCTTGTGGGTATCGAAGCAGCAGCCCCGGTTTTATTCGATATTTTTAGGCTATTGCCCAATGGAAAATGGTTCGAAACACCAGCTACTAAACTCAAAAAGCTGAAAATATGTAAGCAGAGCGGCTACAAAGCCGGAGAATACTGCACAAGTGTAGTAGAAGAATTTATGCCTGTCTCTGGAGAGAAAACTGCCGTTTGCCCCTACCACAAATTGGTACATCTGGATCAAACAGGAGCTTACCGCGTAACCGACCAATGCGAAAGTGTAACCAATATGCAGCACAAAAGCTGGTTTATCTTGCCACCGGCAATGGAATATTATTATAAAATAAAAAATAGCGATTATAAAAACCTTCCTCCTTTTAAAGAGGGTTGTAATCCTTCAGGTGGGAATAGTGTAATGGAAGTAATTTATCCTAAAAATAACGCCATAGTGTACATTCCGTTAGAGTTAGATGGCACGAGGGGTAAAATTGTAATTAACGCGGCACACCGGAATTCGGGTTCAAAAATATACTGGCATATTGATAATGAATATGTTGCCACCACCACTAATTTTCATCAATTGGCCATTAGTCCGCCGCCAGGTAAGCATACTTTAACACTTGTTGATGAGAATGGCGAACGCCTGGTGCAGGTTTTTACGGTTTTGGATAAAGAGAAGAAAGGTGGAAAGTAGGGGGTAATGTTGAAGGTTCAGGTAATGTTGTATATTTTTATTTCCTCTCCTGCCTGGAGTTTTATAAACCTGATAAAGTGGAAATCCTTTTTAATTTGCACAACCATACATAACTATAGTGCTGAGGCATGAAGCACCTGTAACCGATATACTCCCTCCGTATTCAATGCACTGACAATACCCGATTAAAAAGATTGGAACGATAGCAGGACTACAGCAACCAATTAGCACAGAACCTTGCTTTTCAAGAAAAAAAAACTATACTTCAGTCCTTGTTACCACCAGCTTGCGTTCTATGGTACCATAAACGATCAGATATTGTGCAATCATATAGCTAGCCATAATCAGCGCACCGCCTTGCTGAATGGGTTGTGCAAATTTATTCACAGCTAAAACACTGTCAGACAGCAGGAAAAAAAGCGCCCCATAAAGTATTAGTTTAAAACTGAAAATATTCACCTTTCCGTAACGGTTAACCGCCATAAGCACCATTACACAGATTATAATGGCATACATTAAAACAGGAAACTGCATTACGCCAAGATGCGGCTGCAAATAGAAAAACAAACCTGAACAGAAAATAGCAAAGGTCCCTACTGCCCACAGAAAATATGGCGTTTTATGACCTGGATTGGATTTATGATCGAGCGTAAAAGCCCTGATGTAAAAAATATGGCAAACTAAAAAGGCAACCAAACCGAAAATAAAAAAACTTGTCCTCCCATTTTGCAACATGAGTAACAAATCTCCTGCCCATGCAAAAATTAAACCCGTAAAAATCCTTTTATGGAAACGGCCTTTTAAGTTTGTACCAGCGTAGAGCCATACCAAAAGTACCATCACAATTAACGGTTTAGAAAAGGTACGCAAGCCGGCATTATTGGTATATTCAGCGTAAAGTTGAATTACAAATACCAGAAAAAAAATAAATGAAAATAGCTTAGTCTTCATCAGGATTAGGATTTGCCTTTTGCAAATTAAAGAACCAAATTACGGATATTAACTGGATCGCCACAAATATAACCTGATATCCGATAGCGAATTTAAAAACCAGCACCAATAAAATGCCAAACATTAACCTGAAATATTCGAACCTAATTTGCCATGCTTTCTGCTCTAATAACGCCCCACAGGTAATTAAAATAAATATCGTAAAAAAAGATCCTGATACTACAGCCATGGTTTCCATTTTATGGTAGGAAAACAATATGGCCGAGCCTGCAGCCAAAGCCACTAAAAATTGTACGAGTACGTAGCCGGTTAATTTAGATTGATATGCCGGATTGTATTTTTGATAAGTGAGGGGATTGATTTCTGGTGCAGACTGAAACCCGCCCAGATGTGAAGGGAACCAGCCCGGAGGTTTTATAAAAACTTTAATCTTATCGCTGATTTTTGGCGATTGTTTAGCCGTTTTAACCAGATCATCCCAGTAATGAAGGTTTGCCCAAACGGGGTTCCAGCTGGCCAAAGGTTTGGTGATGCCATAATAAACTTCTTCTTCCTCCTTTTGAAAAGTACCGAAAATACGGTCCCAGATGATTAAGGTGCCTGCATGATTCTTATCGATGTATTTAGGATTAGAGCCATGATGCACCCGGTGATGCGATGGCGTATTTAAAATATATTCCAGAAAACCCATATTTTTAATTGCCCGGGTATGGATCCAGAACTGATACAGCGTATTAAAGGAACTCAGCGTTAAAAACATAACCGGATCGAAACCAACAAAGGCCAGCGGCAGGTAAAACACCCAGCTAAACCAGCCCTGAAACCAGCTTTGGCGCAAAGCAACGGTGAGGTTGTATTCTTCTGACTGATGGTGCACAATGTGCGCTGCCCATAAAGCATTTACCTGGTGACTCATCCGGTGAAACCAATAATAGAAAAAATCGACACCGATAAACAAAAGGATCCAGATCCAGATGGTTTTTGGCAATTCGAACAGGCGCCAATGCTCAAAAATGTATTTATACCCAAAAAACAGGGCTGTCTTCATAAAAATGCCGGTAAGCTGCTGCCCTATCCCCTGGCTTAAGTTGGCAATACTATCGTTTAGCCGGTAGTAGTTTAGCTTCTTATAAAAATTATAGGCCAGTTCGATCCCGATAAGGATAAAAAATACTGGCACAGATAACGCAATGTAATCCACTTTCATACAGGCTAAAATATTTGGCTGGTGATCTTAATCTTACAATTTAGAAAATATCCACGTGAAGAAAAAATCCTGTTCATGTAAAATTTATGCTTGTTTGAAATTTGCTATTGATTTCTGTCAAATTCAGCTTAACTTTGACTTGCTAAAAACGGTATTGGCACTTTGGCCATTTTCGTTTATTCATCCCGTCAATATGAAAAAATTATCTCTCCTTCTGTTATTATCGGCCGGTGCATTTTATGCCAAAAGTCAAACTTTAGTATTGGCTAAAGATGCCGCTCAGTACGTAGGTAAAAATGTGACCATCTGCGATTCGGTTTACAGCACAAAGGGATTGGAAAAGTTAACTTTGATTAATTTAGGTGGTGCTTATCCAAAAGAACTCATTACCGTGGTTATCAATAAAGAAGACGAAGGTAAATTTCCTTCAGAACCTTCAAGCATGTTTATGGGTAATAAAATCTGCGTAACCGGCATTGTAACCGAATTTAAAGGCAAAAAACAGATTGTTGTTACCGATCCAAAGCAGATTGTTGTAAAATAACCTTCCAACATATTTTATTATAGTTGAGTGATTTGTAACCTCTATATAAAGTAACACTGCAAACTATTAACTTCGAATTGTATTAATTGTTTAACCTGGTTAACTGGTGCAGCTTAATAGCTTTGATCGTTATACATAGCAAAAAACAACCTAAGCACCTCCTCATTTAAAGGAGGTGGCTTCGGCTGGAGCGTTAACACTAAATTATTATTTATGGAATAAATGTAGAGTGGTGTGCTTCTTCAGTCGGCAGGAAATTAATCCTGCCAACCTCGTAAGCATAGATATCCTTATTATCTGGTTCGAAGATTCAAAATCATTTTAACATATCATAACGGTTTATACATATAGGCTTATTTCCTTGATGAATCGTTTTATTTCCTTGATGAATTTTTCTCACTACTGTAGTTTTGTTGCACCAAAAATCAAATATTTTATATCGTACCAGATTTTAGAAATATGGTTGATTTCCTAAAAACCATCAAAATTTTATTTCTATTGACATAAAATCCATAGTTTTGATTTTTGATCAGCCTATGTCCATCCTTTTGAAACGAAATACTTTAATTTTTATCCTGCTGGTACTGATTGTAGCATTTACAGGATTAAGCATTTTTATAGCCCAACATCCGATATTCGATGCTGATATTAAAATTTCGCTGTTTATTCAGCAATTCCATGCCGATTGGTTAGATAAAGTAATGCTGGCCATCAGCTTTTTTGGCGAACTGCCCTATTCGTTACTTTCGGTTGTAGTGGTAGCCGCCATTTTCTATTGGAAAAAATACAAGCGTGAAGGAATCTTCATTTCGACCGTTTTATTATCCGGACTGATAATTTTAGGCATAAAAAATGTAATTAACCGCCCAAGGCCAACAGCATTTTACGTTCGTTTGGTAGAAGTAAACCGTTTTCAAAGCTACCCAAGCGGGCACGTATTATCTTATACGCTATTTTTTGGCTTTCTGATTATCCTCATGTATAATCTGGAGAACATCCCGAAACGCACTAAAAATACCGTTACTTATCTGTCTGCCTTTCTGATTGTTACCATTGCCCCTTCAAGAATCTATTTAGGAGCACACTGGTTTACCGATACCGTTGGCGGATTTTTACTGGGACTGATCTGCCTTTTCCCCTTATGTTACTTCTACTTTAAAAAGGAACGGGTTAATCCTTAAGTTTTTCCTTTTTTCTGATTCTGCTTAAAGTTTCAATGCGGATGCCGAGATAACTGGCTAAAAACTTTAACGGAACCCTGAACTTTATGTTCGGGTGGCCATCTTTAAATTGCCTGTAACGTGCTTCTGCAGAAGGTATTCTGGATAAAATAGAACGCTCCTGCGACAGGTGATAATGAATGGCCAGAAGTTTCCGAGCCAACACATTAGTTTCGGGGAACTGCGCATACATCTCATCGATAAAGCGGTATGGAAGAATAAGCAGGTCTGAATCTTCCAGGGCCTGAAACTGCTCCTGGTAAGTAGGTTTAAGCGTACCAGGGTTTCTGATGCTTCCAATTAAATGATTTTCATCAATCAACCATGAAGTAATGTCTTTGCCTTCATCCACAATAAAGCCGCGGACTAAACCTTTGATAATAAAATATAAACAATCTCCATGTAATTCGCTAAAACAAGGTAAAATATTGTTTTTACGTACAGAAACCATAAATGTTTCGGCCCTTGCCTGCTCGATTATTTTTTCGCACAGCGGTTCCAGATCATTTAAATATTTAATAAGCGGTTCACTTTCATGCCTGGCAGCATCCATAACATTATCCCGGTTTTTAAAACAATGCAAGCTATTACTTGTATGCCGGATTTCCAAATACGCAAACGGGTGCAGGCGTTAAAAATTATATTTATGCAGATTTATTTACCAACATGTTCCGATTTATAGATACAGGAATAATCTAAATGTTAAATTTTGGATTGATGTCCCTATTTTAACTTAATCATCAAAAAATCTGATAATTTTGCCGCCATGATAATTCCTAAACCTAAAGCCTTTCTCTTCGATTTAAACGGTACCATGATTAACGACATGGCTTTTCATAATGAGGCATGGCATAGTATCCTTACGCAGGATTTAGGTGCTAGCATCAGCTTCGATGCGGTAAAAAAACAGATGTACGGTAAAAACCAGGACCTTTTAGAACGTGTTTTTGGTGTTGGCCATTTTTCTCAGGAGCAGATTGATCAGATCTCCATTGAAAAAGAACACCGGTACCAGGCCGCGTATAAAAAACATTTAACGCTGATTGCCGGATTAAAGGAGTTTATGGAAAAGGCAAAACAATCAGGTATTCAAATGGCCATCGGTTCGGCTGCAATTCCTTTTAATATCAATTTTGTACTCGATAATTTAAATATCCGTTCCTACTTTAAAACAATAGTGAGTGCCGAAGATGTGGTAAACAGCAAGCCTGATCCAGAAACTTTTACCAAAGGTGCTCAGATTTTAGGCATTGATGCCAGCGAATGTATTGTTTTTGAAGATGCACCAAAAGGTGTTGAAGCGGCACAAAATGCGGGGATGAAATGTATAGCGCTTACTACCATGCATACCAAAGAGGAGTTTTCGGCTTATAATAACATCATTGCTTTTATAGAAGATTATACCGATCCGGTTTTACAGGATCTTTTCTAAACAAATACGGCCTGTGTTTCCACAGACCGTATATCATGTTATCATTATTGAGATGTAGGGATTACCAAAAATTATTTGGTAAATTTATAGATTGAACTTGATTTATAAACCTGGCCAGGCTTCAATACTGTCGATGGAAATGCAGGCTGGTTAGGAGAATCGGGGAAATGCTGGGTTTCCATTGCTATTGCCGTTCTGAAATCATCTTTTGCACCCGATTTAAAGGTATTTTTACTTTGCATAAAATTACCACTATAAAACTGTAAACCAGGTTCTTGCGTATAAATATCCATTACAATTCCTGATTTATCTCCTTTAACAGTAGCTGCATGAAACATACCCATCGCTTTGGTTTTACTGAGCACGTAATTATGATCGTAACCTTTCCCGAAAGTTAATTGTTCGTTTTTGTCGTTTATGCGTGCACCTATCGTTGTTGCTTTGTTAAAATCGAAAGGTGTTCCTGCAACTTTTTCAATTTTCCCTGTTGGGATCAGGGTCGAATCTACTGGAGTATATCCATCAGCATAAATTTGCACTTCATGGTTTAAAATCGTTCCGCTTCCATCGCCATTTAAATTAAAAAACGCATGGTTGGTTAAATTTACCACCGTTGTCTTATCTGTTTTGGCTTCATAATCCATTTTTAATTCATTATCATCGGTTAAAGTATAAGTAACCTTAACATCTAAATTGCCCGGAAAATTTTCATCGCCATCTTTTGATAAATAACGTAATACTAAAGTATTAGCTGCTGGTTGGGTAGCATCCCAAACCACGTATTGATAACCTTTTTTCCCTCCATGGAGCGTATTTTGACCATTATTGGTAAATAATGAATAGGTTTTACCTTCAAGTGTAAATTTTCCTTTGGCAATTCGGTTGCCGTAGCGGCCAATGGTTGCACCAAAATACGGCTCTGTCGATTTTTCATAGTCGCTTACACTTTTAAAACCCACCACAACATCAACCAGTTTACCATCTTTATCGGGTACCAATAAACTCACCAAACGCCCGCCGTAATTGGTAAAAATAGCTTCCGCATTGTTCTTATTTTTCAAAGTGTATAAAGCGGTTTGTTTGCCGTCAATTTCTTTTTTAAAAGAATCGGGAAATAATTTTACAATCGCTGCAGAGTCGCTTTTTAAACTATCTGTTGAGGAAGATTTGTTGGTTTCAGATTGGCAGGATGCAAATCCGATTGCAGCCAGAACGCCGAGGCCCGCTAATGATTTTAATTTCATAAAATGGAATACTTGGTTTAGATTTTATTTATTTTTTAAATATAAGTATATCACTTAACAATACAAATAAAACGATTTAGATGATTGTAAAGCCATATAGTAAAGAATTATTTACTTTAAGCAGCACCAATGAGATGATTTGTAGAAATGATGATGACAAAATGTAGAAATACTATAAAAGAGATGAAACCGCCTTTACAAAGCATCTTCGTACCGTCATTGCTGAGAAGTCTTTTTCAATTGGATGGCCCCGGCTTTCCGGAAGTATAATATTTAATAGCTAAAATCTAAGTCAGCATTCCTTAAAATCCATTGAAACTGATTATTATTGCGTTCTAATCATAAAATATGAATCAGCCTATATCTGCAGAACGCTACGATAAAATGTTATACCGCCGTTGTGGCAAGAGCGGCATTAAATTACCAGCCATTTCATTGGGTTTATGGCATAATTTCGGACATGTTAATGTTTTTGAGAACAGCAAGAACTTAATTTACACCGTTTTTAATAATGGCATTACCCACTTCGATTTAGCCAACAACTATGGTCCGCCTCCGGGTTCGGCAGAAGAAGTTTTTGGTAAAATCCTTCACGAAGATTTTAAAGGCTACCGCGATGAAATGATTATTTCGAGCAAAGCCGGATATACCATGTGGGATGGCCCATACGGAGACTGGGGATCGAAAAAATATCTGGTATCGAGTCTAGATCAAAGTTTAAAACGCATGAAACTGGATTATGTTGATATTTTTTATCATCACCGCCCCGATCCGGAAACCCCACTCGAAGAAACCATGGGTGCTTTAAGTTTAATGGTGCAGCAAGGAAAGGCTTTGTATGCAGGTATCTCAAACTATCAGGCGAAAGAAGCTGAAAAGGCCATTAAAATTTTAAAAGACAATGGTACACCTTGTTTAATACACCAGCCAAAATATTCGATGTTTGAGCGTTGGGTTGAAGGTGGCTTACTTGATGTTTTAGAAAACAATGGTGTAGGCTGTATTCCATTTTCACCTTTAGCGCAAGGATTGCTTACCGATAAATATTTGCACGGTATTCCGGCTGACTCGAGGGTGGCCACCAGCGGCATTTTCTTAAAAGAAAGCAACATAACCCCTGAAAAAATTGAAGTAATTGGTAAATTAAATGAAGTAGCAAAAGCCCGCGGACAAAAACTGGCACACATGGCTTTATCATGGATTTTAAAAGACAATAGAATTACAACAGTATTAATAGGTGCCAGTAAACCAGAACAGATTACAGATTCAATTAAAGCTTTAGATAATATAACATTTAGTGAAGAAGAGATTAAATTAATTGATGAAATTTTAGGTTAAAATTCCAAAATAGTCGTCATCCAGACTAGAGCATCGCAAAATGGAGAAATCTTTGAACTTATCAAAGATTTCTTCGACGCGATAGAAATGACGATCCTGTTCGTTTGTACTTTTCAAAACCAAATCAGATTAAAACCGTTTAAGAAATGAATCCTTTTCGTTTCTTAAACTATGGCAAGAGCCAACAATTCTATTTACAGCGCATTAGCGGCCAATTTATTAATTGCAGTAACCAAATTTATTGCAGGGGCTTTTACCAACAGCTCGTCAATGATTGCCGAAGGCATCCACTCTACAGTTGATACCAGTAACCAACTTTTATTACTTTATGGATTAAAAAGAAGTGTAAAACCACCAGACAAATCGCGGCCTTTTGGCTATGGTAAAGAGCTGTATTTCTGGTCATTTATTGTATCGATCATGATTTTTGGTTTAGGTGGTGTGGTCTCTATTTCACAAGGCATTGCACACATCCGTCACCCTGAAATTTTGGGAAACCCCACATGGAATTATGTGGTACTGGGTTTATCATTCCTATTCGAAGGCGCCTCTTTAATCATCGCGATGAAAGAGTTTAATAAAACACGCAAAGGTTTGCCCTGGTGGAAAGCGATTATTAAAAGTAAAGATCCATCAGGCTTTTTAGTGCTTTTTGAAGATGGAGCAGCTGTTTTAGGATTGCTGATCGTATTTATATTTATGGTACTGAGCCATAACTTAAATCTGCCGTTTTTAGACGGACTGGCTTCTGTTCTGGTAGGTACACTGTTAATTTTTGTATCTTTTATACTGGCGAGGGAAAGTCGTAGTTTATTAATGGGTGAAGGTTTAACTTCCGAAACCCAGCAAAAAATTAAGGAACTGGCAGAAAATGATCAGGATGTGATTACAGTAACGAGTATTTTATCTCAATATCAATCGCCAAAGGAAGTATTGCTGGTACTGATCCTGACATTTAAAGCAGAATTAAATACCACCGATTTAACCAATGCCATTGACAGGCTTAGGGACAAAATAAAATCAGAATATAATGTAATTAAGTTTGTAATTATCCAGCCACAATCAGCTGATGTTGCGGAGAACGATTTTAGCAGGGATATTTATCTGGAGTAAACTTGTTTTTAAGCATAGAGATAGGCGCAAAGAGCAGAGAGTTTATTTTTTATTGTCCTCCTGAAAAATTCAGGAGGACTTGATCTTCTAAATTACCTGCAATACAATTTTCCCTCTTGTGTGCCCTTGCTCACTTTCGGTTTGAGCCTGTTTTGCACTGGTAAAAGGTAAAACTTTTTCGATAACAGGCTTAACCTTACCCGAATCGATAAGCGTAGCAATTTCAGTCAATTGCCCTGGAATTGATTGAGCGGTAAAACCAATAATGTGAACGTTTTTCGCTTTTGCTTCTGTTATAAACTCTGGCATTAATGTGGTAATTATCCTTCCTCCTGCTTTTAGTACGTTTAGTGATTTTAGCTGGGTTTCTCCGCCTATCGTATCTAAAACCAGGTCAACATCGCTTAAAACTTTCTCAAAGTCTTCCATTTTATAATCGATTACTTCATCCACGCCCAAGCGTTTCAAAAAATCGGCATTGGCGTTTGATGCGGTACCAATTACATGTGCGCCCTTCCATTTCGCAAATTGTACGGCATAGGTTCCTACTCCACCTGCTGCTGCATGGATCAATACCTTTTGTCCGGCTTTTAACAAACCATGATCGAATAATCCTTGCCAGGCCGTTAAACCTGCCAAAGGTACGGCCGCTGCTTCAGTATGCCCAATGCTGGCAGGTTTAATACTAATGATGTTTGCTTTTACCACAATGTACTCGGCATAAGCGCCATTTTTTGTCGGATCTGGCCTGCCATACACTTCATCTCCCTTCCTAAAGGCACTTACTTTTTCACCTAAATCTTCAATTGTACCAGAAACATCCCACCCGAGGGTTAAAGGTAATTTTGCCGGGAATTTCTCTTTCCTTTGTCCTTCTCTGATTTTCCAGTCAACCGGATTTACGCTGGTGGCATGCACTTTAATTAATACTTCATCGGGTGCTGGCTGAGGTACAGGAATTTCATCTATAGATAATACTTCCGATCCGCCAAACTCATGGATTCTAACTGCTTTCATATAGGTTATTATTATTTGATGTAGACGGTTTTAATATTCACAAATTCGTGGATACCGAACATGCCTAATTCGCGGCCATAGCCAGATTGATTGATACCTCCAAAAGGCAATGCGGGATCTGATTTAACACCCTCGTTTACAAAACAAGAGCCTGCTGCGAGTTTATTTCGGGCAATATCTTCTGCCAGTGCTGCATTTTCGGTAAAAACGGCTGCACCTAATCCAAAATTGGTATCGTTAGCCATGCGGATGGCATCTTTGGTATCTTTTGCGATTATAATGGCAGCAACAGGACCGAATATTTCCTCATCGTATGCCAGTATGCCTTTTTTAACGTCAGTTAGTATAGTGGGCTGATAATAGGCATGTGCACCTTCCATGTCCGGAATTTCGCCACCCAGAATACATTTGGCGCCCTGTCCGATACTTTTCAAAACCTGCTGATGCAATTCGTCACGGAGCTCTGCCCTGGCCATCGGGCCCAGGTCTGTATCATCCTGCAATGGATCGCCAGTTTTTTTATTTTCCATTTCGGCTTTAAAAAGTCTGGTAAACTGCTCTTCTACCGATTTTACCACGATAAAACGTTTTGCAGCAATACAACTTTGTCCGTTATTGATTAACCTGGCTTCAGCGCATATTTTTGCGGCTTTCTCTAAATCGGCATCTTCCAGAACCACATAAGGATCGCTTCCACCAAGTTCCAAAACCGTTTTTTTAATCAAATTACCTGCCTGTCCGGCTACTTTTTTACCTGCCTCAGTACTACCGGTGAGGGTTACGGCTTTGATGTAAGGATTTTCGATTACTTTCGAAATGGCGTTACTGCTGCAAATCAGCGTTTTAAAAACATTAGACGGAAAACCAGCATCTTCAATTATTTTTTCGATTTCGATGGCGCAGCCTGTAACACCAGATGAATGTTTTAACACACCGCAATTACCCGCCATTAATGCAGGAGCCAGAAAGCGAAATACCTGCCAGAAAGGAAAATTCCACGGCATGATAGCCAATACTACACCGATTGGCTGAAAACTCACATAGCTCTTAGACGCACTTGTTTTTATGGTTTGATCTGCTAAAAATTCTGCGCCGTTTTTAGCATAATATTCGCAAACTGAGGCGCATTTAAGAACTTCGGCAACTCCGGCTTTTAAGGGTTTACCCATTTCTAAAGCCATCAGTTCAGCCAGTTGATCTTTACGTTCGGTTAAAAGTTTCGAAACTTCTGTTAAGAGCCTGGCACGGCTATCAAAATCCGTCTCTTTGTAATTTAACCATGCCTGATGTACCAGATCAATTTTCTGATTGATCAGGTCTTCCGAATCTTCCTGATAGTTTTTTATGATTGCCCCGTTTACAGGGTTTATAGATAAAATGCTCATTTATCAATAACAATTGAGCATTTAAGATTGTGTTTATTATTTGAATATTAATCAGGCTGGAGATACCAGGGGGATATCAAAATGGAAGGTTGATCCTTTGGAGTACTCACTTTCTACCCAAATTTTGCCGTTATGGCGGTTAATAATTTCTGCGCTGAGGTATAAACCGATACCAAAGCCTGAAATGCTTTTGGTCTGTTGATTTTCTACCCGGTAAAAACGATCGAAAAGCCTTGCTAAATCCTGCTTCTGAATCCCGATCCCATTATCGGTTACACGTACATTTACCCGGTTTTCTATAACTTCTGATTCGACCTGAATGGTGCTGCCCTGCGCCGAGTATTTCATTGCATTGCTGATTAGATTTGCAATAACAGAACTCATTTTTTCCTTATCCGCATGAACCATTTTAGACTCACCTTCAATAAAATTGATCTCATAGGAAGAATCGATCAAACGGGCGTCTTCCACAACATCACAAATGAGTTTATCAAGGTCAAAATCAGATTTGATGAGTTGAATTTTTCCTGATTCAAGACGTGATACGTTTAAAAACGAACCAATCATGGTGGTCATCTTGCGAATCTGCTTTTGAACCTTATCAAGCGTGGTGATTAAAAAGCCATCTGATAACGGCTTATTCTGCATCAGTTGAACGTAAGCGCTAATGGAAGTGAGTGGTGTTTTTAACTCATGACTCACCATACTGATAAAATCGTGTTTCTGCTGGTCTTCTTTAATACTGATCATTAACTGCTCTTCTTCCAGTGCTTCGCGCTGCAGCTCATTTTCTTTAATAATTTTTCGGGCGAGAACCATATCGCTGACATCGCTTGCTGTATGTAAAATGCAGTATGGCAAACCTGATTCGTCTTTTATCGCCTTGTATTCGTAACTATAATAAGCAGTATGTAACTGACCGTCTTTCATGGTTTCGGCCGCAATGGCATCTCCCTGATCGGTGATTCCTGTTAACAGCACATTTTTGAGCATATTGATAAAAGGCTGTCCTTTTAGTTCCGGCACAGCTTCTTCCAAAGGTTTTCCGATAACAGAGCGGTCTTTGCCCCAAAAGGCAATCATGGCGTCGTTGGCCATTTCAATTACAATATCTTCAGAGGTATAAATGGCTGTTGCATCTTTTGATAAAGCAAGAACATTTAACAATTGATCGCTACTTAAAGCTCTGGAAGAATGACGGCCCATGGATATTTGAAGATTAAAATGCTTATCGTGATTTACCTTTTGTAATATTTTAGGTATATAAGATACAAGTGGCTGCCCTAAATGTTTGGGTGGTGGTTAAATGTTATCAGTATTTTTCATTTTTTCGCGTATTTTTTGCTTCAGAATTCCGGCGGCCTGGGTGTAACCTCCTTCTGCCCCATCAACAAAATGAATATGATCGTCATCCAAATCCCTTACGTAACAAGACATAATCGATTCGCCGCTTACATAAAGTGCATATAGAATTTCATCTTTGCCCTCCAGTACGTTTAATGCTTTTTGCAAGGTTAAACGCTGTTTTTCTGTTCCGGTAATTACGGTATTGATGCGGCCGTCCATCACCAGGGTATCAGACATGGCTACGAGCTGTTTAAGGTAATTTTTTCCGCTCTCCGTCCGGAAATAGATATATCCATAAATGTTGATGAACCATGATTTAATGAGTTCAACAAATTTAATTTTACCTAAGCGGTGTTTCATTTCTTTGCCCAGGCTGTTAAAACTCGTCCTGAAAATCAGTTTAGAAACCGAAATCGGCTGACGCTTTTCGGGTGTGCCATAAATCTGATCGAGGTGACGAATCACTTTACTAAATACCTCTGCCTGCTGCCTGTAATCGCGGGCAATTACAATCAGGGTTACAATTTCTTCGCTATTCTCTGGCGGTTCAATTTTATCCCAGCGGCATTGCATTCCACTTAAATCTATTTCATCGTTGGCGGTATCATGACCTGATAACAGATAATCATCGCCTTTGATCATTTTCTCAGCATAAGCTAAGCCATCACCTAAAATAATGGGGATTGAAAATGTTTCAGAACTGCTAAACCTGCTGATCTGCAGGCTATGGTTGCGGGCGTAAATCTCCTCAACCGGTATAATGCCTACCCTCAAATCGAGACTGAAATTTTCGAGGGTATTATCTTTGTATTTTAACAGGGATTTCATTACCTCATCTACAATACCCGGAGGAATGATAAAGGTTGCCCCGTCTCCTCCAAAGAAAAATGGCACCGTAATATTGGCCTTAAATGCGATATTAAGCACGGCTACAATACTGCCGGTTGCAATAAGGTTTACATTTTCATGTAAACCAGCATTAACGGCGGCTGTAGAACTTTTAATATCAGTGATGATTACATGCCAATCTGCAGGTATTCCTTTAAATAAATGATTTTTAACCAATAACTGATGTAAAGGAATTTTATTTACGGGCAGGTTAGCATAGAAATGATCGTTGTTATCTGGCATAATGATATTGAGAATGGAACATCCTAATATACGTATTCGAAGATAAACTGTATTTCAAATTGTTAAACCGGTAATCCTGAGTTTTTATCTACATGGTTGGTGCCTGTCCGTATATCGTCCATTGCTGCTCCCTGGTTTTTATTTTTTTGGCCAGGATAATGGCAGAATTGGTAGTTCCTTTTTTATCTTCTGGTGTAATGTAAAGATCGGTTCCTTTAAGTTTAATGAGGTAAATGTCTTTTCCAACAGATTCAAATTCGTATTGCTGGTTGGCACCGCCCAGGGTTAAAGGTTGTTCTTCTAAAACTCCCTCAGCAGGTTTAGGTTGAAAAGTTTTCCCAGTAAAGAGGTTCTTTAACTGATAGGTGTTTCCCTCAACAGCAATAAAATTCCAGGTCATGCATTTCCAGTTCTGCGGATTGTAAGCTACCAAAGGTGTTCCATTTTTACCACTGGCATCTTTAACCCGCAACAACATGCCTGTAAGCACATTTTTAATGGCGTAATTTCCTTTTATGGCCTGAGCCAAAACAACCTGATTAATTAACAATGCACAGCCAAGCGTTAAAAGATATTTTCTCATCACACTAATATAGCCAATTTGTTAACCTCAGAAAAGAATTAAAGAATAATCAGTATAGTGCCCGATTTGAGTAATTTAAAGTAATAATGGTATTCGCCGTGACGGTTTACTTTTTCAATTTCACAAACCTTACCTGATTTACCATATTCATCAGCCAATAAATCGCCGATTTTAATGCTATCTAAAACATTCACATTAATAGATGCCCTTTTAATGATTGTAGCGTTTTTTTCCATGAGATTGCGGTTTAACTGATTTACGCAATCTGAAACATTTTGGTTTTGTAGTATCATAAATTACTTATAAATAAGTATCAAAGATACACAATTGTAGTTTTAATTAGCAATACATCAATTCGTAAACACGTTTCATGTATAAAGCTTCGTCAATCTTTGCAAAAAACTCGTTCCATTCTTCTCTGGTAAATACCAAACTGATATCAGGAAAGGGTGTAGATAAAATAACCACCTGTCTTCCATCTGGCCTGTTTTCCAGATAATCGTCAAAATCGAGTTTTTTGGTGGCCACATAAAAAGCATCAAATTGCTCAAAAGAAAAGTTCATTAGCACGCCTGAACGCCAAATATTTAAAACTTTGCAATTATTGCACTGAGCAATAGTGATGTTTGCATTTTGAGCAAGAACTGTTGTTTTACACATGAGACTGAATTTTATAATCAACGATAGTTTTAGCAAATATCATATTATTTAGAATAATTCCAAATAATAAAATTAATTATATAAACCCATAAAAAAAATGCCCCCATTTTAATGGAGGTATTTGGTATTATTCTGCGTCGTAAATCACCACTTTATCAAAATAAACCCTGAATTCATCTAAAAATGCTTTATGCAACGGATGAACCTGGTAAACATCATGTGCAGCCAGGTCTTGAAAGAATAAAATCAGGCTAAAAGTATAAGTGGTATCTACCACAGCACGCTCAATCGGTGCCGGTACGCCAATATGAAAAGTTTTAACAACTTCAATGTTTTCTAATGTTTGTAAGCTATTGCGAAAAGCAACTTTTTGCTCTTCGGTGGTATCGGCTTTAAGCCAGAATAAAACGTGGTGTGCTATCATTTTTTAATTTTTTTCAAATATAATGAAAGCGCGAAAAGATCATTCATCTTTATCCAAAAACACTTTTTGCTTTATTTATGGCTTTTTTTAAGTCTATACCCTTGCCCAGCACCCCTTTAAATAAATCACCTTCCACTTTTAAGCGTTCAATGGCATTAAAAATATTAAAGTCTTTCATTTTTAACCCTGGTTTTACTTCATCCCAATGCAAAGGCATGGAAACAGTAGCTCCTGGTTTCGGTCTCAAAGAGTAAGGACCGGCGATGGTTGCCCCGGGCCTGTTCTGTAAAAAATCGAGGTACATTTTTCCTTTTCTGGCGGCTATCATCCGTTCTAAAGAAGTGTAATCAGGAATTTGTTTATGTACCAGATTTACAATTATTTTAGCAAACATCTGGCTCTGATCGTAATCGTATTTGGCATTTAAGGGAATGTAAATGTGCATACCCGTTGAGCCCGACGTTTTACAATAACTGGGCACATCAATGGCATCCAACACTTTTTTGGTTTCAAGCGCAGCTTCAACCACCTGATCGAAAGAATGTTTATCGGGATCAAGGTCGATTACGCAATAATCGGGATTGTCTGGATGTTGCACACGGCTAAACCAGGGATTTATTTCGATACAACCCAGGCTGGCCATCCACAATAAGGAAGCTTCATCAGTACCCACCAAATATTCCTTTTTTTCTCCATCGCCGTTTTCATAAGGGAAAGTCTCAGCCCAGTCCGGTGCCTTTCCTTTTACGTCTTTCTGGTAAAAACTTGGTCCGTGGATGCCTCCCGGAAAACGGTTAAGCGATTGCGGACGGTCTTTAAGATAAGGCAAAATATATTCGGCAACCTGGTAATAATAATTAAACATATCCCTTTTGGTTACCTTATCTTCAGGCCAGTACACTTTACTGAGGTTGGTAAATTTCAGTTCATGGCCTTTTATTTTTCTTACCTGCGTTTCATCTTTTGGATTTAATAAGGTTTTAGGTTGTTTTCCCTTTGGTGGTTTTATGGCATCGGTATGCTCTTCTTTTTCTTTAACCTCATCAATAATCTTTTCTGTAGAGGTTTCTTCTTCGCGGACTACTTCTTTGGCTTTTTTATCCTCCCGCATGCCCTGAAAAGACGGATGGCGAAAAACACCATCTTCAGTAACTTCGGTAAAAGCTACTTCGCATACCAGCTCGGGTTTTAACCAGGTGGCTTTTGCCTTTGGCGGATTTGGCCTGAAACGCGAAGGTTTATTGACATCAGGAATGCTTTCGAACGGGCTTTTATCAACAATAATCGGCTTAAACTGTTCCATCATTGTTTTTTGAAGCTTATCAGAAAAACCGGTTCCAACTTTACCCACATATTGCAGTTTTTCTTTTTCATATACACCCAGCAAGAGCGAACTGAAAGATTTTGAGGTGTCTTCATTTTTGGTAAAACCCGCAATTACCACCTCCTGGCGTTTGTGCACTTTAATTTTTAACCACTCTTTCGATCTCCGGTCGGTAGCATAGGTACTATCGGTTTTCTTGGCGATGATTCCTTCCAAACCCATTCTCTGCGCCGCATCAAAAAAATCGACACCACTGGCTTTGAAAACTTTTCCTAAACGCACACGATCATCGTTAGTAGGCAACACATCATTTAAAATGGCCTGGCGTTCATCAAGGGGAAGTTCCATCAGGTTTTTACCTTCATACCAAAGGATATCGAATACATAAAAAACAAGTTCCCCATCTGCCTCACTTCTCCAGTTTTGTAAGGATCCAAAATTAGAAATCCCTTTATCATTCAACACTAAAATTTCTCCATCCAAAACGGCATTAATTTTCCATTCATTAAGCAAGTCGTAAATGGGATAAAATTTTTCGTTAAATGATTTATTGTTCCTCGAAAAGAGTTCTGCTTTTCCTTTATTGATAAAAGCCAGCGCACGGTACCCGTCCCATTTTACTTCATATTGCCAGCCCGGATCATCAAAAGGCTCATCCACCAGGGTAGCCAGCATAGGTTTGATGTTTTTTGGAATGGCCGATTTTGGCGCTTTTTTTAAGATGGCTTTAACATCTATCTTTTTATCATCTCCTACAGGTTTTGTTTCTTTTTTAACTTTTGGTTCAGGATTTTTTTTTTCGGGCTTTATTTTTTGCTCTTTTCCTTCTTTCCAGACTTTGTCGGGTATTTTTTCCATCTTTTCGATGGTTTTTCCAGAAAGTACCGATTTATCTTCCTTAGTAATATCTTTGGTTGAAGCGTAATCATCTTTATGTTTGATCAGCAACCAGCCATTTTCGCCCATGCCATGAGTTTTAACCAAAGCAAATTCGCCATGAAGTTTTTCCCCGTTCAGTTTAATTTTTAAAGACCCTTCTTTTAGCTGCTTTAACAGGTGTTTTTCCTGTGCCTTTTTCCCTTTAATGGTTTCAATCGGCTCATAAGTGCCTTCATCCCAAACAATTACAGTTCCGCCGCCATATTCTCCTTTCGGGATAATCCCTTCAAAATCTTTGTAATCATAAGGATGATCTTCAACCATCATGGCCAAACGCTTGGTTTTCGGATCGGTAGAAGGACCTTTGGGTACAGCCCAGCTTTTCAAAACACCTTCCATTTCGAGTCTGAAATCGTAGTGCAGACGCGACGCATCGTGCTTTTGAATCACAAAGTGTAACTTATTCCGATCGCTGCTTTTGCCTGATTTAGGTTCTGCTGTTTTTGAGAAGTCGCGCTTGGCAACGTATTTTTCCAGACTCATAATTGATATTTTACTTTTTTAAAAAATCTTCTACTTTGTTGACCGATGTGCCAACTGTTTGCACTGCTGCCTTTAATTTATCTTTACTCACACCAAATTTGTCAGACCAATAATCAAGCTCATAACCCTCGTTAATGTTGATCCTACCGCGATCAGCAATGCCGTTTTTTTGTTTATTATCCATAATTATTTTTGATTAGATTGCTATAAAACAGCCTGATAACAAAAAAGGTTTTAACATCCGATTTTACAAGCGGACATTAAAACCTTAAAAAAATAAAAATTTAAACTTAATCTATTAACGCAGTAACCATTTCGGGCTCTGTTTCTTCTGCGTAGGCGAACCTACTTTTTGTAGCATTATAAATAACCCTGAGCCAAACCAGAAAATAAGGAAAACTGATGATGGCAAGTGACAGCGGATGCGATTTGGCAAAGGCCGGGAATAACAATAAGGGAAAATTACAGGTGATGAAAAGTAAAACAGGCAACAATACCTTTTTCATGGCTTTATTACTTTCTTTTACATACCATAAGCCTACTCCAACAATTGAGATAATAAAAGTACAATCTTCAGCACCTGTACTAAACAACACCGGAAATAATAATACCGAAGATAAAATCATCAGCTGGAATTTTTGTTTTTCAAAATTAGCAATGCGCTTAAAAGGCAGCATAAATACCAGGGAGCCAAGTGCAATAAAAAGAGAATTTGATATTGCGGGCTCATCTAAAAGCTGCCTGAAAAAGCCCATAATAGAAATATCGATTCCCCCGCCCAAAACGTTTAGCATATTTTTCCCAACCAGCGAGTTTTTCCAATCTACATAACAATGGGCCACAAAATGAGGTGAGGCAAACAACATGGGCAATAAGAATATGATTAGCGACCACATGATTAGCCATAATATAAACTGAGGCTTTTTCTTTGCGAAAAAGAAAAAAACCAGGCCAACCACACCATACAGTTTGATAAATGTGCCGAGTAAAATGCAAAGCGCAGACCATATGCCCTTATCTTTATGCAGAAGCGTATAACTTAATATGATTAAGGCACCTGCGCCGGCATTAAATTGCTGGTTAAGCATCGATTCTATTAAACAGGGGATTGCAATATACCCGATCAGCACTTTTTTATCTTCAGTTAAGGGCAGCGTTTGTATGGCTTTAAAGAGTAAAAAACAATTGAATAAATTCCATAACAACAGGCCTACCCAATTGTGAAACAGTGCAAACGGAGCAATTAACACACTAAAAACCGGTCCGTAATGATTGGTATCTTCATGGTAACTTGGGTAATGGGCATATAATGATCTTTCGTGAAGGAGGTTTCTAAATGTATTTTCAAAAATGAGGTAATTATTATATCGATGCGTTATCCACGAGTCGATTACAAAAATCAGGGTAATAAATACCCAGATAGATAATACAAAACGATTATCCTGATAAAATTTTCGACGCGGGGATAGACTCGGAGCGCCGGTTAGGGAATGATTTAGCATTGTAAAAATTATATTACATTACAATAATAAACAGACTCCACCAGAAAAGCAAATGTTTTGTAAAGGAAATGTTACTATTTTTGGCGCTAGCTAAACCGTTGAAAACAGACAATCTAAAATACGATTTTAACAGATTTAAATGCCAACCAGCCCTGCTTCTTCGACTTGGTTTTTAATATTTAAGAATCATGTTCAATTATCTGAGAATTTACTGACAAAACTGCAAAACCAAATCTGATTTACTGATGTTTCCTCAATATTACTAACCAAAAATTCATAAAAATGGAATATCAACTAAATTCGATGAATGCGAGGAAAGAATTTATCGAAATCGCAGACGAACAAGACCGTAATTATTGGGCCGCACGATTGGGTGTTACAGGTGAAAAACTGAAATCTGTTGTTAAAGCTATTCAAAGTATGGAATTTTCCATCCTGAAAGAATATTTAATGATGGAAAAAATTAAATCCGGAAGTACCTACCAAAGGTTTGTGAATCAATAATCAGAAATATGGACTACAAAATTAATAAAAACGAAAAATCGGAAGCAGTTAATGAGATCATTACCGATTGTACACATTTAATTGATTTACCACCGGTTGAAAATGTTTTTGACCAAAAGGTGAAGGGAAATAGTGTAAATCATCCAAAAGCAGGTATTAAAACCTTAACTGTCTTCTTCCATAAGAATGGCCTGGCAAATTTGCTGTAATTATTATTTAAAAAACGACTGGTATAAGCTGTTGATTGCTGCCCGGCTAAAATCGGGAAAACCATCAGTATAAGTAGCATTTATGCCGTTGGTAATGATCACAAATCCCAATTTTTCTTTCGGATTAAAAAACATGGTGCTATATAAGCCATAAGCAGAACCGGTATGGCCCTTTAGCTTAACACCCGGAATAAAGTTATCGGCCGTTCTAATGGCGAAACCATAACCTTCATCATCCGTTAAAGCGGTTTGCATTTGCTTAGCGCTTTTTTTGCTTATAATTTTTACGCCATTTGCAGTGCCGTAATTCATGTGCATAATCATGTATTTTGCAAGATCGGTTGCAGAGATTTTCATTCCCCCTGTTGGTGAAAAAATTGGCGTGCTGTAACCCATTACGTAGTTTGCAATTTCTGTGCGCCGCGGTGCGTAAGCCATTGGTGCAGGCGTATAAGATTTCGTGTCGGCATGATATTCGTATAAATTTACGAAACGCGTACTATCCAGCGAATCCACACAATATCCCGCATAAAGTCCTAAAGGTTTAATTACATGGTTTTTTACATAATTATCGAAACGCTCACCTGATTTTTTTTCTATGATGGTACCAATCAGGTTAAAATTGAGGTTACAGTAATCAAATTTGCTTCCCGGCAGGTAATCGTTATAACATTTGGCCCAATCTGGGTTTTTATCCGGATTGATCACATCCAGATTTAAATATCCCTGCGAATCGTTTAAGCTGGAAGTATGCGACAAGGCCATTTTTAAGGTGATTTTCTGATCGGGAAATTTGGGGTTCCTGATTTTAAAACCCACCAGGTCTCCGAAATCATCATCCAAATGAATTTTACCTGCTTCTACCAATTGCATGATGGATGTAGCAGAAAAAGATTTCGAGATAGAGGCAATCCTGAAAATGTCGCGATCGCTTAAAGGCTGCTTGTTTTCAAGATTTTTTAAGCCAAACGAATGAGTATAAATAATCTTTCCCTGTTTTACTACAGCCACTGAGGCACCAACAGCACTGTATTTTTCCATTACGATTTTAAAATCTGCCTCAGCCTTTTCATTCTGGGCATTTGATTGCCGCGCTAATCCAATAACTAAAAGAAGGGTAAAAAAATGCTTAAAGCTAGAGATTTTCATAGGTGTACAGGGCTAAAACACTAAAGATAAGTGATGAAAACAAACAAAGTTAAGAAGTACTAAAAAATTTACTTCGCATCGTTTACTTCAAGCCAATGACCGTCGGGGTCTTTAAAGTAAATTTGCTTTACGCCATCAACACGTAGGGTAACGCCTTTTTCCTTGCCGGCCCAGTCTTCAAAGCTGATATTTTTTGCATTGAGTTTTTTCACAAACTCATCAACCGATGGCACGCTGAAACATAAATGACCATTTTTATCGAAAGTTTCGTTGCCTTTTGCGCCCTGGATTAAGTGTAATTGTCCGGCAGGGCCTAAAGTAAACCAGGTATGGCGGTTATCTTTAAAAGGTTCAGGAATAATTTTAAGGTTGAAAACACTTTCGTAAAAGGTTGTGGCTTTGTTTAAATCGGCAACGTAAACAGCGATATGGTTTAAAACAGCAGGTACATTTTCGGATTTATTCTGTGCCATGGCTTTTTGAAAAATAATGGAAAATAAAATGATGGTGGTTAGGAAAACTTTTTTCATGATTAAATATCCTACAATATTTTTAATAAATGATTAAAATATGTGATTTATGTATGAATATCAGGAACTAATTGAATTTCATCATTTTAATAGACAAGTTGCCCCTATTTTTGTGACAAGCAATTTTGTCATCGTCGGTAGAGATCGTTTTAAGATTGCCCGCGGTATATCTTTCCGCCAGAAATAACGATTGAGTGGAATTTTCGGTTTTCTCCGTGCATCTGTGGCAAAAAATTAATTGCAGCAAAAGAAGGTCTTAGCGAGATGCCAAGACCAGAAAAGGGCGAAGCGAAATGGAGAGATCTAGACAGATTTTTCGCCTGCGTTGCACTTCGCTCGAAATGACGGCAACTAAATGGCAAATTCTTATTTCGCTAAACTTTCAAATTCTTCTTCAGTTAATTCTATTTCTGTGGCTTTTAAGTTTTCTTTTAAATGGTCAACAGATTTTGTTCCGGGGATTAAAAGAATATTCGGTGATCTTTTTAACAACCAGGCCAAAGCAATCTGTGCGGTTGTAGCCTTATGCTTTTCGGCAATGGCTTTAATTTTATCTTCGAGTTTATGAGGACCCGATGCCAATGGAAACCATGGGATAAAAGCCAGACCTTGTTCGGCAGTAAAATCTAAAACACTTTCCCACTGTCTATTGCCCAGATTATAAAGATTTTGAACAGAAACAACCGGCAGAATATCCTGCACCTGCTTAATCTGATCGATGGTCACTTCTGACAAACCCACGCTTTTTATTTTTCCTTCTTTTACAGCCTCTATTACAGGTGCCAGGGTTTTAGCTACTTCCACATTAGGATCAATGCGGTGCAGCTGCCATAAATCGATGCTATCTACTTTTAAACGCTGCAAACTTCCTTCAATATCCTGTCTGATTTTTTCAGGCGCTCCGTTAGGTACCCAGTTGTTTGGTCCTGGCCGGTCAAAACCACCTTTGGTGGCAATAAAAAGATCCTTTTGAAAAGGCGATAAGGCATCAGCAATAAGCGATTCGTTAAATTTAGGTCCGTAAGCTTCGGCAGTGTCGATAAAGTTAACGCCATTTGCAACAGCTTCGCGTAAAACAGTTATAGCATTTTCGCGGTCTTCTACTTCACCAAAAACGCCATTACCAGTTAATTGCATTGCGCCATAACCTAAACGTTTCACCTCTAATTCGCCAAATTTAAATGTTGTTTTTCCCATTTTATTTCAGATATGATGATAAATTCTATGGTAAAGATAACCGCAGCCGGAAAGCATTGTTTGTAAAATGAATTTTATGATAAATAAATGAACAAAGGGTAAAGGGCTATTGTAAGGTGTGTGCTGGTTGTATTGCTTAGTCGGCTGAAAAATCCTTCTCAGCAACGATACCGCGGGGTACTCATCACCTATTAGAAACGAGCGTTGGTAGCTATAAAGATTCTTAGCTGCGTACAGAATGACAAAAACAAAAAAGCTGCCCCAGTGGAGCAGCCTGATTGAATATAAGGATAATATGACTTAAAAGGTTTTATAGCACCACATTAACTAATTCCATCCGCCACCGAGGGCGTGATAAATATCGACTACAGCATTTAACTGTTGTTTTTTGGTTTCTATAAGTTCTAATTTTGATTGTAGTGCATCGCGCTGGGTCATCAACACCTCAAAATAATCAGCCCTTGCCGATTTAAACAAATCATTCGAAATATCAATTGATTGCGTAAGCGCAGTAACCTGTTTTGATTTCAGATCGTAACTTTTTTGCAGGTTGCTGATTTTCGACATTTGATTGGCCACTTCGATATAACCATTTAAAATGGTTTTTTCATAATCAAAAACCGCTTGTAACTGTTTCGCATTTGCGGTTAAATATTCTGCTTTTATGGCGTTTCTGTTGATCAGTGGTCCGGCTAAATCTCCGGCCAACGAATAGATCAAAGATTCCGGCGTTCTTAATAAATAAGAAGGATTAAAGGCCTGATAACCAATAGTTGCTGAAATACCCAAAGATGGATAAAACTGTGCTTTGGCTACTTTAACGTCTAATTTAGCTGCTGCCAGTTCGAGTTCGGCTTGTTTAATATCCGGACGGTTCGCTAATAACTGTGAAGGTAAGCCTGTTTGCACTGTTGGCGGAACCAGGTCGGTAAAATTAGATTTATCTCTGATAATTGGCTGAGGGAAACGACCCAGCAGGAAATTAATTTTATTTTCTGTTTCGGTAATGTTTTGCTGAATATCAAATTCTAAACTCTTTGAACTTAATACCTCTGCTTCAAATTTACGCACGGCAAGTTCGTTAACCCTTGAAGCCTGCTTTTGGATTTTCATCAGTTCCAGGGCATTGCTTTGCAGCTCGATGTTCTTTTTTACCGTTTCTAACTGATTATCAGCAGCAAGCAACTCATAATATGAATTGGCTACCTCAGCAATTAAATTGGTAATGACGAAGTTTTTACCTTCTACAGTCGACAGGTAATGGCTAATGGCTGCTTTTTTAGAGTTGCGCAATTTATGCCAGATATCGGCTTCCCAATTGGCTTGTAAACCAAAATGGTAATCAGGCAATACTTCTGGCACTTCTTTGCCAGGGGTGATCTCTGTTGAAGCATCGCCGGCACCAGAACTGGTGTAACGTCCAACTTTATCAAAACCTGCACCAACACCATAAGTTACACTTGGTAAAAGTTCTCCTTTTCTGGCTTTGATTTCATTTTTGGCAATTTCAATATCCTGAAGCGTGATGTTTAACTCCTGGTTGTTTTTTAATGCCGTATCAATCAGGTTTACCAGGTTTGGATCGGTAAAAAAATTACGCCATTTAATGCTGGCGGTGTTTACTGTATCCTGCGAGCCGTTAAAGGCTGCAGGAACGTTTTTATTTTCGGAGCGTTGGGCCACTTCGGGCAATTTACAGGCGGTATATGCAGCGCATATCAACACCAGTCCAAGGCTTTTATAAAGATTTTGCTTAAACATTATTCTCAATTTCTTCAGTTAATGGATGTTCTTCTTCAATTTTAATCAGCTTGTGTTTGGCTGCAATGGTTCCGAATATGAAATACAGTCCGGGAATTACAATTACCCCGAAAATGGTACCGAAAAGCATACCGCCTGCCGCAGCCGATCCAATGGTACGGTTACCGATTTTACCTGGTCCGCTTGCAATCATCAAAGGAATTAAACCTGCGATGAAGGCAAAAGAGGTCATTAAAATCGGGCGGAAACGTACGCTTGCACCTTCAAGTGCTGCCTTGAATACGGTTGCTCCCTGTGCATGGCGCTGTGTGGCAAACTCCACAATCAGCACGGCATTTTTACCGAGTAAACCGATGAGCATCACCATAGCTACCTGTGCATAAATGTTGTTTTCCAATCCTAATAATTTAAGGAACAGGAAGGCACCAAAAATACCTGCGGGTAAAGAAAGAATTACGGAAAGCGGCAAGATGAAACTTTCATACTGAGCGGCCAGAACCAGGTACACAAAACCTAAACAAATCAGGAAAATATAAATGGCTTCATTCCCTCTCGATACCTCATCTTTAGAAATACCTGCCCAATCGATACCAAATCCCCTTGGCAATGTTTTCTTGGCAACTTCTGTAATGGCTTTAATCGCCTCACCCGAGCTATAACCCGGAGCCGATTGACCACTAATCTCAGAAGCATTATACATATTGTGACGGGTAATTTCCGATAAACCGTAAACTTTACGCATTTTAATGAAAGCTGAGAAAGGTACCATCTCATCGCGGTCGTTTTTAACCGAAAGCTTTAAGATATCTTCTGGCAAGGCCCTGTATTGAGGCAATGCCTGTACGATAACCTTATACTGACGATCGTATTTAATAAAACTGGTTTCATAATTACTACCCACAAAAGTAGATAAGGTGTTCATCGCATTATCAATACTCACCCCTTTTTGTTGCGCAATATCGTTATCCACATCCAGCATGTACTGAGGGAAACTCGCACTATAGAAAGTAAATACCGATGAAAGTTCTTTACGTTTGTTCAGTTCGCGTACAAAATCGTTGGCAACGGTTTCCATTTTTTTGTAATCGCCACTACCTGCTTTATCCAGTAAACGGAGCTCGAAACCGCCCGCTGCACCATAACCTGGCACCGCCGGTGGCTGGAAAAACTCGATGGTTGCACCCGGAATAGATTTTGATTTTTCTTCAAGCTCTTCAATAATTTCGGCTGCCGAATGTTTACGTTCACTCCAGTCTTTCAGGTTAATTAAACAGGTACCAGAGTTCGATCCCGTACCTTCGGTCAGGATTTCGTATCCGGCCAAAGATGAAACCGATTTTACACCATCAATGTCTTCGCACATTTTTTGCAGTTTCTCTGCAATCTGGTCGGTACGCTCTAAAGTAGAGCCCGGAGGTGTTTGGATAATAGCATAAACCATTCCCTGATCTTCGTTAGGGATAAATCCTGATGGTACACTTCCACTTAACGCCCAAACACCTAAACAGAAAGCAACCAATACACCAAAAGTTAAAATCCTGCGGCTTACTACCTTGCTTAATACCAACTCGTACTTGCCAGAAAGTTTGGCAAAACCATTGTTGAAACCATCCAGGAAACGATCAATCAAAGTTTTCTTTTTCGGTGAACCATGATTGTTCTTCAACATAATGGCACACAGTGCAGGCGTAAGCGTTAAAGCCACAATACCAGAAAGGATAATAGCCGTTGCCATGGTAATGGAGAACTGACGGTAGAAAATACCTACCGGACCAGACATAAATGCTACCGGGATAAATACCGATGCCATTAAGAAAGTGATGGCGATAATTGCCCCACCGATTTCTTTCATGGCTTGTTGTGTGGCCTTTAATACCGATAGATGCCTGTCGTGCTCCATCTTGGCGTGAACGGCCTCAATTACTACAATCGCATCATCTACTACTACCCCAATGGCCAAAACCAATGCAAATAAAGTAATTAAGTTAAGTGTGATGCCAAAGAACTGCATGAACACAAATGTTCCGATCAGTGATACCGGTACGGCGATGGCCGGAATGAGCGTTGAACGCCAGTCGCCAAGGAATAAGAACACCACTAAACCCACCAGGATAAAAGCTTCTACTAAGGTGTGGATTACTTTTTCGATAGATGCATCAAGGAATTTTGAAACGTCGTAACTGATTTCGTAATCTAAACCTTTTGGAAAGGAAGCCGATTTAATCTCAGCCATTTTAGCTTTAACATCTTTAATAACCTGACTGGCGTTACTGCCATAAGATTGCTTCAAAACGATTGCTGCAGAAGCTTTTCCGTTTAAGGTAGAGTACAAATTGTAAGCGGAAGCACTAAAATCTACGTCGGCAATATCTTTTAAGCGAAGCAATTCGCCATTTGGTGTTGCCCTTACCACGATGTTTTCATATCCCTCTTTGGTATTAAAACGTCCTGAATATTTTAACACATATTCGAAAGCCTGCGAACGTTTACCCGAGCTCTCCCCAGTTTTACCCGGCGAGGCTTCTAAACTTTGCTCATCAAGAGCTTTCATTACCTCATCAACAGAGATTTTATAAGCCTGCATACGATCCGGTTTTAGCCAGATACGCATGGCGTAATCCCTGTCGCCCAAAATATCTGCAAAACCCACACCATCAACCCTTTTCAGCTCCGAAAGCAGGTTAATATCTGCATAGTTGTACAGGAAATTCTGATTCATTTTGGGGTCCTTGCTATACAAGTTGATGTACATCAACATGTTAGATTCTTCGCGGGTGATTTTAACCCCTTCACGAACCACCAGAGGAGGAAGTTTATTGGTAACAGCGGCTACACGGTTTTGCACGTTAAGAGAAGCCTGGTTAGGATCGGTACCCAGGTTAAATACCACCTGGATGGATGCTTCACCATCGTTACCGGCATCAGATGCGATATATTTCATGCCCGGTACACCATTAAGTGCACGTTCGAGCGGAATAACCACCGATTTAATCAACAATTCGTTGTTCGCTCCAGGATACTCTGCCGTGATATTTACTTTAGGCGGAGAAATGGATGGGAATTGCGTAACCGGAAGGTAGCTGATGGCCAGCACCCCAAGAAACACAATAATAAGCGATATTACGATAGAAAGGACGGGCCTTTGTATGAATTTACTAAACATAAAATAAGTATGGAGGGTTTAGATTATTCTGTTTTCAATCTCAATTGTTTCATCACGTCCTGAGGCTGCTGGAATTTAAAAGCGATTTTATCGTCGTCTTTAACTTTTTGCACACCTTCGAGCAAGATTTTATCTTCTACCGTGATGCCATCGCCGATAATGTATAAATCAGGCAGTTCGCCCGCAATGGTGATGGCCCTCGAGTGTACTTTATTGTTTTTATCGATTACGAAAACATAGGTTTTATCCTGAATATCATAAGTGGCCTTCTGCGGAATAACAATGGCATTTTTTAAAGGAACAACCATCTGGATTTTACCGGTTTCGCCGTTTCTAAGCAAATTATCCGAATTATTGAACCTGGCCCTGAACGCGATATTTCCCGTCTCATTATCAAATTCACTTTCGATTACTTCAACTTTACCTTTCGATTTTAGCAATTCGTTGTTAGCCAGTAATAAGCTTACCTCCTGCTGTCCTTTTGCTTTTGTAGCACTCTGATAGTTTAAGTATTCAGGCTCTGATACGTTGAAGTAAGCAAAAACCTGACTGTTATCTGAAAGGCTGGTTAATAAAGCGCCTTCATCAACCAAACTACCTAATTTTAAAGGAATGCGGTCGATGGTACCATCAAATGGCGCCCTGATTTCAGTATTGGATAAATGGAATTTAGCCAGAGAGGTTTCGGCATTTGCAGACTGCAGTTTTGCCTTGGCCATGGCCAGTTCATTTTTGGAAACAATGTTTTTATCAGACAGCATTTTGGTGTTTTCCAGTTCAATTTGCGCCGATTTGGTTTCTGCCTGTGCTTTAAGCAATTCAGACTGAGCCGCTTTAGGCATAATTTTAAACAACAACTGGCCTGCTTTTACATGCTGGCCTTCATCTACATAAATATTCTGGAGGTAGCCCTTCTCCTGGGCCCTAACTTCGATATTCCTGACAGATTTAATCTGCGAAACATATTCCTTGGTAAACGAAGTATCCATTCTTAACGGCGTGGTTACCGCATAAGTAGCTACTTCTTCTTTTTCTTCTTTCTTCGAGGTACAACCCGTTACGTAAAGCAAAGTACACAAGCCTAAGCATATGACAACTCTTTTCATTTTTTTTTGTTGAATGGTTAAATCTGATTTATTTTTTTTCTCTAATTAGTTTAGCTGAGCAGCACTTTATGATAAAAGCAATTTTCAACCGCGTTGCGGAGGCTAAATGATTTCAATAAATGATGGTTACTCAACGATTTAATTCGATAGCGAAATAAATACAGATTTATGAAGTTTAAATGAAGTTGAAATTCATGTTTACTTTCTGAAAATCGCGATTTAAAGGATGATGAGATGATTTATAGCAACAAACAGAATATTACGGATATTTTTTCGCCTGTTTATAAAATTAATGGCTCTTTTTCCATGAAGAAACAATAAAATTAACAAAATTGGATTGTTTTTGGATGATCGGAATATTTTAACAATAATGATAAAACTGTACGCGCAGGTTTGAAAACCTGCGCTATGAGGGAGAATAATCAACAGATTTTTGTCAGTCTGAGCGTAGTCGAAGACTTCGAAGCGCATATTTTCTTTTCTGTAGATTAAATAATGTATCTGGTTTTTCATGGCGCAGGTTTGAAAACCTGCGCCATGAAGGAGAATTTTTATGGAATCCCGCCCATAAAAACATCGTATCATAAAACCTTAAACCGCTCCATGAAAAAAATTTATCTTGCTTTAATTTACTCTTTTATAGCCCTTATGGCTACAAGCTGCAGCTCCACAGATAACACGAAACAATGGAATAATGCACACCTTGACCCCGGATTGCCTAAAAACCTGATTTATAATGAAATGAATAAAAAAGAAGAAATTTATTCCTTTTTTGAAAAGCATGATGGGTCCAAACGGACCAGTGATGTCGCTTATTTCCGTTTCGGCAAACATGAAAAGCAGGATGCCGTTTTTGCAAAACTAAACAACTGTCGCGCTTATTATTATTCAAAATCTGATACTTTGTCGATCAGGATCGGCATTAGTGATGGGTTTGCAGGACAAGGACTAAACATCAAATACAGAAATAAAAAGTTTAGTGCCGAAGCATATCAATTTACTGATTTTATTATTGAAGGGGAAACTAAACCGATACAAAAAGTAATTAACCAGAAGCTTATCTTAAATAAGTTAAATTATAGTGTTGGAGATAGTTTATTTGGAAGAATTGAATTTAAATCTATCGAAATCAATAATCAGGGTGATACTGTTTTAAACGTGGGTAATGGAAATTTCAGGACTAAAGTAAAGAGAATGATTATTGAAGAATGATTTAATGGGTTAATTTTTGTATTCTAAAATTATTGACCTGGCCATATTTCATTATTTAACAATTGATTATATTCGTTTTAAAAATGATGCATAAATGCCGTTTTTATCAGAGATAACCCTACCTCGCATTGCGGGGGGAAGTTTTATATCGCAGATTCCCACGGCATATCGGAAACCAATTATGAGGATACCGAACATTTTAGGTTAACAAAATCTTTTTTAGATCATCCGGCACTTTACCTGCGGCATTTAGTAAGAAAAATAAATTGAGATTTTAAAAATAACATACTGTAAATAAAATACTTATCATAAAAATATGTATTTATTTAGATTATAATTACAGAGCTCCGCAGGCAAGCGTTACCTTTGCAAAAAAATACCATAATGAACAGTACCCAATCAAAAGCGCTCGAACTTGTTGTAGGCATCATTAAAGATACCATTAGCGATATTAAAATCGAAAACACTTCTGCAAACACCGTTACATTAAAAGACGGCAATGCCACAATACAATTAACGCAACAGGCAGGCGAAAGCGCAGATAAGGAAACCGTTGTAATCTCAGATCCAAAAGATATTATTTATAGTGAAGATCTTCTTCCGGAACTGAACGACCTTACATCGGTTACCGTGATTATAAATGGTTTGGATATAGAAACACACCTGGTTTTTCAGGCCGTGAGAGATTGTTTTGACCAGATCAGCAACAGTTACGAGTTTTTAAAAATCTTTGAAAAAGATGTGATCAGAATAAAGAGCGGGTTTAAGTTTGGAAGCAATGCCTTTGTACTTAATGTGTTGAATGAAAAAGACGAGATTTTTGTTACCGCAGAATTTGCAGCTTCATTCGATGCCGCGGTTAGAAAAACAGTAGAAACAGATGTAATTAAAGTACAAAAAGCAATTAATAAAATGGTTAAAGAAGATGGAGCCATTTAGCTTACCCTGATATACCAGATATTAAATACCCCTGCGCAAAAAACGCAGGGGTATTTTAATATGCGCTCCAACAGCCTCAGCACGCTAAACCTGATCAGCTGTTTAACAGGAATAAAGGATTATTAAAATATTTTTATTTTTTTTCAAAAACCAAAAACCCCTTTTAGGAATACTTCGTATATGCGGATAAACCATCCAAATTCTCATTACGAATGTCTCAGTTTACCGCATACAACAATATATTACCGCTTATCAAATATTTTGAGAAGTTTCATCCATTATCAAAGGGCTTTATTGCCGACCACATACTGCATTGCAGGCAGATACAGGTAAAAAAGAATAAATTTATACTCTCTCCCATTGATCATAATGCTTCGCTTTATTTTGTAATAAGTGGCCTGGTAAGGGGATTTATTAAGGATAATGATAAAGATATTACCACCAGGTTCAGTTTTGAAAATGAAACCATTGGCGCTATCCACCATCCCGATCATACTTCCCAGCACTCTGTTGAGTACCTGCAGGCGCTGGAAGACTCCGAACTGATCATTATTCCTTTTGCCCTGATTGATTCGGTGTATTCGCTTTATCCGGAAGCCAATGTGATTGGTAGAAAGATACTGGCTTTACAATATTATGCCGCTTCCGAGCGGTCTATTTTGGCCAGAATTACAAATGCTGCCAGTCGTTACAAGCGATTTGCAGATACTAAATCTATGGCGATTGAAAGAATTCCGTTACGCCACCTGGCGAGTTACCTGGGCATGCGAAGCGAAACTTTAAGCAGGATCAGGGCGGCAAAGTAAAAACCATTTACCAATATTATAGCAAATTACAGCCAATGTACAGGTCTGTTTTCTCTACGAAGACATTGGCTGTAACTTTACATTTACTTAACTTTTGCTAATATTGTTACTCTTTGTAATATTAAACATCAGCCTGTATTTTTTGTATTAATCATTGTACGCAAACGTTTGTTTAAGATCAGGCAGAAATGCTTATTGCTTCGATAAAAATCACACCAATACATAATATAACACTGTATAACAATCAGTTACAAAACATCATAACCTATATGTTACCCAAATAAGCATTGAAATTATCTCCCTGTAAATATTCTCTTTACAATAGGCCCTGCCGTAACACCGATAATACTATTTCCTTAATCTATTTTAACCTTGTCTTAATGTCGGCTTTATCTGGCTAAATGAAATTTGCCACAACTAATTCATTAACATATAAGATCAACATGAAAAAAATCTTTACCATTTTGTCCTTATTGTTTGCTGTGATTTCCCTGCATGCGCAGGTCACAACGGGTAATCTATCCGGAACAATAAAAGATGCAAAAACTACTCTTCCGGGAGTAACGATTAAAGCCACACACATGCCATCAGGAACCAGTTATGTGGTAAGTACCAATGATGATGGCCGCTTTACCATTTCTAACATGCGCCCGGGTGGCCCTTACAAAGTTGTGGTTACCTATGTAGGTATGGACCCAAAAACCATCGAAAACATTAGCCTGCCATTGGGCGATACTTATATCTTAAACCTGAACATGGCTTCAGGCGGAAAAGATCTGAGTGAGGTAAACATTAAAGGTGCTTCAAAAAATTCGCCCCTTAATGCAAGCAGAACCGGTACATCGACCAGTTTGGGCAAAAAAGAGATCAATGCGCTTCCAACTTTGAGCAGGAGTTTGAGCGACCTGACCAGAATGGCCCCGCAAGCTAATGGTGCAGCCATTGGTGGAGGTAACTCACGCCAGAACAATGTAACGGTAGATGGTGCCGATTTTAACAATAACTTCGGGATCGGGAATAACCTGCCAGGCAACGGAAACCCGGTTTCTATCGATGCATTGGAAGAAATTTCAGTAAATGTTACACCTTATGATGTAAAGCAGACCGGTTTTATCGGTGCCTCAATCAATGCGGTTACCCGTTCGGGTACAAACGAGTTTTCGGGTTCGGCATATACGTATTTCAGAAACCAGAACCAGATTGGTAAGAGAGTAAGCAATTACCCTGAACTGGCCGACCCAACAGACCAAACGTATAAAACTTTTGGTGCCAGAATCGGTGGACCGATCATCAAGAACAAATTATTTTTCTTTTTAAATGCTGAAAGAGAAAATGAAGTAAGGCCTGGTCAAACACGTTTAGCGGCAACTCCCGAGGCACCTTATGGTTCAGGTATCCCGAATGTAGTGCGCCCAACCGTTGCAGAACTTGATGAGATCAGCAATTACTTAAAAACCACCTATGGTTACGACCCGGGGATTTATCAGGGTTATCCTTCTGAAACGGAAAGAACAAATTTACTGGGAAGATTAGACTGGAACATTAACCAGAATAACCACTTTAACATTCGTGGTAGTTATGTTAAAACCAAATCACCTTCGTTTGTAAGTACCTCCAGAAGTCCGTTGGGTGCATTTCCGGGTGGAGGATCGAGAACAGGCAATACTGCACTGGCTTTTAAAAATTCCAACTACTACCAGGAAAGTAATTTATATTCGATTACTGCCGAATTAAACAGCAAAGTATTTAACCGTTTTGCCAATACCTTACGTTTATCGTACACTAACCAGAACGATCCAAGAAGTTCCGACAGTCAGGTTTTTCCATTGGTTGATATCTTAAAAGCAGATGGAAATTCGGCACCTACACCATTTACTACATTTGGTTATGAGCCCTTTACTTATGGAAACCTGAGAGATGTACAGGTATATTCGTTAAACGATTACGTTACCTGGGCGGTAGGTAAACACAATATTACTGCCGGTTTACAGGGCGATTATAGCATCACTAAAAATGGTTTCCAACGTTTCGGAACCAGTTATTATACTTTTAACTCATGGGATGATTTTAAAAATGGTGCCAAACCAATTGAATTTGCCCAAACCTATTCTTTATCTCCAAATTATGAGCAGGCCTTCCCTACTTACAAATTCTGGCAGTTTTCGGGTTATGTACAGGATGAGATTTCGGTTACAGAACGCTTAAGGGTAACCGGTGGTATCCGTGCAGAGTTGGCAACATACCCTAAAATTTTAAAGGAACACCCATTGGTATCGGCGTTGACTTTCCATGATGGAGAACGTTTAAACACAGGCAATCTTCCAAAATCGAAAATATCAATTTCGCCGCGTATCGGTTTTAACTGGGATGTTATCGGCGACCGATCAATCCAGGTGAGAGGCGGTGCAGGTTTATTTGTGGGCCGCATCCCGAATGTATGGATCGTGGCACAGGCGGGCGATGCCGGAATGTTGCAGATTACTGAAACTTATTCAGGACAAAACAATACTCCTGGTCCGTTTAATCCGAATATCGGCGCCTATCGTCCAACAACCGTACCTGTTGCCGGAACGGTATTGCCTAACCCGATTACGGTGATGGACAAAAACCTGAAAATGCCTGCTGCGTTTAAGACCAGTTTAGCAGTTGATGTGAAACTTCCTTATGGCATTGTTGGTTCGGTGGAAGGAATTTTTAACAGGGACATCAGGACCATCCTTTTCCGCAATGCCAACCTGGTTGACCCTAAACCTTTAAATGTTGCCGGATATCCGGATAACAGGCTGATTTATCCAAATGCAGCTACTGATAAGTTTATCAATCCGATTTTAAACGGACAGGCTGTTCCAAATGGCACGGTAATTCCGGGAACGGGCGCCAGACAGCCAGATGCATTTAACGTAATTGTGCTCGGAAATGCAAATAAAGGATATTACTATTCACTTACAGGTACATTGAGCAAACGTTTTGATAATGGTTTTGGTGCTACAGTTTCGTACATCAGAAGTTCGGCAAAAAGCCTGTACGAAGGCAGCGGCGATCAAACCCTTTCTGCATGGCAGGCCACAAGCAGTGTAAACGGCGCAAATAACCCAACTTTAGGTTATTCAGGTTTTGTATCTCCTGACCGTATTATTGCTTCTGTTTATTACCGTAAAGAATTTATAAAACACCTCGGAACACAATTCACTTTGGTTTATGACGGATCGAACGGCCGTACTTCTTATACTTACTCTACCGATATTAACAGAGATGGTGTAAACGGCGATTTAATTTATGTACCGAAAGATGCTTCAGAAATCAACTTTGTGGCGTTAACTGTTGGTACAGGTGCTGATATGGTAACTTACACACCAAAACAGCAAAGCGATCTGTTTTTCCGCTACATTGATCAGGATAAATACCTCCGTGGCAGAAAAGGACAATATACTGAGCGTAATGCAGTTATAACCCCATTTAACGGCCAGTGGGATTTTAAATTCTTACAGGATATTTTCACCAATGTGGGTGGCAAACGCAATACCATCCAGTTTAGTATCGATATTAAAAACTTTGGTAACCTTTTGAACAAAAACTGGGGTATGCAATCTAACTTTGGAACAACTTCTATCCTGGTGCCAACAAACGTTGCTAATTTGACACCGGGCGGAACAACCAAACCTACTTTCCGTATCGCTACAGACAGGAACTTCCCTATTGTTAATGGCAACAGAGATGTAGTGGGTTACGCCTCTACTTACGAGATGCAGTTCGGTTTTCGTTACCTTTTTAATTAATTCTATTCAAATATGTCACATTGAGCCTGTCGAAATGCATTTAAGCTAATCCTTCGGCAGGCTCAGAGTGACAATTTTATCTTTCATATAACCCATATAAATTATCCCATGTTTAAAAAAATACTTTTCCCAACACTACTGGTTACCATCAGCTTCGCACTCATTTCATGGGGCGTAATTGGTCACCGGGCCATTGGTAAGATTGCCGAAAACCACCTGAGCAAGAAAGCAAAAAAAGCCGTTCAGGATATTCTGGGCAGCGAAAGCCTTGCCATGGTAAGCACTTATCCTGATGAAGTGAGATCCTATCAGCAATATGCCTACACTGCACCCTGGCACTACGTAAACCTGCCTGAAGGTTTAAATTATGATGATTTCAACGCTCAACTGAAATCAATGGAAAAACCGAACATTTATAAAGCGCTTCTGCAATGTATAAGTGACTTAAAAGATGCTTCGAAAACAAAAGAAGAACATATTTTTGCGCTTAAATTCCTGGTTCACCTGGTTGGCGACATTCACCAACCAATGCATACCGGACATTCGGAAGATTCGGGTGGTAACGGAATTAAAGTAAAACTGATGCGTAAAGAAAGTAACCTTCATGGCCTTTGGGACAGTGGTTTGATCGATTATGCGGGTTTGAGTTACCGTGAACTTGCGGCCGACTGTGATGTAGTAGAAAAAAATGAAGCAAAAACATGGGAAAAAGATGACGTGGCAAAATGGGCTTTCGAATCATACGAAATCAGCAAACAACTCTATGCAGAAGCAGCAAAAAATCCTGAATTTGATTACAACTATTATCCTGCCCATGCCGATATCGTTAAAAAACGCCTTGCACAGGCAGGCATCCGCTTAGCCGCCATCATGAATGAAATTTATAAATAATACAAAATGAAAAAAATTAATTATGGCTTCGGTTTTATAATGACCGCTTTTCTGGCCTTAACAGGAAACCAGGTACAGGCACAAACGGATACCATTCAACATATAGCCCAGGGCCGAAAAAATGATGCTGCCCAAATTAAAAAACCTTATGTTATTTTGATTTCTGCTGATGGCTTCCGACAAGATTATGCCGGGCGCTACAAAGCAAATCACCTGCTCGAACTGAGCCAAAACGGTGTACAGGCGGCATCCATGATCCCGAGTTATCCGTCGGTGACCTTCCCTAATCACTACACCCTGGTAACCGGAATGTATCCTTCGCACCATGGTTTAGTAAACAATAGCTTTTTAGATGAAAAAGCGGGCGAAAGGTATTCTATGGGTGCAAAAGCAAAAGTAAGGGATGGTAAATGGTATGGTGGCACTCCGCTATGGGTATTGGCCGAACAGCAGCATATGATTGCAGCAAGTATGTTCTGGGTAGGATCTGAAGCCGAAATTAAAGGCCTGCGCCCTACTTATTATTACGATTATACCGAACAGATTACCGTTGACAAAAGAATCAGCATTGTGAAAAACTGGTTAAGCCTGCCGGAAGAAAAAAGACCGCACCTGATTACTTTTTACCTGTCAGAACCTGATCACGCCGGACACAGTTTTGGTCCGGATGCGCCAGAGACAGAAAAAGCGGTTAAAATGGTCGATTCGGTGATTTATGAGTTAACAAAGGCCATCGAACCGCTTCATCTTCCGGTAAATTATGTATTTGTTTCTGATCATGGAATGACCGCTGTAGACCGTGAACACCCGATTGCGACACCAAAGGAAATTGATACGGCCAAATACATCATTGCTGCATCTAGTACTTTAATGGATATCCACGCTAAAAACAAAGCTGATATACAGCCACTTTACGAGGCCTTAAAAAGCAATGAAAAGGATTATAAAGTGTACCTGAAAAGCAATATGCCGGAGCATTTCCATTACAGTGCAACAGATGACCGTATGAACCGGATCGGCGATATTTTGCTGGTACCCGAATGGCCAAAAGTATTCTCCAGCCGTAAACCGGGCATTGGCCACCACGGTTTCGATCCTTCGGTGGTAAAAGATATGCATGCAACCTTTTTGGCCTGGGGACCTGCCTTTAAAAAACAGGTAAAAATACCTTCTTTTGAAAACGTAAATGTATATCCATTAATTGCAAATATTCTTGGTTTAAGTTACCAGGAGCCAATCGACGGAAAATCAGAGGTTTTAAAACCCATCTTAAAATAACAACAATGAAAAAATTATTATTGGCCGTTGTCGCCCTCCTCAGTTTTAATTCAGTTTACAGTCAGCAATATGCCTTAAAATTTAAAACTCAGGAAGAGTTTCAAAAATTTATGCAGTGGAGCCCTTCTCGTTACCCGTTGATTAGCTGTCACCGTGGCGGTCCGGTTGCCGGATTTCCTGAAAACGCCATTGAAACTTTTGCCAACAGTGTAAAGCTTCACCCAACCATTATTGAATGTGATGCCGCTTTAACAAAAGATTCGGCACTGGTAATGATGCATGATGACCGTTTGGAGCGGACAACAAACGGTACCGGCCCTATCGGCGAAAAAACATTAGCGGAATTAAAAGACATTCGTTTAAAAGACAATGAAGGCACTGTTACGGCTTTCCATATTCCAACGCTTGATGAGGTTTTAAAGTGGGGAAAGGATAAGGTAATTTATACCCTGGATGTAAAAAGAGGCGTTCCCTACAAAAAAATGATTGAGGCGGTTAGAAGGAATAAAGCCGAAGCTTACAGCATCATTATTACCTATAGTGCCACACAAGCAGCCGAGGTGTACCGCCTTGCCCCTGACCTGATGATTTCTGCTTCGATCAGAAGTATTGCAGATTTGGAAAGACTTAACCAGATGGGAATCCCGAATAACCGCATAGTAGCCTTTGTGGGTACTTCTGCTCCAGATAAAACGGTTTACGATTACCTCCACAATAAAGGGATCTGGTGTATTTTAGGCACCATGGGCAACCTAGATAAAAGTGCTAAGGCTCAGGGTGATGGTGTATATTCTAAACTGGTTGAAAACGGTGCAGATATTTTATCTAGCGACAGGAGTATAGAGAGCGCAAACGAACTGTTAAAGTATGCAAAAGAAAAAGGATTGACAACAAAATACCTTGCTCCGTTAAAAAAATAAAAATTTCTAAAACAAAGTAGAAGTTAGCTGGTTTATATTGCACACCTACTTATTTAAAACATTGATCTGCTGCTTTGGTTAGTTGACAGATCAAACAAAGGTTATCATCCACGATGGTAACCTTTCCTATTTTATAAACAGCTATAAGAATAATATCCGGCTTATAAAAACACGAATAAATACGATTTTTATAGGCTAATGGATTAAAAAACGATAAAAGCCCTAAATTCGCCCAAAACTATCCTTAATGAAAACTTCTTTTTTTAACCGCCCAGTAGCAGGATTTGTCCTTTCGATAATTTTTACTGTTGCCACTTCTGCCCTATCCTATTTTTCAGTAGAAAAATTTTACAATAGCGAACGATGGGTTGACCACACCAATACGGTACGCGGTAAACTCGAATTGATTATTTCATCAATGAAAGATGCTGAAACCGGTCAGCGTGGTTACCTGCTTACAGGCAACGAAAAATTTCTTGAGCCTTATAACGGTGCAGAAAAGGTAACCCGCGCAGCATTCGATACCGTTAAATACCTCACCAGCGATAATGGTGCACAGCAAAACGAGTTTAAAGGTTTAAAGGAAATGATAGACTCCAAATATGATCTTTTAGAGAATACCATCAGCCAGAAACGCTTAGGGGGAACCATCAGCCAGGACATCCTTTTAATGGGAAAATCGTATATGGACAGGGCCAGAATTATTGTTACAAGAATGGAAAACCGTGAAGAAATATTACTATCAACCCGGTTATCAACCCTAAACCTGTATGGCACTATTTCTCTGGTTTCGATCATCATTGCTTTTTTGGTTTCACTAACCAGCACCATTTATTTTTACAGGCGCACCATGAGTGATTTTGAAGACAGGATCCGTTTGGAAGAACAGGTAAAATACGAAACATCAGCAATGGAGAAAAAAATTGCCAGGCTGAAAGATGTTTCGGAGAGGATTGGAAACGGAGAATATGGCATCCAGGTTAATCCTGAAGATATAAAATAACAGTATCGCCTGTAGCATTATCTGGTTTAATATCGTTTTACCCATAAATAAAAACGCTTAAAACCATGAAAAAACTAACCGTACTCTTTTTAGCCATCAGTTTCCTTTCCTGTAAAAAAGAAGAAGTTTATGGCCCGCTAAAACTTAAAAACGGGCAGGAAGTAGAACTTCTCGTTGATCACCGATATGGTGCTGATCAGGACCTGTTGCTAAAATTACCGGAAAAAGAACTTGCAGGATCATCACTTGCAGGTTTTGATCAAAGAGAAGCCGGCTATACCTATCGAGTTAAAGCGAAGTTTTATCATGATGATAATCCGCCTCAGGATGCTTCCTCCGACTCCTTTATCTTTACCAAAATTGTAAGTAAAGAACAATATAAAGGAACTGAATCTTTCGATATTCAGCTCATCACCTCATATGTTCCCGGAGGCCCGGTGATCAAGCTGAGCAAAACCGGAAATGATTACTATTTTGTTCCTGATAAGCTTCAGTTAACCTATGCAAATAGTACCGTTCAGGCACAGCTTGAAGAAATTTATCAAAATGCACTGGAAGTACGTAATAACTGGAAAACCGGCCAGCTTCCAAAATGGAAAGCCATAAAAGCTACGGTAACGCACGACCCACAGAAATTTGGCAAAGCCTACCTGGTACAGCAGATACAGTTCACCCCATAAACACAGCTGCATTAAGCAATAAAAATACCCTGCAAAAAATAAATTTTGATTAAACCCTGTCCACCGGTTAAGGTCAATATGGTATGATCAGAAAAATTAATCGCAGGGTATTTAAATTCTTTTTCCTGCTCTTTATATTCATTTATCTACAGGTTTCAGCGGTTGTTGCACAAACCTCATCCGAAATAAAACGGATGCAATGGACGGTTGGCGATACGAAACGTGAGGCTTTGGTGTATATTCCAGCCACTGCAAAAACCAAAACGAGTCCGCTTATTTTTGTTTTTCATGGTCATGGCGGAACGATGGAAAGTGCTTACCGCAGCCACCAGTTCGATAAACTCTGGCCCGAAGCCATTGTTGTATATCCGCAGGGATTAAACACGCCGGGTCAGCTTACCGATCCACAGGGTAAATTGCCCGGATGGCAAAAAGAAAACGCCGATATGAATAACCGCGACCTGAATTTCTTTGATCAGATGCTGAAAACATTTAAGGCAGATTACAAAATAGACGATAAACGGATTTATGGTACCGGACATTCTAACGGTGGTGGATTTACTTACCTGCTCTGGGCTACCCGGGCTGATGTATTTGCAGCTTTTGCACCATCATCGGCTATTGCCCGAAAAGTAGCTGGCCAGCTTAAACCTAAACCGGCCATGCACATTATGGGAGAAAAAGATCCGTTGGTGAAACCAGCCTGGCAAAAACTGATGTGCAATTTAATATTGAAATTAAACAGCTGCGATGCAGAGGGAAAACCTTATGGAGCATATGCCACATACTATCCGTCAGAAAGCGGAAACCCGGTTATTTTATACGTTCATCCCGGCGGGCATGTGTACCCAACAGCAGCCGATGAGGTGGTGATTAAATTTTTTAAAAGGATTGAAAAGCAGTAATCACGGTCGCTAATGTTTAGGTTCTGCGGTTATGTTAATAAGGCCAGTTAACGTGAAGGGGCTTATCCATCCATGGATATTTGATAATAGAGAATGAGAATAGCGACCTTTGGATTAAAAGATCGTAGGGCCGTTTTTCTACCGTTAACTCCCAGCTATCCCCTCCGTCAGTAAGTAAGCCATCCCTTATCAGCCAGTTGCTTCTAAAACCATCTACAGAAGTGTTGCCAATAGCCTGCCAGGCTCCAATTGCAGCTTTTATTAATCCCTCCAGAAATAGTTTATTTTCTTGTGAGATACTCATACTTTCCGTTACCGGCTGGGTAAGTTGCATTCCACATAACAATTTATTAAGGGGTAAAAGTGACTCTTCGGTCTGCTCCTGCCCCGTTACTATAAATTGCAGGTAATGCACAGCTGCCTGCTGGCTTTCTATACTGTTAAATTTTTGATTATCTGTTAAACCCAGGCGACTGAAAAGTAGAGGGATGTAAGCATTAATGATAACCAGGCCGGCATTTTTTGCGCCTATTTCCTGTTTTAAAATATCTTTATTGTGTGGCATTATAGTAAAATGATGTGGCAGGTAAGATTTTTTGTTGTATCAACTGTTTCTTTTTAAGGTATAAATAATTTAACCGCCTATCAATACGTTAAATGCACCAAGTATAATTTTACCTCCGTGTGCAGTTGGGTCGCCCATTCTGGCTGCTGGTTTTCCACCGATCATAACGGTTGCAGAACCTTTTATAATACTATCGGGCGGGCCAACACAAACCAGCATATCGCCTACTGTGGCGGCAGGTAAATTACCTATAAGTACTGTAGGCTCGCCGGGCCCGATAACCGGACCGCCAACATGGGGTATAGGTGGGATTCCGGGTGTTTGCATCGGACATTCGTGAAAATCTGTTATTCTGGCTGCTGGTGGCATATTCGTTTGGTTTAAAATTAATTAATCATAATCATGGCACTTTTCAGGCTCAGTTGCATCCCGCTTTTAATTTCTGCGGTCGCTGCTCCTTCTGCCAAAAACTGGCTGTCGGCTACTTGTTTAATATTTAGGCCCTTTAAGGCAACATCTCCTGCCGGAGCTTTTACGGTTACACCTTGGTTACCCATAATATTTACCTTCTGTGCGGCCTCAATATTGACATCGGTGGCACTTTTGATGGTAATCCCGCCTGCTGACATTACAAGGCTGTTATTGTGTTCATCCTGGATGGTAATCTTTTTATCCTGATCGCTAAATATCATAGTGTTTTTATCAGGCGTAGCAATGGTTAACATTTTATTTTCATCATCGAATTCGATCTTGATATTCGATTTAGAAACAATTGCCTTGATGGCATTTTTCTCATTCGGGTTAAGGTTCTGATGTGGTTTTATTTTAGAACTGCTGTACATGCTCCCCAAAATCACCGGGCTGCGTGGATCTTCATTTAGAAAGCCTAAAACCACTTCATCTCCTGCTTCCGGAAGAAAAAATGCCCCGGCACCACTGGTTGAATAAAAGTTGGCAAGCCTTGCCCACACGCCCTGACCGCTTTGACCGAAGAGCGGTAAATCAACCAGAATACGGTATTGAGAATCCGGATCGCCGTATGTTTTTTTAACGATACCATTAAATAAGCCGCGTACGCCGGGCAACATCCCTGTGGCAGAAGGAGCCGCCAGATCTGAATTTCCTGTAAACCATTGTGGCGAAAGTCCTAACGAAACTTCGGTTATCCAGTTTCCATCAGAAATATCATGAACAACGCCAGAAATAAGGTAATCGCCGTTGAACCTGTCGCCTAAGCCATTAAAAGCAACAAATTTACCTGGTTCAGCCAAAGCATTCCCCTGAAACTTAGCTTCACCCTGTATTTTAGCAAATTCACTTTTTACCATCTGCGCCCGGGCCCAATTATTAAGTGCTGCAGTATCTATTGCGGCTGTTGTTTGCAAATCATATTCTGCCAGGCCAACTACCTCTGCCAGTTTTTTGGAAGACATATTACCTGGTCCCACATAACTATTTGTCGCACATACACTTACTACTGCCTGCTGCTGATAATCCCACGAGTTCGACTTTACATTCCCATACTGATTTATGGCATTTATACCGGCATTAAATTCTAATAAATTAACTCCATAACCGATGCTAAGAACCGGGCTGGCATTGGCAACTGGCGATTTTACAGCTACGTTACCATTAATGGTGGTCACTATTAGTCCGTTTGTTTCAGCAAGTGAAAGTATAAAATCCCAATCACTCACATAAAACTGAACCTGCTCAGGCCAAATGGCATTGGTATCGCTGATATCGGCAGTGAGCGAAGAATAATTACTGATAAGAGAAGCAATCAGTTCACTGTCTTTTTTTCCGGAAAAGATTAAATTCTTCTTCCCTACCGTCATTTTTATGGCTTCATCCTTACATTCTACTTCGAGCACTGAGCCTACCATGTCATTAATACGGATCGATTGACCCGTAATGATGCCTTTAAAAATCAAGGCATTGGTGCCATCGTAACCGGCCTCAATACTCACCAGGTTACCGGGTACAAAAAGTGATGAGGAGCTGGCTTCGAATGCTCCGGAACTTGCTTCGCCATCAATGATAATAATTTTAGCACTGGTAATTTGGTTTACTTTCTTTTCTACGCGTATAGATTTTATCTGTATGTTTTCAGGCATGGTAATACCTGCAACCTTAATTGTATAAGAGGCATTACCGCTACTTGTAATATTTGTTGATGATGTCATTTTTTTGCTAAAAATTAAAAATTACCGACCATTTACCACCCTTAATTGCTCATGCACCAGCTCCAGGGTATCAATGGAGATTTCACTTCCATCTGATTTCAGATCGGTGCTGCTCATTTTGGCTGGCCAGGCCTTATCCAACTGCCATTGCATCGTGCTATTGCCGTTTTCATCTAGCAGCTTAACCAGTACTGTCATTGTTTTAATCGTATTCATTCTCACTTCCTCATGCCATTTCCAAAAGGCATGATCATTCAAAAAAATACCCCGTTTCATAATTACATTGCCGAATTTTACCAAGCCGGGCATTTTTTGGACAGAAAATGCAGCATTATTGCCTTGTCTATAATCGATAACCTCAGTTTCAACTTCCAGACCGGATACCTCCTGAAATGCCACACCTGTTAATATCGTTCCGAAATCCACTTCAAATCTGAATTTGGGCATTGGCCATGTGTTATCCTGAGCACTTCCTTTAGCTGCCATAATATTTATTTCTAAATTTAAATTAATACGCTGTTAACTGGTAACTGCCATTTCCTGCTGGAAAGTAATTACAATAAACTCAGCCGGGTGTACTACGGCAACTTGCACCGTAACATTCATAAATCCGTTCAAAATATCGTTAGCAGTCATGGTTGTGCCCAAACCGCATTCTACCGAAAAGGCATCTGCAGCGGTTGCGCCCATTAAACCACCTTCTTTCCAAACGTTGGTTAGAAAACTGCTGATCATCGCTTTAACCGCTTCCCAGGTATTTTTGTTATTAGGTTGAAAAGTGTAAGCCTGTGCAGCCAGTTTACACGATTGCTCAATCATGATCATGGTTCTTCTTACCGAAATGTACCTCCAGTCCTGGCTGTTGCCATCCAGAGTTCTGGCACCCCAAACTAAAATACCGATCCCATTAAAATAACGGATGGCATTGATGGATTTACCCGAAACAGCATCAACATTAAGGTTACCTTGCTGACTATCTGAAAGGTTGATGGGTAATGATACCGCGCCAACAATAGCAGTATTTGCCGGAGCCTGCCATACACCCGCCTGGTTATCGATAGTGGTCATTACACCTGCCATGCCTGCGCTTGCCGGCAGAATATTGGCCTGTGCAAGTACATTTTTAACAATGTCGGCATATACCTTACTCGCATTCATTAACGCATTATGGTATTGGGTTACTGTTAATGGTATTCCCTGAGGGTTTTCGATGTTATGAATTATAGTTGCGGCTGCCAGGTTAGGGTTTGATGGTGGATTTAACAGTGGTTCGAGCTGTTTAACATCGCCGCCAAAAAGGTTGGTATAGTTGATATCGGTACTTTCCATAATGGTGGTACCCACAAAAGGATAATAAGCAGCGCCATAGCTTAAACCATTTGCACCCGTACGTGCCCTGAAAGTTTCAATATCTGCAGAATAGGTTACAGGATCAGGATTCCGGCCGCCAATCAGATCAAACACACAGATTGCGGTTTGCATGTTTTTGCTTTGCTGCAACATACTTTCCATCAGTGTACCATTGTCTTCTACCGATAACAAAGTGGCCTCCGGACAAATGTACATGGTAGGCTCTTGTTCATTAAGTAAAAGCTGAAGGCCTGCTGTTAAAGCTTCAAGGGATACATTTGGGTTAACAAGCTGTTGATTAATATCCATTGGCTTGCCGGATGGTGGTCCGTAGGTGCCTACCGATACGATATATGCCTCACTGCCACCATTTTGATAAAACAGTTTAATGCTGTTATACATATAATAAACGGTATTGGGATCGGGCAAAATAGAATAGTATGAGCCATTAATGATCATATAATCCTGACCATTAGGTTCGCTTTTTTGCTGTACCAGATAATATTCAGGGCTATACTGCTCAGCAGCACTTGCTGGCTGCGGCGGATCAGGGTAACCAAAAATAGCCTGAAAATCGGCAAAAGAAGTAATTTTACACGGTATATTAGTGTAAGATTTGCCGCTGTATTGGGCCTGGGGCGTATAGCCTATAAATGCCGGAACCGCGGTAGCCACTGAGACTATGGTATTGGGAAAGGCATTTTGCTCATTAATGTAAACACCGGGAGATTTAATGTTAGATGCAATCATATCTTATTTCTAATAATTATTAAATAGCAGGCACAGCCGCCATAAATTGGGTCAATGTGTTTTTGATTAGCCTGCTTTCGTTACTTCGAAATTGATTCGGGATATCACAGGTAAATTGGAGCGTTTCATTAATCATATTTAATTTGAGATTAAATAAAATGGTTTGTATTGGATATTTGTATTGAAGGGGATGATAGCATAAAATTAAACATCTTACATCAAATAACCGAAACATATATCTACTTTTCTAAACTGAACATCGACCGTAAATAATGCGCAAATAAATCGCAGACGTTAAAAACACGCGCATCTTCATTCTTAATCTGTACGCAGGTACCTGCTAAAATGTGATGTTCTATGCAAATCCAAATTATAATTTAATTAATTTTGGTGTAATCAACCTACATCACTATCCCTTCACTATGAAAATTAAATTTATTATTTGCCTCCTTCTTTTTCCGCTCTTTTTACTTGCACAAAATGTACAGGAACCCCATGATACGCCAAAAGAATGGTCGGCTCCTTATGCCCCGTTCCGCATTGCAGGCAATGTATATTATGTTGGCACTTACGACCTGGCCTGTTACCTCATTACCACTTCGAAAGGAAATATCTTAATCAATACCGGACTAAGTTCATCAGCAGCGCAGATTAAAAAAAACGTAGGTCTTTTGGGTTTTAACTTTAAGGATATCAAAATTTTGCTCACCACACAGGCACATTACGATCATCTGGGTGCCATGGCAGAAATTAAAAAGCTTACCGGTGCGAAAATGATGGTTGACGAAAAAGATGCAGCAGTGATGAAAGATGGTGGTCAGTCTGACTATGCGCTGGGCAACGGAAAAACCACCTACGCCCCCATTACGCCAGATCGTTTGTTAAAAGACGGAGATCGGATCCAATTGGGAAATACCAGTATTGTGATGCTCCACCACCCCGGGCACACAAAGGGTTCGTGCAGTTTTATGCTTCACACCAAAGATGAAAAACGGGCATATTCGGTACTGATTGCCAATATGCCAAGTATCGTTACCGAAAAAAAGTTTTCGGATATACCGGCCTATCCTCAAATTGAAAAAGATTATGCCTATACTTTAAATTCGCTTAAAAATTTATCGTTTGATATCTGGCTATCTTCACATGCGAGTCAGTTTGGCCTGCATGAGAAACACAAGCCTGGCGACCAATATAATCCAGCTGCGTTTTTTGACCGTAAGGGATATGATCAGGTACTAAATGGCCTTCAGCTTGAATTTGACAAAAAGACTGGTAAGAAGTAATTCACTATATCATTAAAACATTTATCGATCTGGGACTTATTGATGTCTACAAAATATCGGTACACCCCACCGTGCTGGGCAAGGGAAAACCTTTGTTCGAAGATTTAAAGGAGCGGATTGGCCTGAAATTAACTGGCACCAGGGTTTTCAGATCAGGCGTGGTAGAGCTTACTTACGAAGCAGAAAAAAATAACGTTCAATAAAAAATCTGGTTTAAGGCCAGCGACAATACCTGTGTTTTTTCAGGCGTTTTATTGATCTGATTATTTTATAGGTGGCATGATAATTTATAAGTTTTATGAGGAAATCATCCGGAATATTTTATAAATCGCGCCAAAAATGATAATTGTGAATCACTAACGCCTGAATAAAACCAAAATAATCAGTATTACACTCAACAGGATGATAAAAAGTACCATTTTTCCGGGAAATCCATCTCCACTATCCGCTTCCTCTTTATCATCCTGTGGTTTTAAAGTTTTTTTCTGGTTTTTCATTAATATCAAACGTTCATAAAAGCTGTTTGACTAAGCCCGAACGAAAAAGATTAAAAAAGACGAAATTAATTTTGATTAAAATCAATTAGAATCAGTTTACAGGTGTATTTGCGCTTCTTTATGGGTATAAAACCTCCTGATTAAAACAGGCAACGCAATCAGCAAAAGCGGTAATGCCACAATAAATCCGCCGATAACTGCAATGGCCAGTGGTTGATGCAGTTGCGCACCTGCCCCTATACCGAGGGCCAAAGGCATTAAGGCTATTATTGCGCCAAGTGCTGTCATTAGTTTTGGCCTTAACCGGGTTGAAATGGCAAAAGTAATCGCATCGTCTATATTTTTTTCCTGCAGCGATTCTTTAAACTGTAAAAAGGTAAACACGGCATTTTCTCCAATAATCCCCACAATCATAATCAATCCGGTATAACTGCCCACATTTAAAGGTGTACCAGTAAGCAGCAGAGCCAGGTAACTTCCTGAAATGCCCAGCACCGAAATCAACAGAATCAGGAAAGCCACCTTAAAATCCCTGAAAAGGAAAAGAATTACGCTGAACACCAGCAAACTTGAGGCGATTAAAATGGTAAGGAGTTCGGAAAACGACTGCTGCTGTTCTTTGTAAGCCCCGCCATATTCGATATGGTAACCAGATGGCAGACTAACCTTGCTGTTCACTGCCGTCCGGATATCTTTCATTACACTTCCAAGATCCCGGTTGTCTAACCTTGCGGTAATGGCGCCAATGGTCTGAAGGTTTTCGCGTTCTACTTCGGCACTACCCGCCTGGAGATCTACTTTGGCCAGGCTCTGAATTGGAATTGCCGTTCCGTCAGGTAGAAATATTTTAAGGGCAGTAATATCTGATACCCCAAAATTCCGGCTTCCGGGATAAACCATTCTGATGGGCGAAAGCTGTTGTTTATCATACAAATTGCCGATTACGTTGCCCTGCATGGCCGTTTGAACCTGCGACTGAAAAGAAAGCGGCGTAATTCCATACTGTGCGAGCATGGCAAAATTGGGCTGAATATTTACTGTTGGGCCAGAAAGGATAATCCCATCAAATACATCGGCTGTTCCACCTACCTTAGAAACCAGAGCGGCAACCTGTTTAGATAATACCTGCAGTTTTTGCTGGTCGTTTCCAAAAATTTTGACTTCAATGGGTTGTGTGGAGCTCATCAGATCGCCCAGCATATCGCCTATTACCTGGCCAAAATCAACAACCAATGCAGGCTGGGTATGTTCTATATGATTCCTGATTTCAGAAATGACCTCTTCTGTACTTTTTTTATGGTTAGGTTTCAGCTGGATCAGGTAATCTCCGGTATTCGGCTCGGTAATAAAAAATCCCATTTGGGTACCTGTTCTTCTCGAATAAGCTTGTACATCCGGAATTTTTACAATTTCCTTTTCCACCTCTTTTAGCATCCTGTCGGTTTCTTCAAGTGAGGTTCCCGGGGGGGATGCATAATCCAGTACAATACTGCCTTCATCCATTTCGGGCAAAAAACCGGTTTGGAGCCTTGGGAATATCAAAACGATTGACGCGATGAGCACCAGGATAAAGGCATAAGAAATATAGGGCCGTTTAATGAAAAAACGCACCCAGTTCTGCGATTTTACCTCGTGTACAACTACCTCTTTTCCTGATGCATTGCCATGCGCATTTTTTGTGAGTAGCAGGTACACTACCGGCAAACCAATCCAGGTTACAAAGAACGAGCACACCAGCGTAATAATCATGGTATTGGTCATCACCTGAAAATAGGATCCTGCAACGCCTGTCATCAGTACAAAGGGAACAAAAATTACTATGGTACTGATGGATGAACCCAGCATGGCGGGAAAAAGGTAACTGAAGGCCTTGCTGATTAAAGGTGCTGTAGGCTTGTCGGGATGCTCTTCGTGCGTACGGTGGATTTGTTCTACCACCACAATCGCATCATCGATAATCAATCCGATGGCAGCTGCAATGGCACCAAGTGTCATGATGTTTAACGAGTATCCGATAAAATAAAGCACAATTACCGTTAAACAGAGCGTAACCGGAATCGTAATCAATATGGTTGCACTGGCTTTTAGCGACCTTAAAAAAATAACGGCAACAATAATGGCCAGCACAAGCCCGATCAATAAACTATCGCGCACGCTTTTAACCGATTCGTTAACAAAATCGGCCTGTACATAATAGGGTTTAATGCGCACGCCTGCCGGAAGGAGATGCGCTAACTCCTTAACCTTTGCGGCCATTTCTGCAGAAAGATCAACCAGATTTGCGTTTGGCTGCTTAATTACGGCGATTAATATTCCATCTTTCCCGTTGGCATTGATGCGGGTATATTCTACACTCTGCTGAATATTTACCTTAGCCACATCGGCTATCCGCACCGTTCTGTTACCTTTCCTGGCGATTACCAGCTCTTCCAGATCACTTTTTGTTTTTACCGTTGCATCGGTTACCGAGAGGTAAAGAAAATTGTTATCAGATAAGTACCCGTTCGATTTTATAAAATTGGTTTGCGAAAGCGGAGCGGAGATCTGATCGGGCGAAATGCCAAGCGACTGCATTTTCTGTACATCGAGTTCCAGCCAGTATTCTTTAGTTTTACCCCCAATTACACGAATTTCTGAAACGCCATCAACCTGCGATAAAAAGGGTTTTACGGTATAGGTAGCTATTTTTTTGAGTTCGGCAGGAGAATAATGATGGCTTTCCAAACTATATCCGCTAACGGGTAGTATAGAAGGATTCATTTTTTCTACCGAAATATTTACGCCGGCAGGAAGCGAAGCCGAAATCTTTGCAATCTGCGATTCTATCCGCTGCTGGCTCAGGTCGATATCTGCTCCCGGGTTCATATAGGCAGAAAGCTCACAGCTGCCGCGGCTGGTGGTACTTCTCACAAGCTGTAAATCGGGCACCTGCTTTACTGCATTTTCCAAAGGGCGGGTAACGGTAACCACCATCTTATCAACCGGTTGGAGTTCTGCATCGGCAATGATCTTGATTTTAGGAAAGGTAATCTCCGGAAAAAGACCTGTTTTAAGTTGCATGAAAGAGTAAACCCCACCTATTAAAATAATAATCAGGACCGCCAGAATCGGGTTTTTATGCGATATAAAGAATCTGTTCATGGCTATTTCTGTATTTTAACCCTGGCGGTATCGGCAATGCCATAATTCCCGGTTCTGATGATGCGATCGGTTTTTGAAAATTTAGGTTCCAGTACTTCAATCAGCGAATTGCTTTCAATTCCTTTTTTCACATTCACTTTTATGGCAGTTGAATCGTTGATCATTTTCATTACCCAAAATTCATCTTCAGTTTCATTTGATAACACGGCCGATTTAGGCAGTACCTGTGCCTCTGCATGGCTCAGTTTGGTTAACCTCACCTTAGCGATAAGTCCGGACGGAATATCTTTGCCTGTGGGTGTTTTGATGATGTAACGTTGCGTTTGGGCAAGCGAATCTACCGATGGCATGGTTCCTGAAACCGATCCCGGCAATCTGGTGCCATCGGGCAACAATACCTCTAAGGCTTTGTTCCGGGCGATAATCTGGTTGAGTTCGTAAGGCAAATCGAGCAGAAAAATCAGGCTGTTTCGGTTACTGATGGTTGCAAGTGCTTCTCCATCCTGCACATAATCTCCGTTCTGGTGGTTCACCTCTAAAATGGTACCGGCCTGCCCCGAGCGGATATTGGAAACACCCGAAAATTTAAAACCCGGATCGAGTTTATTTACGGTATTGCCTATGGCGCGGGCCTCTTTGGTAATCAGCGTAAAAAGTAAAGTTCCGCTTGCTACCTGTTGACCGGTTTTTGCATTTACCCGCTCTACATAACCATTGATGCTGGCCTTTACAAAACTTTTTTCGAGGTAGGCAGATACCGCAGATAGTTCTACATATTCGGCTAAAGAACTGTCTTTAGGATAAGTAATCTGTACAGGGGTAACCGGTGAAGGTGTTTCTTCCACTGCTGTTGAATCTGCATTGCTACATGCCAACAAGCAGGAAATTATGGTCATGGCGCCCAGAGTTAATTTTAAATATTTTTGCATGGTTATCTGTTCCAGTAGTTAAATTGGTTAATCAGTTTCAGCCGGTTAATATTGGTCTGCCTCAACAGGTTTTGCGCAGAAAGGTAATTATTGATGGCAATAATAAAATCAGATACCCTTAAGTCGCCCGTATGGAGCAATTTGCTGTCTACATCAATAAGTCCCTTGCTAAAACGGATCTGCTCATTGATCTTACCAAAAAGGGCATCGGTCTGCTTAATCTGCTGGCGGATCAGGTTAATCTGCTGTGTTTGTTGACGGGTGAAAAAATCCCTGTAACCGGCAACTGTATTTGATGAAAGGGCCAGTTTATCGTACTGCATTTTTCGCTGGTGACCATCATATATCGGAACTGAAAAAGTGAAACCAACACTGGCGCCGAAATTTTTATAAGGCTGTAGTACCAGTGATGAATTATAACCGCCATTGGCATAAACACCCAGTTTTGGTTTATAATTCAGATCTATCGCGTTTTTGAGGTTGGTATTTTTTAAACTATCCAGTTCGAAACGCCTGGTAAAGAAACTTTTTTCACCGGCAAATACCGCATTCTGCAATTCAGGTTCAGCAAGTTTAGCCTGAGCAGTATCGGCTACACCAGCCAGATAATTAAGTGTTGCATAATCGTTTTTAAACTGAAGTTCTGCCTGTTTCAGGCTGAGCTGCTGTTGTTGCAGCGTAACCAGAAAGGTGAGGTATTCTGATTGTTTATAGATATTGCTGCGTGTGAGGGTTTTTAACAGTTTTTCCTCCCGGTCCAGAAGGCTAACCACTTCACGGTTAAAATCTACCTGTTGCTGACTGGCAAAGGCGGTGATGTATTGGTCAATAACCGATCTGTTCAGGTCGAATAGCGAAAGCTGTGAGGCATACTTTACCGAATCGCTCTGGATCTTAATTCCTTCCAACTGGTTATTGATCCGTTTTTTGTTCAGCAAATCATAATTTACGTTTAGCATGGCCTCCAGTGCCTGGCCGTTGGTAAGCACCTCGTCGTAACCATAGCCGCGTATAACCGGCGCGTATAAACCTGTACCCGACCCAGTTACCTGCGGTTTTGCGGTTGCACGAACAATCAGGCTGTCAATTCCGGCTGTTCTGCGCTGGTTTTCAAAATCTTTAAGCACCGGACTTGATGATTTAGCCTGCCCCAGATAATAATCAAGGTTTTTTACAGGGGCCTGTGCCCGGGCCATGATACCCGAAATAATCAGTAAAGTAGTAAGGAGCGGTTTATAGATCATGTTCTTTTAATATTGCCTTAATCTTTTGCAGATCAGGCTTCAACTGTTATACAGGCTAAGTTAACACTGAATTATGAAGTAATTCTGTAGTTATCTTTTTGGTGGCAGATATCCCCTGCAACTATAAATATAAAATTTTCGCACAGGATTTCCATGATGATAAATGATGACGGGGCAGAGCTGCTTAACTGCTTTAAAATGAGCCAGTATGGCCGATGGCGGAACAGTATTCATTCGGTTTGTTTTGAATTGAGGATCAGAATCCACAAAAATGGCATCTTTACCTTTCAAAACATTCAGATCAGTGCCGAGGAAATCGAACTGCAGCGCCCTTTCGCCAATCACATTCTGTCCGTAAACGAAATCGTCGGTATAAAGGTTAAGTTCTGCTGATGTTTTATAATTATCTGCCGAAAATACAAAATCGGCATGCTCTTGTTTTCTGATCTTTTCAACCTGACCAGAAAGCGGCTTCCATCCTACCCAGGTATCGTCTGATTTAACAGGAAAAGGATAAAACAGTATCTCTGTAAAAAGGCCAAGGTGAACGATAAAAGAAATGGCAATCTGGATGTGGAGCCATTTTTTGCTAATGAAACTTCCTGCTAAAATGGTCCCGGTAACATAAGCAGGCATCATCCAGTTGATTTTGATCCAGTATATTGGCGACAGGAGCAGAAAAGTGAGAAAAACGGGCAGAAAAAAACAAAGCAGAAACACCCCTGTTGCGGGCAGCTGGCTTAAGCGTTTGCTATAAGTTTTAATGAGTTTAAAAACCGAATAAAGCACTGTAATAAACAGTACGGGGATGAGCAACAGCAATTGATGTCCAAAAAGGCCGAGCATGAATTTAGGCTTCAGTGTAAATGCAGCAGCCTCGTGCATGCGTTGGGTACCCTGAAAAGCGAAGGAGGCAAAATGGTTGTTTATATTCCAGATAATTACCGGTGAGGCCACTGCAATCATAATAAGGCAGCAGAGCCATGGCCATACTGTTAAAAGGTACTTTCTGTTGGAATTGGATAACAATAAAAACAAAATCATGCCTGCAGGAAGAAATACTGCGGTATATTTACTGTCGAAAGCCAGGCCCATCAATATGCCCGTTAAAATCCAATAAAGCTTCTTTTCATTAAATATTGCTTCATAAAGGACAATCAGTGAAACTGTCCAGAAAAAAAGCAATGGCGTATCAGGTGTGGAAACCAGCGACAGGATGCTAACCATGAGCGTACTTAAAAACAGGATAATGGCTTTTTCGGCTTCAAACTTTGGAAAAAACCTGATGGCAAGTTTATAAACTGCTATGCAGGTACAAACCGTCAATACCGAATCTGCCAGCTTAATGGCGAATACATTTTTGCCCAGCACCGAAGTAAATAGCCACAACAGATAAGCAATGGCAGGCGGATGATCGAAATAAGATAGTGCCGGATGCTGGGCGTAAAAAAAATAATAGGCATCCTGTGGCATAGGTCCCATTAAAAATACAGCAATAAGGCGGATCAATACAATTCCTGTAACCATATAAAAAGGAACTTTTTCTATCGCCTTACTTTTAATTTCAGTTAATTCCATGAGCTTTGGGATGATCGCTTGAAATGGATAAAATGATATTTTTTTTTGCAGGAAACAGATTAAAACTTTCCCGAAAGCATCAGCCCGGTACTACCTTGCTGATGGAAAGGCATTAAAGTGAAATTACCTTCTTTTTTTGTGGCAAACAGGCTTTTCATATAAGGATAAATCAGGTAGGCAATTTTAGTCGATGCAATACCGAAACCTGCTCCGACTACTACATCGCTAAACCAGTGTTTGTTGTTATACATCCTGAGCGTTCCTGTTGCGGTGGCTACAAAATAACCGGCATAACCGATCCATGGATTTACATCTTTATATTCCTGGTGGAGAAATTCTGCCGCCATAAAAGCCGAAGCCGTATGTCCTGACGGAAAAGAATTGGTGCCTGAATTATCGGGTCTCAACCGGCCTACGCCCTGTTTTACAAAATGGGTAGAAACGCCCATTATCGCAGCAGAAGTTATATAAAGCATAGAAGCATCAAAAAGATTGTGTTTCCCTTTTACACCCGAGAGATTCAATGCATAAACAGCGGCCGCGGGAGCTAACTGGAGATAATCATCAACATGGGCTGCAAAAAGCGGGTGATCTTCCTGCAATTCATCCTTGGTACTCACATCAAGCTGCTTTAATGCACCATGATCGTAAACGGCAGCAAAACCATAGCCTATTAAAACAACAGGTGCAATAAATGCAACCGGACGAAATTTCATTTTGGGCATCGGGTTTCCGGCATACCATCTTCCTGCCGTATCGGGCTTGAGGCTTGCTGTACTATCGGTTAACTGTGCAGAACAATTGTTTAGCGCTGCAACACAAAGCAGGATAGAAAGAAATATTCTCTGCATAATCTAATGTTTAACCGCGTTCCCCTCCATGTCGAACAAAAAATCCTTTCCTTTCACTTCGGCCTCGTAGCACACAGTTCCATCTGCCCTGGTAATCTTTGCAGCTTCGGCAATTTTCTTTCCTTTTAATCTGGCCAGTACCGCAGCCGGAAGTTCATTGGTTCGGATGGCTGTTTCGGTTTCGAGCAGTGATCCTGCAGCGGTGTAAACCTCCGAAGTTTCTTTCCCGTTCAGTGTAAAACCCGCCTCGTAATTAGATTTTTCCATTTCCCACTTCACACTTGTTTTAGCATGGGCTTTTTCGAAAGCCGCTTTAACCGGTGCAGGTACTTTGGCGCTGCTGATTTTTTGAGCCTGAGATGAGATTACTCCTCCGCCCATCATCAATAATATTCCTAACAACCTTTTCATCATTTTAATTTTTAATCAAAACTATGTGGCAATTTTGTAGGAATTCTGTAGTTATCTGCCTTAGCCTAAATAAATTGTAAAAAAATGCAGGTGATCGTCTTGTTTGTATGCTATACCAAAACCGTACAGGTTACAGATCTGCTTGCTGATGGCCAGCCCCAGGCCCATCCCTTCTGATTCTGTAGACTTGGAAAAGCGATCAAACATCCGGTTTTGGATATTTAGTTTTTTTCCGGTATTGCACACCACCAGCTTTTGAGCAGTTAATTCGAGCAATATTTTTCCGCCGTTTATATTGTGCCTTACGGCATTGCTAATGAGGTTGTTTAGAAGGATATCCGCGAGGTAGCGGCTCATGGTTAATTTTCGCTCCAATAGCTTTACTTCCACAATTAATCCATCGCGTTCAAACAGTTCATGAAACTGGCGGATTTTTGCCTCAATCATTTCTTTTAAATCCACTTCCTGCACATCCGAAATGAGGTTGTTTTCGATTTTTGCCAGCAATAAAAGCGATTGGTGCAAGCGCGAAAGCCTGCCGGTGGCCTGATAAATATCTTCAAGCAAAGTGCCCTGCTGCTCGGTAAAAGATTCAGTCTGCAAAAGTGAATCGAGCTTGGAATTAATGATCGCCAGTGGCGTCATCATTTCATGCGAAGCATTATCAGTAAAGCTTTTTAGTTCTTTATAATCCTGTTTCACCTTTTCGGCCATTGCATTTACCGATTTATTGAGTTCGTTAAACTCATCTATCCGGGTAGGCTCTTCTTTGATGTTATCCATTCGGGTTACTTCAAAAGCCTTCATCCGGTTAAGCACAGCATAAAAAGGTTTCCAGAGCCTGTTTAGTACAAAACGGTTGATTAATAACAATGAAACAAGCAGTAACACGGTTATACCTAAAGTAATCATTAAGATAATCCTGACCAGGTCTTCAGATTCTACACGGGATTTTGTGATCGTTACAATCACCGTTTTTCCGTTAAGGTTAACTGTGGTAACCAGACTTCTGCCGGGTTCCTGCTCCTTCTCCTTTGGATTTAAATAGGTAGTATAGCTAAATTCGCGTATATCGGTAGTATCGCCCTCAGGATTGCTGTAAGAAACCTGCTGATCGAGATAAGTAGCCGGCAAGGGTAGTTTTTTGTAGGTATGGGTATATTGCCTGATCTCATTTTCCTCAACCGCAAGGTCTTTATCCAGCTTATTGGTCAGAATAAGGTGGATCACCAGGTAATAAATAATCCCCGTAATAATCAGCACAATAATGGAGGTGATGATATTTACCCTGTTGTAGCGGCTCGAAAGTTTCATTGGCTGCTAAATTTATAGCCGATACCATAAACCGAACGCAGATAGTCTTTTGCACCCGCTTCGCTCAACTTTTTCTTTAAGTTCTTAACGTGAGTGTAAATAAAATCAAAATCATCCGAGAGGTCCATCTCATCTCCCCAAAGGTGCTCGGCCATGGCATTTTTGGTAACCACTTTATTTTTATTGGACAGGAAATACACTAATAAATCGAATTCCTTTTTAGTCAATATAACGGGCTGATCGTTTACCGTAATTTTCATCGCAGTAACATCAACCTTTACCTCATTAAAGGCAATTACATTATTTCCATCAAAATTCTTTCTCCTTACAATTGCGCTTACCCTTGCTTTAAGTTCAGAAAGGTGGAAAGGTTTTACCAGGTAATCGTCGGCCCCCAGATCAAGTCCGGCCAAACGGTCATCCAGCGAATGCCTCGCCGAAATAATCAGTACGCCGTCTTTTTTATTGGCACTTTTTAGCTGGGTCAATAGTTCAAGTCCTTCTCCATCTGGTAATCCAAGGTCGAGCAGAATGCAATCATAGTGATACAGTGCTATTTTTTCAGATGCCGAGGCAAAATCTTTTGCCAGTTCACAGATATTTCCCTCGCCGGTAAAATAGGCAAGAATACTGTCAGAAAGTGCCTGTTCATCTTCAATGACCAAAATTTTCATGGTGTAAATTATTAAATTATGCGGGCTTTTTAAAGTAAAGTTACAAGCAATGGATGTTCAGATCCTTATTTTTAAAAAATATGGATCAGCCGATACGGGCTATTAGCTTTTCAATATTCGGCATTTTCTTTTCCTGCAATGTTTTTCTTCCATATTCCGTAAAGTACTCATGTCGCCTGAGCATTTCCAGGTTCAGTGTATCCCAGGCCACGTCAGTATAAATCAGGCCAAGGTTTTCCTCCCATTCGGCTTTTAACCTGTCGGCATAGTTCTGATAGTCGTTTAAAGAAAAATGATAAAAATCTGCATCACAAATCACCATTTCCAGTTCGTTTTTGGGATATTGCGGAAAGCGTGTTGCCATGATGCACCCGCTTACCAGCTCTGTCCGCTCCTGACTGAAACCATTTGCCAAAAGAAACTCTGCTGCAATGGCCGCACTGGCTTCTTCATGCCCGATGTATTTTTCGGTATAGCCTAAATCGTGTAAAAATGCTGCAAGAACCACCACCAAATGGTCTGCTTTCGAAAGCCCGGCCTCACCACCTATCACTTGTACGCCCTCCACTACCAATAAGGTATGTTCGAGATTATGGAAATACATTTTTTGCGAAAGCCTGTTTTTCAACCTGTCTTCTACAAATAACTTTACCTTGTTTAATAATATATCGGCTTCTTTATCCATCAGATTAAATTAATCCAACGCAATAATAGAACTCAATTCTGGAGAAAATCTGTAGTCAGCATAATTATACTTTACCCTTACAAATGTGCTTTACTTCTTGCCGGAAATAACTGTGCAGATTTTCAGCAGTTCAGATTGTCTTCAGAATTGCTTTATAATTTGCCTTCCGGAAAACTTTAAAATGATGAAAAACTACATAAGGATATTGAGGCTTTTTTGCCTTGCGCTATTTCTTTGCCCGGATGATGCAGAGGGACAGGAAAAACTGATTACCCTTTCCGGTCAGGTTAGGGATGCGAAAAACGGGAATACACTTCCTTTTGGAAATGTGCAGTTAAAAAAAGGAAATGATGCAAAATTTATTTTCGGTACGCTAAGCAACGAGCAGGGCCGCTTTACCCTTAAAGATGTACCTCCGGGAGAATATACGCTTGAGGTAAGCATGATGGGCTACCAACGCCTCAGCAAAACCATTAACGTTGGCCTGTTAAGCCAGTTTTTAGACCTTGGAAATTTTGATCTTACGGAAGATCCTCAAACCCTGCAAACCGTTGAAGTAAAGGGAACCGCTACATCCGAAGGTGTATCGGCAAAAATGGATAAAAAGACCTACGACATTGCAAAAAACACAAGTCAGCTGGGCGGATCGGTGCTTCAGGCCATGCAGAATCTTCCGGGTGTTACCATTCAGGATGGCAAAGTGCAGTTAAGGGGAAATGATAAAGTTGCGGTACTTATTGATGGAAAACAGAATGCAATTACAGGCTTTGGCAGCCAGACGGGACTTGATAATATCCCGGCATCGGCAATAGAGCGGATAGAAATTATCGCTAATCCTTCCTCCAGATTTGATGCCAATGGTAACGCGGGAATTATCAATATTATCTACAAGAAAAACAGTCAGGAAGGATTAAATGGCAAAGCTGGTCTGAGCAGTGGCCTTGGCGCACTTTGGGTAAGAAAAGAAAACCTGCCGGGTATATCTCCTCAATACCAGGCTACGCCAAAACTTAATCCCACGCTTTCGTTAAACTATAAGAAAAACAAAACCAATACCTTTTTACAGGCCGATTATTTATACACGCAGACATTAAATAAAAATGAATTTTCTGAACGCATTTTTGATAATGGAACAATATTGAACCAGCAGGTAAAAAGAAACAGAACCACCACCTTTGCCACTGTTAAAACCGGTGTAGATTATAATCCTGATGAACACAACAGCCTTACGGTATCAGCTTTTTTTAACCGGGAAAAGATTATCGATTTTGGAGATATCCCCTATTACAACAGCGACTTTAGTGTGCGCAACAGGTTGTGGCAGTTTGTAGAAGATGAGGTAAAATACACCGCCACCGGATCGGCAACGTACCTGCATAAATTTGCCCAGCCCGGCCATACCTTAACTACAGGATTTAACTATACCTGGCACAGGGAAGACGAAAAATATAATTTCACCAACATTTTACCCGCTTTTACAGGTGAAGATGCCTTTAAACTCCTGTCTGACGAACATGTGTCTGATTTAAACGTTGATTATGTTAAGCCGTTGAAACATGGCAGGCTGGAAGCCGGCCTGAAATACCGTTACCGGAACATTCCAACCAATATGCAGTTTTTCGCGGGCCTTAATTCACCCATTGATGTGAATGCAGGGGGCTGGGCCGATTATAGCGAACACATCCCGGCTGTTTATGGAAACTATATTTATGAAACTCCCAAAATAGAACTCGAAGCCGGCCTGAGAATGGAGTATGCCAATATTTATTATGATGTAAATCCGGAACACAATACCTATACAAGCGACGGTTATGATTATTTTCGTCCTTTCCCAAACCTTCGCTTCGCCTATAAAATCAATCCGGAAAATAGAATTACTTTTTTTTACAATCAACGTGTTGATCGTCCAAATGAAGTGGATATCCGCATTTTCCCTAAATACGACGAGCCCGAACTGCTCAAAGTGGGTAACCCTACGCTACGCCCTCAGTTTACTACTTCCTTAGAACTTGGTTATAAGTACAACTGGCACAAGGGTTATCTTCATGGATCGGCTTTCCACAAAATTATTTCGGGCACCATTACCAGAATTGCCACACAAGTGCCGGGAAATACGATTCTTTATAATATCTTTCAGAATGCCGGGAAAAGCTATAATTTAGGAGGAGAACTGCTTTGGCAACAACAGCTTAAACCATGGTTTTCATTCAACCTGAGCGGAACAGTGTATCAGCATACCATTAATGCCTTTAGCATAGAAAACAGATACCCTGTACCCACGCTGTATAGCATGAATAAAGAATCGTTAATATCCGGAAATGCAAAACTCAACGCTCAGTTTAAGTTAAAAGGCAATACAGATATTCAGCTATCTATTGCCTGGCTCGCAGCTGATATCATCCCTCAGGGAAAAATTGGTTCCAGGTTCTCTGCTGATTTTGGGATTAAAAAGCAGCTTGGGAAAGGAGAAGTATTTTTAAACGGTAACGATATTTTTAATACGCTGAAAATAAAAAAAGAAATCACCGGAAATGGATTTAAGCTAAACAGTACCGACTATTACGAAAGCCAGGTATTTAGAATAGGTTACAATTATAAATTTTAAAACAGATATCGAAGCATAGCTTAAGATTTATCCGATGATATTTTTTATCTATCCGGGAGCAAAAAAACCGGAATATGGATTCAATTAACAGAGTAATTATTGCATTACAATGAGCAAAGTATTATTAAAAATAACGGCTCTTCAGTTTTGCAACAGAATCTGCTATGATATTTGCGGTATAATTATTAATTCAGATTCATGCGATACTTTTTAACCCTGCTTATCCTTATTATATTATCCAATACTTCATTTGCTCAAACCGGCTCCGGAAAAGGTAAAATTTCAGGAAATGTTATCGACGCCACTACGAAAGAACCGATTGATTTTGCCACCATCACGATTTTCAAACCCGGTACAAAAACAGTGGTTAACGGGATCAGTTCTGATGCGAAAGGAAACTTTACGGTTGCTGGTCTTGCTAACGGCATTTATAAAGTGGCCATCGATTTTATCGGTTACAAAGAAAAAGTATTCGAAACAGTAACCATTAATGCAGCATCACAAGCTATTAACCTGGGTACCATCCTGTTGGTGTCGACTGTAGATCAGTTGCAAGCTGTAACGGTTACCGCCAAAACACCCATCATTGAAAACAAAATTGATAAAACCGTTTACAATACAGCAAACGATCTTACAGCCCAAAACGGCGTGGCACTGGATGTATTAAAAAAAGTGCCCATGGTGAGTGTAGATATTGATGGAAATGTAGAGCTCCAGGGAAGCGGAAGTGTACGCTTTCTGATCAATGGCAAACCATCAAGTATTTTTGGGGCTAGCCTTGCTGACGCTCTACAATCTATTCCGGCCAGCCAGATTAAAAGTGTTGAGGTAATTACCAGTCCGGGGGCCAAATACGATGCCAACGGCACGGGTGGAATTATCAATATTGTATTAAAAGACAATAAATTGCAGGGCATTAACGGTAGCGTAAATCTTTCTGCCGGAACAAGGCTCGAAAACGGTTCGGTAAACCTGAATGTAAAGAAAGGAAATTTTGGCGTTGGTGTATTTTTTAGCGGAAACAAGCAATTAAACACGGTTACAAAAAGTTCGCTAGACCGTATTTCTTATAATAATACCAGGGATACCATTAACCGTTTGCTTCAGGATGGAAGCAACCCTACAAAAAGAGGAAGTTACCAAACGGGCATTAACCTGAACTGGAGCATTACACCGAAAGATGAAATTACGGCTACGGTAGGCTACAACCATTTTAACAATAACGGTAGTGGCAGCACCAGCCAGCAGCAGCAATACCTGCTTGCCTCATCAGGCATTTTGTTATCCGATATCCGCAGCACCAGAAATTCGGTCAGTAATTTCAGTGCCAATTCTACTGATATCAGTGTGGGTTACAAAAAGAGTTTCAAAAAAGAAGGACACGAGCTTGACTTCCTTTACAATTCGAGTTTTGGGAACAACACGGTTAATGCAGCACAAAACTCGGTTTATTTAAACGGCAATTATCCGCCAACCGGGTTGCAGAGTTTTAATCCCGGCAAAGAAAATGAAACCGAACTTTCTCTTAATTACACTTTGCCGGTAAGCAAAAAATTAACGATTGAAAGTGGCGCAAAAATGATCATCGACGATCTGAACAATAATGTGATTACCGATACTTTAACCACAAACGGATTGTACGTTAACAATGCCAGCCAAACCTATGGCTTTAATTATAAAAGGAACGTATATTCAGCCTATCTTTCTGCCTCTTTTTCGCTTTTTGAAGATTTTATTACCGGAAAAGCCGGAATCAGGTATGAGCGTACAGGCAAAGTGGCAAACTTTTCGGGTGCAGAAATAGCCGGATACAATACTTTTGCCCCGTCATTTACCCTTCAGCACAAATTCGGCGACTCGCAATCGATAAAACTTTCTTACACGTACCGGATCGAAAGACCCGATTACGGCGATCTTAACCCTTTTTATAACATCAGCGACCCACATAATATCAGTACCGGAAATCCACTCTTAAAGCCAGAAATCGGTAATAATTTTGAACTTGGCTACAGCAAAAACTCTAAAAATGGCGCAAACATCTATTTTGCAGGTTATTTTAGAAGAAATACCGACGATATGCAGCAGTTTACCACTTATTATGATGTGCTGAATATTAACGGGACAGATTATTCTGCGGTTTCGCTTACGCAAAGATTTAATCTTGGTACGCAAACCAGTATTGGGGTAAGTTTATTCGCTTCCGTTCCGATAACCGAAAAGTTTAACCTGCGCACCAATATACAGGCTGGCAACAGAAACAATGTTTCTCCAGGGCTGGCAAGCGTGAGTGCATTTGCTTACCGCACAAACCTCAATGCCAGTTATCAGTTTGGCAACAATTTACTGGCAGAAGTTTTTGGAAATTACAATTCATCACAAAAAAACCTGAGAAGCACCAGGCCACCGGTATTTAACTATAGTTTAGCGGTTAGAAAACAGTTTTTGAACAAAAACGCAAGTATCGGGATTACTGCTGCCAATCCTTTTAACAGGTACCTTACACAAAGGCAGACCAGCTTTGGCCCAAATTTTAATCAAACTAACCTCAGAATGGTTCCGGTGCAATCTTTTGGGCTTACTTTATCCTATAAATTTGGCAAACTACAGTTTAAAAAAGATGCAAATGAGGATAATATACCGCAATTACCTGATGTAGGAGGAGGAAAATAATTACTGTTTTTAATGTTAAGCCCGCAACTACAGAATTTCTACAGATTTGATTGAGATATTACCCTTTTAACATAGGTTGCAAGAAAACTGTAGATACAGATCATCATTTTTTGTCTGTGCAACAATGTTTTAAAAGTATCGGAACAAGGAAAATTTTAAGAAAATTATGGATGTAAATATTGGATTGATTATCTGGAAAGAGGTGAAAGCGAGATCGATACAGAGGGATCAGTTTGCTGAAGATATCGGGGTTTCGCGACATAAACTGGATAAAATCATGAAAGAATCGTCAATAGACACTGAAATCCTTCGCCGCATTTCTGCTGTGCTGGGCGTTAATCTTTTTGAACACTTTATACAGGATCAGGAATTAAGCAAATTCAATATTTCTCAAAAACAATTAAATATCAGCGAGCACAAAAAACTCATCGACCTTCTGGATGAGAAAAATGAACTGCTCCGTTTAAACGAGGCCACTATAAAAAACCAGGCCCGGACTATTAAAATACTGGAAACGATTACCAAACGATAAGTTCAACAGTTATAAAAGCAAATGCCATAAAATAAATACTGCCTGCAACAGGTAAATTTATTTTATGGCATTTTAAGTATTCCGATTGCGTCTATAACTTAACCTGAAGCGTTAAATAATACGTTCTCGGATCAGAAGGTAGAATCCCCGGACCTGGATAACCATCTGCCCTTCTGGTAAAATATTTCTCATTTAACAGGTTATTAATACTTCCTGATAGCGTAAACCATTTCCAGTTGTAACTGCCGCTTAAATCCATCACATTATACGCCGGTACAACACCATCAACGGCACGTTCGGTAAACTCGGCATTTGTAGCATCCGAATATTGTTTGGCCACATGCGAAAATTGTAAAGACACATCATATTTTTTTGCGCCGAATGATAACCCCGTTCTAAACAACAACGGAGGTACAAATTCTACCAGTTTATCTTTAATCGCGGTTTCCTGGGTATTGATGTAACGGGCATCGATGAGGGCGAGGTTACTGTAGGCCGATAAATGGTATTTGCTTTCTGCATTAATCAGTTTCATAAAATCGGCCTCTATCAAACTTTCAAAACCGATGTTCCGGCTATCTGCCACATTTGTGCGGAAGCGGTAGGTTTCGGTCTGGTCTTCGCTTTTTACATTTAACGATCCGATTCTGTCGTTGTATTTTAAGTAGAAAACGCTCAGGTCATAAGAAAGCCAGCCTTTTAACTTCCCCCTAATCCCGGCATCGGCAGTGTACCCTTTTTCATCTCTCAGTAACGAATCAACCCTTGCATTCTGGTTAAGCACCCTGATATCGTTAAAATTTACCGAACGGTAGTTCTGCGAGATGTTGGCATAAATTTCTACTTCTTTAGCCGGCCTGAAAGAGGTACCTATACCAAAGAAAACAAACGATCTTCCGTTTTGCTTACTTTCGTTAATTTTTACATTGGGAACAAAACGCTGTATTTTATAATAATATCCGTTGGCCTCATTAGAAATATATTCGAACCTTGCCCCGGGAGTAATGCTCCATTTATCATTGATCTGAAAAATATTTTCGGTAAAAACAGATAGGTTTTGCCCCGGAAAACGGTATTGCGAACTGCTGGGTTCGCCGTTTAAAAAATCAAAAGCGGCTCCACTACCGGCATCGGCATTCCCCTGGCTGCGTAGGGTAAGTCCGTGATAAGCCCTTACCCCGGTGAGTAAAGTACTGGTTTGCCCGTTAAAAAGTTTGTATTGGTGCAATACCCTGAGCTCGGTTCCGTAGTTATCATAAGTATCGGCCATCATATCCCTTGCGCCGCCCGGATCGGGCCTGTCTATGTATTGAAGAATGCCCAGTGCATCTCTACCTGCTTTTAAATGATAAGCCATCCAGTTTACCTTTGTGCTGGCACTAAAACGATAATCGGCCGTTAAGCTCATCAGGTTCCAGTTTACTTTAAACCAGTTCCGATCGCGCACCGAAATTCTCGGATCGGCATTAAAATCTTTGTCAGTTAAGCCTCCAGGCTGTTGAGCCAGGTAATGCATGTAAGTATATTCTCCTGTAAGGCTAAATTTATCGCTAAAATTATAATTCAGGTGGATATACGCTCCATTTTGGTCAAAATGACTGTTAGGACGGAAATTATCACCACGTTTATATTGGTAATAGGCATAATAATTCAGTTTTTTTACTGTTCCGCCTATACTGTTAAAAGAATTAAAAAAGCCGTAAGATCCTGCGGTTTGCCTTGAGGTAACCTCTACAGGTTTATCAATTGGTCCGTTTTTTAATTTAAAGTTGATCATCCCCCCAAACTGGGTTCCATATTGTAATCCTGCTGCACCACGCACAATCTCAATGCGTTCTAAAGCTTCAGTTGGTGGTGTATAATAACTTTCGGGATAGCCAAGTGCGTCGGCACTGATATCGTATCCATTTTGCCGGGTATTGAAATTCGAAACCCTGCTTGGATTCAGGCCCCTTCCTCCTATTCCCAGTTGCACACCGCCACCATCGTATTCCCAGATGTTGATACCGGCAATTCTCCCGTACACCTGCCTGGCATTATTGGTTGCAAGATTGGCGTTGAGATTGGCCAAATTAATGACTTCGGTTTTTTTTGAGGCATAAATGGCTGTTCCTTCCACCTGCCTTAATTTCCCCGAAACCCCTTCGTTTTTTGAAATCACATCAACGTTTTCCAGCTGTGTAGCCGATTCAGCTTCCATTGATATGTCTATCACAATATCTTTCTTCCTCAGCGTAAAATTCCTGATAACTGTTTTTGAACCCACAGCGCTTGCTTTCAATTGATATTGACCGCCTGGAACATTGGTAAAAATAAAATCTCCCGCAGCATTGCTCTGCGTTTTAAAATTGGTGGGTAATAAACTAAGTGTAACTCCTTCGGCTGCGCTGGCACCTAAATTAATTCTTCCCTTAACGGTATATTGAGCCTGTACGGTGGAAAGGCCGATAAAAAAGGCAATAATAATTAATATTCTCATTTATGTGTTTGATTGGAAAATGGTTTAATCCACTTCATGTGCTGCAGGCTTAACTGCTGTTCGCTCAGGTCTACGCTCGAATCGATGAAAGACTGCGAGCGCCTTCCGTTTAAGGCGACATAACCTTCAGCATAAACCTCAGGTTTTTTTATGCCCCTTTTGTGATAAGTATTTTTTAAAAAATGTGCATAACGGAGCATCATATCAGGCTGGGTACTCATCATTTTTTCCTGCAAGGGGGTTAAAAACTGCGCATTATCAACCTCCCATGTTTTTCCGTTTCCGGCATCTTTAACGTAAAAAAAGGTATTCCCCGATTTTTCCATCAGCATTACCCTCCAGGAGAAACGATAACCCTCTTCAGTCCAGAATAATGTGCCCGGATAAAGTAAAAACCGCAGGGGTAAATACACCTGGAGCAAAAAATAGAATCCCAGAAAAATGGCAAAGCCCCAATTGCGTTGTTTGCTGTAGCTTTTATTATCTCCTTCGAATGGTTTTAACCTGAATATTTTGGCCAGTAACTGATCATGATAGGCTGCACTGCAAAATATTAAACTCGATAGCATCATCACGTATGGAAACATACCAATGCCCGGAAAAAATATGGCTGTGCAGGCATGGAATACCATTACCGCTAAAAATGCTAATTTTCTGGTCGCCCGGTTAATCAATAGAAATGGAATGGTCAGATCGTAAGCAGCACCAAACCAGCTAAACAGGTAGGCTACCCAACTGTAATGCATAATTGAGCCAACCAATGGAAGATGGCTTTTTGCCGGCAGCCATATTTTCATCGGAACAGCATCTATCAGCCAGTCGTAATTTAATTTGGCCAAGCCTGCAAAAAAATACACCATGCCCAGTTGTAAACGGATGATACCGATCGTCCAGAATGGCACTTTAGCTATTTGTTTCTTTGGATCGAGCCATACATCGATAGAAAAGCATTTCCCTGCCGGTAAAATGATCATCAGCAAGCCAACTATACTCACAAAGTAATAATGGTTTAGATAGTTGGTAACATCAATCAGTTCGACATAGGTAAAGCTTAAAAAAAATGCCGCAGCCGATAACCTGTAAAATAAGCCGAGAATGATTCCGGCTGCAGAAACGGCAATCAGTAAAAATACAAGATGCATTCCCGTATCGCCCAATGGTTTTACCCAATCGAAGCCCATATAGGTAAAAAAGAATTTGGGTGCAATGTACTGGGAAGTAATCCAGCCATTAACCCAAAAGCGGATGGTACTGAAAAGCATTAATGCCCCGAAAGCAATCCGGAAAGTAATAAGAGGAGAAATGGATACCTCGCGGTTTAAATAAACCTTTAAGGCATCCAGATTCCATTTTAGTGTTTTTGGGGTATTAGTCACCGTCGCTATCCTGATAGGTAATACGTACGCCCGTTGCCGATGCTACGTCGGTTTTAATTAATGTCAGCAAAATCTGAATGTCTTTATAAGCCGTTTCTACCAAAGGTTTTTGATTGTTTAACGAAGCCGATAAAGGATTTGGAATCGCATTCAGGTCGGCAATAACCAGGTCGAATTGTTTAAGTACATCCTTATTCAGCTGTTCTTTTTTTAATGCAATCAGGTAATCAGAAATTCCTTTTCCATTGCCACCACCGGTGTACATCTGTTTTAAACCGGTAATGTTTTCGATAGCCAGGCTAAGCGAAATACCTGAATAGTAACCTTCGCATTTTTCAGGAAAAATTAATCCACCCGACTGTTTTCCAAATGGCCAGCCAATACGCGGTCCTTTCATTTTGTCCATCTCGTTTGCAAAACGTTCTACCATCGAACCAATCGGACTACCCACATCGGTTTTGGTATTGGCTACAAAAGTTGCACGGTAAGTGCCTTGCCAATCGGTAACAATGTGTCCTGTTATATCTTTAATTCTTGCCACCACATCCTGAACATATTTTTTACGCTTTTCGCTACCTGCAGCGCTTAGCTTTTGAATGGCATCCGGAGCAAACAATAAATAATCGAGTGCGGGAAAGCCCTGCTGATTGGTGGTAGAATTTAAGGTAAGGTTATAATTACCGGTAGCAGCATTATTTTCAATGGCATTGATGCCTGCATTATTATCGTTTTCAGGCTCGGCAGGAAGCGTATTCAGGAAGTTATTTTGCAGATAGGTATTTCCTGGCCCAAACTGGATAGAAGAAACCCTTTCGAACTTTTGATAAGCAAGTTTAAATGCTGCCTTTGTCAGGTCCTGATTGGCCTGAGTAGGGCTCGCCAGAAATGCGTTGATTGCAACTTCTAAAGGGCTTAATTGCTGTTGAAGGCCTAAATAAGCAGGAACAATTACATTATCTGCATAATTGGCAAGCATGGCGCTTTTATCAAAACCATTTTCGGTCGGATTTTCCGAATCAGGACTTTTTTTCCCGCAGGAGAAAATCAGCAGCCCTAAAACGATGCCCAGGCCACCCAGTTTGTATATTTTGAAATTCATAATTTCACTGTTTTTAATCAATTCTTCATTTAACAGCAAACTCCCCGCATAAAAAATGCAGAGAGTTAGCTTTGATGTTCTTTATTTTTCCGAAGCTTAGAAGGTTACATTCTGAAGATCGTAAGTTGTTCTTAAAATGCTTTCAGCCTCTTTCAGTTTAGCCAGTCCCGGATCATCAACCAAAGTGTAATAATTAGTGGTGAAGATGCTGACCAGTTTTTGATAATTGGCTTCAGTAAGTTTACTGGTAGACGGACGGAATTTCAATCCGATAATAAAACCATAACCTTCTGAAATATAACCGAACTGATCTCCTTTTTTACCAATAAAATCTGATTTTTGAGGAAGGATTACATAAGCTAAAGCAGAAATGGCATCCAAACGCTCCCAGGTAGTTTTAATGGTAGCAATGGCTTCGTCCCTCACTTTATAATCTTTGGCACCAATAGCAGCGCGACCTTTCAAAAAGGCATCGAATAAGGTTTTACCCGCATTGATCTGTTTTCCGCGTTCAGCCAGATATCCGCCCCATGCACCAGGTTTTGCAGGGAATACCAATGCGCTTAAAGGTGCAACAGTATAATCCAGATCCGGACTATAGTCTTTAGGTACAGCTAAATAACCGAAAGCTTCATCCCAGTGTTTTTGCATAGCTGTTGGGGTTGCTCCTTTAGGGTTGGTATTGTCATCAGCAGGAACAGCAGCCAATAAATCTAAAGCCTGTTTAAAATACAAAGAACCCATGGTACCTTTGTTAACTGCCTGATTGTAGTTCATTCCCTCCGGGCCAACAATTACTTTACTACCGTTTACACGGGTTAAAAAACCTGCGGTACCATTAACTGCCGGTACTGTACGCGAAAGACTGTTAGAAGCTACTTTAGCCATATAACCTGTAATTACAGCGGCATCTGCTGTTTTTGCCGCCAGGTTATAACCCAATGAGTTTAAAAAGGTATTTGTGGTAAAAGGATTACCGGTATTATTCCAATAATTTAAAAGAACAGTATTGCTTACCTCAGCCGAAGTTACCGTACCCAGGTAGGTGTTCATTTCATTATACATAATAATGCGGTTGGTAGAACTGCTGTAATCTACGCCGGCAAAATTATACGTTGCAGGGACTGTATAAGGCTCAATAGCTTCTTCTCCTACCTTATCTTTTTTACATGATGCAAGGCTCAAAACTGCAAGGGCTATCAGCGCCGGATGTTTAAAGTATTTGTTTTTCATTTTTATTGATTGTGTATGATTAATTGATTTTTAATTTGTATTAAGTCTAAATAAGCCTTATTCTTGTGCAAAGATTAAAACCGATTCTAAAGTTTTTCTAAAGAATTGGAATTTTTCAGATTTTTTTTTTTAGAAAATCCAACTAATCATGAAACTATTATTTGTGGAAGACGAGCCCGTTCTGCTGGACGAGATGCTCAGTTATTTTTCTTCGGATGGCAACATCTGCGAGCAGGCAAATGATTATGGCCAGGCCGTTGAAAAAATAAACACTTATGCTTATGATGGAATTGTGCTGGATATAACCTTACCCGATGGAAATGGAATAGACCTGATACCGCAGATCAGAACCTGCCAGATGGGTACAGGGATTTTGATTTTATCAGCAAAAAATTCGCTTGCAGATAAAGTAAACGGATTAAATCTGGGCGCGGATGATTATTTAACCAAACCCTTTTACCTGGAAGAGCTGAGTGCAAGGGTTAATGCACTTTACCGCCGGAAAGCCCTGCAGGGAGAAGAAAACATCCTGTTTGATGGTTTTACGATCGATACCGCGGGAAAATGTTTGATGTACGGAACGGAAGAAATCAAACTCACCAAAAAAGAATATCAGCTTTTAATTTATTTTGTAGTCAACAAAAACCGGGTGGTGAGCAAATCGGCAATCGCCGAACATATCTGGGGAGATAGCTTTGATGAGGCCGATAACTTTGATGTAATTTATGTACACATGATGAACCTCCGGAAAAAACTGATCAAAACAAACGGTACAGATTATATTAAAACGGTTAGGGGCCTGGGCTATAAATTTGTGAGCTGATGAAACTCTTGTCGAGAACCATCATTAACTATTTTTGGCTAACCATATCTGTATTGCTCGTTTCGGGGTTTTTGCTTTACGGCTTTTTATACCTGCAGATTTTTGAAGAAATAAAAGAACAACTGCAGTTACAGGAGTCGATGGTTGCCAAAGAAATCAGCCAGGGCAGAAAAGTGAATTTTCCACTGGTAAAAACAGAAGCTGTACCTATCGATCGGTTAATGGTAAATCCGGTTTTTAAGGATACATTAATTTATGATAACATTCAGAAAAAAGAAGAAGGTTATTATATTTTACGCCAGCCCAGGTTAATTAACGGGCAGGTGTATATGATTGAGGTTATGACTACGCATATTGGCTGGAGCGGGTACTCGCGAGCCATTCTTTATATTTTTATTTTTATTGCGATGATGTTAACCGTTGTGGGGTCGGGAATGAATTACCTGCAAAACAGGAAAATGTGGAATCCGATGAAAATTAACCTGAAACGGCTTAAAAACTATTCTGTGTCTTCGGGACAGAAACTTGAAATGGAAAGCTCGGGGATTGATGAGTTTAAGGAACTTAACGGCGTGATTCTGGAGCTTGCCGATCGTGCAAAATCAGAATACAGTACCCTGAAAGAATTTACTGAAAATGCTTCTCATGAAATTCAGACACCTTTAACCATTATTCAAAGCAGGCTGGAAAGAATAAGCCAGTTTGATCACCCCCCGGAAATGGCAGGTTATATTTCGGATGTTAAGCAGGCCATTAACAGGCTTAGTAAGGTAAATAAAGGCCTCTTATTACTTGCAAAATTAGAAAACAAGGTATTTCCGGATGAAACCCATCTGGATCTGGCTGAACTGTTAAAAAAGCAGCTTGGGCAGGTAGACGATCTGATCCTTCATAAAGAAATTTCCCTCAATATTGATATCGAACCCAAAGAACTGATGGTAAGTGCTTCTCTAATGGAAATTCTGATCTCAAACCTGCTGTCGAACATGATTACCCATTCACCAAAAGGCGCTACAGCAAAAATAACATTGCAGAAACATAAACTTTCCTTCGAAAATTCGGGCAATAAATTGCCTTTTGAAGAATCAAAATTATTTAAACGTTTCGGGAAAAACAGCCCTGGTAAAACAGGTAATGGCCTTGGTTTACCTATTGTGCAGCAGATATGCTGGTTATATGGATGGCAAATTTCATACAGCTATGCCGCAGGTTATCATATTTTTGAGATAAATTATTAAAAGTATCATGTTCGATCCCGAAGATTCGGGAAGGAATCTTTGCTTTGGCTGAGTTGGCGATCTTACTGTTAACCTTAATTCGATTAATATTAGCAGTAATTATTTGCTTTTCATCGCTTCTAGTCTAAGCGTCGCGTCATGCTGAATTTATTTCAGCATTTTATTTGCAGGAAAGACCCTGAAATGAATTCAGGGTGACGAACCGTTCATGCAAAATGTGCATACGAACAAGTAAAAGAACATTATTGATCGAACTCAGGTTGTTAGATCTGTCAATGATAGAAATCTAATATATCCCATTCATTACTTCTCACTTGCCATAAGGGTTTAGATAAGCTAAAGTTTTGTTCCCGCAGATTGCGGTGATTGATGCAAAGCCCCTTCCATTAGCCGCTTTATATCTTCTATGGGCTGTCAGAAAATGAGCGTGCGTTAGTATTATTTGTATCCACGGATGGAAATAATAAAATTATTTAAGCTGAGGTACAGGAAAATATCTTGTATTTCTAAAAATACAATTATAAAACTAAAGCACTCCACGCAGCAAGAGATAATCATAAATATAAAGTTAATAATCAAACAGATATATCTCTATTGTATTTGTTCTGCATAAAACAAAAACTTTGTATTTTTTTTTACAAGACAAATTCGAAGTATAGTTACATTAAATTAATAACTACATTATATACTTACATGTATTACATTTTTATGTAATTTAACCAAACGGTATTTCAGGTAATAAGTGAAAAGCAGGCGGATTTTTTTTGCGAATCCGGGAAATGGCTTAATCAAATTCCTGAAATCATTTATGAACTAAAACAAAACATCATGAACTTCTGCAGCGAAAACAAACCGCCTTAGGTTATACCTGTCTTTTTGAAAATCAGCTAAATATTTCTAACCAAAATGATAAATCGACTATGAAGATTACTTTACCAAAAAGCAATTCTCCTGTTTTAACCAACAAACAGAAATTGCATTTTTTACCGCAGCTTGTAATGATAAGTTGCTTTATGTTCCTCCTCAGTGCATCGGCTTTTGCACAAAGCGTAGTTAAGGGTGTTGTACTCGACAATGAAAAGATGCCGATGGCCGGTGTAACCATCCAGGCAAAACCAGGTACCGCCAAAGCCCAAACCGATGTTGAAGGGAAATATTCCATTACCGTTCCAACAGGTGGTACCCAGCTTGTTTTCAGCTTTGTAGGAATGGAAACACAAACGGTTAGCATCAATAACCAAACGGTAATCAATATTACCATGGCCTCCTTAAATAACCTTGATGCAGTGGTGGTTATTGGCTACGCTTCGGTAAAGAAAAGCGATTTAACCGGCGCTGCCACAACTGTTTCGGCAAAAGATTTTAACAAAGGACCTTTAAATGCTCCTGATCAATTGATACAGGGTAAAGTTGCAGGTGTGCAGATGATTAACAATAGCGGTCAGCCAGGCGGCGCTTCAACAGTGCGCATCAGAGGTAACTCAGCCATAACAGGCACCGGACAGCCACTGTATGTGGTAGATGGCGTTGCCCTTGACGGAAGATCTGCGAGACCATCAACCAACGCCGGTGTTGGAGGCTTAACCGCCAGCGCAGGCACAGGTACCACACCCGATGGCAATCCTTTAAACTTTATCAACCCCGCTGATATTGAATCGATGGAAATCCTTAAAGATGCCTCGGCAACAGCAATTTACGGCTCGCGTGCAGCATATGGGGTAGTGTTAATCACTACCAAAAGAGGAAAATCAGGCGAAACAAAAATTGATGTGAACGCATCAGCAGGTGTTGGCAGTATCGCCAGAAAAGTGGATGTGCTGACAGGCGATGAATACAGGGCAGCATTGAAAAAATATAACCTCACCGCCGGTGATTTTGGCACCAGTGTTAATGCCCTTGATGAGGTGCTCCGTCCAGCTTATAACCAAAATTATTCTGTAGGAATTAGCGGAGGCACTAATGGCAACACTTTCAGGGCCTCATTGGCTTATCAGAACCAACAGGGAATTATTAAAGCGTCGGATTTTAAAAAATACAGCGCAGGCTTTAATGGCAACTTTAAATTTTTAGAAAGCAAAAAACTGGGTTTAGATGTAAATATGATCAGCAACCAGTATTTGGAAAATATTGCACCCATTACTACCGATGCTGGTTTTACCGGTAGTTTAATCAGTCAGGCACTATCCTGGAACCCTACCCAGTCTTTTTATAATCCCGACGGCAGTTTATTTATCGATTATGGTTCTACCACGATTAATCCATTGGCTGCTTTAGCTGCAAATAGTGATAAGGCAAAGGTTTCTACCATTTTGGGTAGCCTATCGCCATATTATAAAATTACGCCATGGCTGGAGTACAGGATGCTGGCCAGCGTTAATTACAGTACGGGTATTAGAAGATCTTCTACCAGAAGTACGTTAAATCTTCAGGGTATTCAACCTGATGGAGCCTTTAAAGGCGGTTTTGCCAGTTATTCAAACACCGAACTGGTAACACAACAATTTACCAATACCTTAAATTTTAATAAAGAGATTGCAAGCAAACTGAATTTAAATGCCGTGATTGGTTATGAATATTCTAATTTCGTTAATAAGGCAGCCATTAATACAGCAACCGGCTTTGGAGATATTGCGGTAGATTATACGGATGCATTTGAAGCCACCCTACCGGTTAACCGCACTTTTGTAACCAGTAACGACCCCACAACAGAACTGCAATCTTATTTTGCAAGGGCCATTTTTAACTACGACAGTAAATATATTTTAACAGCCACTTTCAGGGCTGATGGTTCAACCAAATTTGGAGCCAATAATAAATATGGTTATTTCCCCTCTTTCGCTGCTGCCTGGGATGTAAAAAAAGAAAGTTTTTTAAGTGATGCGCAATGGTTTAACCAGTTAAAACTAAGATTAGGCTATGGTAAAACCGGTAATCAGGATTTCCCATCGGGATCCTCTCAACAGCGATTTGTAATCAGGGGTGTTGATGGCTTGGTGGGTATCAATAATGCCAATCCGGATTTAAAATGGCAGGAAGATAAACAAACCAACATCGGTCTTGATTTCGGCTTTTTAAATAATAAGCTAACCGGCTCAATTGACTACTTTAATAAAGTTACTTCAGATCTTTTGTTTCCACAAAGTGCATTTTCGCCAGCGGCACCTAACGGCGTAATTACCTGGTACAATTTAGATGGAGAAGTTCAGAACAAAGGACTGGAAATCAGCCTTAATGCGAATATTATTGATAATGACAATTTATCGTGGTCTGTAGGCGGTAATGTTACTTTTATTAAAAATACGGTTAAAAACCTTACCGGATTAATCAGAACAGGTTCTTTAAGCGGTCAGGGCTTAAGTGGTGTAAATCTTGAGGTTATCAAAAATGGATTACCATTATTTGCCATGGTAACCCGAGAGTACAATGGTTTAGATACCGAAGGATTTTCTACCTATACCGATGATGGTTTTACCAAATATTACCTCGGCAATCCCAACCCGAAAGCAATTATGGGATTAAGCACCAGCCTGAGCTATAAAAAATTCACATTCACGGCTAATTTAAACGGTTCGTTCGGGCAGAGCATTTACAACAATACGGCGAACTCGGTTTTAGCCATTTCTAATCTGGGAAACAGAAATATCGCATCAGCGCTTATTAATTCAGGCATTCAGGAATCATTGGCCAACCCTATTGCTGCTTCATCAAGATATATTGAAAAAGGAGATTACGTAAAATTGGCCAATGCCACCATCAATTACAACGTTGGTAATATAGGTAAAGCCATAAAATCACTAAATATCTATGTTAATGGGCAGAATCTGTTCGTAATCACCAATTACACCGGTTTCGATCCGGAGGTAAATGTAAATAAAAGCATCAATGGCGTACCCTCAGCAGGCATAGATTATACGGCTTATCCTACGGTGAGAACTTTCAATTTTGGTGTTAATTTTTCACTCTAATTCAACAACCACATGAAAAATAAATATATCATCAGCTTCGTAGCTGCTACCCTGGCGCTTGCGGGCTGTACCAAACTAGACGAAAACTTAAATGGCCAGGTGAGTTCGGGTTCACTGGGATCAAATGATGTACCCGGATTAATTACAGCAAGTTATACGGCAATGAGGGGTCCTTACCAGGCTCCCTGGAACTGGTCGGCCTTGCAGGAAGTAACCTCTGATGAGGCAATTGTACCTACCCGTGCAGGCGATTGGGATGATAACGGCGCCTGGCGTGCCCTGCATTTGCATAAATGGGCTGCAGACGATGCCAGAATTTCGGACGTGTTCAGGGATTTAAACAGCATTAGTTATGTAAGCACAAATGTACTGGGTTTTAACCCTACTCCGGCACAGGCTGCAACAGTACGTTTTATCAGGGCATTTTCTGAATTTTCGGTTTTGGATGGCTGGGGCCAGGTACCCTACCGCGATCCGGGAGAAGGGGTTACCAAACCATCGAGGGTGAGAAACGCAACCGATGAAATTGCTTATTTAATTAATGAGTTAACTACCATCATTCCGCTGTTGCCAGATGGTCCGGCAAGCCAGGCCAATAAAAATGCCGCCCGGACACTACTCATGAAGATTTACCTCAATAAAGGTGCTATTTTAAACCGTGTTGCACCAACTTTCGACCCGGCAGATATGGCTAAAGTAATTGCTCTTGCCGATGAAATTGCAACGGGCGGCTATACCCTTACCGCTAATTATTTCGATAATTTTGCCCCTTCAAATAATAAGTTGTCCACTGAAAACATTTTTACCTCTGAAAACACTGCCGGTGTAACCGGAAGCGATCTGGATGGGATGTGGAAATGTACTTTACATTATAATCAGAATCCGAATGGCTATAATGGCTTTTCTACGCTATCTAACTTCTACAATAAATTTGAAGCAAGCGATACCAGAAGAGGTGGCGATTATGCCGGACAAACCAATGTTTACGGAGTCAGGGTAGGCTTTTTAATCGGCCAGCAGTTTGACCAGAACGGGGTTGCACTGAAAGACAGGAAAGGCAATCCTCTAGCTTTTACCCCTGAAGTAAGTATCATAGAGCGTAACCCGAATCACCTGGAAGTGGCTGGAATCAGGGTTGTTAAATATCCGATTGATTATGCCAATACCGGCTCAAAAAAACCGGAAAACGACTGGGTGTATTACCGTTATGCGGATGTATTGCTGATGAAAGCCGAAGCATTATTAAGAACTTCTCAACCTGGACCGGCATTAACGATTGTTAACCTGATCAGAACGAAGAGAGGTGCTTCAGCCTTTACCAGTTTAACATTAGACAATCTGCTTGATGAACGTGGAAGAGAACTTTATTGGGAAAGCTTCAGGAGACAGGATTTAATCCGCTTCGGTAAATTTTTGGCGGCCTGGCAGGAGAAACCCGCCAGTGATGCAAAATACCTGGTATTCCCGATCCCGGATAACCAGCTTGGGAACCCGAACCTTGTTCAGAACCCTGGTTATTAAGTAATTTCATCGAAGTCAATATTAGTCGGATCATCTTTTCGATCCGGATTCAGGAAGAAATCTTTATGTTAAAGATTTCTTCCTTTATTATTTATGTAAGATTTTTGAACATGTAAAACTTTGTATAAGCTCAACGGCTTTCATGTTCTTAAATGTCTCACATGGTGAAAACCATAACTATAATTTTTATACTTCAACAAAGCATTTTTGAACCATATAAGTCACATAAGGTTTCATATAAGCTCAAAGGCTTTCATGTTCTTAAATGTCTTACATGGTGAAAAACCTTAACTATAATTTTTATACTTCAACAAAGCATTTTTGAACCACATAAGTCATATAAGGCTTCATATAAGCTCAACGGCTTCCATGTTCTTAAATGTCTTACATGGTGAAAACCATAACTATAATTTTTATACTTCAACAAAGCATTTTGGAACCACATAAGTCATATAAGGCTTCATATAAGCTCAATGGCTTTCATGTTCTTAAATGTTTTACATGGTGAAAAACCATAACTATAATTTTTATACTTCAACAAAGCATTTTTGAACCACATAAGTCATATAAGGCTTCATATAAGCTCAACCGCTTCCATGTTCTTAAATGTCTTACATGGTGAAAAACCATAACTATAATTTTTATACTTCAACAAAGCATTTTTGAACCATATAAGTCACATAAGGTTTCATATAAGCTCAAAGGCTTTCATGTTCTTAAATGTTTTACATGGTGAAAAACCATACTATAATTTTTATACTTAAACTAACCATTTTTGAACCACATAAGTCATATAAGGCTTCATATAAGCTCAAAGGCTTTCATGTTCTTAAATGTCTTACATGGTGAAAAACCATAACTATAATTTTTATACTTCAACAAACCATTTTTGAACCATATAACATATAAGCTCAAAGGCTTTCATGTTCTTAAATGTTTACATGGTGAAAAACCATACTATAATTTTTATACTTCAACAAACCATTTTTGAACCATATAAGGTTTCATATAAGCTCAAATTGCTTACATATTATTAAATACTCATCCTGTGAATACAGTGATTATCAGATTTAACATAATTTAAGGTTAAAAAGCAAACAATTTGCACACTTTTATGTATAGGTTAGGATATTAAGCTATTGCACATCGGGTTAACTCAAAAACAAGAAAAAATAGCCTATAAAACATAGATTAAATAGATGAAAACAGGAACCCAAAAACAATGGCAACAGAGAAAGATTTAAGTGCCAGCCAAAATGAAGTGAAACCGGTTGGGCGTTTTGCTGCCTGGTTTATTACCCTTTATGATGTTTTTAAATTCATAGGCAGGTTTTTTAAAGAAGCCTTTCTCCCACCCTACGAGCTAAAAGAACTGGTAAGGCAATGTTACGAAATCGGTTATCGCTCTGCTTTACTTATTTCTACAACGGGTTTTATTACCGGTTTGGTATTTACAAAACAATCGAGGCCCTCGCTTTCTGAGTTTGGTGCAACCTCCTGGCTTCCTTCTTTGGTAGGAATTGCCTTATTAAGAACCTTAGCACCCTTACTTACCGGACTTATTGCTGCCGGAAAAGTGGGTTCGAGCATAGGTGCGGAACTTGGTTCGATGAAAGTAAGTGAACAGATTGATGCCATGGAGGTTTCGGCCACCAACCCTTTCAAATTTCTGGTGAGCACACGCGTACTGGCAGCTACCATTACCATGCCCATCCTTACATTTTACACCGCTATGGTAGGCATGCTGGGCGCATTGCTCAATGTATCGGTAAATGAGGGAACAAGTGCCACCACTTTTTTTCAAAGTTCGCTCGAAAGCATTACGTATCTGGATATTATCGCTTCTACCGTTAAGGCCATACTTTTTGGCTTCACCATTGCTATTGTAGGCTGTTATCAGGGCTATAATTCATCAAAAGGCACCGAGGGTGTAGGTAAAGCGGCTAACTCTTCGGTGGTAATTGCCATGTTCCTCATTTTTGTGGAAGAAGTAGTTTGCGTACAGATATTTAGTTTGTTTAATACCTAAGCCATCGGTTATGAGAGAAAAACAATTTACAGACGAAAGTATCGAAAAAGTAATTGAGATTAAAGGGCTTAACAAATCTTTTGGCAATTATACCGTGCTCGAAAATGCTTCGCTTGATTTATACAAGGGTGAAAACCTGGTGGTTTTAGGTAAATCGGGAACGGGAAAATCGGTACTGATTAAAATTATTATCGGCTTGCTAAAACCTGATTCGGGCCTGGTAAAAGTATTGAACCAGGTGGTGGATGAGATATCTTACGAAGAACTTCTTGCATTAAGGTTAAGGGTTGGTTTTTCGTTCCAGAACAGTGCGCTTTATGATAGCATGACGGTAAGGGAAAACCTTGAATTTCCTTTGGTGCGCAACAGGAAGGATCTGACGAAACAGGAAGTAAAATCATCAGTTGAAGAAATGCTGGATGCCGTTGGCCTATCGCAAACCATTAACCAGATGCCTTCAGAACTTTCAGGCGGACAGCGGAAAAGGATCGGTATTGCCAGGACTTTAATTTTAAGACCTGAAATTATGCTTTATGATGAGCCTACTGCCGGGCTTGACCCGATTACCTCACGTGAAATTAATAAACTGATTAACGACGTACAGGAACGTTACCATACCAGTGCAATTATTATCACCCACGATCTTACCTGCGCCAAAGAAGTAGGCAACAGGGTAGCCATGCTGATTGAGAGAAATTTTGATAGAAAAGGCACCTTTGAACAGGTTTTTAATTCGGGTGATAAACAGGCTCAACCATTTTTTGATTACAATTTTATACAATAACCATGAATGAAAACAGAAAAAAAATAACAGTAGGTATTTTCATTGCCATAGGTATCCTGATTTTCGTACTGGGCATATTTACCCTGGGCAGCCAAAAGAAAACATTTGTTAAAAGTTTTACGCTGAGTGTAGTATTTAACGATATTCAGGGTTTAAAAAAGGGCAATAACGTATGGTTTTCTGGTGTAAAAATCGGCACCATCAAAAAAATTGATTTTTTTGGCACCTCGCAGGTAAGAGTATTGCTTAGTATAGAGGAAGATGTGCATAAATACATCCATAAAGACGCAGGGGCCAGCATTGGTGCTGATGGATTGATCGGAAATAAGATTGTGGTCATCACCGGCGGAAACCCAAAATTTCCTTTTGTAGAAGATGGCGATATGCTAAAAGTGAATACCTCCCTCTCTACCGATGATATTATGAAAACATTACAGGTAAACAATAAAAACCTGGTGGATGTTACCGGCGACTTTAAGATACTGGCCAGAAACCTGATTGATGGCAAAGGTGCCGCTGGTGCTTTATTATCCGATCAGGAGCTTGCTACTAATTTTAAATCGATGGTTGCAAATTTAAACCGTACTTCTATTGCCACTGCGCAAAGTGCGGAACTGCTTGGCCGTTTTGGAAAAACACTGAATACTAAAAACGGACTGATGGATAAAATGCTGACCGATACTGCAGTATTTAGAAAACTCGAGCGTTCTGCTGCTACCTTACAAAAATCTGTAGAATCGGCATCAAGCCTGGCCGCTAACCTGGATGCTGCATCGGCAAAACTAAAAACTTCAGATAACGCCGCCGGACTGCTGTTAAACGACCAGAAAACGGCAGAACAGGTGAGAACAATTATGTTGAATCTGGAGAAAAGCAGTAAAAAATTAGACGAAGATCTGGAAGCGGTACAAAGCAATTTCCTGCTGCGCGGTTTTTTCAAGAAAAGGGCTAAAGACTCTCTAAAATTAAAAAACCAACAGTAGTTTGTTTAACTTAAAGACCTGCTTGGCTCACGAAACAACAAGCTGGGCAGGTCTTTTTTATCAAGACTTAAAAGCAAGAAAAACAAGCTGCAATAAATTATTTAACCCTTTCACTATCAATCATTTCAACCTGCTTACCCATCTTTTTTTCTATCACCTCAAAATGGTGTAATTCGTCCGGACTAACCAGCGAGATGGCCTCTCCTATGCTGCCCGCCCGGCCGGTTCTGCCAATGCGATGAATATAATCTTTTGGTGATCTTGGTAATTCATAATTAATTACAAAAGGAAGCTGGTTAATGTCAATTCCTCTTCCCATTAAATCCGTAGCAACCAATATCCTGAGTTTTCCTGATTTGAAAAGATATAAAGCCTCATTCCTCGCACCCTGGCTTTTTTTGCTATGGATCGTTTTTGCATCGAAGTTATTTTTACGCAGTTTATTTACTACAGCATCGGCTGTATGAACTGAAGAGGCAAATATTAATACCTGCTGCATTTCATGATGATTGATCAGATAACGTAAAAAAGGTCCTTTTTTATCATCTGAAACGATATAAGCCACCTGATTAATCTGATCTATGGAATCTTCCTGGTCTTCAATTTTAATTACCAGCGGATCGTGTAACAAAATTTGATGAATCGACTGGATATCGGTACTTAAAGTAGCCGACAATAATATGTTCTGACGATTTTGAGGCAAAAGAGAGATGATTTTATCAACCTCTTCTTTAAATCCCAGATTAAGCATTTTATCTGCCTCATCAAGCACCAAAGTTTCAATAAGAGATAAGTTGACTGCATTGGAATCCAACAGTTCTAATAGCCTTCCCGGTGTAGCAACAAGTACATTTACCCCTTGTAACGCAGTCATTTGCGGATTAATGGAAACCCCGCCAAATACCGCTAACGTTTTAACAGGCACAGAAAGTCCTGAGCTAAAAGTCAGGAAAACTTCTTTTACCTGCACGGCAAGTTCGCGGGTAGGTACCAAAACCAGTACATTAACGTGGCGGTTTTTAAGCTTAGGTGCTTTTTGCAGATTCATCAGCAGCGGTAAAACATAGCTGGCTGTTTTTCCAGAGCCTGTTTTAGCAATACCCAAAACATCTTTTTTATTTAATATTGCCGGTATAGCTGTTTGCTGAATGAGCGTTGGTGCAGTAAAATTCTGATCTGATAATACTTTTAATAAATCCGGAGATAAACCCAGGGTGGTAAATGACATATTATTATTTTTTGCTAAAATAAACAAAAATCATCACTAACCAGATTCTTCCTGACACGCTATTCGTATAGAACAACTCAAAATACATTTAAATTGCAACTTAAATAAAATTATCAAACAACCTTATTTCCAGCACTTAAGGGGGCTTAAACCAAAAACTTCAAACCAATCGCTTTCGGCAACTGTTGTATTTATTTATGCTTTAATCTATTTATTATGAACAATCACCAGATCATTTACAGTAATCTTCAAGAATTATCCATTAGTAATTATACACTCACCGAAGGTGAGGCAGATATCACAGGCTGGCTGGTAAAGAGCGGCGAAAACCGCATTGGCAAAGTGCACGACCTACTTTTTGACCCTGAGGCAAATACCGTTCGCTATGCGATTGTTACGCTTGATGAAGGCACCACAATGGTAGAGGATAAAAAGGTACTCATCCCCATTGGCCTTATCGACCTCGATACCAGCGCAAAAGAAATCCAGACTCCTGATTTTCACCATGAGCAACTGGAAGCAATGCCCAGGTACATTATCGGAGAGGTAACTCCAGAAATGGAAGACAACATCAGGGTGGTTATCGGCAGTCCTGCCGCATTAAAACTGGAAGAAGAAACAGTAGAAATCGACAGGCAAAACTTCTACCGTCACCACCATTTCGATAAGAATATTTTTCCGCAGGAACGAGGCGATAGCTAGTATGCCATTGAATTCATCTTTCCGGAAAATTAGCAAATCAACAGATGGAACTAACATTTCGAAAAATAAAAGAACCTCTAATCATTTGATTTAGAGGTTTTTTTATATTATTAATTTTTACTGCTTTTTTATTTAGCACTTTTTTTGTCGTATAGAATTTAATAATCTTAAAAATCAAAAGGCAGCACTTAGGCTGCCTTGTAATCCTCCGTCAGGTTACTACATCAAATAATAGTCTTGCGACTGCTGAATAAATTGTTGGGGTCTTGGCAATACGTTTCTTTTATTTCTTTAAGCTTATCGTAACTTTCCTGAAAATAAACGCGTGTTGGAATGCTTTCATCTTTAAAACTGATGAAGGCACCATAAGTTGCAGGGATCTCATAATTGCGGCAAACCTCCAGCCAATCCAGAGCACGGTTTACGTAAGGCTGTACTTTTGGATTTTCAACACCATCATTGTCCCACCAGGCCTGATATTGTACGGTGTAATAACATTTTTTATATGCAAAAGAACTGCCCTGAGGATATTGACTGGCATTGAAATTATAATCTCTGTAATATGCACCGGTAATGGCTCCAAGCGTGAAATACGTACTCAGGCGCTGATTGGCGCCTTCAATATCCAACAGGTTGGATTCAAGGCTTTCTATCAGTTTGTTTCTTCGTTGGGCGGCAATGTTCTCATCATCAATAACCATGGCAAACCTTGAAGTTATTTTGTGTGGAGCAGGCTTATCCAGCTCAGGCGGAATAGCCTGGAAATGCGGAGGTAAGGCAGCAGTATCATATATACTTTCAAGCCGATGGTTCTTATGGTGACCTGTATCCCATTTTACAACCCTGTCCCAGGCCGAAAATGTACTCCACTGCCGTCTGTTGTGATCAGGCACGGCCGTTAACTTGCCCGATGCATTGGTAACATTGTTGGATAGTATTGCCGGTATGCTATCTTCAAAGTTGATACTATAATCACCAAATTGTTGTACCGGAAACCAGGCCTCCTCAATAATATTTTGCAGGTTTGCTTCAAATTCATCCTGATCATCAAATTCGCTTTTACTGCCCATGTAATATCCATAGAAGTAACAATCATGCACAGAATTTTCTACCGGCGTTGTGTCCTGTACATCTTTAAATTTAGCAGCCACTTTAAGGTTGGTACCCAGTAAATCTGTGTTTTCGTTGTAGTTGATAAGTTCTTCCCAACGTTTAAGAATGTTTACCGCAGGTGGGATATTCCTACCCGGCTTCTGCTCCCAGGCTACAGTAAATTTAGTGGTATAATCAGGCAAGGTGAATGTTTTGTAAATAAGTTCGGTGATGATACCGTAACTCATGCCCCCGCCGCCGCGCAATGCCCATAAAAGTTTGCGGTCTTCTTCATTAAGATCCTGTACCGGGTTGCCTTCATATTCAGGAATAAGCTGGTTGTCAATAATTGTCCGGAATGAGCCATCGCCTAATACTATAGTTACACCGGCCAGGCTTTCGCAGCCCATGCCTTTCTGGCGTGTCCAGGGCCCCCAGCCACCACCAAAGGTAAATCCGGCAATGCGTACAGAATAACAGGTACCATGCGGCAATCCCACGTTCTTTGCGTTCATTTGTTTAATGAGATCAATGAACATAATACCCGGCTTTATGGTTGCATAATTCTTGTCTGCCTCGATATCAACGGTCTTCATTTCAGACAGGTCTATTACCAGCGCATCAGTTGCAGAACATTCTCCTTCATGATCATGACCGCCTGACCGTACCCTTAAAGGGCCGTTGTAGTTATTTTCTCTGATGCATTTGATAACTTCCGAAACTTGTACTGTATTGGTGCAAAATACTATTGCAGTTGGCCGAAACTGATAATAGGTATTAAATATCTGTCGCTTATCGTTGTACTCTTTACTGGTTAAAGGCGAGTCGAACAGTATTTTCGGCATGTTGTCCTGAGGAAGATATTGTTTTAAAATATCAATGATGTTAAGCAGCGTTACTTCCATGAAATGGTGTTTTTTTAGTTTTTATAAATTGGATGAATTTTGACAGGGCTTATTTTTGATTAGCAGAATAGCATTTTCTGGCTGTTTTAAACGTTCAGGACAGGTTAATTGCCTGAATTTCTTTTCAGAAAAGCAGTTTCTTGAATCAACAATCAGGATTAGTTATAAAATAATATCTCCGCTTATCCGATAACCAGTCAGTTTATTGATGCAAGCTGTAACAGGCGCAGCATTGATACGGTGAAAAATATTTCGGGCAGATAAGCTGCCAAAGCCGCTAAAGGCCAGGATTGTGAAGAGGAGCGTTTTCCTGAGCATGGGATTTTAAATTTAGATAAATAAAAGTACAAATTTTTACAATAAAAATAAACCTGTAGAATTTATTCGCCCAATGTCTTAAAATTACAAAACCCCTTAAATGTTTAGTTTAAAGGGTCTTTGTTGGATTTTGCGTCCTTGTTTCGTCGGGATGGCAGGATTCGAACCTACGACCTCCTGCTCCCAAAGCAGGCGCGATACCGGGCTACGCTACATCCCGAACTTGGTATCGATCTTTTTTTTTATCCTGTTTTAAAAGGGGATAAACTTTTTGTCGGGATGGCAGGATTCGAACCTACGACCTCCTGCTCCCAAAGCAGGCGCGATACCGGGCTACGCTACATCCCGAACTTGGTATCGATCTTTTTTTTAATCCTATTTTAAAAGGGGATAAACTTTTTGTCGGGATGGCAGGATTCGAACCTACGACCTCCTGCTCCCAAAGCAGGCGCGATACCGGGCTACGCTACATCCCGAACTTGGTATCTTCTTTTTCCTCTTTCGGAGGGATTGCAAATTGACGGTTTTAAATTGATAATTCCGTTTTTATTTACATTTATTTTTATTTCTGCGGAGAGGGCGGGATTCGAACCCGCGGTACCGTTACCAGTACGACAGTTTAGCAAACTGTTCCTTTCGGCCACTCAGGCACCTCTCCTTTCAACCTCTTCTTTTCGCCCTACCGGCGTTGTTTTGAGGTCTGCAAATATAGTAAAACAAGTTATTCTGCAAAAAAAAATTATGATAATTGTTGATAATCTATGCGCACATGATAGATACTCATCAGCATCGTCTTGAATATCAATTTGATAGTTTCAATATCTTTTAACGTTAAATCGCAATCATCAAGCTGATTTTGTTCCAATTTGTAGTTGATTATGCGTTCAACCAGGTCATTTATGTTCTGCGCATCGGGATTTTTCAGACTTCTTGAAGCAGCTTCGACCGAATCTGCCAGCATCAACACCCCGGTTTCTTTACTAAAAGGGATCGGTCCGGGGTAGCGGAAAATGTTTTCATCAACAAATTTTTCGGGAGAATTCTTCAAAAACGACTGATAAAAATAATCCACCCGGGTATTTCCATGGTGCGTTCTGATGAAATCGATAATGGCTTCTGGAATCTGGTTTTTCCTTAAAATCTCAATTCCTTTATGTACGTGCTGAATAATAATCTGTGCACTTTGCTCGTAAGGCAATTTATCGTGCGGACTTACAGCGGTATTCTGGTTTTCGATAAAGTATTGCGGATTGTCTACTTTACCGATATCATGATATAATGCTCCTGCCCTTACCAGTACAGAATTACCGCCTATTTTAAATATGGCTGCCTCCGCAAGGTTAGCCACCTGTAACGAATGCTGAAACGTTCCTGGTGCTTTAAAGGCAAGCTCCCTTAACAATTTATTATTGGTATTGGTTAATTCGATCAATGCTACATCTGAGGTGATACCAAAAATCCGTTCAAAAAGGTAAATTAACGGATAAGCCAAAAGCGACAAGAGTACGCTGAAAACAAAAGGAATAAAATTAATCCACTCGATTTCGCGGAAAGATCCTTCGCGCAGCAAGGCAATCCCCACAAAGGAAACAAAGTAAGCCAGCAATATAAATAAAGCCGAAACCAAAAATCTTTCGCGTTTAACAAAGTTTTTAATGCTGAATATGGCCACCATACCGGCGGTAACCTGATAAAATACAAATTCGAAACTGTTGGCTACAAAAAACCCGGCGATCAAAATTACCAGCATGTGCAGGTAAAGTGCCAAACGCGTATCAAATAAAATCCTGATGATAATCGGCACCACACAAAACGGAATGTAATATAAACTCGGGATTTCCATTTTAATGGCCCAGGTTAAGGCCAGTAACATTCCGGTGGTTACAATTAATATAAGAGAAAGCTGACGGTTATCGGCAAAAATATCTTTCCTGAAAAGAAAAAGGAACGACATTAATATGGTCAGGATGAAACCCACCAACACCACCTGACCGAGGTAAACCAGCGCCCTGCTGCCAATGGTTTTGGTCTGTGCATCGTAAGTTGCCTTGTACGATTCGAGTTTCTGGTAAATTTCTTCATCAATTACATCGTTCTTGGCTACAATCAACTCCCCTTTTTGTACCATCCCCTTAGTGGTCGAAATATTATTGATGGTATTATCCTGTATGGTTTGCGTTAAACGCTCATCAAATACAATATTCGGCGTAATATGATCAATGGCCAGGTTGGCCACCAAATCGCCCATTACCGGGTTGGGCGCTTTAAAATTTTCTTTAAAAAAGTTAAGTGCCGTTTCGGCTGTAAAAACATCCTGTGTATTTTTTTCCTGTGCCACATTATTTTCCAGCAGAGAGAAATCGTAGTTTTTCCCGCCTGCCTGGTGTTTTACATTTAATCCGATAATTCCTTTCTGGTAAATATTCTGCAGCAAACGGTAGGCTGCAGCTTTATAAGCTTCCTTTTCTTTTTCATCAAGCTGCTTCGATTTCCACTTAATATCAAATTCGTTTCCAAATTCATCCAATGCTGTTGCGGTAATCCCCCTGTCGAGTTGGTAAACCGGCAAAATATCTTTTAACGCATTCTTTTTGTCGGCACTTACCTGCGGGTTCGTTTTTAAAATCGCAAAACTGAAAGGAGAAATCAGATCTTTATTTTTCCAGACTGCATTTTTTTCAAATTCATACCTGAATCTCGGTTGTTTCGGAAGGAACAGCGTAATAATGAAAACGGTAAATATCATCATTACATACTTCAGGTTTGATGAATATTTCCGGTAAAGGATTTTATGGGAATTTCTCTTGATTTTGGCCAAAACGATATAATTATTGTATTGTCAAAAATAACATTTTTATCTAATATACATTTTGGGGATTTTGTTTGCAATTACCAGATTTTATATTTTACTTTATGATATCAAATTAATATCAATTATGTATCAGGAAAAAATCATCAGCCCTCCTTCTGGGTATTTAACTTTCGCCATAAGCATTGCTTTATTGGTGGCTTCAATTTTATGTTTTGTTTCAGAAATCTTTTTATGGGGAGGGATTTTACTGGCTGTGGATATATTTTTAATCTTCCCGGGCTTTTTAATCATCAACCCCAACCAATCGATGGTATTAACCTTATTTGGGAAATACCTGGGCACGGTAAAAGCTGATGGATTTTTCTGGGTAAACCCCTTAACCGCCAAAAGAAGGTTATCGTTAAAAGCAAATAACCTTAACGGGCAGCAGTTAAAAGTAAACGATAAACTGGGTAACCCGATCGAAATTGCCGCGGTGGTGGTATGGAAAGTGAACGAAACAGCCAAAGCAGTTTTCTCTGTAGAAAATTATATGCAGTATGTAAATATCCAGAGCGAAGCCGCGGTAAGGCATTTAGCCAACATTTTCCCCTACGATCATGCCGAAGGCGAGGAAACCAGTATTACGCTAAAAGATGGCGCCGAAAAAGTAAGCGAATTACTGGAAAATGAACTGAATGAACGTTTATCAAGAGCAGGGATTGAAGTTCTGGAAGCAAGGATTTCGCATTTGGCTTATGCGCCCGAAATTGCCAGCGCCATGTTACAGCGTCAGCAGGCCACAGCTGTAATTGCAGCCCGTAAATTAATTGTAGAAGGCGCCGTAGGCATGGTAGAAATGGCTTTAGAGAAATTATCACAAAAAGGCATTGTAGAACTGGATGAAGAACGCAAAGCAGCCATGGTAAGTAATTTACTGGTGGTACTTTGTGGCGACCGCCATGTGCAACCTGTAGTAAATACCGGTACCTTATATAATTAAGCGATGGAATTTGAGGAGAAACAAGGCTTAAAAATCTGGTGGTTATATCTTATAACCGGGGTAACAATATTCCCGACATTGGCGATATTGATCTTCCAGAAAAACGGACCAAGCCTGTCAGAGTTGCAAAAAATGTATTTTGCTCCATTATTGGCCGTTTTTCTGCCATTTTTAATCATTTTTATAGTGCAGCAAAATAAGTTGACCTTAAAAATAAATGCTCAGGGTTTATCTTACCGCTACTTCCCTTTCCATTTCAAGCCGAGCCATTTCCATTGGATGAGCATTGAAAAAGCATACATCCGCAAATATGATGCATTTTCTGAATACGGCGGTTACGGTGTTAAAACGCGTTTATGGTTTAAACTTAAAGATAAGGCTTTCATTTTAAACGATAAAAACAGGGGCTTGCAACTGGAATTTAAAAATGGAAAAAAACTTTTGTTCAGTTCCAATAAAATAGAAGAGCTGGAAATGTTCCTCCTAAATTTAAAAACGAGGTATAATATACAAGCAATACAATAAGAATGGCGGAGAAAGATAAAAAAGCTTTTGTATTAAGAATAAGTCCTGCTTTATTAAAAGAAGTAGAAATCTGGGCTGCAGATGAGTTCAGGAGCACCAACGGGCAGATTGAGTTTCTGCTTACCCAGGCCTTAAAATCCAGGAAAAAAGGTAAGGCGAAAGAAGAATAGACTAAAAGATAGTAGATGCAGATATGCAACATTCAACTGGATTTTTTGAACTTTCAAAGGTCAAGGCACCGGTAAGCTGCAAATTGTAAATTGCAAATAATATGGGCGTTCCACAGGGGGGCGGGCTTTGCAGGGCTGCGCTGCGCTCCGGTACCGATGAAGAACCGGTACTGAACCCTTACAATCCCTAACGCAAAACCCACAGGCCTGCCATAAACACCGAACCAAGCATTTCCAAAAAAAATTGACCACCGAGCTGACGCTCGTTTCTAACAAGCGTTAAATAATTTTACATTTACCACGATAGAATCGTATAGCTATTTATGCACTCGTTTGGAAACGAGCGCAAGCGTTCTCCCAAAAAATTATTTCCTATTTAACAAACCTCATAGGTTTACATAGAACCTTAAAATTTATTATGATCAGAAGGTGCTAAAATCATTTGCAGTAAGTTATTTTAAAGCCTGCAGGTTTTGGAAACATGAGCGGTTTAATTAACTTAGCGGCCTAACCAAAAATTCATTAAAAATTTTGTACATGAAAGAAGTTGTAATTGTATCAGCTGTAAGAACCCCTATTGGAAGTTTTGGAGGCTCATTGGCCCAATTTTCTGCTACTCAGCTTGGAGGCTTCGCTATCAGGGCCGCCATCGAAAAAGCCGGCTTAAAACCAGAACAGATCCAGGAAGTATATATGGGCAATGTGTTATCGGCCAATTTAGGTCAGGCACCAGCCACACAAGCTGCAAAAGCCGCCGGTTTACCTGATTTACCTGCAACTACCATTAATAAAGTATGCGCATCAGGCACTAAAGCCATTATGCTTGCCGCACAGAGTATTGCCAATGGCGACAATGATATTATTGTGGCCGGGGGTATGGAAAGCATGAGCAATGTACCCTATTACCTTGATAAAGCCAGAAATGGTTACCGTTTAGGCCATGGACAGTTAACCGATGGACTGGTAAAAGATGGACTTTGGGATGTGTACAACGATTACCACATGGGCTCTGCAGCCGAACTTTGTGCTACAGAATGTAACATCAGTCGAGAGGCACAGGATCATTTCGCAATAGAATCTTACAAACGAGCACAAGCTGCACAAACTTCGGGCAAATTTGCCGGAGAAATTGTAGCGGTAGAGGTAAAAGACCGTAAAGGTGAAATCACCTTGGTTGATACCGACGATGAACCTACAGCTGTTAAATTTGATAAAATCCCCTCGTTAAAACCCGTTTTTAAAAAAGATGGAACGGTAACCGCGGCAAATGCTTCTACCTTAAATGATGGTGCAGCCGCTTTGGTTTTAATGAGTGCTGATAAAGCAAAAGAGCTGGGTATAACACCATTGGCTAAAATTTTAGGCTATGCTGACGCACAACAGGCACCAGAATGGTTTACCACAGCACCTTCAAAAGCCATTCCGCTAGCTTTACACAAAGCAAATGTAGACATTAAGGATGTTGATTTTTTCGAAATTAACGAAGCTTTTTCTGTAGTATCGTTAGCAAACAACCAATTATTAAATTTAAACGAAAACCAGGTAAATGTTAATGGTGGCGCAGTTTCTTTAGGTCACCCGCTGGGTGCATCGGGCGCAAGAATAGTAGTTACCCTGCTTTCAGTACTGGCACAGAACGATGGAAAAATTGGTGTTGCCGGTATTTGTAACGGTGGTGGTGGTGCCAGTGCATTAGTGATCGAAAAGTTATAATCTGGAAGTTTTAGCTATCTTAGATACGCATGAAGTTTTTCAAGTTCAACATATTTTTAATTCTGGCCCTGCTGAGCTTTAACCTGAAAGCGCAGCAGGTTGCCAGCAAACTGGGTGTTTTTCAGGATACGCTGATCAAAATATCAGCAAATACTGTTGCCGCGCAAAGCGATGCTCAAAAAACGGAATTCAATAGCAGGTTTGTAAAAACCCTGGTAGAGGCACTAAAAATGCCAAATTCTTTTTCATTCCCATTCGATTCGCTAAAAAATGTATCGGTAATTAAATCTCCTGATCAGGCTTTCAGGATTTTGAGCTGGTATGTTCAATTAGAAAATGGTTCTTACCGCTATTATGGCGCCATCCAGATGAATACCAAAAGCGGTCCGTTAAAATTGTTTCCGCTCATCGATCAGACCGAAAACCTGAACGATCCTAATATCATCACCAATAACCAGAAATGGTTTGGAGCGAGGTATTATGAAATAATTCCGGTAACGAGTGGAAACCAGTTGCCTTATTATGTGCTTTTGGGCTGGAAAGGCAATACACAGGCAACTACTAAAAAAGTGATCGAAATTCTTTCGTTTGATAAGGAAACCCTCACTTTGGGTGCGCCAGTTTTTGACGGAAAAGAACTAAAGGGAAAGAACAGGCTAATATTCGAATATGCAAAATCGAATGCCATGACCTTGAAAACGGATATGAAGGCAGGAATGATTATATTCGATCACCTGGCATCTTTTGATCCTGAAATAAAAGGAAGGTTCGAATATTATGGATCGGACGGAACTTTTGACGGTTTCAAAATTATTGGCGGTAAATTAAAACTCCAGGAAGAACTGGTACTTAACAACGATCCGAACGCAAACGACGAGCTTTATGCAGACCCCAAAAAAAATGTAAAACCCATCAGAAAGTTCTGATTTTTAACCAGGCTTAACAAATCATTTACCTGCCATATGGTTTAAAAATTTGCCAGAATGGCCTCCACTCGCTATATTGCGCCCTAAAAACTTTTCCTAAATGCCCGCAACAAACCAAACCAAACATCCTAAAGGCTTAAAATTCCTTTTTTTATCAGAAATGTGGGAACGTTTTGGTTACTATTTAATGATCGGCATTTTTACGCTTTATTTAAAGGATGTGAAAGCAGGTTTTGCCATGACTGAGGCAGAATCAGCTGATTTGTACGGAACATTTATCGCCCTGGTATTTTTAACACCATTTTTAGGTGGCTTACTTGCTGATAGATACCTCGGTTATGCCAAATCGATCATTATTGGCGGCCTCATGATGGGTGTAGGCTATTGTTTAATGGGCGTGCACAGTTTGCCCATGCTTTACCTGGCCATGACCCTTGTTATTTTGGGAAATGGCTTTTTTAAACCCAATATTTCTACTTTATTGGGCAATATTTATTCAACCCCTGAGTATCAGGCTAAAAAAGACGACGGTTATAATATTTTCTACATGGGTATTAACGTTGGTGCGTTTATATGCAACTTTTTTGGCGCGGCCCTATACATTATGCTGGGCTGGGAATATGCATTTTTCGCCGCCGGCGTGGGCATGTTTATTGGGGTAGCGGTTTTTACTATGGGACTAAAGCATTACCGGGCTTTCGATATTAAAAAAGGAATGGTTGATGGTGATATGCCTTTCCTTAAAATTTGCTTACTCATTCTCCTACCCTCTGTAATTGCAGGTGTTATCGGCTGGGTGTTGCCAACAAAATCAATTGGTCACCCATTAGTAGGCTCTACCAGCACCGATGCTTTTATATTTGCCTGTTTTCCGGTAATTTATTTCTACAGCACGTTATTTTTTAAAGCCAGTAAAGAAGAAAAACGGCCGATTGCAGCTTTGTTAACCATTTTTGTAGTCGTAATATTATTCTGGGCCGTATTTAAACAAAACGGTACCGCTTTAACTACCTGGGCCGACCGCTATACCGACCGGAGCCTCACCAATCCTACCGCAAAAAACACTTTTTCAAACTTAAGCCTGTCACAAAATTTAGTTTACAAAAAAGACAGCTTGGCACTTTACGATCATGCTTTCCGTTTGCAAAAAGTAGATGGTGTGGTGCAGAAAGAATACAATTATCCTGTTTATTTTAAAAATGTACCCGCGGCAGAATTGCCAAAAGAAGGCGAAGGGGTAGAATTATGGGCTACAAATTTAAGCCAATCCATTAATCCGGCCTGGGTAATCCTGTTAACGCCATTGGTTGTTGCCTTTTTTACCTGGCTACGCAGCAGAGGCAAAGAACCGAGCACGGCAAGTAAAATCATATTCGGCATATTCATATCCGCAATTTCTGTCCTGGTGATGATTACAGCTGTTTATATCGGTAAAAACGGATCCGAAAAAGTTTCGGTACTCTGGCTGATGGGCACTTACGGTATCATTACCATTGGCGAACTCTTTTTAAGTCCGATGGGTTTATCATTGGTATCAAAACTAAGCCCGGTTAGGATCACCTCTTTAATGATGGGCGGCTGGTTTGTCTCTACCTCAATCGGCAATAAACTTTCTGGCGTACTGGCTACCCTTTGGGATACTTACGAAGACAAATCCAATTTCTTTTGGGTAAACTTCTCGCTGCTAATGGCTTCGGCAGTAATTGGCCTGGTGTTATTAAAATGGTTAAATAACATCATGAAAGCATACGGCATTAAATAAAATTTTATCACATTCAACAACAAACAAACTAAAATACTGAATATGACATCAATACCAAATCAATCTAAAGGCCATCCCAAGGGTTTATACGTGTTATTTGCCACAGAAATGTGGGAGCGTTTCAACTATTACGGCATGCGGGCAATCCTTGTGCTGTTTATGACCAAAGCCCTGTTATTTGATAAAGCTTTTGCTTCTAACCTTTATGGTAGTTATACCGGCTTAGTTTACTTAACACCGCTAATTGGTGGCTACATTGCCGACCGCTACTGGGGGAATAAAAAATCGATTATCACCGGTGGATTAATGATGGCCCTTGGTGAGTTTGTACTTTTCTTCTGCGCAACACTGTTCCACAGTAATCCATCTCTGTCGGCCTTTCTGTTTTTTACAGGTCTTGGCTTTATGATTGCCGGAAATGGTTTTTTTAAACCAAATATTTCTTCGCTGGTTGGTCAGTTATATCCTAAAGGCGATAAAAGAAGCGATGCGGCTTATACCATTTTTTACATGGGTATAAACGTTGGTGGTGCATTAGGCCCTATCGTTTGTGGTTTTTTAGGCGATACCGGAAATCCGTTAGATTTTAAATGGGCATTTTTTGCAGGAGGTGTAGCCATGCTTTTAGGTGTTCTGGTACAAATCTTATTTCAGAAAAAATATGTGGTAGCACCTGATGGTAAAGAGTTAGGCGTTGTTCCTGCAGGGACACCTAAAGCGGCTTTAAACCCACTGGTTATTGGTTTTGGTCTGGCAGCTTTTTCTGCATTAATGATTGGTTTATTTTATATTGATGCAAAAGTATTCAGTTTTTTAACCTATTTATTGGTGGCTTCGGTACTGTTTATTGCTTTTATTATCTTTTCCAATAAATCGTTGAGTATTATCGAAAAACAACGTATTGGTGTAATTTTTATCGTTGCCTTTTTCGTTATCTTTTTCTGGAGTGCCTTTGAACAGGCTGGTGCTTCTCTAACTTTCTTCGCAGCAGAACAAACACAACGAGATTTAGGCTTTATTACCGTGCCTGCAAGTATTTTTGCTTCGTTAAATTCTATTTTTGTAGTAACATTTGCACCGATTTTTGCCTGGCTATGGATTAAATTAGGTAAAAACGAACCATCATCACCAACTAAAATGGCATTAGGTTTATTCTTACTTGCTTTAGGTTATTTATGGATTGCTTTTGGCGTTAAAGATGTATCATCGTCAGTCAAAGTAAGCATGATGTGGTTAATCGGGATGTACGCCTTGCATACGTGTGGCGAGCTTTGCCTGTCTCCTATCGGTTTATCTTTGGTAAATAAACTGGCACCGTTAAAATTCGGTTCGCTGTTAATGGCGGTTTGGTTTTTAGCCAATGCTGCTGCCAACAAATTTGCCGGAATTTTAAGTAGTTTATATCCTCCGGGAACAGCAGAAATTAAACAGGCTGCTGATGCAGGTATTAACCTTCAACCAATTTTATCTAAAACGGTTACACCAAGTGCTGCAGAACTGGCAAAATTGAAAGATTTAAAAATTCCTTTCGAATATCAATCTATTTTAGGCATCCAGATTAATTCGTTGTACGAGTTTTTTATGATGTTTGTGGTAATGGCCGGCATTGCGTCGCTTATCTTATTTGCAATTACCAAAAAACTGCAAAAAATGATGCACCAGGATATTCTGGACTAATTTAAAACACAACCATATAGAAAGCCCGGCTCCGATCGGGCTTTTAATTTTTAAACCTATTTTAATGGAAAAAACAGTTTCAATAGAAGAGATCCAGAATTTTGAAGGAAAATACCCGAAGCAACTCTGGCACTTATCGCTGGTAGAAATGTGGGAACGTTTCTGTTTTTATGGTATGCGGGGTGTACTGGCCTTTTTTATGGTAGATCAGCTGGGTTTGAGCGATCAGAAATCGAACCTGCAATATGGTGCCATCCAGGCTTTTGTGTATGCTTTCACTTTTATTGGCGGCATTTTCGCCGATAAGATCCTGGGTTTCAGGAAATCGCTTTTTTGGGGCGGTTCACTCATGATTATCGGTAATCTTGTTTTGGCATTTTCTCCTCACGACCTTTTTTACGTAGGTATTACCCTATCCATCATTGGTACAGGTTTTTTCAAACCCAATGTATCTTCAATGGTAGGCGAGCTTTACCATGAAAAAGATAACCGAAGAGATGCTGGCTACGGACTTTTTTACGCTGGCATTAACGTTGGAGGCCTCTTGGGCGGCGCCATGTGTATTTATCTGGGTAAATATTATAACTGGCATTTATGTTTCTTATCTGCTGCCCTGGTGATGATGTTTGGTTTAGGTACCTTTATTTTTACTAAAAAATACCTGGGTCCGATAGGAAATTCCCCATTGCTCCACCTCAAAAAATCAAAACAGCAATTATCAGAAATCGCTGTTTATGCAGGATCAATAGTCTGTATTCCATTGATTTACATCATGGTAAAAAATACGGCCTTTACGGATTATTTCATGTACACCATCGGTATTATTGCTATGATTTATTTCCTGTACGAAACGTTTAGCATAAAAGATAAAACAGCACAATATAAATTGCTCGCAGCCTTTGTATTCATTTTCTGTTATTTCATTTTTATGGCCATATCCGAACAAAGCGGTGGTTCATTGTCCCTGTTTGCTAAAGATAACCTCGACCATAAAATTCTATTCCTCAATATGGATCCCAATGTGGTTAACAATAGCGCAAATTCATTTTTTGTGATCGTTTTTAGTCCCATTGTAGGTATTTTATGGTTAGGCCTCTACAAACGTAAAATAGAACCGAATACAGTTGTAAAATTTGGAATCGGTTTCCTATTACTGGCCTTAAGTTTTTACGTTTTTTATGCCACCAGGTTCTTTGCCAATGCACAGGGAATTAGTTCGCTTAATGTATTTACGTTTGCCTATTTGTTGTTAACGCTTGGCGAGCTTTGCTTAGGTCCGATCGGAATGTCGATTATTACCAAACTATCACCTAAGAAAATGTTCGGGATGATGATGGGGCTCTGGTTTTTATCGAGTGCTTTCGGACAATTGGCTGCAGGTAAACTCGGTGCAGAAATGTCGAGTATTGATCATGCTTCGTTAACCACCAAATTGATGGCCTATACCGAAGGTTATAAAGCCCTGGCCTTGTACTCCTTAATTGCAGGCCTGGCACTCATTATTTTTTCGCAACTGGTAAGGCGCTTAATGCAGGAAGTGAGGTAAGAACAGATCCGTCATTTCGACCGCAGTGGAGAAATCTATTTAAAAAGATCCTGAAACGCGAGTTTAGGATTTCTATTAGAAAATGGGCGGACAGTAGTTCTTGGAGGCCTGCTGTCCTGCTCTTCGTTACAAGTCCTCGCCCTCATGCTTCGGTCTGCGGGCTTTACACTATGATCGGGTTTAGGTACAATGGTTCAGAGCATTAAATTCAAATTCTGCGCAGATCTTAATAGATCCGTCATTTCGACCGCAGTGGAGAAATCTATTTAAAAAGATCCTGAAACGCGAGTTTAGGATAGCTATTAGAAAATGTGCGGACAGTCGTTCTTGGAGGCCTGCTGTCCCGCTCTTCGTTACAAGTCCTCGCCCTCATGCTTCGGTCTGCGGGCTTTACACTATGATCGGGTTTAGGTACAATGGTTCAGAGCATTAAATTCAAATTCTGCGCAGATCTTAATAGATCCGTCATTTCGACCGCAGTGGAGAAATCTATTCAAAAAGATCCTGAAACGCGAGTTTAGGATGACGATTACTATTAGAAAATGTGCGGACAGTAATTCTTGGAGGCCTGCTGTCCCGCTCTTCGTTACAATGGTTTAGTGCCTTAAATTCTAATTCTGAGCAGGTTTTAATAGATCCGTCATTTCGACCGCAGTGGAGAATCTATTTTAAAAAGATCCTGAAACAAGTTCAGTATAACGATTACTATTAGAAAATGTGCGGACAGTCGTTATTGGAGGCCTGCTGTCCCGCTCTTCGTTACAAGTCCTAGCCCTCATGCTTCGGTCTGCGGGCTTTACACTATGATCGGGTTTAGGTACAATGGTTCAGTGCTTTAAATTCTAATTCTGCGCAGATCTTAATAGAATCGTCATTTTCGACCGCAGTGGAGAAATCTATTTAAAAAGATCCAGAAACACGAGTTTAGGATTTCTATTAGAAAATGGGCGGACAGTAGTTCTTAGAGGCCTGCTGTCCCGCTCTTCGTTACAAGTCATCGCCCTCATGCTTCGGTCTGCGGGCTTTCCACTACGATCGGGTTTAGGTACAATGGTTCAGTGCCTTAAATTCTAATTCTGCGCAGGTTTAATAGAATCGTCATTTCGACCGCAGTGGAGAAATCTATTTAAAAAGATCCAGAAACACGAGTTTAGGATTTCTATTAGAAAATGGGCGGACAGTAGTTCTTAGAGGCCTGCTGTCCCGCTCTTCGTTACAAGTCATCGCCCTCATGCTTCGGTCTGCGGGCTTTCCACTACGATCGGGTTTAGGTACAATGGTTCAGTGCCTTAAATTCTAATTCTGCGCAGGTTTAATAGAATCGTCATTTCGACCGCAGTGGAGAAATCTAACAGATAAGGTCCGGATACAAATCCATACCAACAAAAGAAAATTCATGATGATTTCATATTAAATCTTTACTTTCGCCTTTTGAAAGCAAAGCGCATCGTATAAACACAAAAGCAGGAGCTTACCTTATTAAAAAACCACAACAAACGTGTCAGATAGTTTAGTCATCATTCCCACCTACAACGAGAAGGAAAATATCGAAAAGATCATTAGAAAGGTTTTTTCTTTAACCCAGCCTTTTCACGTTTTAATTATTGATGATGGTTCGCCGGATGGAACTGCCGAAATTGTAAAATCATTACAGGCCGAATACGACGGGCATCTTTTTATCGAAGAACGTGCAGGTAAACAAGGTCTGGGTACAGCATATATTTATGGTTTTAACTGGGCTTTACAAAGGGCATACCCTTACATTTTCGAAATGGATGCCGATTTCTCACACAACCCGGATGATTTGGCCCGTTTACGCGAAGCTTGTGTAAATGGTGCAGATGTAGCCATAGGTTCGCGTTATGTAAAAGGTGTAAATGTGGTAAACTGGCCAATGGGCAGGGTTTTAATGTCGTACTTCGCTTCGATGTACGTACGCTTCATTACAAGAATTAATATTCAGGATGCTACTGCTGGTTTCAAATGTTACCGCAAAATCGTGTTAGAAACCATTCCGCTCAACAAAATTAAATTTGTAGGCTACGCCTTTCAGATCGAAATGAAATTTACCGCCATTAAATTCGGTTTTAAGGTAGTCGAAGTGCCTATTATCTTTACCGACCGTACCGAAGGAACTTCTAAAATGAGTACCAAAATTTTTAGAGAGGCCTTTCTGGGGGTTATTCAAATGAAAATGAACAGTTGGTTTAGAAATTATAGTCGGAAGGTTTAAGTTTGGAGCCGGAAGACTGGAGTTGAGAGTTGCCAAATGTCAATCGTCCCAAGCTCAGAAATTTGAATTTAACCGTTAAATGTTTCTGCTCTTTGTAAACTCCGCACTCAAAATTCCAAACTTACAACTTACTTTCCCTCATCATTGCGCCGAAATCCTGTTCCTTATCCATTGCTTTAACCGTCATGGTAAGTCGTTTTGTGCGTGTGGCTTCGGTTTTCGCCTGATTGATCCAGTTGATGTAATAATTCTGGTGTGATTTAGGTTGTTTTAAGAAATTCCGGATGAGGTGTTCTTCTTCCGAAAGGCAGATTTCGAGATCCTCAGGCATTTCGATCTTAAAATCTTTATCTTCTTCTAAATACAGTTCGATAGCTGCTCCTGCTTCTTTTTTTAGTTTTTTACGGAGTTCGCCTTTTAAGGCAATAATAAAATCGCCCTCGCCCATTGGGATGGTTGCCAGTCCCGCTACCTCAACCTGATCTATTTTCCCTTTTACCCTGAAACTCTTTTTGCAACCTGGCTTCATTTCGCTGGCTAAAGCAGCAGAAATAAATACATAACTCCAGCCGGTTTTTTCGCCCATGGCTTCGAAACGTTCTATTTCTGCTTTAAAGTGGATCATGGTTTAAATATAAAAAATTATGTTTTAACTGGTAAATGATAAAATCCTTAGCAATAGATACTCTTCATAGAGGAATCGTCATCTCGACTGAAGCAACGCGAAACGGAGAGATCTGTAACTAGAAAGAATTTATCGGTCTACCAGTCATTCCCGCGCAGGCGGGAACCTTAAACCTCAAGCTAGTAGCTACCGTTGTAAGATTGCTTCGTCGGCTGAAAAGCCTCCTCGCAATGACGATCTCTTAAAGAAAATCTTATTCGGCTCAAAAAAAAGCCATTTTATGAGCCGATTAGCTAAATTATTCGGCTCATGATATTTAGAATGTATTTGAAATTTATAACAGTTGAGCTTTATTGTTTGTACCATAGGAGGCATTTAAGAACATATAAGTTTAATATCATCCTTCCCGCGTAGGCATGAATTTTAAAGCTTATTGCATTAAGATTCCCAATCAAGTTGGGAATGACGAATCCTTATTTTTTAATCAATCGCCACCGGGTTCATCTGGATATCCAGCTTGGCAAACTTTAATACTTCAATGCTCTGGAATCCGAAATCTTCAACCACTTTACCTAAAATGAGGTAACAGCCTTTTCCTTTAAAAGGGTACATCGGTGTGGTGTTAGGGAAATGGGTGGTATCGAAGAAATCGCCGTTTGCATCTAAAAAGGTACCGAACCACATTTTGGTATTTTTAATGGTATGCACTGTTTTTTCACATACATAATTACCTACCATCCTTACGGTTTTACCTAAATATTTGTGCAGATCGGCTGTCATTACATCACCGCGGTAAGGTGTTTTTAAAAAATCGAACATTTTATAATTAAGCGGATACCCCAGTAGTTCGAGTTCGGTATAGGCATTTTCGAGTTCCGAATCCATTAATGCAGGCAGCTCATAAGTTTTGTAACTCAGCTTGAAAAGCTCAGCATGGTTTACCTTTTTCTGTTTAAAGCCAAGGTAATTGTGCACGTCCCAAAGCAGGGTTTTGCGGTCTTTCCCAGTAAAGCGAAATGCACCCAGGCGGATTAAGAGAATGGCCTGTTCGAGCGAAACGCAGGTTCGTTTCACAAAGTCTTCGAGATCGAGATATGGCCCGTTTGCTTTGCGTTCCTGAGGAATAATTTTAATGTTTTTTTCTTCCAAACCCTGAATGCCAATGAAACCCAGATGGGCATCTTCGCCTGTTATGGTTACCACTTCATCACTTTGATTAACACAGGGCAGATGCACCCTCGCGCCTGCTTTTTGCAGTTCGTGCACATATACCCAGCGACTATAAAAACCACCATAATTATTGAGCACCGCAACCATAAACTCCTTAGGGTAATAGGTTTTTAAGTAAAGGCTCTGATAACTTTCTACGGCAAATGAGGCCGAATGTGCCTTAGAAAAACTATAACCCGCAAAAGATGAAATCTGCCGCCATACTTCGTTAACCAGTTCTTCGGAATGCCCCTGGTTCCTGGCCGAAACTTTAAATTTGTTCACCAACTCTTCAAAAGCGAGTTTAGACCGGTATTTACCACTCATGGCCTTGCGGAGGATATCGGCATCGGCCAGATCCAGACCTGCAAAATAATGGCAAACTTTAATTACATCTTCCTGATAAACCATTACACCATAGGTTTCGCCAAGCCGCTCTTTCATCACGTCACAGAGGTACACTACTTTTTCGGGCGCATGATAGCGCTCGATATAGGATTTCATCATGCCTGAGCTGGCTACTCCCGGGCGGATAATGGAGCTGGCCGCCACCAGGGTAAGGTAATCATCACATTTTAGCTTTTTAAGCAGTTGCCGCATGGCCGGCGATTCGATGTAAAAACATCCGATAGGTTGTCCTTCTTTAAGAATATTATTTAGCTTCTGATCTTTTTTAAACTTTGGAAAATCGTGGATATCGACCTCTTTTCCTCTATTCTTTTTAATTAATTGCACGGCCTCACGGATGTGCCCAATGCCCCGCTGACTCAAAATATCGAATTTTTCGTAACCTATGGCTTCGGCTTCGTACATGTCCCATTGCACCGTTGGAAAACCTTTTGGCGGCATATCTAATGCGGTATAATAGGTAATTGGCTCCTGCGAGATCAGGATCCCCCCGGCATGGATAGAGCGCTGGTTAGGCATACTTTTCATGTAGCGGTGCACAGCCAATAATTTCTGGTAAGTGGCATTGAGCAGGTTTTCGCGTTCTTTGGTGGGATCGGTAAAACTATCTATTTCTTCTTTAGGTAAGCCCATTACCTTGCCAATTTCCCTGATGATTGCGCGGTCTTTAAAAGTACTCATGGTGCCCAAAAAAGCCACATGCCATTTGGGATAACGGTCAAAAATATATTGCTGTATGGTTTCCCTTTCGTCCCATGAAAAATCGATATCAAAATCCGGCGGACTTGTTCTTTTTTCGTGCAGAAAACGTTCGAAATAAAGGTCCAGATCAATGGGATCTACATCGGTAATGCGCAAACAATACGCTACAATGCTGTTAGCACCAGAACCACGGCCTACGTGGTAAAAACCGCAATCTTCCATGGCATAACGTACAATATCATAAGTAATGAGGAAATAGGCGCAAAAGTTTTTAAGTTCGATAATCCGCAGTTCTTTTTCCAACCGCTTAATGGCAATGGCATTGTTATCACCATAACGGTCTCTAAGTCCTTTTTCGGCCAGTTCGCGGAGCATCTTTTTATCACCATCGAAATTAGCTGTATAAAAAAACTTATTTTTTGAGGAAGGCGTGGGCGTATCTTCAAAATAAACACTTAAATCGCAACTATTGATCAACTTTTGTGTGTTTTGAACAATAAAAGGATACTGCTCAAATTGCTGCGTGAGGATTGCTTCGGGGATCAAAAATTCGTCGGGATTGCATTTTTGCTCATCGGGCACTTTACTTAAAAGGGTATTGAGTTCTATTGCCCTTAAATATTCGTGCAGCCGGTAAGTAATTTTATCGCCCACGGTAACGGGATGCCATACCAATAATTTTTCTTTCTGTTTTAAAATCGGATGCCCATACAAAAAATTGAGCTGTTTGCCCCGGATGCCTACGAATTCGTTCTCTTTTAATGTTTGGTTAAAAGTTTTTTGAAAGGGATAAATGATGTACACATTTTCCATTTCGGGCGGAACTTCCGGCAATGGGATATGATAAATGTTATGGTGACTTAAAAACTCGTTCAGCTCGCGCATACCTTCCTTATTTCTGGCAATCCCGACATACAACAACTTGTTACCGATCCTAAATTCGATCCCGGCCACAGGTTTGATCTGGTAAGGAATGTTGCCTCTGTGTATTTCGTCTGCTTCTTTGGCAATACCCTGTTTGTAGCACTCGCGGATAAATTCTACCGCCCCGGTTGAATTGTTTATATCGGTTAATACCATCTGATGGATCCCCAAATGCCGCGCAGTAGCAATAAGCTGATCGATGCTCTGTGTACCATATTTCAGGCTGTAAGAAGAATGTACATTCAAAAACATAACTATTCGTAAGATTTAGTACCTGTTATTCCTTTTTCGCTCATAAAACTCCTGATTTTTGAACGTTTTCTTACTTCCGGCTCCTGATTTGGCTCTTCTTCTTCAGTATTTTTAAGCAGTACTTTCTTTTTTCGTGGATTGTACTTGATTATTTTCCCCTGTTCATCGCGGGGTGGCTGGGTAACAATACAGGCTTTTACTACGGCTTCGGCACCATAATTATTGCGCACTTTATCCATGGCCTGGTAAAGACTATATTCTTCTTCGGCGATATTATACAGGCCGATCTGTTCGTAACCGCTTACCAGATGCGACAATTTAACGCCCACCAAACGCAGTAACATCCGCTTGGAATATACTTTTTCGAATAGACTGTGTGCCTTGCTGATTAGCAGTGAATCGAGCGAGGTGTAAGGGATCCGCTCCTGCTGTGTAACGGTTTCGAAATTGGTATAACGCACGGTTACGGTAATGCAGGCGGTCAGTTTTTTCTGGTTGCGGAGCTGAAAAGTAAGTCCGGTAACCATGCCGGTAATGATGGCTTTAAGTTTGGACATGTCCATGGTATCACTTTCGAAAGTAGCCTGTGTGCCGATCGATTTTCTTTCGCGGTAAGGTACTACGGGTGCGAGATCGATTCCGTTTGCTTTTTGCCAAAGGCTCAATCCGTGCTGCCCCAAGATTTTAAACATAAGCTGTTGGGGAATCTGCGTGAGGGTAAGGATTTCGCGGACGCCCATTTCGCTCAGTTTTTTATAGGTGGCATGACCGATGCCGGGAATTTTATGGATGGCAAGGGGATCGAGAAAAGGGCGCAGCTCGGGATAGGTAACCTGTAATTCACCACCCGGTTTTGATTCGTTAGTGGCAATTTTTGCTACCGTTTTATTAATGGACAAGCCAAAGGAAATGGGTAAACGCATTTCTCTTATAATGGTTTGCCGCAGTTCTGAAGCAAATTTCATGCAACCAAAAAAGCGGTCCATACCGGTCATATCGATATAATGTTCGTCGATACTGGCTTTTTCAAAAAGCGGGACTTTATCGGCAATGATTTCGGTAATATCATGTGATGCTTTGGAATACTCTTCCATGTCGCCCTTTAAAAATATGGCCTGTGGGCACAGTAATTTAGCTGTCCGGCCTGGCATCGCAGAATGTATGCCGTATTTACGGGCTTCGTAACTGCAGGAGGCTACCACGCCCCGATCGCCGCCACCGCCTATAATAACAGGTTTGCCTGTTAGGTTGGGATTTTTTCTGATTTCTACCGACACAAAAAATGCATCTTGATCCATATGAATAATCTGCCTTTCTTTTTCCATTACTATACAATTGGGATGATTGAAAACAAAAATACTAATATTATTAGTTTTAAGCTGATTTAAATTTAGTAATTTTTAAACATAATACTAATTATTTTAGTTTTATTTTTTGAAGTAATTTTAAAAATTGTCTTTCTGCGCAGGCATGAATTTTAAAATTAAGGTTCGGTTAAAGGCACTGAAAACAACGCAGTGGTGCGTAAGGACACGAGCTACGGAATTGGAGATATTCAGCTAACGAATCGCGGTGGTGCGTGAGGACACGAAACACGGAATTAGGATTACCGGAGCAACGCGAAGTGGAGAGACTATTTAGACAGCATTAAATTATTCCATCTTACATTTTCCATTATTTTTTTTGATCATTAAAGAGTTAAGAAAATTAAGCAGAAGAGATATTTAGTTAACGAATCGCGGTGGTGCGTGAGGACACGAACCACGGAATTAAAGAAGTGGAGAGATCTATTTAGACAGCATTAAATTATTCCATCATCCATTTTACATTTTCCGTCATTTTTGACCATTAAGGAGTTAAGAAAATTAAGCAGAGGAGATATTCAGTTAGCGGATTGCGGTGGTGCGTGGAGACACGAACCATGGGATTAAAGAATTGGAGAAATCTATTTGGACAGCATTAAATTATTCCATCATCCATTTTACATTTTCCATCATTTTTGATCATTAAGGAGTTAAGAAAATTAAGCAGAGGAGATATTCAGTTAATGCACCGCGGTGGTGCGTGGGGACACGAACCACGGAATTAAAGAATTGGAGAGATCTATTTGGACAGCATTAAATTATTCCATCATCCATTTTACATTTTCCATCATTTTTGACCATTAAGAACTTAAGGACATTAAGTAGAGGAAATATTTAGTTAACGCATCGCGGTGGTGCGTTGGAACACGAACCATGGGATTAAAGAATTGGAGAGATCTATTTAGACAGCATTAAATTATTCCATCATCCATTTTACATTTTCCATCATTTTTGATCATTAAGGAGTTAAGAAAATTAAATAGAGAAGATATTCAGTTAATGCATCGCGGTGGTGCGTGGGGACACGAGCCACGGAATGGGCTAAGTTATCACATTGACAGATTCCAATAGAAAGATCGTCATCCCGACCGGAGCAACGCGAAGTGGAGATATCTATTTAGACAGCATTAAATTATTCTATCATCCATTTTACATTTTCCGTCATTTTTGATCATTAAGAAGTTAAGAAAGTTAAGCAGAGGAAATATTCAGTTAACGCATCGCGGTGGTGCGTGGGGACACGAACCACGGAATTAAAGAATTGGAGATATCTATTTAGACAACATTAAATTATTCCATCATCCATTTTACATTTTCCGTCATTTTTGATCATTAAGGAGTTAAGAAAATTAAGCAGAGGAAATATTCAGTTAGCGGATTGCGGTGGTGCGTGGGGACACGAACCACGGGATTAAAGAATTGGAGAGATCTATTTGGACAGCATTAAATTATTCCATCATCCATTTTACATTTTCCATCATTTTTGATCATTAAGGAGTTAAGAAAATTAAGCAGAGGAGATATTTAGTTAATGCATCGCGGTGGTGCGTGGGGACACGAACCACGGATGAAACAAAAAAATGCCCCTGATTTTCACCAGAGGCATATACTAAAAAATTGAATATATTGTTTCCTTATCTGTGTTCTATTGTTTTACAATTTTAAACTCGGTACGTCGGTTTAACTGGTGTTCGGCGTCGCTACAATCTACTCCATTGGCACATTTGTTCAGCAATTGAGTTTCGCCATAACCTTTAGCGGTAATGCGGTTTTTATCGATCCCTCTTGAAATGATATACTGTACAGCAGATTCAGCTCTTTTTTGCGACAGGTTTAGGTTGTAATTATCTTTACCCCTGCTATCGGTATGCGAACCTAATTCGATCCAGATGGTTGGGTTATCTTTCATGATTTTAACCAGCTTATCCAGTTCAACCGCAGCATCCGGGCGGATATTCCACTTATCGAAATCGTAGTAAATGTTTTCTAACCTGATGGCTTTATCAATCACCACACCTTCTAAATACAGGTTTTGGGTAAGTACGCTTGAGGTGGTTAAACCAATGGTTGCCAGGTTTTCTACGTCAGACCGATAATCTGTTTTTTCTGCTGAAACATTGTATTCGGTTTCTTTGGCCAGATTAAATTTATAACCCCCGTTATCATCGGTTTCTGTTTTTAAGATCGATCCGTTTACTTTTGCTAAGGTTACCAATGCACCTGCAATAGGCTGATTGGTATTTTTATCAAAAACGCGGCCCTCTAATTTAAAAGCCAGGATCATTTTCTGATCGATGGTATAAATATCATCGCTACCTAAACCACCATCGCGGTTAGAAGAAAGGTACACAATACCGCCTTTTTCGTTCAGGCTAAAGCCGAAATCATCCTGTGGCGAGTTAAAAGGATAACCCATATTTTCGACCTTACCAATGCCACCTCCTTCTCTCAAAGCCTGGTAAACATCCAGTCCGCCCATGCCTACCCTGCCATCGCTTGAGAAATAGAAGTTATCTTTTTCATCAAAAACAGGACTGCGGTCGTTACCTTCGGTATTTACTTCTTTCAGGTTAATTGGTTTACCCCATTCGCCTGCATCGGTTTTTAAACATACATAAATATCGGTACCGCCCAATCCGCCCGGCATGTTGGAAGCAAAATAAAGGCTGTTTCCATCAGTGGTGATAAAAGGATCGCCAACAGAATAATCGTTTACATTGTTATAGGCGAAAGAAACCGGCTCGCTCCATTTACCATCTGCATTTTTGGTGCTGCTGTAAATTTCTACATTTACGGTACTCGGCCTGTTTTTTACTTTTTCGAGCTCGTTAGAGATCCGGGTTAAGGTAAAATACATGGTTTTGCCATCGGTGGTAAAACTTGCGGAACCTACGTGGTACCTTGTTCCTGCTTTGATTGGAAATAATTGAAGGCTATCTTTTGGTGAAGCTTTGAAATACAGTTTCAAATATCCGTTACCTGTCCAGCCGTAAACCTGTTTATCGGGTTCTTTTGATCCGTCGAAACGCAGGAAAGGTTTGCTTTCTTCTGATGCTAAACCTTTGGCAGACCTATCGGAAGTAAACACTACCCCGCCCTGGTAATTAACCGCACCCCAGTCAGACTGCGCACTGTTTAAGTCAACCTGATTGATCAGTTCGATTTTTTTAGGATTTTTGATCCATTTTAAAGCCGAATCGCAGGAAGCAATCAAAACGGCCTGTTGTTTTTCGGATACATCTTTCTTTTTATCGATGTAATTTAAATACTGAAGTTTGGCTTCGCTGTATTTCGAATTGCTTTGTAAAGCTTTGGCATAGCCTAAAATATTTTCAGGTTTGCTTTCCGGCATTTTAGAAGCAATGGCGTACCAGCTTTCGGCCTGTTTGTAGTTATAAACCAATGCATAGGCACTGGCTAAGCGCTCTGCAACGTGTAAGGATTTTTTCTTTTTATAGGCCTGTTCGTACAAATCAATCGCCTTGCTATAATTAAACAGCTCGTACTGTTTATCGGCATCTTTGAGTACATACTGTGCTTTTGCTGAAAAATTGAAAGCTAGTAAACAATATGCAGAAAGGCAGGTACCTATTAAAATTTTCTTCATTATGTTGTTTGGATAATTTAGTCAAAAATACTGAAATACTTGGTTAAAACACCCTTGGAGTTGCCAGCCTGATGTTTGGTTTGATGAATGAATAAGATAAAGAAATTTCGTGCGTTCCGCCGCTGTAGCCCTGCAACGGACCAACGGAGAAATCGTATCCATAACCGATCCTGATTTTCTCTGATGGAAAAATCTGGATTGCTGCTACCGCTGAATTTCGCGGGGTAAGGTCTTTTTGAAGATAACTTTTATCGTACAACTTTACACCTGTACGGTAAGAGCCGCCTACCCAAAGGAAATCTTTAATCATTAAGAATGCATTTACATCTAAACTGGTCGGGCCGCCACGGTCGTCTTTTAACAGGAAGGAAGGTTTGATCTGAAAATCTTCGTTAAGCGGGAACAATGCCCCGGCGGTTAGATAATAATGTGGTTTGGGCTGTGGGATAAAGGCATAGCGGTCGATATTGATGTAAGTGGCAATCAGGTTATCTACCGAGAAACCGGCATAATATTTATCGTTGGCGAAGTACACCCCTGCCCTGGCATCGGGCACAATGGTACTCTGCATGCCTACAGGCTGGTTAGGCTCCGGGTTATTTGGGTTGAGCATGGAACCGTCGATACCCAGCTGAACCATCCCTACCCCAAGGCCTAAAGCTAACCTCGAGCTGCCATCATCGTTCATCCTGATGCGGTAGGCATAGTTGCCATAAATGCTCAGGTTGTTCTGCGCACCCAGTTTATCGCTGGCCACCTGGAGGGCTAGTCCCACGTTACCGCTATTGGCAATGGCATCTACTGCGAGCGACATGCTCCTTGGTGCTCCGGTAATGCCCGTCCATTGGCTACGGTAAAAGCTGTGCACATTGAGTACTTCTTTATAGCCCGCATAGGCAGGATTAATGTAAATTCCGTTAAACATGTACTGACTGTACTGGGCATCCTGTTGTGCAGATACCGGTCGCGAAAGCAACAAAAACGAACCTGCTATTAACCATATTAATTTCTTCATTATCTTAACATCTTAGTGTTCGGCCTGGTTTTAGAAACCTGGCCGAACTAAGTCTTATCCTATTTTTTAAACGCCCTGATTAATGTGATGTAACCTTTGTACACTTCGAACTCCTCGCTGTTTGCCTTTTTAACACGCAATAAGTAGTAGTAAGTACCTTCGTTTAATCCCTCGCCCGTCCAGTTGTTCTGGTAACCTTTGGCATGGAATACTTCATTACCCCATCTGTTTACGATCTGTAGTTCGTTGGCCTGGTATTGGTTTAGGCCAACAATCTCGAAGGTATCGTTAATGCCATCGCCGTTTGGCGTAAACAGGTTTGGAATGGTAATACCGGTGAAGTTTGCCGTTAAGGTTACGGATGCTACATTGGTGTAATAGCCGTAAGCATCTTTTACACGGTAGGTAAACACATCATCGCCCACATAACCCGGATCCGGGGTGTAAGTTACCGTACCATCGGCATTTACTTTTACGGTACCGTGTTTAGGCTGGCTTACAATCTCGACTGTTAATTTATCGAAGGTTGAATTGCCCGGATCATCATTTGCCAGTACATTGATTACCACCGGTGCATTGGCAACGGTTTGCGCCTTATCATCAACAGCTGCCGGCGATTTAGGGAAAGTAGTAACGGTTGGTGTATTGTTGGTTTCGGCTGTTCCGGAAACGTCTGATACATTTGCACCGCCCAGGGTTTTAGCATTTACGGTTGCGGTATTGGTTACCGTACCTAAATCTTTATCGGCCTGGGTTAAGGTGTACACCTCCACATCGGTTGTGGTTGCACCCGGGGCAAGTCCGCCGGCGACGGTAACCACCTTATTGTTTAAGCCCAGTTTTGCATCAGATAA
>NZ_JBQEPB010000008.1:0-368564 GCF_052045455.1 Pedobacter sp. 22226 | reverse complement strand
ATTTGAGTCTTGCGAGATACTAATTCAGTCTTCGATGAGTATATTTCAGTCTTCGGTGAGTATATTTCACTGTATTTTGATATGATTTGAGTCTTGCGAGACACTAATTCAGTCTTCGATGAGTATATTTCAGTCTTCGGTGAGTATATTTCACTGTATTTTGATATGATTTGAGTCTTGCGAGACACTAATTCAGTCTTCGATAAGTATATTTCAGTCTTCGGTGAGTATATTTCACTGCATTTTGATATGATTTGAGTCTTGCGAGACACTAATTCAGTCTTCGATGAGTATATTTCAGTCTTCGGTGAGTATATTTCACTGTATTTTGATATGATTTGAGTCTTGCGAGACAATAATTTGGTCTTCAATGAGTATATTTCAGTCTTCGGTGAGTATATTTCACTGTATTTTGACATGATTTGATTCTTGCGAGACACTAATTTAGTCTTCAACGAGTCTATTTCAGTATATTTTAATATTATTTTAGTGTCAAAAAATATTGTCCGTGTTTTCTGTTCTTCCGTGGCAAAAAAATAGGCTTTATCGATGTGCAAAAACGAGTAAAGTTTCTTTTCTGAAAAGGAAAGTTGGCAGTACTTCGGAAACGACAATCCCGTTATCCGCTGTAGCTCCGATGAAAAACCGGAGGCTGCCGCTACTACCGGGTTTATAAATAAGGGCTTGTAGTATTAAAATCAAGCTTTATAAAAAAGGCCTGCAATGATAATTTTGCAGACCCTTAACATTTGAGGCATTATAATATTTTAATGGAAAATGGCTAAATCATTAAAAAATATTTTTGTAAAATCAGTGGTAACGCCATCACCACCATATTTAATTCTTTTAACCAAAGCACCTGTAGATGCATTATAGATTAGTAAATAGTTAACGGTAGAAGCTGCACCATAACCCTGAATTCCATTAACCACGATGTAATCTTTGTTTTTATCGTAACGGATGGCGCCATAAACCATAAAGGGATCTTCGGTAATGGTAATAAAAGGTTGGGCTAATGAAGTGGCATCACCATCTACATATTTATAAATGGCTTTTCCTGAATGATAGAAAACGGCATTTTCTTTGGTTGATGCGGTGAGCCTTGTCGGCGCTTCAAGTGCGAATGTACCCACTGCCACCTTTAGTGCTACACCAGCAGTATCCAGGTTGTTATCAATGGCAATTAACCTGCTACCTGTTGAAGCCCAAACTTTTCCGTTTGGCGTTTGCGCAAACCCACGGTTAATGTTAGAGAAACTTTTTACAAGCGAATAATTATTGGCAGATACAATTTTGGCTCCGTTGCTCTGTAACAGGTACACATAATCACCTTTTTTCCACATGTCGCCCGTATTTACCGTACCAACTGTAGTCAGTTTATTTTGCACAGCCAGTGTGTTCAGGTCGATCTGATAAACGCCGTCGTTTGCGCTTACCAATCCCCTGTTTCCATCAACCTGTATAATGCTTCTCCAGTTGCTGGCTTCCTGCACATATCTGGCTTCCTCTTTTAAGGTGTATTCGTTTATTTTTACGATAGGTCCGTTTACTTTGCTCATCAGGTAGATGCTGCTATTAATAATGGAGGCAAATTGTAAGGTGCTTGTTTTCGCCGCATTTGATAATATTTTACCCGGGTTTTCTTTTTCATAAACCCTGATATTAAGGGTATCGTCGCCATAATGGTAAAAGCTCACACTACCTGAATTCTGCCCAATGGAGCCCTCTGCTATTACAAAAAAGCCATTTTTATATTTACCTTCAACAGGATCTACCTGCAGATTCTCTACATTGTCTTTTTTACAAGAGTATAATCCTGTTGTAAGAAATAATGCGCCTGCTAAAAATTGCTTAAAGTTAAATTGTTTCATATTGTGTATTTATTTTTTTAAAATTTTAAATTTACGATGCCATCTAAATCACCAGATGCCGCACTATAAATGCATCGCTATAATAGTAATCCAACCTTAGCAGCTATACCATAGTAACGTTTTTTAGTCATAGACGGATTAATTCTGATTGTTTGATCACTATAACCTAAACTAACAAGTATTCCAGCTTTTGGTCCAACTTTAAACTTATACCCACTTCCAAGGTTAAACATTGCTCCTTTTCTGAAATTATTATCTACTTTCAAACCTGTGCCAGCGTTACCATAAGCAAAGAATGTTTTATTTTGATTTTTGAAATAATATCTAACATCCAGAAATAATTGGAACAAATTATTGCTTAAGTAATAGTTATTATTGTCTGTGTAATTCTCTAAGCCAATGCCTGCTCCGATAGATATGTTATTGGTTAAAAACACACCATTAATATTTCTTAAACTCAATGCATATGAACCAGACGTTGCACCAACATACCTATTTGGCTCCACTTTTGCCTCATAAATATGATTTACAATATGGTATCCAAACTCTGTAAGATTGAAATAGCCCTTTTCCTGTTTGGTAATGTTCTGAGCCATTAGAGCATCTCCTAAAATAAGCATCAGCACAACTAAATATAGTTTTGTATTCATTCTTATTTAATACGTATTTTTAAAAAAAAATTAATTTAATCTGGACTTAATTATTGTGAAATTAAGCTACAGGAAGTATGTTCTACATAAATAAAGTGCAAACTTTTCTTGTTTATAAAACCGGTAATCAATCTTAGCAATCATCAACCTAGCGGTTCTTTTTCATCCATAACAGATAGTATGAGTATCAGCCAAAATAAAAGGCATCTGTAAGGAATTAAATACAATAAAAACGACAGGCTTTTATTCCTGCCGCCCTATTTAAATGTATAACTAGAATAGTATTTCTTTTACTATTCTTTCATTCTAACTTTTAATCTAATTCCCCTCCATTCGTTATTATATTTGACAGTACCAAAAACACTTGCTCCCTGAACTTCAAAATTTGTAATCAATTCTTCAGTCAATAATGATTTAGCAATTTGTCCCGCACTAAAGGCAATACTGCTCGGATTTGTTGAAATGGTAATACTTGAAGTAGAAAAATCTAAAGGGATATCAATTTTATCATCGTTATAAGTTACTACTTCATATGGGGATACGAATGATTGGATTTTGTCGTCCTTTAAAACATCATTTCTTATAATCGTGGAATTAAAGCTTTTCGGCATATTTTCCATATCATTAATAGACAACCATCTTATAGCACCATCCCCGTCTAAAGAATAAACCGGAAATTTATAATTATTGGCATTGTTATTTATTATTGAAGGGCCTGATGGAGGTGCAGATTTAACCAATACTTTCTTCAACTCATTCCATCCTGCTTTTACCGCCCCCTTAAACATACTTGATTTTACATCAATGCCTTCTGGCCTAAATGGTATAAACCACCCTGGTATTGCAATAGTGAAAAGTTCATTACTACCTCTTTTCAATTTCCATCCGTATAAATTATACCTTATACTGTTTGTAGTAGACCACATTGGTGAAGCATAATAAGGATTTTCATATGGATTGATTAAGTAAGGAGCACCAGTAGATGGTGGGTTATCATTATTTGGCAAGGAAATTTTTGGAACCGATATAGCTGATTTGTAAGCAATATAGTCCCATCCTCCTCTAATTTCCTCAGTCTCCCTTTTATTCCACCACAACCACCCTTTCTTTTGAAATTTCACTTTTAACCCTAAAGTTTTTAAAATTCCATAATTACGGTTGTACATCAACACGCTAGTCCTGTAATTATCATTGAAATTATGATATCTTGTAGAGTTCTCAAAAATGGTTTGCAGAATGCTACCTGCACCTTTGCTAAAATTAATTTCATAATCAAGCATATTTTGATATGCTGGACCAGAATCCTCCTGTAAAGAAGCTGTTGGTACAACCGCCAAGTAGTTTATCTGTTTCCTCTCTAAAGGAATGTTATCATTTTCAGTTGGTGCTGTTGGTGCTGGGTCCGGGATTGGAGGAAAAAGATGCCAACCCTGTTTATGGTATGTATCGATTTCTTCGTCTGTATTAACTATTGTTGGTGGTTCATTGCTTTCAAGAAAAGAGTCTATAAAAAATACAGTCTTCATTACTCTTATCATATCTTTTGTTTCCGTACCTTCCATAGGAAAACCATCAAATCTTATAGGCGTCTGCTTGTCATATAATCTTAATTTGTAGTCAAATGAACTGTAAGTTACATCTACAAGGTATTGAAGATCATTTTCAAATTCAATGCGTGCAAAAAAGGTACCATAAGGCGTTACCTTATAAACTATATCTTCAACTTGGATTTCCCCATTTTCACTTAGAATCGCTTTAAATGCTTCATCATCTACTACTTCATCAAGAACATCATCATAAGTTGGGTTATCTCCTGTTTCAGTTTGTACAGCCTGTGTAATTGGCTTGACCATTGATAAAGCCCGTGAATTAAATTTCTGGGTACTTAGCTTTAAAGCGGCACTGCTTACTTTCGAGTCTTTATTTGCAATACCTAGAGAAATGAATTTTGGATTGGAACTTTTAAGTTCTTGAAAGTCAGCTAAGCTTTGTTTATCATTAACCTTTCTAAGATTTTGATAAAGATTGTTAAAATCACTTTTACTCAACTTTAGCCTGTCGCTATCTGAAGCAGATTTATTATTTGACTGGACATCAAAATCTTTTTTACATCCGTTAACTGTCAACAATAATATTATTGATACACAGAAAAATACCAAAATATTCTTTCTATTCCTACTAACTTTTTTTTTCTTTTTTTCTTCTTTCATGATTACGTTAAAAATTAAATTATTTTATGGATTGTTTTTTAATAAGGATAATTGTTGTTCTTTGGTGTACCTAAAAATAAAAGTTTGGATTTTTCAAATGGTTCGGTATTATTAACCTATTTTTTTAAAAGTTTAAGGTCAACCGCTCCACCAAATTCGGTTGAGATTTCGCCCAGGTAGCGCGAACGATCGTTGTCATTATCCGGACTAAAAGGATTCCCATTGCTGTTTTGCCCGGTGTACACCTTTACAAAATCAATTGAAGTCAGATTTACTTTTTTCCCTGCGGCATCAATTGCCCAATCGATATCGAAGGTGTTATATCCCCTTCCCAACGATTCCTGCAAAGCGATGTACTCACTTGAGCCATTATCCGAATAACCAAAGGCGAAAGGTTTGTTGGTAATAATCTCGCCTGGAGTAAGGGTGTTTTTAAGCAATGTTCCGGTGAAAGAAATTTCACTGGCGGTTGACCATGAGGGGAAATAATCCTGTGTATGGAACTGATTCCTCAATACCAGTCCTTCTTTACCCTGATTATCTGTCCAGCGGATATCGTCGGTTATTTTTGCTGGTTTATAATAGGTAATTTTATAATTTTTGATGGTGGTTGAGGCATTGTATTCACTTCCGGCCAGTTCATACCAAACATCATCAGCCAGACCGTTTTTGTTTACATCCTGCATTACTGAGACGATTCCGGGTTCAGAAAATTCCATATCTGCGCCGATTAACGGATTACCGTAAATACCCAAATCGGCTCCTGCTGCGTTGGTTACGCTATGATCAAATCCAAATACGATAAATCCACCAAAAGCGCCAAGTGAAACGAGGCCGTTACCCGCGCTGCCGATTAATACATCGGTTTTAACAAGGTCGTTGGTAAATTGTCCTGGCGCCTGTTTAAATTCATATATTTTATTTAAATATGGCGATTGGTTAGTAACAGGCTTTTCCCCTTCGCCCTCTTTTTCAACTGCATTTTCTTTTTTACAAGAAAAAAGCACGGCTGATAAAAGCGTTAAGGTGATGATAAATTTTGTTTTCATAATAAGATTATTGAATTATAAAAGAGCGTGAATCCAGTGTAATTTCTTTTAAGAAAACTATTTGATCCCTAAATCCATTGCGCCTTTAACTTCGGTTGATATTTCTCCTAAAAGCGTATTCCCTTTTTCCCGCTGACCAGTATAAACTTTTACGAAATCGATGGTATTTAAAGCGATTTTCTTTCCGGTTTTATCAACGGCCCAGTCTAAATCAAAACTATTGTATCTTTTAGTGGCATAATCATCATCAATAGACCAGCTATCGGTATAACCCCATGGGAAAGCGCTGTTAATGAAAATGCTGCCATTTTTACCCCAGGTAGATGGAAGCAGGGTGCCTTTTAACGTTAATTTTTCCTGGTCTAGTGCAAATTCAGGATAGAAATTATGCTTGTGGAAATTGTTTACATCATAGGTGCCGCTGTTGCCCTGGTTATCCATCCAGCTTACATTAGCGAAACCTTTTGGATTGGTGTAAATGATTTCGTAGTTTTTAATGGTTAAAGGATTGTTGTATTCGCTGCCCGCCAATTCATACCATTCGTCGTCAGGTTTTCCGTTACCGTTCACATCCTGACTTACCATCACAATGCCCGGCTCGGCCCATGGGGTTGTTCCACCAATCGGGTTGCCGTAAATGGCTAAATCAGCACCGGTATTATTTACCACAGAGTGATCGAATCCGAAAATAATGTACCCACCAAAGCCACCTAAACTAACAAGGCCGGTTTGAGATACATCGCCAATAATTTTTTGTGCACCTGCAAGGCTTCCTAAACTTTCATTAATAAACTGGCCCGGTGCTGGTAAATATTCAAATACCGTAGTAATAAATTTGGTACTATTTGGCGTAATGGCCACTACCGGAACAGGAACGGTTACAGTGTACTTATGAGAGAATGCCCCCACATTGTTACTTGCAGTATATTCTACTAGATAAGTACCAGCCTGCGTGGGTATAAAATCAAAATTATACGCGGTGCTTACTACTTTACCATCCAGTTTCCATTGGTGATTAAAGCCTTTTCCATTATTCGTTCCGGCAGAGAATGCAACGTTAGTATTCACTTTAGCTGTCATGGTTTCTCCTTTAACAGAGAGATTTACATCAGGAGCTGCTTCATTGTTTTTTTTGCAGCTAAACATCAGTGTTGCAAGGCAGAGCGTTAAGATCAGGTAACTTTTTTTCATTTGTTTATTATTATATATGGTAGTTGTTTATTCGTATTTATAAGAGTAGTTGAATACGGCATGCTGAGGCAACACACCGGTTGCAAAACTGAATTTCACTTTACCATCTGTCCCTACACAATAGGCTGTGCCTGCAGTACCGTTATAACTGTTGGCATCTGCAACTATTACATCTTTACCAAATGGATTTATTGTTAAGCCATAAATAATGTTTATCGAGTGTCCATCGGTAATTAAACTTGAACCAAGTGCTCCACTAACTGTATTTAAAGCTTTGATATCGGGATTGCTGTAAATATCTTTAGATACATACGCCGAAGAGCCGTTAATGGCAATGGCGCCCAGGTCGTAATTATAAGAGGCGGTTTTGGTATCAGTGGTACTGCTAATCCGGTCTAACGATGGGTTGTTGTTAATAATATAATCATTCCAGCACACCACAAATAAATCACCATTATCAGCTGCCTGTATCCTAACCGGATTATTGTTTACGGTAATATCTTTTGTTTTGGTAAAGGTGGCCAGGTCGATTACTGATACTTTGTTTTTTGCACCGTTCTGGTAATACGGATGTGATGAATTGCACACATAAAGCTTTCCATTGGCTACAGCAAGTTGCTCTAAACCTTCTGATAACATAATTTCTCCATCAATAGCCATTGATGCGGTGTCAATCCGGCTTACTCTTCCATCGTAACGCGAAACATAGGCTTTATCTTTATAAAAAGCTACAAACCTTGGGATATACCCATCGGTGGCCGAATTGAATGAAATCCTTTTTAACGATTTACAGGTTTTGATGTCGATAATATCCAGAAAAGATTGTCTGCTGCCCTGAATACCTGCTACTACACAGTACATTTTGCTGCCGTACTGCTGCAAATCGTTTGCAGTTTCTCCGAGTGCTACATTGTTTACCTGTTTGTAATAATCGGCAACAGTTGTTTTTGTAGCAACATCGTAATACGATATAGAGCTGTTGCCATTGCCCATTAAACCTTCGCAAAGCATGTAAATACCTTTGGTATCTGATATTACCTGTGTTTTTTCGGCTATTTCAATGCTTTCCTTTTTGCAGGATGAAACAAAAACCACCATGGCGGCAGCCAAAAATAAAATGTTGTTTTTGTAGAGATTTCTCATATTATTAGATTTAGTTTGTAAATGCAATGTGAGCAGGAATATCGCCCGTGGTAACCGACCATTTCAAGCGGCCTTCCGGACTGTAACAGTGTAATTTGCCGGGCGTAACGTAATCTTTGGCATCGGTTACATATACATCTTTACTGTTGGGGTTAACTGCAATGCCATATGGGATTTTAATATTCTTTTCGGTACCATCCATAATAAATTTGCGGTCCGTCAATGTTTCATCTTTTACATTAATCATCGAATAAGTAATGGTATTTTTCTGTTCGATATAATTCCATTCGGTGGCGTAGATGTAAGCATAATCATCATCTATGGCCAAATTGCTTGCAGCAATGTTAAATACCTTTTTAATCTGGTCGGTTTGGGTATCAATTACAAAAAGTCTTGAAGGGATAGTATAATAATCACCACGCGAAGTAATATACAAATCGCCATAGCGATCGGCTTTAATCCGGTGAAGGTTAATGGCAACTTCAATCCGTTTAATTTCTTTAAAACCAGGCAAATCGATCACGGAAACGGTATGCTCATAATCAGGCGGACTATAACCACCAGAATTGGCCACATATAATTTGTCACCAATAATGGCCATCTCTTCCGGCTGCCTGCCCACCTCAACAGTGCGGTTTACCTTTAAAGCCGTTGTGTCTATTTCGGCTACAATACCATTTGGCGCTTTAGGATCGCCAACTTTGCCTAAATAAGCACTTACATAAGCTTTTCCGTTATTAAAGGTTACGTACCGGCAATTGGTGATGTTGATCTGACCGATTTTTTTACCGGTCTTCACATCTAAAACTTCTACTTTATTGGAAACGTTAACCACCACGTAAAGCTTGCTGCCATAACGGCCAATATCATTGCCCACATCGCCTAAACCTTTGGTAACTTCAGGATTTACCTGGTTGTACAGGTTGCGGGTGTAAATGCCATTTACCAGATCAAGGTAATCTAACGAGGCTTTATTCATGTTCATATTGCCTTCGTTAACCAGGTAGAAACCTTTAATGGCTGATGTTGGCTCTGGCTCAACCCTGGTAATTTCAGATGGCAAAGGCTTCGGGTCTTTCCTGCAGCAAGTGGTAGTTGCCGCCAGAAAAGCCAAAATGCATATCGAAAATTTTAGCTGCCTCATAACTTATAATTTAAGGTTAACCTGTAGTTTCTGCCGGGCATAGGGAAATTCGGAATGATATCAAATTGCTGATTAAGCAGGTTATTTACTTCGCCATTAATGTTTAAGCTTCCCTTTTTCAGTTTAAATTCATAACCAATTGCAGCATCATGGGTGTACCATGGTTCCATATAGTTTTCTATAATATTTGCTTTTTGGTTATAACGAAACCCGGTGTAAATGAAACTATAGTTTGCCCGCCACTGGTGATAATCAAGCCTCGTTAAAAAAGAACCGCTGTTTTGTGGTATGTAAGGAATCTGGTCTTGATATTGATCTTCAGATTTTGAAGTAATATCTACCGCTCTTTGATAGGTATAATTAATGGCAAGATTTACCATCAGATCGGTAAAAGGCTCAAATGCAGTTTTTGCGTTAATTTCTAAACCACGGATATCCACCAGACCAATGTTGTACATAATCCAGCGGTATAAGTTTGCGCCTGGTTGTGCTACGATTTTGTCTTTTACGCGGTTATAATAAACATCAGATTGAATATCGATAAAATTAAATTTCTGGTTTTTAAAGTTTTTGAAATAGGTTACGCCAACATCATATTGCTTGGCGTATTCAGGTCTTAATAAAGTATTACCGATGAAAGTATAGTAAAGGTCGTTAAACGTTGGCATCCGGAAAATGCCTTTGTAAAAAGCGCGGATTCTGATGTCCTTATCCTTGAGCAGTTTCCATGAAAGCATTACCGTTGGACTAAAAACCTGTTTATCACCTGCTGAAGAATAAACTTTTACCCGGTCGGTTACAGTAGTGCTTAATACACTCGCCCTTACATTAAGCTGATTTAGTGTTAACGACGAACTTAAAACATTTAAAAAGGTATTTCTGGTGGGATAAGCAAACCTGTAAATATTGGCATCCAATGTCTGATAAGTATAATCGGATGCATAAGCAGCCTCCCATATCGAATTGATTTTATATTTGCCGGAAATGGAAAAGTAAGCTTCCTGTTCTTTAAAACGGTTATCTAAAAGGCCTGTAGTGGTTACAAAATCAGGATCAAGATAACGCTGATAAGCATAACTGTATTTTCCATTAACAAGAATGCTTAGTTTAGCCGAAAGTTGCTTTTCTACACCTCCCTGAACAAAAAAATCACGGTCCCAGATTCTTTGTGTAAAATCGAACCTGTTGGATACAATTGCACCCGGCAGGCCCCTCTCTGATAAAAAAGAGTAAGCCTGTGCCTGCCATTTTCCATTTTTAAATTTACCAAAAAGTGCTGCCTGCAAGCGAAAGCGTTCTACATCGGCATTATTTCTTACCGCAGTGGTATCGTACACGCCATTAGTCGATCTGAATTTGTATTTTCCATTGGCATATATATATTCGGTATTGATACTGGCGTTTAAGCGATCATTAACCTTATACTGATAAACCAAGGTTGGATTAATGAGACCAAAAGATCCGCCTTTTAAGCCCAATTCTAATTGTTCATGCTGATTTTTTTCAAATTCAGGCACCCTGGTTTTTAAGTAGATGCTGCTGGCAGAGGCGTAAGCCCTGGCGGGCAGAAGTAATTCAGGCTTTTGTCCACTGTATAAGGAGATTTCTTCAAGGTTGTTTAATGAGAACTTACCTAAATCTACCTGGCCATTTTGTGCATTTCCAACCTGAATCCCATCCAAAAAAACAGCAGTATGGTTGGTACCTAAACTGCGTACATTAACGGTTTTTAGTCCCCCAATGCCACCATAATCTTTTAACTGCAAGCCAGAAAAATAACGGAGGGCATCGGCAACCGAAAGACTGTTCATCCTTTTAAGGTCTTCTCCTGATAATATCTGAAGCGGTGTAGGCGATTTACTCTGCTCAGTTAACCGATATTCCCTGATCCGGATTTCCTTAAGCTGCGTGCTTTTCTTCGTGCTGTCTGTTTGCGCCCAGGTATTTAAGGGCAATAAAAATCCTGTCCACAGAATAGAAGAATATATAAAAAACCGCATTGTGCCCGCATAGGCAGAATGTTTTTGTGTCATTTTGATTGTGAGTTTAACCCACAGCCAACAGATGGAAAAGAAATGAAATACGATTACGTAAGTACATCACCCCTTAGCTTCAATCCCCGAAAGCTATGAAATATAATGCTAAGGCAGGTCTTCTGACTTACTCCCGGGTTTCCGGCCTTCCCATCCCGACAAATCGGAACAGTGGCAGATTGATTGGAAATCCGTTAAGGAGCTTACAGCTGCGGGACAGTTACAGATTTACACTGTATTCCCTTTTAATTCCGGGTGTAAAGCCGGAAACCAAAAGCGCTGCAAAGGTAATAAAATTAAGCAACATGTAAAATGGATGATGGAAAACAGTCTTTCTAACAGAAAAAGCTAAATTAGGAATCAAATTTTCAACCATGAAAAGGATTTTAACTGTTATATTATCGTTCATTAGCCTGTCTGTTATGGCACAAACTGATACCGTCTTCTTAAAGAAATTACTGGAGAGTAAGCCCGAACTTTTTTCGGCCATACTCAACCATCCCGATCATAACCAGGTACAAATCCTTTATACTCAGGTAAACCGCGATGCAAAGAATAAACCGGCGTTTAAAACCTTCAGTTATAATTTAGATCCGCACCATTATTTTTACCCTGCAAGTACGGTTAAACTTGCCGCCGTAATTTTTGCATTGGAAAAGGTAAATCGTTTAAAAAGTACAGGACTAACTACCAAAAGCATCATGATTACCGATAGTGCCTATAAAGGACAAACTAAAGTTTTAAAAGATACCAGTGCAGAAAGCGGCCACCCTTCTATTGAGCATTATATCAAAAAAATCCTGCTTACCAGCGATAATGATGCCTTTAACCGTTTATTCGAATTTATCGGTCGTGCCGAAATTAACGAAAAGCTAAAAGCAAACGGATTGAATGACAGCCGGATTTTAAACCGTTTGGCCATTGGCGATGCCGGCGAATCAGCCAGAAATACCAATCCGGTTAAATTTTATAACGGCGATAAATTGGTGTATGATCAAGCCGCTCAGTATGATCCAAAGGAATATGAGCTGCAGTTAACCAATCTGGTGATGGGCAAAGGTTATCTGGACAGCACCGATAAACTTGTAAACAAACCTTTCAGTTTGGCCGGAAAAAATGCTTTTGCCATTAACGATCAGCAAAAACTGATGCAGAAACTGATTTTTCCGGAAGTTTTCCCGGTTAAAGAAAGATTTAACCTGACTCCGGAAGATTATAAGTTAATTTACACCTACATGAGCAAGTATCCAACGGAAAGCGATTTTCCTAAATACGATCCGAAAGCGTTTTGGGCTACTTATGCAAAAATGCTTTATTATGGTCGTGAGCAGGAAACGCCAGATCCAGATATCAGGATTTTTAATAAATATGGCGACAGTTATGGTTACATCATCGACAACTCCTATTTCGTTGATTTTAAAAATGGAATTGAATATTTTCTCACAGCAGTGGTACAAAGCAATGAAGACGGTATTTTCAATGATAATAAATACGAATATGATACGGTTTGTTTCCCTTTTATGAAAAACCTGGGCAGAACGATTCATGATCTGGAATTAAAAAGAAACAAAAAGTACAAACCAGATCTGAGTAAATTCAAAATCGATTATAATCATTAAAACCTTTCTCCTACTTAATGGTTTATAGCCTATAAATTGTATAAAAAACTATACATTAATTAAAAAATAATATATTCGCATCTGAAATAAAAGAATACATCTCTAATGGCTAAACTATTAATAATTGACGATGAGCGTGCGATAAGGAGTACCTTACGCGAAATTCTGGAATACGAAAATTACGATGTTGAAGATACTGATAATGGTATCGATGGCCTCGAAATGATCAAAAAAGGAAATTTCGACCTGGTACTTTGCGATATCAAGATGAATAAAATGGACGGGATGGAAGTGCTGGAACAGGCACAAATTATCAAACCCGATCTGCCTTTTATTATGATATCTGGTCATGGAACAGTTGAAACCGCCATTGAGGCCAGTAAAAAGGGAGCTTTCGACTTTATTTCGAAACCACCTGATTTAAACCGCTTACTCATCACCGTACGCAACGGTTTAGACCGTGGAAATTTAGTTACCGAAACCAAGGTTTTAAAACGTAAGGCCAGTAAAACCCGCGAAATTTTAGGCGAATCAGAAAGTATTTCTAAAATTAAAGAAACCATTGAGCGTGTGGCACCAACCGAAGCCCGCGTATTAATTACCGGTGCAAATGGTAGTGGTAAGGAACTGGTAGCCCGCTGGTTACACGAAAAATCCAACCGCGCCGATAGTCCGTTAATTGAGGTAAACTGTGCTGCAATTCCTTCTGAATTAATTGAAAGTGAACTGTTTGGTCACGAAAAAGGTTCATTTACCTCTGCTGTTAAACAGCGTATTGGTAAGTTTGAACTTGCAAATGGTGGCACCTTATTTCTGGATGAAATTGGCGATATGAGCTTATCCGCCCAGGCAAAAGTTCTACGGGCGTTGCAAGAACATAAAATCTCACGTGTAGGGGGCGAAAAAGAAATTGAAGTAAATGTTCGTGTTTTAGCGGCAACGAATAAAGATTTATTAAAAGAAATTGAAGACGGTAATTTCCGTATGGACTTGTACCATCGCTTAAACGTAATCAATATCCACGTTCCGCATTTAACAGAACGTACCGACGATATTCCGGTAATTGCGCAGAACTTTTTAGAAAGCATTTGCAGTGATTATGGCATGCCGGTAAAGAAAATAAATGATGGTGGTATGGCCGCACTACAAGCTTTACCATGGACAGGTAATGTGCGTGAGCTTCACAATATGATTGAGCGTTTGATTATTTTAAGTGATAAGGTAATTACCGAAAATGATGTGCGAGCATTTGCCAACCCGGGCGGTGGAACCAATATCGGTGCTGCCACAAGCGCACAGATTGCGGGCGCCGGAGGTTCAGCCTTAACTTCATCATTTGATTCATTTAACAATTTCCAGGATTATAAAGACCATGCTGAACGTGAGTTTATCAAATTCAAACTGGAAAAAAATAACTGGAATGTATCAAAAACCGCAGACGAGATTGATATTCAAAGAAGTCACTTATATAGTAAAATTGAGAAATTTGGCCTGAAAAGAGCTGAATAGTTTAATAAATTAAAAAGTTTAAAGGTTGGAATGTTTGAAGGTTATCTTGGAACATTCCAACATTACAACTTACAACTTTAAAACATTAAACATCAAAACAACACGCAGGCCGTCATTTCGACTGTAGCGAAGCGAAATGGAAAAATCTGTAAAAGCTATCTATCAGTAGATTTATCCACTACGGTAGAAATGACAATCATGCAGGATTTTAAGGTTCTCCGGGCAACATCCCAACTTTAAAACATTAAACATTACAACATCAAAACAACAGGAAAGTCGTCATTTCGATTGAAGCGCAGCGAAATGGAGAAATCTATAAAAGCTATCTATCCGTAGATTTATCCACTACGGTATAAATGATGATCATGCGGGATTTTAAGTTTCTCCTGCTAACATTCCAACTTTAAAACATTAAACATTTCAGGATCAAAACAACAGGCAAGTCGTCATTTCGACTGTAGCGCAGCGAAATGGAGAAATCTATAAAAGCTATCTATCCGTAGATTTCTTCACTACGGTAGAAATGACAATCATGCGGGATTTTAAGGTTCTCCGGGCAACATCCCAACTTTAAAACATTAAACATTACAACATCAAAACAACAGGAAAGTCGTCATTTCGACTGTAGCGCAGCGAAATGGAGAAATCTGTAATAGCTATCTATCCGTAGATTTCTTCACTACGGTAGAAATGACAATCATGCGGGATTTTAAGGTTCTCCGGCTAACATTCCAACTTTAAAACATTCCAACATTACAACCCATCTTAACATTGCAACATTAAAACCTCTCTCAACCCATATAATCATTTTGCCTCATCAGCAATGCCCTGTATTTATTAAAAATAGCTGTTTTAGACACAAAACCTAAATATTGATTTTGTGCAGTAAGCACTGGTAAAATCCACACATTATCCTGCTCCATTTTCTCCAGTACCAGTTTCAGGTCATCATTTTCTGCAATCGTATTCGGTGCGGCCTGCACTAAATGAGAAGCCAGTAGATTTTCTTTGTCCGGATGATTGATCATCTTATTAAACAACTCTTCAATATAAATAATACCTTTAAAATCACCCAGTTCATCAGTAACTGCGCAGATATTTTTATGCGATTGCAGAATTTCATTCATCTTAACTGAAATCTGATCGTTCATCTGCAATTGCGGATAACTTTTCTCGATCAGGTATTTCAGCTTCATCTGGTTTAAAACCGTCGTATCCTTGTCCTCGTGTGATAACAATTCTCCCTTATCGGCAAGTGCTTTAGTATAAATAGAGTGTTTTTGTGAGCTGCGGTTAATGGCGTAAGAAATTGCTGTGGTAATCATCAGCGGAACCATCAGGATATATCCTCCGGTAATTTCGGCGATAAGAAATATTCCCGTCAATGGTGCATGCATAATAGAACCTAAGGCGGCAGCCATCCCAGCTACAATAAAATTAGAAACATTCAGCTGTGCAATACCAGATAGATTTACTACATAAGCAAAGATAAACCCGATTAAACCACCCATAATCAAACTTGGAGCAAACGTTCCGCCGTTACCGCCAGCTCCTAAAGTAACCAGTGTGGCGATCGATTTCATAAAAATGGTAACCACTGTAAATAAAACAACCAAAGCCGGGATGGTGTTGTAATCGGCAAAAATACTGTTATTGATCACAGTGTGATAATCACCTTTTAATAACCCTTTTATCGTAATATACCCCTCACCATAAAGTGTTGGAAATAAAAATACCAATGCACCGAGCATCAAACCACCTACAATTACTTTGGTGTAAGGATGTTTTATTTTATAAAATAATCCTTTAACTGCATAATTGGCTTTGGTAAAATAAATGGAAAATAAACCAATAAAACAGGCCAAAATTACATAATAGAACAAGGCGTTTACCTTCCACCCTTCTGTAACCAGAAAGAAAAGTTGTTGCGTGTAAAATAACCTGGCTACCACAGCTGCTGTTGCCGCAGAAAGTAATAAAGGAATAAATGCGGGAATGGTAAACTCTGGCAATAAAATCTCGATGGCAAAAACAATCCCCGCCACCGGACTATTAAAAGCACCTGCAATACCTGCTGCCGCTCCACAAGCTACCAGCATGGTAATTTCGCGATACGATAAGCCTAACAAACGGCCAAGATTGGATCCAATTGCTGATCCGCTGGTTACAATGGGTGCCTCTAAACCGGTAGAACCGCCAAAACCAACTGTAACGGCTGCCGTGATGATTTGCGAGTAAATATTGTGTGCCTCAACCTTACTCGATTTTTTTGAAATGGCATAAAGCAGCGGCGTTAAACCCGTTTCGAATTTCGTTCTGCGGATAAAATATTTGATGTACAAGACCGTCAGAAAAATACCGATCATCGGAAAAATAAAATACAGATAATATTTGTATTTCCAGTGCCAGTCTGACTGAAGAAATTCTTCGATGTGGTGGGTTAAACTTTTTAAAACGGCTGCCGCCAATCCGGCCAAAATCCCGACAATTACGGCCAGGATAATTAAGAAATTACGGTTTGATATTTTAGATTTCCGGTATTGGTTAACCCTATCAAGGTAATTTACAAATCTGATGTACATTCTATTGTTTTTTAAATAGAGGGCGATGCCCAAAAGTAACAAAAACAAAAGGAGAAGCCAATTTAAAGGCCTCTTTTATGCATCAAATTTATCCAGTAATTTTATTAATGTTGCAAAATCTTTAGGGTATGGAGCATCGATTACAATATCCTGATCATTTAATCCTTTAAAAACCAGATGACGGGCGTGTAAAGCAAAACGTTTCATAATGGGTTGTTCCTCTTCACCTTTGGTTAATTTATAACCTCTTTTGATTGAAGAAAGAAAAACAGGTTTTCCTTTGTACATATCGTCGCCCACGATAGCCGCTCTTTGCGTAGCCAAGTGGATCCGGATCTGGTGCATTCTACCCGTAATTGGCTTACATTCTACCAAGGTATAATGTTTGTAGTATTTTAAAGAGTTGAATATCGTTTCTGCCCTTTTACCTTCAGCCCTATCGATGGTTACATTTTTATTGCCATCGTTTAAGATAGGCAGGTCGACCGTTAAATCGTCAAAAATAACATGCCCATCTACCACGGCATGATAGGTTTTATTCACCTTTCTTCTTTCGAACTGCATAGAAGCATGACGGTAACCTTCAGGGTTTTTCGCAATAATTAAAGCACCAGAAGTTTCTTTATCCAAACGGTGGCAAACCTGTGCATCATCGCTATATTGTTTGGCCAGGCGCAAAACGTTGGTTTCCCCCGATCCGCCACGTTCATCGAGCGAGGCTAAAAACGGAGGTTTATTGATCACAATAAAATCGTTGTCTTCGAAAAGAATAAGGTCTTTAAAATTAGGAAACTTCAAACTGTGTGTAATTAATGAAGCGCAAAAATACGATTTTATTTTTATTGGTTGAGGAATTAACCACAGATAAAAAGGATAAACAGATATGGAAAGAGGAAGATCGGCGATAGCATGATGGTCTTACCTTGTGTGTCGTCTTCCTGGCGCATTTTGTCATTCTGAACGCAGTGAAGAATCTCCAGGACATAGAATGTGTTATAAAATAAAAGCAGAGGTATTTAGCAGCAGAGCTAAAATGTAAGAGATTCTTCGTACCTCAGAATGACAGCATAAAAAAAACACAGATTAAGCATCAGAAAAAATCTGTGTTAATCTGTGTCTATCTGTGGTGAAAAATTATTTAAGAAAGCTCAAACTTATAACCCACTCCTTTTACAGTAGATACATAAGTTTCGCCTAATTTTTCCCTTAATTTACGGATGTGTACATCAATAGTCCTGTTGGTTACCACTACAGAATCTTCCCAGATATTTTTAAGGATCGATTCTCTCGTGTAAACTTTTCCTGGTTTAGAAGCCAATAAGTATAACAGTTCAAATTCTTTTTTAGCCAATACTACCTTGTTACCCCCCTGAAAAACCAGGTAAGCTTCACGGTCGATTACCAAATCCCCGATTTCAAGCTTGTTTTCAGATACCTCTTCTGTTCCCGTATTTCTTCTCAAAATCGCATTAATGCGGCTCACCAAAGCGCGTGATTTAATCGGTTTTGCAATATAATCATCGGCACCAACATTAAAACCTGCGATTTCAGAATATTCTTCACTTCTGGCGGTTAAGAAAACCATAAAAGTGTTTTTAAATTCAGGTATTGCACGCATTAAACGGCAAGCCTCAATCCCATCCATTTTAGGCATCATAATATCCAGGATAATTAAATCCGGATGAACCTTTTTCGCAACAGTAATTCCTTCCTGGCCATTGGTCGCTGTGAAAACCTGATAACCTTCTTTCTTTAGGTTATATTCAATAAGTTCCAGAATATCTGGTTCATCATCAACAATTAATATTTTCTGACCTGCGTTGTTCATAGTTAAATATTTGTTACGAAAGTAGTATCTATGATGCAATATTTAGTTAAGTCTAAGTTAAGAAATTGTTAATTACTTAAATTAGTTTAACATGGAATTTGTTTTAACGTAACGTTTTGGCTAAAAATGCTTCCAGTTCGTCGCCACGCAGGTTTTTAGCCACAATTTTTCCAGCTGGATCAACAAGGTAAGAGGTAGGAATCGCCTGTACCTGGTATTTTTTTACGGTTTCGCCATTAAAATCTTTTAATTCCGAAACATGCGTCCAGGTTAAACCATCTGCTTTTACTGCACCTAACCACGCTGCTTTGTCAGTATCTAACGAAATACCGATAATATCGAAGTTTTTGCTTTTATATTTATTGTACACTTTAACTACATTCGGGTTCTCCTGACGGCAAGGCTGGCACCACGAAGCCCAGAAATCGATCAATACATATTTTCCTTTGTAATCGGATAAACTCACCGGTTTATTATCTGCTGTGTTGATGGTAAATGCCGGTGCAACCTGACCAACCTGAACGGCTTTTAATAAGGCCATTTGTTTTACAAAAGCATCAACCGTAGCATTGCCTTTAATTTCTTCTTTAACTTCATCAGCAAACTGCACCAGTTCGGCTTCAAACTCCTGCGGACTCAACGTATTCATCGCATAAAAACTTGCAAGTGTTCCTTTATTATCCTTTGCAAATTTAATAATCTGCGTATTCAGCTGGTTGATATAAGATTCGTACTGAGGTTTCATCGATTCTAACACAGCAGCCCTGTTTTGTGGTTGAGTGGCTACTTTTGCTTCAAAATCTGCCTGTAGTTTTTCAACCTGTTTAGCAAAGTTGTTCCTGATGGCATTCAGTTCTGATAATTTATCCACTTCATTCGCACCAGAAATTTTGTAAGCCATGGTTTTATCTGCTATATCGGCTTCAAGCTTAATGTCATCACCATTTTTTGCAATCAGCATAAATTCATGATTACCTAACGATACCCTGAAAAAATCTACAGATGGGGTTTTACGTGTAAATTTAAATTCGCCTTTTTCTGATAAATTGGTCGAATCAACTGCGATCATATTGCTGTTCTGCATGCCATATAAAAGCACTTTCTTCTCCGTTCCGGGATTTTTGAAAGTTCCATCGATGGTAAAGCTGTCTTTTGGTTTACATGCAGTGAAGGCAACCGCGATCAGCATGATCAGGCTCAATTGTTTTAGTCTCATTATTTCAGTTTTTCAAGTATTAATTCATTTAATTTTTTAGCATCGGCTTTACCCTTGGCCAGTTTCATTACATCGCCAACAAACAAACCTAAAACGCCTTTTTTACCTTTCTTGTACGCTTCTACCTGTTGTGGATATTTATTTAACACTTCATCAATAAAACTACTTAATTCATCGTCATTTTCGGAAATAAGTAGGTTTAATGATTGAGCAAGACCGGTAACATTTGCATTGCCCTGAAGTTCTAAAGCAGGTAATAGTTGCTGAACTGCAATTTGTTGCGTAATTTTTTTATCATCAACAAGATTAATGGCTTCAGCCAGTTGTGAAGGATTTACTTTAAAATCATTAATGGCAATCCCTTTTTCATTTAGAACCGCCCTGATCGGACCGATTAACCAATTGATCAGGCTTTTTTTATTCTTAACAACTGCTATTGCAGCGTTAAAATAATTTAACAGATCCAAATCTTCTGCAAAAAGGGCTGCATCGGCCTTACTGATTCCAAATTCAGCAATCATTTGTTGTGAAATTTCATTTGGCAAAGCCGGCATTGACGATTTGATCTCCGCCAACCACTCATCCGAAATATGGATCGGCTGTAAATCAGGATCAGAGAAATAACGGTAATCGTTAGCTTCTTCTTTGGTACGCATTGGAGAAGTAGTTCCTTTATCGGCATCAAAATTCAAAGTGCTCTGAATAATCCGCCCACCATTATTGGTCACTTCTACCTGACGGCCGAATTCGAAATCCATAGCCCTGCGTACGTTACGCATGGAGTTTAGGTTTTTTACTTCGCAACGGGTTCCGAATTCAGTAGTGCCCTGCGGGCGGATAGAAATATTGGCATCGCAACGCAAACTGCCTTCTTCCATGTTGCCGTCGCTTACATCTAAATGCCTTACCAGTTTCCTGATTTCGCTTAACAGCACAGAAGCTTCTTCCGAACTGCGGATATCGGGCTCGGTTACAATTTCGATTAAAGGAACCCCGGCACGGTTTAAATCAACAAGCGAAAAGTTCTCATCCTGATCATGGATACTTTTGCCGGCATCTTCTTCCAAGTGAATTCTGTTAATACCAATCTTTTTTGTAGAACCATCTGATAATTGTACCTCTAAAAAGCCATTTACGCAGATGGGCTTATTGTCTTGTGTAATCTGATAGCCTTTTGGCAGGTCGGCATAAAAATAGTTTTTCCTGTCGAAATGGTTTACCTGATTAATCGTGCAGTTTAAAGCCAAACCGATACGAATGGCCTTTGCCACCACTTCTTTATTAAGCTTTGGTAAAGCGCCAGGCAAGGCCAGCGAAACGGTTGATATATTTTGATTAGGCAAAGCCCCGAAAGATGCACTATCAGCAGAAAATATTTTGGTATTTGTATTTAACTGAACGTGTATTTCCAGTCCTGAAACGAGTTCGAAAGTATTTTGGGGACTTTTTTCTTGTAAAGGCATTTAAAGCTCGATGTGTGTTTATAAATTATTAGCCATAGATCGGTGCAGATTTAATTTTAATTTGCATGCCATTGATCACTGGTTAAATATTAATGTTTCAAATATAGTTATTATTTAGTCTTTCCTTAAAAAAGGCTTGAAGGAGAAATTTTTAAAAATTCCTGCCATGGCAAGCCACCTGCACCTACCAGAAGCATTTTATCAGGCTTATATATCTTATTAAATGCATCCATGCCTGAGGTTTTGCTTATAAAGCCGGTACTTTTAACTTCAATGCCGACCACTTTGCCTCTTTTTTCTAAAACAAAATCTACCTCATCATTCCGGTGTCGCCAATAAAATACCTTATAGTCCTCAACAAAAGAAGAATTTAAAAGATGTGCGCCTATGGAAGATTCAACCATCCTGCCCCATTCTGCGGGCAGCTTTTTTATTTCTCCGAAAAACTCATTTCTTTGAGCACTCACTAAAGCGTTATTATGCACCTGGAATTTTGGACTGGAAGACCGTTTGCGAACTACATCGGCTGCATATTTCTCTATACCACCAAGCAAGCCAGCAGTATCCAGTAATTCCATATAATGAGATAAGGTAGTGGTATTACCTGCATCTGAAAGCTGACCAACTATTTTGGTGTAGGAAAGGATCTGACCGGAATACAAGCACCCAAGCTCAAATAAACGTTTCATTAAGGCAGGTTTATCCACACGCGTTAGCATTAAAATATCTTTAGAAATACTGGTTTCGATCAAGGCATTTAAAACGTAGCTTTTCCATCTCTCCTCATCCCCGATTAATCCTGCAGAACCCGGGTAACCACCAAACCAAACATACTGCTCTGCGGTAAAGCCGAAAGCGCTTTCCATTTCGGCAAAACTCCAATGCCCTAAATAAGTTAATTCGAACCTTCCTGCCAACGATTCCGTTAATCCCTGCTGAATTAATAATCTTGACGAACCTAACAGGATGACCTTTATGTTTACACCGTTGCGCATGTCTTCATCCCAGAGGCGTTTTACAATTTCGCTCCAGTTATCTATTTTCTGAATCTCATCAATAACTAAAATGTATTCGTGAGTACCAGGTTCTTTCATCAACTCCCTGGTATTGTACCATATTTGTTCAATCCAGGTTCTATCAGAAGCTACAACGGCATCAGCAGACTCAAATATGCAAGGCGTAGCTAAATCTTTTACCAATTGGCTTAATAATGTTGTTTTACCAACCTGTCGGGGGCCAACAAGTACCTGAATAAACCTTTTTGGTTCGTTCATTACCTTTATAAGTTTTTGAAAATGAGACCTTTGAAACATAATATACAATTTACTCAATAAACTGAGTAAATTTACTCAAAGTATTAAGTAAATCCTAATTTAATTATCCTTAACTCGATTTATTAAGCTAAATAAGCCCAGTTATTATCGCGTTAATTACTTAAATACTATGCTATAAATACCTATATAACAATTCATTACATTTATAATTACAATTTACTCAGTAAGATGAGTAAAATTACTCAATGCTTTTGAATAGTTAAAGAATGTTAAATGCAGTTGATGCAATTAAACTACAATCCGGTGGTCTAGTCTATTAACCAAACACACAAGAAACCTTAATTAAAAGTTATGAAAAAATTAGTTTTATTTGCCGCAGTACTGATGGTTTCATTATTCGGCATCAAAAATGCGAAAGCACAGGTTAGCTTAAATATCAATATTGGTTCGCAACCCGTTTGGGGGCCAACAGGTTATGATCATGTAGATTATTATTATTTCCCGGATATTGATGCTTATTATTATGTACCATCTGGCCAATACATTTATTCGAACGGTGGCCGTTGGGTTTGGACAAACAGTTTACCTGCCCAATATGGGAACTTTGATTTATACCGCGCTTATAAAGTGGTAATCAATGAGCCTAAACCCTATTTGAGAAATAACATATACGTAACCAGGTACAGTAAATATAAAAACTATGGCGGCCGTCAAACCATTATCAGAGATAGTCGCGATAGTAAATATTTTGTTGTAAAAGGACATCCGAATTATAACCAAAGACCTGCAAGAAATGTTACTGTTATCAATAACCGTCCGAACCGTGTAGTACAAAAGAATGTAACAAGACCCGCTCAAAATAATGGCCGTCCTCAATTTAAAAATGGTCACGATAATCGTCCTGAGAGAAAGCGTGAAGAAGGCCGTGGTAACGGGCGCCACTAGTAATAATATTTGGTTTTGATTAGGGAGTGCCGTGTGGTGCTCCCTTTTTTCATATCTCTGTTACAATAGAAGTTTTGGCACAGCGTTTGAATTACTGAAGTACACACAAATAAAATGGATTATTATGAAAAAGTTATTTATCATCTCCGCGATTTTAGGTATCGTGGCTTTAACATCTAATCAATCTAACGCTCAGGTAAGTATTAATTTAAATATTGGCGCACAACCTGCTTGGGTTCCGGCAGGCTATCAAAGCGTTGATTATTATTATCTGCCGGAAGTACAATCTTACTATTATGTTCCGCAAAGACAATTTGTTTATTTAAATGGAAACAGGTGGACACGTTCGAGGTATTTACCTGCAAGATATAGAGGGTATGATTTGCACCATGGACGAAAAATTGTAATGTATGGCAACAATCCTTACCGCCATTACAATACACACAGGGTTACTTATGCCAGCCGCAATAATTACTACCGATCATCATATGGTGGTGGAGACAGGATCAGATACCGCGCACCAAGAAACAATTACAGATCTTATCATGTTGATAACAGGCACCACGACAGAAGGGTAAATTCAAGTTTATTCTCCAGAGGACACCGGGAAAAACATGGCAGACATTAAAATAAAAAAAGAGGCTTTAGGGCCTCTTTTTAATTTCCTGATGATTATTGTTGTTGAGTAATAAAGCTCTCTGCTTTTTCCAGCACAACTTTTAATCCTGCCGGATTTTTACCTCCTGCTGTTGCATAGAACGGCTGACCACCGCCACCGCCCTGGATTTCTTTGCCCAGTTCGCGGACAATGTTTGAAGCATTTAATCCTTTTTTAACCAAATGGTCAGAAAGCATTACCGTGATTCCTGGTTTACCATCAATTTCAGTAGTAAAAACCAAAAAAAGGTTATCAATCATATCTTTTAAAGAGAAAGCCAGGTTTTTAACGGCTTCAGCACTTTGTAAATCGATATGTTTGGCAATCAGGTTAATTCCGTTGATCCCCCTTACATGGTGAACAATTTCATGTTTCAAGGTATTTACACGCTCTATTGTCGATTTTTCGATTTCCTTTTTCAGTTTTGCGTTTTCATCCAATAAAGCCTGAACAGATGCTGATAAATCTTTGCTTCCGTTTAATAATGCTTTTAAATGCCCTAATTCTTTTCTCTGATCTAAGAAAAACTGCTCTGCTTTATCAGCAGTAATGGCTTCAATACGACGCACACCTGCAGCTACTGCACTTTCTGAAACAATTTTGAAAGAACCGATCTGCCCGGTGGCTTTTACGTGCGTGCCGCCGCAAAGTTCTTTTGAAAAATGATCGTCAAAAGTAATCATGCGCACAAAATCACCATATTTTTCACCAAATAAAGCTGTTACACCACTTTCAATAGCATCCTGATAAGGAACGTTACGTTGTTCCTTTAACTTAATGTTCTGGCGGATTTTCTGGTTTACGATCACTTCGATCTGAGCCAGTTCTTCATCAGTTACTTTCGCGAAATGAGAAAAATCGAAACGTAAATAATCAGCATTAACCAAAGATCCTTTCTGATTAACATGTTTTCCTAAAACCTGTTTAAGGGCTGCATGCAATAAGTGAGTTGCCGAGTGATTATCTTCCGTTAAAACACGTTTATCTTCATCTACAACCGCCCAAAATTTACCTTCAAGATTATCAGGTAATATATCTGCAAAATGAACGGTTAGTCCGTTTTCTTTCTTGGTATCAGTAATATCAACCCAAAATTGACGGCTATGGTCTTCTAAACGGCCGGTATCTCCTACCTGACCACCACTTTCAGCATAAAAAGGTGTCTGGCGAAGTACAATCTGATATTGCTCTTTTCCTTTCGCTTTTACTTTACGGTATTTTAGAATCTCCGTTTCAATTTCAAGGTCATCATAACCTACAAATTCGCTCTGATCTTCTGCATTTACGACGATCCAATCGCCTGTATCTATGGCTGTTGCAGCGCGGCTATCGTCTTTTTGTTTTTTCAAAGCTTGCTCGTAACCATTCAAATCAACGCTCCAGCCTTTTTCTCTTGCCATTAATTCGGTTAAATCAATAGGAAAACCAAAAGTATCTGATAATTCGAAAGCAAATCCGCCTTCAACTACATTATTGGAAGCCTGATATTTTTCAAAACGCTGAATTCCTGTAGATAAAGTCCTTAAAAACGAAACTTCTTCTTCTAATACTACTTTCTGAACGAAATCCTGTTGCGAAATCAATTCATCAAAAACACCTTTAAATTGCTCTGCCAATAAAGGAACCAATTGATTTAAAAACGGTTCTTTAAAGTTTAAGAAAGTGTAAGCATAACGTACGGCACGACGTAAAATCCTGCGGATTACATAACCAGCTTTATTATTTGATGGCAACTGTCCATCGGCAATTACGAATGAAATCGCACGGATATGATCGGCCATTACACGCATGGCAATGTCTGTTTTCTCGTCGGCACCATATTTTATTCCTGCTTTATCAGAAATAAACTGGATCATTGGCTGAAATACATCAGTATCATAGTTGGATGTTTTCTCCTGTAAAACACGTACCAAACGCTCAAAACCCATACCAGTATCAACATGTTTGGCCGGTAAACTTTGCAGTGAACCATCTTTTAAACGATTAAACTGCATAAATACGTTGTTCCAGATTTCGATCACCTGCGGATGATCGGCATTTACCAGCGTAGCGCCATCTACCAATGCTTTTTCTTCGTCGGTACGGCAATCTACATGGATTTCGGAGCATGGTCCGCATGGTCCGGTATCGCCCATTTCCCAAAAATTGTCTTTTTTATTTCCGGGTAAAATATGGCTTTCATCAACATATTGTTTCCAAAGGTCATAAGCTTCCTGATCTTTTTCCAGGCCTTCTTTTTCATCTCCTTCGAAATAAGTAACATATAACTTTTCCTTCGGGATTTTATAAACCTCGGTCAATAATTCCCAGCTCCAGGCAATGGCTTCTTTTTTAAAATAATCGCCAAAACTCCAGTTGCCCAGCATTTCGAACATGGTGTGGTGGTAAGTATCGATCCCTACTTCTTCCAGGTCGTTATGTTTACCAGAAACGCGCAAACAGCGCTGCGTATCCGCAACACGAGAATATTTTATGGCGGCCTCTCCTAAAAACAAATCTTTAAATTGGTTCATACCCGCATTGGTAAACATCAATGTCGGGTCGTTTTTAACCACAATCGGTGCTGAAGGAACAACATGATGCTGTTTCGATTCAAAAAAACTAAGGAATGCCTGTCTAATCTCTTTTGCTGTCATTTCAATATTATTGGAGGCAACAAAATTAAAATTTTATTACGTTAATAAGGAAAAATCGAGCTACATTTGAATACTTTAATTAATCGATATAAAACACTCATAATCAAGCACAAGTTATGCCGTATAAAGAAAGAGACATTAATAAAATGTATTATACCATGGGCGAGGTGACTGAAATGTTTAATGTAAACGCATCCCAGATCCGTTTTTACGAAAAAGAATTCGATATTCTTCAGCCTAAGAAAAACAAAAAAGGCAACCGTCTTTTTACCCCGGAAGATATAGAAAACCTGAAGATTATCTTCAATCTGGTTGATGAAAAGGGTTTCACTTTAAAAGGTGCAAAAGAATACCTGAAAAACAATAAATCGGACGTGAAAGAGAACCAGAAAATTATCGATTCACTTGAAAAACTGAAAGGTTTTTTAGTGAAACTCGCCGAAGAACTTTAATCTGTATACCTTACACTGCTTTTTAATCCTACAAAACTGTATTTTTATAATTATTTATTTTGTAGTATTTAAAATATATTTCTACATTAGTTTTAATTAATCAACCATCACCCTATTTTCTTTAACTGGCTTAATCTCCGCTTATGAAAATATGGTATCTGCTGTTGATCGATTTATCTTTCAACTATTTTTCTCTCCAGAATAATCTGTCGACTAGTTTTACAACAGTCAGCAATAGCTGTTTGGTTGTTGTTAATGTCTGGTTTTTACAATCCAATCCTGCTATTTATGCTTGCTAGGATCTTAATTATCGCTTTTGTGATGATGGGATTCATTGCAAATGCACAACAGAGCAACGAAACAGAAATAGATATCCGCGATATTCTGGAAAGTGTTACCGAAAGCCTGCCGGATGATTACGATATGACTGAGCTGGTTGATGTGCTAATGAGGTACCGTAAACATCCGATCGACCTTAACCACACCTCTCCGGAAGAATTAAAGAGTCTGGTTTTTCTTTCTCCATTGCAGGTTAGTAACTTTTTCTCTTACGTTAAAGAAAACGGACAATTTGCAGATGTGCTGGAGTTACAAAGCATTGATGGTTTTGATGTTAAAACGGTTCAGAATTTATTACCTTTTGTAGCGGTTAATGTTCTACCGGAGTACCAGCAGCTTAATTTTAAAAACATTTATAATCTTGGCGAAAATGACCTGATGATGCGCTATGCACAGAACTTAGAAAAGCAAAAAGGCTTTACCGATTTGCCCGGAAACCGATATTTGGGTACCCCGGAAAGGTTTCAGACACGTTATCGTTTTAATTATAGTACTATACTTTCTGCTGGCCTCACAATGGATAAGGATGCCGGTGAAAAATTTTTCAGCAAGCCTTTTGATTTTTACTCCGGTAATGTAGCCTTGTTTAAATTAGGCAGGATTAAAAAACTTGTTGTTGGCGATTATACTTTACAATTCGGACAAGGTTTAACTTTGTGGTCGGGCTTCTCTTTTGGTAAAGGACCGGATGTAACCAGCGTAGCCAAAAAGGATTTGGGTTTAAGGCCATACAATTCTACCAACGAATATTCTTTTTTCAGAGGAGCATCGGCAACCTTTAATCTTTTCAAAAATATAGACATTACCCCATTTGTTTCTTTTAGAAATCTTGATGCAAGCCAGAAAACCGATAAGGAAGGAAATCTGGTTCAATCGACCATCAATCAAACCGGCTTGCACCGAACTCCTTCCGAAATAAAAAATAAAAATGTTTTAAGTCAGCAATTATACGGAGCTGTTCTCCAATATACCAAAAATGAATTTGGTATAGGTGCAGTTGCTTACCAAAGTACTTATGGAAATGATTTTGTGGTACAAACTGCTGCTTATGATAAATACAGTTTTACCGGCAAATCATTAACCAATTTAGGGTTGTTTTATAATTATACTTATAAAAACATGTACCTCTATGGCGAGGCGGCCAAAGGTGCCGGCGGCGGCGTTGCTTATATTAACGGTGTACTCGTTAGTTTATCAAAAGTGGTTTCTGCTGCCCTAACCTATCGCGATTATGCCAAAGATTACCATAATTTCTTTAATCAGGCGGTATCCGAATCCAGCGAAGCTGTTAACGAAAAAGGCTTGTACATCGGCTTAAATGTTAATCCAAATAAACAGTGGGCAATTTCAATGTATGGTGATTTTTTTAAGTTTCCGTGGTTAAAATACCGCGTGGATGAACCATCAAAAGGTTACGAAGCATTAGGACAGGTTGTTTATACCCCGGATAAAACCTTTAAAATTTTAGCGCGCTTTAAAACAGAAAAAAAACAACAGAATACCGACCTGGATGTACCTATTAATTTTTTAGATGATGTAAACAAACAAGGATACCGGATTGAAGTAAACTGGCTGCTCAATAAGAATTGGAGCTTTCAAAATCGTGCTGAAGTTTCTCAATACAAAAAGGGAAATGCAAATACAGAATTTGGTTACCTCATTTATCAGGACGTTGATTATTCTCCCATGTTCTCGAAAATTACCGGCAATGTGAGGTTTTCTTATTTCAATACCCCAAGTTACAACAGCAGGATATATGCCTATGAAGATGATGTATTATATAGTTTTAGCTTTGGTATGTACAGCGGAAAGGGTTTCAGGACTTATCTAAACCTGAAATACAATTTGGCTAAAAAGTTAAATATCTGGATGCGGTATGGGTTGTTTATTTACCAGGATGTTGAAACAGTAGGTACTTACCTGGATGAGATTAAGGGTAATAAGAAATCGGAAATTAAAGTTCAGGTGCGCTACCAATTTTAAGGAATGTTTAAAGCTGAATACGTTTTTGTAAGGATATTATTCCCTTTTCTGATTGGTACCGGTATTTTTTATTTCTTTCCCTCAAAAGTGTGCCTGCAATTTCTATCCGTTGTAGTTTTACTAAATTTTCTGTGCATACTCTGTTTAAATATTTGCTATAAAAGGCTGAATATTTATCGCTATAAAGGAACAATTGGTGTTTTGCTGTATCTATTTTTCTTTAACCTGGGCGGCTTACTTTGTTTATTAAATAATCAAACCCTTAAAAATGATTATTTTGGAAACAGCAATTATACTTCCTTAAAAATCTGGGTAAAAGAGAACCACAGCAAAATGGGAATATACTGCGGTTTAAAGCAAATGTAATTGTGGGCTATGAAAAAGATAAGCAGGTTAGGTCGTCGGGCCAATTGCTTGTGGCTTTAAGATTAGATAGCTTAAAACCAATCCAACTAAAATATGGCGATGAAATCATCATCTCTGCAAAATATACGGAAATAGAGCCGCCATATAATCCGGCCGAATTTGATTTTAAGGCCTGGCTCTCGCATCAGAATATTTACCACCAGGCTTTTATTGATCAGGCGCACCTCATTAAAACCAACAATAACATAGGTAATCCAGTTATAAAATATGCCTTAATCCTGAGGGAAAAACAGGTGAAAAAATACCGGAATTTGATTAAAAGCAACGAGGCTTTTGCAGTGGCTTCTACCTTAATTTTGGGTTATCGGGCCGATTTAACTAAAGAAACTTTATCATCATATACCAAAACCGGCACCATACATGCTTTATCAGTTTCAGGGGCACATGTGGCTATTATTTATGTGGTGTTAGATTTTATGCTGATGTTTCTAAACAGGAATCGTTCATTAAAAATCGTCAAATTGATACTGATCTGCACTTTAATATGGAGCTATGCACTGCTAACAGGCTTATCTCCTTCTGTTGTGCGCTCGGCAATTATGATCAGTATTTTAATTACAGCAAAAGTTTTATCCAAAAATACCAACAGTTATAATATTTTGGCGTTCTCTGCATTTTGCCAGTTGCTTTATGATCCCTTTTTAATTTGGGACGTTGGCTTCCAGCTCTCCTACCTTGCTGTTTTCGGTTTGGTTTATCTTCAGCCAAAAATTTATAACCTGCTCTATATTAAACATAAATGGACAGATAAATTATGGAGTTTTATTGCCATGTCGTTAGCAGCGCAAATTGTCACTTTTCCTTTAAGCATTTATTATTTCCATCAATTTCCACTTTATTTTCTTTTTGGTAATCTTTTTATCACGATACCCTTGGTGCTGATGATGTACCTTGGGATTGCTGTTTTGGTTCCATGGTTTAGTTTTTTAGCGCCAGTTTTCGAGTGGATCATCAACTTTACCAATTCAGTATTGAAATGGATCGCTGATTTGCCCTATGCTACTTTTTCATCAATATGGATTAATCTGCCTGAATTTATTTTATTGAGTTTTGCACTTGGCTTGTTTATATATGGCCTGTCAAATTTCAACAAGCGCTTTATATTTTCATCACTCCTTATTTTCGCCGGCTATCAGGTATTGGTTGCCTATGATGACCTGGCTGCATTTCATCAACAAAAGATTATTTTCTTTTCGTTAAGGAAAAACTATGCGGCTGCCTTTATCACAGGAAAAGAAAGCATTCTGGTTACCGATTTAAAAATTACGGATAAAAATTATGACTTTTTTGTAAAACCGGCACTCACACAGCTACAAATAAATAACATCAGTTTTATTAATTTAAAGAAAGATACGGTGCTTAAGAATTTTGTATTGAGAAACCATCAGCTTGTATTTCATCATTATAAGCTATTAGTGGCTGATGAACGTCTAAATTATAAAAAAATGAGTGGAAACGGTGTGTTTTCCAGTCTCTGGATTAGCGGCAATACAAAATTTAAGTTAGAAAGGTTAGCGCCTGAAATAAAATATAAAAATCTAATCATTGATGCTACCAATAAGGATTATAAGATTGAGATTCTTAAAAAAACTGCAGAGAATAATCATTTAGATTTTCATATTTTAAAGAAAAATAAAGCATATTTGGTGCAACTAACCCAATAATATGGAAAATCTGGTTTTATATCAGGTTGCAGAAAGAATTGCAACCTTAACCATTAACCGGCCTGAAAAAAGAAATGCCCTAAATCCTCAGCTCATTTCAGCTTTAACAGCTGCATTTATCCGTGCGGCAGAAGATGACCTGGTTAAGGTAGTTATACTAAATGCGAATGGCGATTCGTTTAGTGCCGGTGCCGATTTAGGCTACCTGCAACAGTTGCAACACAATACCTTTGAAGAAAATGTTGCTGATTCCAATCATCTAAAAAAACTGTTTACCACCATTTATTACCTGCCAAAAGTAGTTATAGCACAGGTTGAAGGACATGCCATTGCCGGTGGCTGCGGTTTGGCAACAATCTGCGACATTGTTTTTGCAACCCCCGAAAGTAATTTTGGTTATACTGAGGTTAAAATAGGTTTTGTGCCAGCCATTGTTTCCTGCTTTTTAAAACAAAAGGTTAGCGAATCGGTTGCTAAAGAAATCTTATTGACCGGAAAAACCTTCTCTGCTGAACAGGCACTTAAATATAATTTGATAAATTTTGTAACAAATTCATCCGAAATTCATCAAAACGTAAGAGAATTTGCATTAAGTTTGTGTAGCGGGAGTTCTGGCAATTCGTTAATGGTTACAAAACAATTGATTACGCAAACCACCAATCCCCTGCTTGAAAAATGCCTTGAAACTGCGGTACAGATCAATGCCCGTGTACGGGAGAGTGAAGATTTTAAAAAAGGAATTTCTTCATTTTTAAACAAAGAAAAAATTAACTGGTAAATAACTAAACTGAAATAAAAAACATGTTAAAATCAATCAAAACAAGCGTTGTTGCTTTAATCTTAGTAAGTAGCGCCGTTATCGCCCATGCGCAAAAGAAAATAGCTGAAGGTACAATTACCTATGGCCTGGCGTATAAATTAACTGAAGAACAAAAAGCTGCAATGGGCGGACAAGAACCACCTGCAGAATTGAAAGTTAAATTTAATAATGGTTTAACCAAAATCGAAATGGAACAAGGTCCTGCTTTAATCGGTATTGTTTCTGATAACAATGAGAGAACAGGTTTGCTTTTAATTGATGTTCCGGTTGCACAAAAACAGTTTGCAGTAAAACAAACTAAAGCTGATATTGAAAAAGCAATGGGCGCTATCCCTAAATATTTTGATTTCAAAGCTACAGGCGAAAAACAAACTATTGGTGGTTTTAGTGCTGAAAAATATTCTTATAAAGATGATAAAGGTGCAACGCTTGAATTATGGGCTACAAAAGATGTTGAATTACCAAACGTTGGTTCTCAAAACTATTTCCCTGGTTTAGCTGCTTTTCCTGTAAAATATACATTGGTTCAAAGAGGTGTAGAAACTACTACTACCCTAAAATCGGTTGTTGAAGGTAAAGTTGGTGCCATTTCGAAAGAAGTACCAACAGGTTACGAAGTAGTAACAATGGAAGATTTAGCAAAAATGCAAGGTGGTGGTGAATAATTAACCAAATCCTGCTAATTAATGGCTTTTTAACTGCCGGCTTTTTATTTAAATTAGCCGAAAAGTTAAAAAGCTTTTTTTATGCCCCAAATTATATATGATTAAAAACTTATTATTCAGATTATCAATTGCCTGCATCGCTTTATGTACGTTAATTGATGCAAAAGCCCAAAGTATCAACTGGGCAAAAGATGGTAACTCTTACTACCAGATTGCAAGCGGAGAAATTATCTCGGTTACGCTTCCAAAAAGCGACAAAAAAACAATTATTTCCAGAGCGTTACTAACGCCGGCAGGAAAAAATAATGCCATTGCGGTAAGAAGTTTCCAGTTATCTGACGATGGTACAAAAGCTTTAATCTACACCAACAGTAAAAAAGTTTGGCGTTATGATACCCGTGGCGATTATTGGCTGGCTGATTTAACGGCTAACAATATTACCCAAATCGGGAAAGATAAACCGGCATCATCTCTAATGTTTGCAAAATTATCGCCGGATGGAAGTAAAGTAGCCTACGTAAGCAAACACAATTTATATGTAGAAAATATCGACGGATCAGGTTCAAAAGCTTTAACCACTGATGGTACCGATCGCCTGATTAACGGTACTTTTGATTGGGTTTACGAAGAAGAATTTGATTGTCGTGATGGTTTTAGATGGAGTCCTGACGGGAAATCTATTGCTTACTGGCAAATTGATGCAACCAGGATCAAAAACTTTTTGATGATCAACAATACGGATTCAATTTATCCTTATACCATTCCGGTAGAATATCCAAAAGTAGGCGAAAATCCTTCTGTTTGCAAGGTTGGTGTGGTTGATGTTGCATCTGCCAAAACAAACTGGTTAAATGTTCCGGGCGATAATATTCAGCATTACATTCCACGTATGCAGTGGGTACCAAACAGCAATAACATTATTTTACAACAGCTTAACCGCGAGCAGAACGAAAGCAAAGTATTTATCTGCAATGCTAGTACAGGTGATGCAAAAGCCATCTACACCGAAAAAGCAAAAGCATGGATCGATCCACAGGATGAATGGAAATGGTTAAACGACAATAAAGAATTTACCATTGTATCAGACAAAGATGGCTGGAACCATTTGTACAGAATTAGCATTGACGGAAAAAAAGAAACTTTGGTTACAAAAGGCAATTACGATGTAATTGATGTGAAATTAATCGATGTAAAAAACAATACGGTTTATTTCCTTGCCTCGCCAACAAATGCCACGCAGAAATATCTTTTTAAAACAAAGTTGGATGGAAAAGGGAAATTAGAACAGGTTACCCCTTCTATCCTTCCTGGTACTCATAATTATGATATTTCTCCTAATGCTGCATTTGCCCGTCATACTTATAACAGTTCGATTGTAAGACCAATTACTGAGTGGATGAATTTCACCACAGGCAATCCGTTTACTATGGATGGAAGTGTTACTACACAACTATCAAAACAGGAAGCCCCTAAAAATAAGGTTGAGTTTTTCAAAGTAACCACCGAAGATGGCATTGAAATGGACGGCTGGATGAAAAAACCTGATAATTTTAATCCTGCTAAAAAATATCCTGTTGTATTTTATGTTTATGGCGAGCCTGCTTCACCAACAGCAGCAGATACTTATGGTGCGGGAAGAAACTTCTTATATGCCGGCGATATGGCTAAAGATGGTTATATCTATATATCAATGGATAACAGAGGTGCACCGGTGCCGAAAGGAAGCGCTTGGCGTAAAAGTATTTATAAAAATATTGGTGTAATCAATATCCGCGATCAGGCCATGGCTGCTAAAAAACTATTGGCTACCAATGCCTTTATGGATAAAGACCGTGTAGCGGTTTGGGGCTGGAGCGGTGGTGGCTCATCAACCTTAAACCTGATGTTCCAATATCCTGAAATCTACAAAACAGGTATTGCCATTGCTGCGGTAGGCAATCAGTTAACTTACGATAATGTTTATCAGGAACGTTATATGGGTACGCCTTTCCCTAGTAAAGAAGCTTATGTTAAAGGTTCTCCTATTACTTATGCTAAAAACCTGAAAGGTAATTTATTGTATATCCATGGCACCGGCGATGATAACGTACATTATCAAAATGCCGAAATGCTGATCAACGAACTGATTAAAAACAGAAAAGTTTTTCAGTTAATGAGTTATCCTAACCGTACGCACAGTATTTCAGAAGGTGAAGGAACAAGCGAACACCTTTCGCTAACCTACACCAAATTTTTAAAAGAAAACTGTCCTCCGGGAGCAAGATAGAAAATTTAAAAAGCAGCTTTCGGGCTGCTTTTTTTATGCGATAAAACTTTGGTTATGTATATATGATAACCTTAGTGTTGAAGTTAAGCACTATGGTTTCAAAACCAATCCCTGAAACCATTGTTTACTAGCTATGGCATTAATCGAATTTACCAAAAGAGGCATTTACTGTAAACAGGGCGATTTTTATGTAGACCCCTGGTGGCCTGTAGATTATGCCGTAACTACACATGGACATAGCGATCACGTGCGGTTTGGAAATAAATATTACCTCTGCCATACTTTAACAAAGCCCATTATCAAACGCAGGATTAGCGAAGATTTAAATGTTGAAACATTGGAATACGGAGAAAGTATTGTTCGTAACGGTGTAAATATTTCTTTTTTCCCTGCAGGGCACATTATTGGTTCTGCACAGGTACGTTTAGAATATAAAGGCGAAATCTGCGTAATATCGGGCGATTATAAAATTGAAGATGATGGGATCACCGTACCATTTGAACCCGTAAAATGCCATTCTTTTGTTTCAGAAAGCACTTTTGGCCTGCCAGTTTACAAATGGCAAAGACAGGAGATTGTTTTTAACGGAATCCGGAATTGGATAAACGATAACATTAATCAACAGAAAACCAGCGTATTAATTGCCTATAGTTTGGGCAAAGCACAGCGTTTAATTAAAAACCTGGCCGGCGATATTCCGATTTATGTACATAACAGTATTGCCAACCTGAACGAAGTAATTATAGAAGCAGGTGTAAACCTTCCAAAAACGATTAGGATTACTCCTGAAACCACTAAAGATGATTTGCAGAAAGGAATAGTAATTGTGCCGCCCGCGATGCGCGATAGCCGCTGGATCAAGAATTTATCACATCCTGTTACCGGAATATGCTCTGGCTGGATGCAGGTTCGGGCGCACCGCCGCTGGCAAAGTGCCGATGCCGGTTTTGCATTAAGTGATCATGCAGATTGGCCTGGATTGATGGAAGCCATTACCGCAACAGGTGCAGAAAAAGTTTATGTTACGCATGGTTTTACTGCGGCTTTTAGTCGTTTTTTAAATGATGAAGGTATAGAAGCCGCAGAAGTTTTAACCAAGTTTGGTCAGGAAGATGATGAAGAAAACAAGGTGGATTTAGCTGAGCAAAACGAAAATAAATAATATGAAACGTTTTGCCAAACTGATCCATCAGCTCGAACTGAGCAATAAAACCAACGATAAAATCGCGGCTTTGGTTGATTATTTTAACCACGCCGATGATAAAGATAAAGTATGGGTGATTGCCTTATTTACTGGTAAAAAACCTAAAAGACCTATTAAATCGGCCTTACTTAAATATTGGGCGATTGACATTACCGAAACGCCTGAATGGTTATTTGCCGAAAGTTATTCTAATGTTGGCGATTTAAGCGAAACCATCGCTTTATTATTACCTCCAGCCGAAAATACGTCAGATTTTCAATTGCATACCTGGATCGAAGAATTGCACGATCTGGAAGGCAAAGATGATGAAACTAAGAAAGATTTTATTTTAAATGCCTGGAACAAACTCGAAACACAGGAACGTTTTATTTTTAATAAACTAATTTCGGGTAATTTCAGGATCGGTGTTTCCAATAAAATGCTTGTAAATGCATTGGCCAAACAAAGCAGTTTAGATAGTGCCCAGATTATGCACAGCATTATGGGTAAATGGAATCCTTATGAGATTACCTTTCATGAACTGATTAATGGCATCCATGTAAATACCGATAACTCCTGGCCTTACCCTTTTTGCCTGGCCTATGCTTTAGAACAGGAACCCGAAAAACTTGGCGATATTTCTGAATGGCAGGCCGAATGGAAATGGGACGGAATCCGCGGGCAGATTGTAAAACGGAACGGCGAACTTTTTATCTGGAGCCGTGGCGAAGAACTGGTGACGGAACAGTTTCCTGAACTGCATTTTATGATTGACGTTTTGCCTGACGGCGTAGTTTTAGATGGCGAAATTTTGGCGGTACAGGATAAACAGGTTTTATCATTCAGCACTCTGCAACAGCGTTTAAATCGTAAAACGATTAATAAAAAACAGTTGGAAGATGCGCCTATCGGATTTTTTGTTTACGATATCCTGGAATATGAAGCGAAAGATTTCAGGGAAGAACCCTTAAGTGAAAGAAGAAAAATACTCGAAAAATTAATTGGTGGACTGGATGAAAGTCCGGTGATTATTTCTCCGGTAATCAGTTGTAATACGTGGGAAGAACTGGCCGAATTAAGACAAACTTCACGTTCGATCAATAGCGAAGGGATTATGCTTAAAAAACTGAGTTCGCATTACCACAGTGGCAGAAAGCGCGGAGATTGGTGGAAATGGAAAATCAATCCCTACACGGTTGATGCGGTAATGATTTATGCTCAAAAAGGAAGCGGTAGAAGGGCCAATTTCTTTACTGATTATACTTTTGCTGTTCGTGATGGAGAAAACCTGGTAACGATTGCAAAAGCCTATTCGGGTTTAACAGACAAGGAAATTAAAGAAGTGAACAGTTTTGTAACCCGCAATGCGATCGAAAAATTTGGTCCGGTACGTACGGTAAAACCCGAACTGGTTTTCGAAATTGCATTTGAAGGAATTGCGGAGAGTAAACGGCATAAAGCAGGATTAGCTTTACGTTTTCCGCGTATATTGCGGTGGCGAAAAGATAAAAAAGCAGATGAAATTAATACTTTGGAGGATTTGAGGCAATTGCTGCAATCTACCTTGTAATGCGATTCTATGATCTGTGTCCTCACAAACCATTATGATCATAACTAAAAGATTTCGGTCTGTATGGGCACAAACTGATGGAAATTTAATAGAATAGTTAGCCTACGTAGGTTTGCCTTGCTATTTTAAACCCGACAGCAGCGATACCCTTTTTTGTTTAAGGATAATCAGTTTTATCGTTGATTTACAAAAAAGGTTTAGCGCATGGCGGGACTGAAGCAACCGAAGGATTACTGATATTGCTTTTCAAAAAAAACAAAACTCATAAATATAAAACCAATAGGGAAATACATTAGGCATGGACCAAACCAAAACCAAAGGTTATAAAAAGATAAAAAGCTGGCTAAAAACCAATAAACGAAGGCCTTTTCAATTTCAGGAAGATGCCTGGCAGTATTATCTTAATGGCTACAGCGGTTTGGTAAATGCACCCACAGGCTTCGGAAAAACTTTTTCGTTATTTTTAGCGGTGGTAATTGAAGCTTTAAATGCATCAGAAGCCAGTAATAAAAAAGCAAAAGACCGTTTACAGTTGATCTGGATTACCCCGCTCCGCTCTTTAGCAAAAGACATTGCAAGGGCCATGCGCGAAACTTTATTGGAACTGGAACTGGATTGGCACGTGGGGGTCCGCAACGGCGATACCTCGCAGGCAGAAAAAGTACAGCAAAAAAAATCGATGCCCGAAATTTTGTTGATTACCCCGGAGAGCCTGCACCTGTTGCTGGCACAAAAGGGTTCTTCTACCCTGTTCCGGAATCTTAAATGCATTGTGGCAGATGAATGGCATGAACTTTTAGGGAGCAAACGCGGAGTATTGGTTGAGCTGGCGGTATCGCGGATTAAAGGTTTGCAAAAATTAGAAAAAAATCAATTTTTAAGGATCTGGGGGATTTCTGCTACCATTGGCAACATCGATGAAGCTTTAGATGTTTTAGAGCCAAATTTAGATGCCAAACGTGTTATTGTTAAAGCTGATTTAGAAAAGAAAATTGTAATTAAATCCATTATACCCGACGATATTGAGACACTGCCCTGGGCAGGGCATTTGGGCTTAAAACTAGCTTACAAACTTTTGCCGATTATTGAAAAGAGCAAAACCACTTTAATTTTCATCAATACCCGCGGACAATCGGAAATGTGGTACCAGCACTTGCTGAATATCGAACCTGAACTGGCCGGGCGCATTGCCATACACCACGGATCGATAGATTTTGAACTCCGGAACTGGATTGAAGATGCTTTACATACGGGACAACTTAAAGCCGTAATTGCCACTTCGTCGTTAGATTTAGGTGTCGATTTTAAACCGGTTGATACGGTTGTTCAGGTGGGTTCGCCGAAGGGTGTCGCCAGGTTTTTGCAGAGAGCAGGCCGTTCGGGCCACTCCCCTCACGAAACCTCCAAAATATATTTCCTGCCTACCCATGCGCTTGAATTGGTAGAAGCCGCGGCCATTAAAGAAGCGGCTAAAACCAACAATATAGAAAGCCGTGAGCCTTTTATTATGGTGTTTGATACATTGGTGCAATACCTGGTTACATTGGCTATAGGCGACGGATTTGACGATAAAATCATCTACGAAGAAATTAAAAACACCCATGCTTTCAAACTTATTCTCCCTGAAGAATGGACCTGGGTAATGCAATTTATTACTTCGGGGGGCGATAGTTTAAGTGCTTACACAGAATTTAAAAAGGTAGTGAAAGAGGACGGAATTTGGAAAGTAAAAAGCCGTCAACTGGCCATGCGCCACCGTTTACACATCGGTACTATTGTAAGTGATGCGATGCTGAAAGTCAAATTTATTTCAGGGGGCTACATTGGTATGGTGGAAGAATATTTTGTTACCCGTTTAAAAGTAGGAGATAATTTCCGCCTGGCAGGCCGGGTTTTAGAATTTATCCAGGTGAAAGATATGACGGTTGTAGTAAGGGTAAGCAAGCAAAAAAACGCCATTTCCCCTAGCTGGAACGGAGGCCGACTACCCTTATCATCTAATTTAGGTTCTGTATTGCGGAAGAAATACAATGAGGCGCTTGATAAAACCCATCAGGATGAGGAACTGGATTCTGTTTACCCATTGTTTTTATTGCAGGAAAAACGTTCTCACGTACCAAGAAATGATGAGTTACTAATTGAGCTGATTAACAATAAAGAAGGTTTCCATTTATTTGCCTATCCGTTTGAAGGGCGTTTGGTGCATGAGGTTTTAGCCGCTTTGGTTGCTTATCGCTTAAGTAAATTGCTGCCGATCAGTTTTTCGATCGCCATGAACGATTATGGTTTCGAATTGTTAAGTGAAACGGAAATCCCTATGGATGAATCGATTGCTTACGAAGTTTTTTCCCCTAAAAATTTAACGGAAGATATTACGTTAAGTATTAACTCCACTGAAATGGCAAGGCGTAAATTCAGGGATATTGCGTGTATTTCGGGATTGGTTTTTCAGGGTTACCCGGGTAAATATGTCGCAAATAAACATCTCCAGTCATCTGCAGGTTTGTTTTTTAATGTTTTTAGCGATTACGACAAACATAATTTACTTTTGCGCCAGGCATACGATGAGGTTTTTTATCAGCAACTGGAAGAACCCCGGTTGGCAGCCGCTTTAGAAAGGATCCAGAATGGAGCAGTTATCATTACCAATCCGAAAAGTTTTACGCCGCTCTCTTTTCCGATTAAGGTAGATAGTTTACGCGAAAATATGAGTTCGGAAGAGTTGGAGCAACGGATTGCCAGGATGAAAGCCGAATCAGAGAAAATTAAATAGATACATGATCTTGTGCAGTCAGAAATTAAAAGATCCTTCGACAAGCACAAGATGACAATAGCATAAAATAAATGACCATTACAAGCCAGGGTGAAGAACTGATTTTAGATAAAGAAAGGGCTATATTTTTACCAAAACATCAACTTTTAGCCATAAGCGACCTGCATTTAGGCAAATCGGCACATTTCAGGCAGGCAGGTTTACAGGTACCTGCAACCATTGCCCAAACCGATTTACAACGCTTAAGTTTGCTTATTAAACAATACCAGCCTAAAACATTGCTGATTAATGGCGATATGTTTCACCACGGCTTAAATACTGATATTGACGAATTTGCTGAATGGAGAAAACACTATCAGCAACTGAATTTCTTATTGGTTAAAGGGAATCACGATCGCCTGTCTCATGCCAATTATGCTGCAATGGACATCGAAATACACGAACCCAGCTATTGCTTAGGTCCATTCTGTTTTATCCACGATGCGCCAAATTGTACTGAAGAAGAATTATATCCCATCAGCGGACACATCCATCCAGGCGTTACCATTGTGGGGAAAGCAAAACAACGGTTAAAATTTCCATGTTTTTACTTCGGTAAGGAATACGCAGTATTACCTGCTTTTAGCTTATTTACCGGACTTTATAACATCTACCCTAAAACAAGCGAACGTATATTTGCAGTCACGCCAAAAAGTGTGGTAGAAGTTTAATATTCAGGCATGTGCATCAATCACCTGCTTAAGTTGAGCGGCCTGTAAAACTCCACTTTGCCTCCAAACCTGTACTCCATTTTTGAAAAGGATTAAGGTAGGAACGCTCTGAACATTGAACGAAGAAGCGGCAGGTTGATTCTTATCGATGTCAACTTTAAGGATGGAAACCGAATCGCCAACTTGTGATTTCAGCTGTTCTAAGATCGGTTTCATCATTTTACAGGGCCCACACCACTCTGCAAAAAAATCAACCAGTACAGGTTTGTCGCCATTAATTAAATCTGAAAACTTAGCCATGATATTTGTCTTTATTTAGAAACAAAGATAAACCGGATTGGTTTTTAATGAAAATTCGTCATTACGAACGGAGTGAAACGCAATGGGAAATCAATAATAGATCTCTCCATTTCGCTGTGCTTCAGTCGAGATGACGAATAAATTAAATAATTCTTCTTAAATTAAGCGCTTACCGTTAATTCAGCGGCTAAGGCAGTTACCCAGTTATCAAATAAAGCTTTTTCGATTTTAATTACTTCTGCAGCATGGTTTTCCCAATCATCAGAAAAGCTCACCAGCTGGTTCATCATTTCTTCCAGATGACCTTCTTCTTCCAGGATAATCGATTTCACATTTACCTTGCTCTTCGCCTCATCTAAAACGGCCTGGTAAATTGGATACAATTCATCAGCACGTACTTCAATCGCATAGGTAACAAATAAATAGGCAGCAAACTTTAAGTCGTAACCTGACAGATTAAACTGTGCTTTTAAGTAACGGCAAACCGCAATATCCAAAGCGTGCAAATAGTATTTGGTATGATTTGGTGAAAGTAACTCGGCATTTGTATAGGTTTTACATAACGACTCATCAACTTTTGAAATCTGCTTTTTTAAATAGTAGGCATGACGGTGTTCTTCTGCCGCATGTTTAAGGATAATCAGGTTTACATTTTCCTTATGCTCTGACGCTGAAATCTTTTTTGCACCTGCATTTTCCATATAAGACAATGTATTTAACCATTTGGCGTGCAATACATTATCCGAAACTATCGATTTTAAATTTGAAGCTAACATTCTTAATTGTTAAACTGGTAAATTGTTGGTATTAGCCAACTAAAATTTTTAACTGAAAACTGATTAAATTTCCCTGTTCAGGTCCCAGCTTTCTAAATAATCGGCTACCCTGCGCACAAACATGCCACCCAATGAGCCATCTACTACCCTATGATCGTAAGATAAAGAGAGGAACATCATGTGCCTGATCGCAATTACATCACCGTGTTCGGTTTCTAAAACAGCCGGTTTCTTTTTAATGGCCCCAACCGCTAAAATAGCTACCTGTGGCTGGTTGATAATCGGTGTACCCATTACGTTCCCGAAGCTACCTACATTGGTTAAGGTAAAGGTTCCACCCTGTGTTTCGTCGGGTTTTAATTTAGAATTTCTTGCTCTTGTGGCCAAATCGTTAACGGCTTTAGTTAAGCCAACAAGGTTAAGCTGATCGGCATTTCTAATTACAGGAACAATTAAATTTCCACTTGGTAAGGCAGCGGCCATACCGATATTGATATTTCCTTTTTTAATAATTTGTGTTCCGTTTACCGAAACATTGATCATCGGGAAATCTTTTATAGCTTTTGCAACAGCCTCTACAAATATTGGCGTAAAGGTTATTTTTTCATTTTCACGTTTCTCGAAACTGTTTTTTACTTTATTGCGCCATAATACCATATTGGTTACATCGGCTTCTACAAATGAAGTAACGTGTGGCGAGGTGGTTTTACTCATTACCATGTGGTCGGCAATCAGTTTACGCATCCTGTCCATTTCAATAATTTCGTCGGCACCGCTTACACTCGTTGTAGATGGTTTATTTGTAGGTCCGGTCTCAGCCTGAGCTGTTTTAGGCACTGCTGTTTCAGTCGCAGGAGGTGGATTTAATATAACCGTATTGGTTAAAGCAACTCCTCCATTTTTATTGGCAATATAATCCAGCAGGTCGTCTTTATTTAAACGACCATCAGTACCAGAACCTTTAATGGCATCTAACTCTGCCAGCGGAATATTTTCCTGCGCAGCAATGCTTTTTACCAGAGGAGAATAAAACCGTTCAGAAGCACTAAAATCTGTTACTGCAGCTTTATTTTCTGATGGAAGCTGCTCAATACCAGGAATTGTTTCTGCTTTTTCTGCTACAGCTGGCGCATCAACTACAGGAGTTTCAACGGCCGGGCTATCTCCGCCTGCAGTTTCTATTATTGCAATTACATCACCAACCTGGGCAATTTCATCTTCCTTAAATAATTGCTTTACCAACATACCGGCTACGGGCGAAGGAACTTCAGAATCTACCTTATCCGTAGCGATTTCGAGAATAGTATCGTCTAAATCGATCGTATCACCCGGTTGTTTTACCCATTTAATCACCGTTGCTTCCGCAACACTTTCACCCATTTTTGGTAACAATAGTTCGTATTGAGCCATATTAAATTACAGTATTTTATATTGGTAACGCCACAAAAATACAGTTTTTATTCGTTCTAAACTGTTTCTTTAAGTAGATTTAATAGCATGGTTAATGCGGAAGCTGCCGAACGCTCTATATTTTGAATGCGTTTGTTGCTGAAATTAAACACCTTAGCTACGGTTTTATGCCTGGAAGAAATTGCAATCCATACGGTACCAACCGGTTTATCTTCTGTTCCGCCATCAGGACCAGCTATTCCGCTAACTGCAATGGCATAATCGGTTTTGAAATGTTTTATGGCACCTTCTGCCATTTCGGTAACGGTTTCTTCGCTTACTGCCCCGAAAGTGGTTAAAGTATTTTCTTTTACCCCTAAAATTGATTCTTTTAACTCATAAGCGTAGGCGACTGCCCCGCCCCAATAAACCGAAGAACAGCCCGGATGTTGCGTAATTAAATGGGCAATGTATCCTCCGGTACAGCTTTCTGCCGTTGATAGGGTTAAGCCCTTTTCCTTCATGATATTGATGATTGCTTTTTCAAGCGCAATATCTTCATCAATCACCACAAATTGATTTACTTTGGCAATAATCTGTTTGGCGTACACTTCAACCTCTGCTTTTAATTCTGCTTCGTTATTTCCTTTGGCAGATAAACGCAAACGCACCTGACCTAATTTAGGCAGATAAGCCAATTTGATATGCTGAGGTAAATTATCTTCTATTTCTTCAATCTCTTTAGCCAAAAACGATTCGCCAATATTTGCAGTAAGGATGGTTTTATGAACGATAGCCGGAAGTTTAAACCTGCTGGTAATCCTCGGCAAAATCTCGTCATCCATTAAGTACATCATCTCATAGGGCACACCTGGCATAGAAACAAAAATCTTGTTATTTTGCTCAAACCACATACATGGCGCTGTGCCGTTTCTGTTCACAATTACCTCACAACCATCAGGAACATCAGCCTGCTGAATATTTACATCCAATAAAGGACGCTTGTATTTTTCAAAAATCTGGCGGACCATTTCAAGTGCTCCCGCATCATTACGGAAGCCCATATTAAAATATTTTGCAAGCGTTTTTTTAGTGATATCATCCTTCGTCGGACCTAAACCGCCGGTAATCAAAATAATATCAGCCCGTTTTTCGGCCTGAGCCAAAGCTTCGAGGATATGTTGTTCCTCATCAGAAACTGAAGTAATCTGTTTCACGGAAACACCAATCAGGTTTAGCTGTTTGGCCATCCAGGCAGAATTGGTATCCACAATCTGGCCGATGAGAATTTCATCGCCAATGGTAATAATTTCGGCTAGCATAATTTATCGGTATGTGCTGTAAAAACCTTGTCTTTTGCTCAATTTCAAATCCTGCAATATTGATGCTTTAACTTTAATGGTTACCGAATAACTCTTGTAGGCACCGTAAGGAACCCAGTTTACACTCATATCCCAGCAATGCAAATCGCGGTATATGGCCAGGTTCATCGGTGTTAAACCATTATTCTTAAAATCGTAACCGGAGTTAAACGTAACCTTCCACTTCGGAGTTAAGTTTACATCACCATTAAAGTTTAAGGTATTTGAAGTTGTAGTGGTGTTTCCATCATTCGAATATTGGAAACTATAAGAGAACGAAAAATTCCACGGAATGTTAAAATCAACAAAAGCATTCGGATCGCGGCTAATGGCTGCCAGTTGTTCCGACTGAATATCAGTTAAACCTTTTTTATTGGCCGCTTCACCCAGCTTATCATTGGCTTCATTTTTACGTTTTAAAGCTTCAGGGTTTAAACTATAATCAAACGAGAAACCAAAATTTGCCAGGCGTGGCAAAAATTTACCGGTTTGCCAGAAATAACGGTCTTGCCTGATTCTTAATGTTGAACCTGGTAAAGTATCGTTCCTTAACGAATAAGGATCTAATGTTCCGTTGTAGTTGATGCCCAGTTTATCGGTAAACTGAGACCGGCCGCTAAAACCAATGTTTGATAACTTATACGAAGTTGCGAGGAAATTGTATGAACCGCTAAAACTCAATCCCTGGATAATCGGGATTTTTTTCGAACCCGTTCCGGTTGTATCGTTTTTGTTCCGCACTTTCAACTCAACGGTATTATCCAATCCAAACCCAATGGAAGCGTTAGGGCCACCAAAAGAGCCCGGCTGCGCCATACCATCAAATATGGAGTACTTTAAAGGTATTCCGTTAACTAAAATCGGTTTATTATTTTGGTTAATTGCAGCTTCATATGGTCCGGAACCTGCTTTTGTAAAATCAGGCGAATAAGAGAATGAAACATTTGGTGTCATTACATGCCTCAAAGCCTGAATTTTTCCCTGAGGGTTAAAATCCCTTCTTCCGTAAATCTTAGTCGACATGCTAGTAGATAAGCTATAGCTACCGGCTCTTTTAAAGCCACTTAAGGTATCTTCTCTAAAGCTATAGGTATTATCTGCGAATTCTGTATATTTTCGTCTTACACTCTGGAAATTCCAAACTTCATTATATGTTCCGCCTAAACTAAAGTTTAAATATTTCAGGGCAGTAAACGACATATTTACAGGAATGCTATGAGAAAAACCACTTCTTAAACGTTTTAAACCATCGTTCTGGAAAAGTAAACTATCAAAAGTATCAATCCGGTTTGTTCCCTGCAAGCTATAGCCCACCGTTATTTTCTGATACCATTTTTGCTCCCCAACTGCATTTTTCGAACTGAAAGGGTTAAAAGTTGGTACGTTAAATGTTACTTCGGGTAACCTTAGAGATATGGCCCTTGTACTTAAGGTCTGATCACTTGAAGCCGCCATGGAGAAGTTCATCCCGTTTGAAAAAGCTTTGGCATAACTCACACTACTACTGGTAGAGTTTGTTGCAATGGTATTAATATCGTAAGTGGTACCCGCTGCCGTATTTTTGTAATAACCTTTTCTTCCGGTGGATACCAGCCTTACACTTGCACTAAAGGTAGTTCCGGGATTGGCATTGGCGTTTTGGCTGTGGCTCCAGTTGATGCTAAAGTTTTTGGTCGGGTTTGCAAATGCCTCCGTACCTTCTAAACCGTCTTTAAAACTCGAATAAGACAGGTTAATGTTACCGTTATATTTATAACGCTTGGTGTAATTACTCAATACACTGGTTTCGTAAGATCCATTGGTATAAATTGAGCCCATCAACTTGGCATCCCAGTAATCGTTTAAACCGAGGTAATACCCCCCGTTTTGCAGGAAAAATCCCCTCGTGGCATCTTCACCGGGCGTTGGTAAAATAACACCGGAAGTTCGTTTATTTTGCTTGGGAAAAAATGCAAATGGAAGCCCTAAAAAGGTCGGAATATCCTCAATAATCATATAAACCGGTCCGGTAATAATCTGTTTTTCGGTTACAACCCCTTTCGAGATCATTAATCCAAAGTGAGGATGCGGCAAATTACAGGTGCTGTACATCACATTTTTAATGTGCAGCTCATCATCTATTTGCTTTTTACTCTGCCCTCCGGAGAAAAACCCACCCTCCTGTTCAGAGAAAACGCCATAAACTTTGGCCCGGGTTGTTTCTGAATTGTAAAAAATAGAATCGGCAATTGCAGTTCCGTCAGCACCCGATTTAAAAATCGGTCTGCCGGTATATCTCCCCGTTTTTGGATCTTTAACACCCCTTGCAAAAATGGTATTCTGCTTTTTATCGTATTTGATATAACTCGCATCCAGCTCAAAATCACCATAAATAACCCTGGCATTTCCATATAGATAAACGATGTTTTTATCAGCACTCATTTTTACAGAGTCATCTGCCTTGTACTCTACTTTCTGATCGAGACTGCTGTTATTCTTGCCCGTTTTTTTGGTTGTATCCTTTTTTGTAGTGTCTTGTTGAATGATCTGTTGCAATGAAAATCGCGAAAATGCGTTAGCTTTACCAACAACAAGTGTTAATAAAATGACAGAAATTAGTAAAATAGAGCTCTTAAGAAGTTTCAAATTCGTATTTGAATGTTATTTTTGCACAAATGTTTAATCAAAAACGTTCAAAATTAGTGAAAAATATACCATTGATGTATCTTAAATCCATTTTAACATTTATTATTTATTTAGTATTGTCAAATACAATTGATAATCAAGCGCTTGCGCAAGAATATAAAATTAAAACAATTGTAATTGATGCGGGTCACGGCGGCAAAGACGGCGCCACACACGGCGTCTATTCGAAAGAAAAAGACGTTGCGCTTAAAACTGCATTAAATCTTGGCAAAGCACTTCAAGACAGCTTAAAAGATATCAAGGTAATCTACACCAGGCAAACTGATGTTTTTATTCCTTTGTACGAGCGTATTAATATTGCCAATAACGCAAAAGCGGATTTATTTATCTCAATCCACTTAAACGATATGCCTGTTCGGGTATCGCGGGTGGTTGATTATTACAAAAAAGTGCGGGGCAAAAAAGTACCGGTTTATACAACCGTTACTTCGAAAAGTACGTCTACAAGGGGAACAGAAACTTTCGTATCCGGAACAGGCCGTTTAGGCGAGCAGGATGAGGTAATTAAAAGGGAGAACGCATCGATGTTTCTTGAGGATAACTACCAGAAAAACTATGAAGGTTTTATTGCGAATACGCCAGAGAATGACATTATGTTATCTTTAATGAAACAAACGAACAGGGATAGGAGTTTAAAGTTTGCTTCGATGTTACAGCAAGAGTATGTTAATGCCGGCCGTACCAACCGTGGTGTGCAGGAAAAAAGTTTAGCAGTGCTGGCACGTGCAGCCATGCCGGCAGTTTTAACTGAAATTGGTTTTGTGAGTAATCCGGAAGACGAAGACTATATGAACTCACAGGAAGGACAGAACGAAATTGTAAGCGGTATCATCAGGGCAATTAAAAATTATAAACGCATAGCCGAAACATCATTTTAATTACTTATAATGAAGATCAAACTTCTGATAACGATATTTTTCCTCTCCATTTTTGCTGTCAAACAATCATCCGCTCAAGGGTACAAAATTAAAACTATTGTAATTGATCCCGGACACGGGGGCAGAAAACCTGGTGCTTCGGGTAGTTTTACAAAGGAAAAAGATATTTCGTTAAAAGTTGGATTAAAGCTGGGTGAACTGATAAAAGAAGAACTTCCTGACGTTAAAGTAATTTTTACCCGTAAAACCGATATTGATGTAGACCTCTACCGCCGTGCAGAAATTGCAAACGAAGCCAATGCCGATCTGTTTATTTCGGTACATTGCAACTCAATGCCACCGGGCAACAAACACATTAAAGGTGTAGAAACATTGGTGGCAGGTTCGCATCGGTTAAAAGAGCAGGATGCAGCCATCCGTGAAAACGCCGATATCAAACTGGAAAAGAATTATAAAAGCAAATATGATGGTTACGACCCAAATAACCCCAGTAGTTTTATCCTTTTGTCACTGTTAAAAAACACCTTTCGGGATAAAAGTATTAAATTTGCAAAACTGATCCAGAACAGTTACATCAGCAGGGATGAAAGACTTAGCCGTGGTGTAAAAGAACAGGGCGTTCTGGTATTGCAACGTTGCGGTATGCCGGCTGTTTTAACAGAGGTTGGTTTTATTTCAAACACCGAGGAAGAAAAATATATTAATTCGCAAAAAGGTCAGAATGAAATTGCTAATTCTATTCTGGAAGCAATAAAAACATACAAAAAAAATATTGAAGTTAAATAAGTGGCATTATAAATGATAGTTATTTTAACTTTACGAAAAATATTAACAGATACCAGATAAACAATTGATGTAAACTTTGTGTATTTATAAAGTTTAACGTTATAAAAAAAGAAATTACGCTCCAGCGGGTTTTAAAAACAAACTTAAATCTGCAGCATTAATAACAACACTTATGAAGATTAAGAACGAAACCAAGGTAGGTATTTTAGCCGCATTTGCCATAGCTTTACTAATTATTGGATATAATTTTTTAAAAGGTAATTCCATTTTCTCAAACGAAACAACACTTTATGCTAAGTACACCAGGGTTGATGGTTTAACGGTATCAAAACCGATATTAATTAACGGTTATCAGATTGGCCGCGTTGCTAAACTGGAGCTACAACATGATGGTACCGTAATTGCAACCTTAAGTGTTAATAGTAAATACGAAATTCCTGAAAATAGTATTGCCCGTTTAGAAGGTACCGATCTTTTAGGTAGCAAAGCGATTGTAATGTCGTTAGGTAACTCTAAAAAAATGGCAGAAGATGGCTACACTTTAAATGCCAATGTAGAAAAAGGATTGATGGAGCAGGTTCAGCCGGTACAGAAAAAAGCTGAATTGATTATCGGTAAAATGGATTCGATCTTGAGCAGTGTAAATTCTATCCTTAATCCAAATTTCCAGAAAAATGTGGATAAGAGTTTTAACAGCATTGCAGGTACTTTAGCTTCGTTAGAAACGACTTCTAAAAAAGTTGATGGTTTGGTGGGTTCTGAAAGCAAACGTATTGAAGCGATTTTTAGAAATGTAGAAGGCATTACTGCTAACCTGAATAACAACAATCAAAAAATAAGCGACATTTTAACCAATATTAATACGGTTACCGATAAGTTTGCCGCTGCTAATTTTAAACAAACATTAGATAACGCAAATAACGCCATTGCCGATTTACAAAGCGTGATTTCAGGTATTAAAGGTGGAAAAGGTAGTTTAGGCTTATTGTTAAACGATGATAAAATGTATCAGAATTTAACTAATGCTTCTAAAAATCTTGATGAATTAATGATCGATTTAAAAGCAAATCCTAAACGTTACGTACACTTCTCGGTATTCGGTGGTGGAAATAAAAAAGACAAGTAATTAATTTTTATAAATTCGAAAGCCCTGTAGTTTTTTAATTGCAGGGCTTTTTTTGTGCGCTATTTTGCAACGGAGAGACGCACAAAAGAGAATCTCTCTTTTTGTTGTCATCCTGAACGCAGTGAAGGATCTTTAATTAGATAAAACTTGGCTTATTTCTTTAGCCCGGAGACATATCGCTCTCCATTGTCATCCTGAGCGTAGTCGAAGGATCTTTAAATTTAGGTAACTCAATAGATTATTTTTTTGCCACGGAGACACAGATAAGCACGGAGTTATTCTTACGTGGTCATTGCTATAGTAAAAAATTAAAGCGAAAAAGTCCTGCCCTCAACAGCTAACTCTGTATTTTCGAACACAGATTGCGCTTCCTCCAAAAGCATTTGTAAAGTCTTGTAGCGTGAAGAAAAATGCCCGATGAGCAATTTCTTTGCTCCGGTAATTTTAGCCACTTCCCCTGCCTGTAAAGCTGTAGTGTGGTGTGTTTCATTCGCCCGGTCTAACAGATCATGCATGAAAGTGGCTTCATGATATAGCGTATCGCAATCTTTTATGGTCGAAAAATAACGTTCGTCAAATAAGGTATCTGAGCAGTAAGCATAACAACGTGGTGGGTCGGCTTCTGTAGTGTAATCGGAACTGCGTAAAATATCGCCGTTTGGCAATTCTACATCGTTTCCCTTTTTTAAAGTGGTATAATAAGCCATCGGCACTTCATCAGCCTTTTCTTTAATCAGCTTGCGTTGTCTTTTCTTTTGTTGAAAAATAAAACCTGTGGTCGGGATACGGTGATTTAAAACAATGGTTTTTACAGTCAGATCACTGTTTTCGAAAATCTGGGTAGATTGATCTGCTTCGATCGGGAAAAATTCGATCGGGTACCTTAAAACCGTATCTGAGTATTTAAACTGGATCTCTAAGATCTCCAGCAAAGGTTTCGGACCGAAAATCTGCATGGGTTTTATCCTGCCGTTTAAATGCAGACTTGATAGCAAACCGATTAAGCCAAAATAATGATCACCATGCAGATGACTGATGAAAATATAATCGATCCGGGCTGCCTTTAGGTTAAACCTGGCCAATTGTTGTTGTGTACCTTCACCACAGTCGATCAAATAGTATTTTTCGTTACAGTTTAAAAGCTGTGCTGATGGATTCCTGTTAAATACAGGTGTTGCAGAACTGCTTCCCAAAATTGTAACTTCAAACTTCATCATGATCAGATATAAAAAGCCCCGTAGATTTTTAGAAACTACGAGGCCGTAATGTTATTTAAATAATATGTTATTTAGCGCCTCTAAACTCTTTTTCCAACTCTTCCATAAAGATGAAATCTGTTGCTTCGTCTAATGTATTAACAAACGTTACAGATTGAAATATGTTTGATAATTCAATAATTGAAGCAAGCTCATCATTAATCCCGGTTACGATAAATAATCCGCCTGCCGATTTGCAAAGCCTGTCGCCAACCAATAAGCAGCTTAAATCCTGTGCATCATTACACTCGGTAACATGGCTTAAATCAACAATAATGTTCTGAAAGCCTTCGGCATTAAGTAAATAGAATTCTGATTTTAAGCCTGGTGCATTATCATTTGTAAACTTAGTTTCCTCTAACTTTAAGGTTACATATTTATCGTGTTTATCTACTGAAAATTTCATCTCTCTAATCTTTAATTCTACTAATGTAGAAATTTCTTTCGAATTTTATAAAGTTTCTAAAGCCTTTACCACATTGCTTTCGATACGGCTCGAAATGGCATCTGCATCTGCTTTTATAAACGTCTCTCCTACAATATGTTCGTAAAGTTCGATGTAACGTTCAGAAATCGAGTTTACAATTTCAGGTGTCATTTCTGGTATCGTTTGACCATCTTTCCCCTGAAAACCGTTTTCGATTAACCATTTTCTTACAAACTCTTTCGAAAGTTGTTTTTGTGGCTCATTATTATCCTGACGTTCCTGATAACCTTCAGCATAAAAATAACGTGAAGAATCTGGTGTATGAATTTCGTCGATCAGGTAAATTACTCCATCTGCAGAACCAAATTCATATTTTGTATCTACTAAAATCAATCCGCTTTTGGCGGCAATTTCAGTTCCGCGTTGGTATAATGCGTAAGTATATTCTTCTAATTTTTCGTAATCTGTAATCGAAACGATGCCTTTGGCCAGAATATCTTCTTTCGAAATATCTTCGTCGTGACCAACCGAAGCCTTTGTTGTTGGGGTAATAATCGGCTGAGGTAATTTATCATTTTCTTTTAAACCTTCCGGCAAAGCAACACCACAAACAGAGCGTTTACCGGCGTTGTATTCGCGCCATGCATGACCAGCCAGGTAACCCCGTATTACCATTTCTACTTTAAAGGGCTCGCAGATACGGCCTATAGTAACCATCGGATCAGGAACAGCCAAAACCCAGTTTGGAACGATATCTTGTGTAGCAGCTAAAAATTTAGCAGCAATCTGGTTTAATACCTGTCCTTTAAATGGAATCGCCTCAGGCAATACTACGTCAAATGCAGAAATACGGTCTGATACCACCATTACCATGGATTGATCAGCAATAGTATATACATCACGTACTTTGCCTTTGTAAAAATTACTTTGATTCGGGAAATTGAAATGGGTTTCTTTTAGTGCTTTCATGAGGCAGTAAAAATAGGGAAAAAGTCCGAAAGTCCGAAGACCGCGGTCAGAAGTCAGAAGATATAATTTATTAAAAAACCAAAAATAATAATGTCAAATGGATGATGGTTTTAAAAGCTTTAACGCTGCCCATCATCCATTTTCCATCTTACATTTTACATAACTACTGAATATCTCCGTAAGCTTTCAAAATGTCTTTCACCAGTTTATGCCTTACCACATCTTCTCCGCTCAAATAAATAATATCGATTCCTTTAATATCTTCTAAAATTCTCAGCCCATTAAATAAACCCGACATTTGTTTTTTAGGTAAGTCGACCTGTGTAACATCACCCGTAACGATAAATTTTGCGGTTGGGCCCATACGGGTTAAAAACATTTTTAACTGCATATCGGTGGCATTTTGAGCCTCATCTAAAATCACAAAACAGTTATCTAAAGTACGGCCACGCATAAAAGCTAATGGCGCAATTTCGATGGTGCGGTTTTCGATATAGAATTTCAATTTCTCTGCAGGAATCATATCATCCAGCGCATCATAAAGCGGACGTAAATAAGGGTCGATTTTTTCTTTTAAATCTCCCGGTAAAAAACCCAGGTTTTCCCCTGCTTCAACTGCGGGACGGGTTAAAATAATCCTTTTAATTTCTTTATTCTTTAAAGCTCTAACCGCTAAAGCTACTGCTGTATAGGTTTTACCTGTTCCGGCTGGTCCAATGGCAAAAAGGATGTCGTTTTTAGCAATACTACTAACCATTTTACGCTGATTTGCCGTTCTTGCCTTTACCAATAAGCCATTAGTACCAAAAACAATTACTTCTCCGCCACCTCCGGTTGGTTGTTCTGCATCTTTTTTTGCAACGCCCGCTGCCTTTGCGCCCAGTATCGTTTCTACATCATTATTGCTTAGTGAGCTATATTTTTCGAGGTGTGCAATCAGCTGGTTAAACTTCTCTTCGAAAGCCTTAAGTTCCTGTTCATCACCGAGAACCTTAACATCACTACCTCTCGCCACCAGTTTTAACTTCGCGAAAGCACCTTTAATCATTTCGTAATTCTCATTGTTCGGCCCCCAAAAGTGAGCAGGATTTACGGTATCCAGAGTTAATTTTAATTCGTTCAAACTGTAGTATTTTAAAAAGTTATCGGGGTATATTAATTAAAATTTGAATATTTGCAGACGCTTAGGCCTGTACACAAGAATAAGCAATAATAATGAATTTTTAATGGGGATAATTACTTTAACAACAGATTTAGGTTCGAAAGATTTTTACCAGAGTGCTCTAAAAGGTAGTCTGTTGAGTCTTATGCCTAATGTTAATTTAGTTGATATTACCCACGAAGTTCCTTCGTTTAATATTTCTTATGCGGCTTTTGTTTTAAAAAACGCTTATCCTTACTTTCCGAAGAACACGGTACACTTAATCGGCATCGATTCGGTTTATAGTGAAAATACCAAATACATTGCCGTAAAACACCGCGATCATTATTTTGTTGGCGCAGATAATGGCATTTTCTCGCTTCTTTTTGATGATATACCGGAAGATGTAGTGGAGCTGAATATCATGCAGGATTTAAAATATTTGCATTTCCCACTGGTTGATATTTTTGTGAAGGCTGCAACGCATCTGGCTAAAGGTGGTAAATTAAAGGATATCGGTTTACCTGTAGCAGAGATTGAGCAGAAGATGCTTTTACACCCTGTAATTGAGCGCGATGTGATCCGCGGAAGTGTGGTGTACATCGATACGTTTTGCAATGTAATTACTAACATTACGAAAGATCTTTTTACCAAAATTCAGAAAAACAGGGATTTTACTTTACACTTTAGAAAAAGCGAAACCATTACTCAACTGAGCTGGCATTACAACGAAGTGCAGGAAGGTGAAAAACTTTGCCTCTTCGGAATCAGTAATCACCTCGAAATTGCAATTAACAAAGGAAAAGCGAGTGGTTTACTGGGCTTGCATCTGGGAGATATTGTGCGGGTTGAGTTTCATTCTTAGAGAGGTGAAAGACTAAAGGAGAAAGACTAAAGCAGAAAGCCGTCATTTCGAGCGGAGTGCAACGAAGTCGAGAAATCTATCAAGGCAGATCTCTCCTGTCTGAAGCAGGCGGGCGTTCCACTGCGTTTCAGTCAAGATGACGAATATTTTGGCGCTTTGCACTACCAATACATCAATGACGGCTGAACCAATGAACCAGTAAAACAACTTCTACCCTTTTCGCGTTTATATCCACATGAAGAAATATTTTTACCTGCTTCCGGTTATTTTAATGAGTTTTCAGGTTTATGCACAACAAGATACTGTTGCTTATGCAGCACAACGCGTTAAAGTAAATTCATTGCTCCAGGAGCGAAGCGCGAAGTTTGGCCAGTATGATGAAAGCTTAACGCAGCGTTCAGGTATTTTTGGCTGGCAGACGAAGAAAGATATTAAAAACTCGAATGAAATTCTCCGTCAAGTGGTATTAACGGATAATAATATTTTTAAAGAGCTGAAAATTTTAATGGATTATAAAGACCTGCAGAACCAGCAAAAAGTGGCGGTTGCAGATAACTCTCAAGAACGCATTGAAGCCTATATGGGTACCATTAAAAAACTTCAGGATCAAAATTCACAACTTAAAGAAGATTTAGACAAAAAGAATAAAGGCAGTTTATCAAACTACATTATTGCATTTCTGGTTTTAGTGATGATTGGTGGGTTTTATTTCTTCAATAAAAAACTACAGCGATATGAAAAGAGGACTGTTTAAAATACTGGCAAAGATAAACAAGGTAGTATTACCAAGTTTGTATAAAAAAGATCCGAATAAGCTGACTACTTTTCAGAAAGCGATATTGGGCTATCGTTATTGGGTTATAACGAATGCGCTGGATTAGGATAAAAGACCTTACAGGTTTTAAAACCCATAAGGTCTGGACTTCCGCGCTAACGCTCGTTTTTAACGAGCGTTGAATAGTTTATCGTTTACAAACGATAGAATCGTAAAGCTATTTATGCACTCGTTTGGAAACGAGCGCAAGCCCCTATCTATTTTTTAAAATGCTCAATAATCAGCGTAGCCAATTCCGTACCGATACGTTCTTGTGCTTCGTTGGTTGATGCACCGATGTGCGGTGTTAAAGAGATTTTAGGATGTGTTAAAATTTCTGCCAATGGTGTTGGCTCATTGTCAAAAACATCTAAACCGGCAAAAGAAACCTTCCCTGAATTTAATGCTTCAATTAAAGCTGGTTCATCAATTGTTCCACCGCGTGAGCAATTTACAATACCTACGCCATTTTTCATTTTTGCAAATTCCTCTGCACCTAAAATAGGTTTATCGGCAAATGGGGTGTGTAAACTAAGGAAATCACTACCGGCAATAACTTCATCCAATGATACCGTTTTAATTGGAATACTTACTGATTTTCCGCCCTGGAATTCTAAAGTAATTTCAGATTCTGAAGGATATAAATCGTAAGCCAAAACATTCATGCCTAAGCCTAATGCCACTTTTGCAGTAGCGCGCCCAATACGGCCAAAACCAATAATACCAATGGTTTTACCACTTAATTCAGTTCCTTTAGCATAAGCTTTTTTAAGGTTGTTGAATTGTGTTGAACCTTCAACAGGCATCTTACGGTTGGCATCCTGTAAAAATCTGATACCGGTAAACAAGTGAGAAAACACCAGTTCGGCTACTGATAATGATGAAGCAGCCGGTGTATTAACTACTGCAACCCCCTGACTGCGTGCGTATTCTACGTCGATATTATCCATACCAACCCCACCTCTACCAATTAATTTGATATTTGGAACGGCATCAATTAACTCTTTTCTAACTTTTGTTGCACTACGAACGGTAATGGCATCATAGTTTTTTAACGCTTCGGCTAACTGATCTTGTGGAATGGTTTCTGTATCTACCTGAAAACCTGCTTTTTCTAATAATTCTTTTCCGATCGGATCGATCCCATCGTTTGCTAATATCTTAATCATATGTATGATTTCACTGATTAAATTGATTACACAGATTTAAATGCGAATCAATTATCGGTTAAAATTTAAATTAATTTGCTTTTGCCTGTTGTTCTTCAAATGACTGCATGGCATCGATCAACGCGTGAACGCTTGTAATTGGTAACGCATTGTACATTGAGGCACGGAAACCACCTACACTTCTGTGTCCTTTAATACCCACAATCCCTTGCTCTTCTGAATATTTCAGGAATGGTTTTTCCAGTTCTGCATTTTCCATTACGAAACAAATGTTCATTCTAGAACGGTCTTCAACTGCACAGGTCCCTTTAAATAATGGGTTACGGTCTATCTCTCTGTAAAGTGCCTCAGCTTTTTGTTTGTTTTCCTTTTCAATTTCGGCAACACCACCTTTCGATTTTAACCAGCGAAGGTTCAGCAATGCCACATAAATAGAGAAGACAGGTGGCGTGTTATACATTGAACCATTATCGATATGAGATTGATAATTTAACATAGATGGAATTTTACGGTCAATTTTACCTAAAATTTCATCTTTCACAATCGCAATGGTTAAGCCTGCAGGACCAATGTTTTTTTGTGCACCGGCATAAATCAGATCGAACTGAGAAACATCGATTACGCGGCTCATAATATCAGACGACATATCGCAAACTACCGGAACACTGGTTTCAGGCACTTCGAACAGCTCGGTACCATAAATCGTATTGTTCGAGGTATAGTGGAAATAAGCACTATCAGCAGGAATTTCAAAATCTTTTGGAATAAAAGTATAGTTCGCATCTTTTGAAGAAGCAACTACATTTACATTACCAATAAATTTAGCTTCCTTTAACGCTTTGGTAGCCCAAACGCCCGAATCTAAATAACTTGCTGTTTGTCCGTCGCCCAATAAGTTCATCGGAACCATTGCAAACTGTAAACTTGCACCACCCTGTAAAAATAAAACGGAATAACCCGACGGCACATTTAATAATTCTTTTACCAACTTATCAGCTTCAGCAACAACTGCCTCAAATTCGGTTGTTCTGTGCGAAACTTCTAAAATTGATAATCCATCGTTAAAATCTAAAACAGCCTGAGCTGCTTGTTTAAACACTTCTTGAGGTAAAATACAAGGGCCTGCGCCAAAATTATGCTTCATCTTATTATATAATGTTTTATGGCGGTAAATGTAAAATTTTTAAAGCAGTTATGCCCCAAAAATCGTCACCTAAAAAATTAAATTTTGTTAAAAAAAAGCCATAAATTGATTGATTTATTACAGTTTTTGCAATTAAAACGTTTTACTAAAAACAGATCAAAACAAACCTATAATATTTTCGAAATATGGTTAGTTTAAATGCAAAATCAGCTCTCTAAACCAGTTGAAAAGCAGAATACGATTTGTATAATGTACTAATGAATTTACTGATCTAACTAAAACTCAAAGAGGATCTCAAAACGGTGGGTTCGCGTTAAGGATTGTAAGGGTTCAGTACCGATCCTTCATCGGTACCGGAGCGAAGCGCAGCCCTGAAAAGCCTGACCCTTGCGCAGCATGGGTAACGCTCATATCAGTTTGCAGCTTGCAGTTAGCAGCTCTTAGTTTTCAGTTGGCATTTTGCAGTTAACGAAACTTAATTTTTTAATTTTACAATCAATTTTAAATTAAACTGCCGTCCGGTTAAATAATTGGGAATGGCATATTGCACATTATCGACATCTTTTAGCCAGAGATAAGAAATTGTATTATTGATGTTCAGCATATTAAAAACCTCGAAAAACAGAATAACCGAGCTGAAATTTTTATCGAGGAACTTTGGTTTATGCAAAGCGGCATCATCCAGAAAATCTTTTGAAAAGCCGATATCTACACGTTTATAAGACGGAATAAAAAACTTATCGAGGTACCTGGGGGTTTGCGATGGACCGATTGGCAACCTGGAGCCATAAAGGGCATTTAAGTGAACCTTATAAGTTGGACTATTTAACAGTTTATCCTGAAAAAATATGGAAAAATTTAAACGTTGATCGGTGGGGCGTTTTAAATAGCCAGGGTAAATTGTAGTGCCGTTTTCTACGTAACTATCACCTATAATATCTTCGTTGGCATGCATTACCGACATTCTGAAATAGGAAACCAGGTCTTTTACAAATTCACCGCCAATGCTAAAATCGGCACCATAAGCATATCCCTGTGATACTTCATTAGCCAGATATTTAATCCTCAGGTTATCAATTTTGTAAGGGATCAACCTGTCTGAATATTTAAAATACGCTTCGGAAGTAAACTTTAACCTGGTGCCGAAAGCGTCAAAAGCATATTCGTAACCCAGCGAAGTATTATAAGAACTCTGGGCTTTTTGGCTGATATTTAACTGACCGGAAAAATCGCGGATGGTACGGTAAGATGGCGGTTGTTTGTACACCCCTGCTGAAAACCGCAGGATTTTATTGTTCGAATTTGGACGATAAGCAATCAATAACCGCGGACTGATTAACAATTGTTTGCTTAGCGAGCTGTAAGTAGCGCGTGCTCCCAGCTGCAATTCGGCTGAACTAGAAAGTGAATAGCTATCCTGAATGTAAGCGCTGTAGTTTTTAATGTCGATATTGTTTTGTACATTAATTACATTTTGCAAGATAATGTTCTTCGAATTGTTTGGCAAGATAAAGCCGGCAGAGTCGGTATAATTATATTCATGCAACTGATCGTTGTACCTTGATCTGTCGAATTTTAAACCCCAGGAAAAAACATGGTTATCAAAATTCTGGTCAACCTTTATTTCTGAAGAAAACACCTTGGTATTCAAGCTGTTTCGTCCATAATTGTAATAACTACCAATGCCCCTGTTTTTATTCACCGGTCCAAAATTCTCACCCACAAAGCTATTATCTATTTCATCAAAAATATAACTGCCATCAATATCGAATCGTTCCCTTTCAATGGTATTAAAATAACTATTGATAAATTTGATTACCAAATTAGGTTTGGGCGAATAAGTAGCAGTAATGGCACTACCCAAGGTTTGGTAATCATCAATTTCCTGCCCCGTATAATCTACATTTAACCTTAAAGTAGTGCTTAATGTACCAAACTGGGTTTCCCTGTTTGTGGGCACCAGTTTAAACTGACCAAGGTTGAAACTCCCTAAATAACTGATATTGAATTTTGGAGAAAAATCGTACTGATAAAGTAGCTGGGCATCTGCAAAATTTGGACTGTAACTTCCTTTTTCATCTTGTTTGATGAGCACACTTGAATTATTTTTATAACGTAAACCAGCCAATAAAAAGCTGTTTTTAAACACTTTTTTTGTAGTTAATGAGGTATTTAAAAGGCTGGTACTTATTGTAGTTTGATTGCTATCGGGTTTATCATACTTAATATCTAAGATTGATGAAAGTTTATCGCCATATTTCGCTTCGAAACCACCGGCTGAGAATTTTGCCTTACTTACCAGGTCTGAATTAATAAAGCTTAGTCCCTCCTGCTGTCCGTTACGGATTAGCACCGGCCGGTTAATTTCTACATCGTTGATATAGATTAAATTTTCATCAAAATTCCCTCCTCTAACGCTATATTGAGCGCTTAATTCGTTATTGGTTGATACTCCAGGCAGGGTTTTGAGCATGGTTTCGAAATTACCTGAAACCAGCGGCATCGAAGTTACATCGGCAATGTTGATGGTGGTGGTATTGCTTAACTGGTTCTGTTTATTAGTAATATTAACCTGCTCTAACTCATTAATATTAGCAATTAAGCTCACTTGCTTGATAATCCGCGCACCAGAACGCTCATTAAATTTAATGGTTTGAGGCTGATAACCTAAAAGCGAATATTTTATACTGAATGTTTTAGATTTGGAATAAATGGTATAAACGCCAAATTCATCTGTAACCGTTGATTGTGCCTGCCCTAAAACAATAACGGTAACCTGAGAGAGCGGTAATTTTTCATCGTTATAAACTATCCCCGAAACCCTGACTAAAGGCTGAGCCACAGCAAAACTGCAACCAGCGATTAGAAAAAAAAGGAATAGCCGGAATTTGAGCATTTTTAGGTATCGAGATAAGTAATTTAATATCAAAACCAGAGTATTAAGTAAGAAGATGACCTACCAACTACTCCATTTTCAATAATCAATTTAGTAATAAAACAATTAAATGCTCACAGCATTACTGGTTAATTGTTTCATCTTAGCAATCGTTTCTGTTGGATTTTCTGTTGCAAAAATTGCATTTCCGGCTACGAAAGCGTTGGCACCTGCCGATACTAATGTAGCAATATTTTGTAAACCAACACCACCGTCAACTTCGATAACCAAATCCTCATTAACACCTCGAATCAGGTTTTTTAAATCCTTAATTTTCTTATAGGTATTATGGATAAAAGCTTGTCCGCCAAAACCCGGATTAACCGACATAATCAGCACAAGATCCAGATCTTCAATTACATCCTGTAGCAAGCTTACAGGAGTATGCGGATTTAAAGCCACACCCGCTTTACAGCCAGATGCCTTTATCAATTGGATTGTTCTGTGTAAATGAGTACAGGCTTCGTAATGAACGGTTATCCTGTCTGCTCCTGCATTGGCAAATTCCTCAATATATTTATCAGGCTCAACGATCATTAAATGTACATCCAATGGTTTGGCGGCATGTTTTTTAACAGCGGCCATTACCGGAAAACCAAAAGAAATATTGGGTACAAAAACACCATCCATTACATCAACATGGAACCAGTTGGCCTCGCTCTGGTTAATCATTTCAATATCGCGTTGTAAGTTGCCGAAATCTGCAGAAAGTATGGATGGGGCGATTATATAGTTCATTTTATAAAGATAGGGAAATCGTTATAAACTAAAAACCCTTTCGATTTGGAAAGGGTTTTTAGCCTAGTGTAATTTAATTTCAATTGCTTGTCCATCCCTGGTCACTTCTACAAATTCTTCTACCCGATCCGAATAGTTGTTTGTATAACTTTGATAATCGTAATAATCTGTTCTGCCTCCATAGCTGTTATAGCCGCTTCCCCTGTAAACCGGAACAGAACCACTGCGTGAATAACTTGCGAAAGATTGAATAAAATATTTGCCAGGTTTCATCTGTGTAAATTTAAACCGTCCATAATCATCTGTTTTAATGGTAATCCGGTAACGGAAAGCCTGTTCAGACATATACACACTGTTTTTTTTATTTTCCATTTTTTTACGGAGGTTAAACCATTCTTCAAAGTACGCAGTTACAGGATAAAGGGTTACCTCCACATTTTTGGCCAAAATTTTCGAACCGACTTTCATACCATAGCCATTTTTCAATCGGGTAAAAGCAGTTCCTTCAATGGTAGATTTTCCGAGTGCAAGCCTACTTTTTGCATCCACAGAATCAAAAGGAACCTGGGGATAATAGGCTGCTTTTTGTGCCTTAACAAGTGTGCTAACAAACATTAGCACTAAAAAGGTAAAGGTTAAGTTTCTCATTTTCAATAAGTAAATTAGATGTTGTTTTTTGTTTTTCAAGAATGCATAATTATGGTATTTTAGGCAAAAAAACAACCAATGAAAAAGTATATTTTAATTTTATCTTTTGTTTTCTCGGGTTTTCAGGCATTTTCTCAAAAGGAAAAGCCCTGTGGGATGAAAGATGGTTTACAGGAAGGTACATGCAAACAATTTTATGGAAACGGAAAAACAAGCTTATCAGAAAACTGGAAAAAAGGCAAAAGAGATGGCATTGCCAATTACTATTATGAAAATGGCAATTTGAAAGCTTCGGGGAATTTTACAAAAGATAAGAAAAACGGGATCTGGAAATATTATTATGAAAACGGTGCCATTAGTGGGGAAGAGAAATTTGTTTACAGAGATTTTGCAGAAATAAAAGAAGGTGCATTTAAAAAATACCATCCGGATGGAAGTGTAAAAGAATCGTACACCTATGTTGATGATAAACTGGAAGGTTTATATACCTTATACTATCCTGGCGGAGCTATTGATGAGCAAGGCGCTTATGAGAAAGGCTTATTTACAGGAATATGGAAAAACTATTTTCCAAACGGGAAATTAAAATGCCAGTTTACTTATGTAAATGGCAAACAGGAAGGAGAAAGCACTTGTCAGGATGAAAATGGGAAAATCACCAAAAAAACTACCTATAAAAACGGAGTAAAAATTAAATAAGTTATTTACTTAACGAAAAAGGCTGATTCGGTATTAGAATCAGCCTTTTTTTGTTTTATAAAATACCGGACTATGCTTGTGGCGCAGCTGGTTTTTCTGGTCTTGGTAATAAAACTTTGCGCGAAAGTTTCATTTTACCTTGTTTATCGATATCTAATAATTTAACCTCGATTTTATCACCTTCTTTTAACACACCATCCATGGTTTCTAAACGTTCCCATGAAATTTCAGAGATGTGCAATAAACCATCTTTGCCTGGCATAACCTCAACAAATGCACCGAATGGCATAATTGATTTTACTTTACCCTGGTAAATTTCACCAATTTCTGGTTTAGCAACGATATTACGGATACGGGTTACTGCGGCATCAATAGCTGCTTTATTATCGGCAAATACTTCTACAATACCTTTACCATCAACTTCTTCGATTGAAATTGAAGCACCGGTTTCGCGCTGCATTTCCTGAATAATTTTACCTCCAGGGCCAATAATTGCACCGATAAATTCTTTATCAATAGTTAAAGATACAATACGTGGAGCATGTGGCTTATAATCTTCATTAGGCGAGCTGATGGTTTTCTTCATCTCGTTTAAGATGTGTAAACGACCATCTTTAGCCTGTAATAAAGCTTTAGTTAACACCTCGTAAGATAAACCATTGATTTTCAAGTCCATTTGACAAGCAACAATACCATGTTCAGTACCAGTTACTTTAAAGTCCATATCACCTAAATGATCTTCATCACCTAAAATATCAGAAAGAATTGCGTATTTACCAGTTTTCTCATCAGTAATTAAACCCATTGCGATACCAGAAACAGGCGATTTGATTTTAATCCCTGCATCCATAAGCGCCAGTGTACCAGCACAAACAGTTGCCATTGATGAAGAACCGTTAGATTCTAGAATATCAGAAACGATACGGATAGTATAAGGATTAGCTTCACCCTGAGGTAATACTTTTTTTAATGAACGTTGTGCTAAAGCACCGTGACCAATTTCGCGACGGCCTGCGCCTCTGTTAGGTCTAACCTCACCGGTTGAGAAACCAGGGAAATTATAGTGCAATAAGAATTTGTTATAACCATTAAAGAAAGCACCATCAATCATTTGTTCATCATCTTTGCTACCTAAGGTAACCGATGTTAAAGATTGCGTTTCGCCACGTGTAAATACAGCCGAACCGTGAGCAGCAGGTAAGTAACCAACTTCGCTCCAGATCGGGCGGATTTCAGTTGTTTTACGGCCGTCTAAACGGATACCTTCATCCAACAATAAATTTCTGATCGCATCGTACTGAACATCATGATAATAATGTTTAGCCATTGCTTTGGTTAAATCTGCAGTATCTTCTGGCATTGCTTCGAAGAATTCGTTAATAATGGCAGTAAAACCTTCTTTACGTACATCTTTATTGCCACCGGCTTTTGCTACCGCATAAACTTTATCGTAAGTATCAGCATATACTTTAGCTTTTAAATCAGCATCATGGTCTTCGTGGTTATATTCACGTTTAACAGTTTTGCCGGTTGCTTCGGTTAATTCAACCTGAACAGCACATTGAACTTTAATTGCATCATGCGCAAATTTTAAAGCTTCAACCATTTCATCTTCCTGAATTTCATCACACTCACCTTCAACCATGCCTATATCGTTGGCCGAACCGGCAACCATAAACTCTAAAGTTGCACGCTCCAATTCGCTAGCTTTTGGATTGATAATTAACTTACCATCAATTTTAGCAACACGCACTTCAGAAATCGGACCGTTAAAAGGAATATCAGAAACTGATAACGCAGCAGATGCTGCTAAACCTGCCAAACAATCTGGCATAATATCTTTATCAGCAGAGATTAAAGAAATCATCACTTGTGTATCAGAGTGATAATCGCTTGGAAACATTGGACGTAAAGCTCTGTCTACCAAACGTGAAATTAATACCTCATAATCAGATAATCTTGCTTCACGACGTAAAAAGCCTCCCGGGATACGGCCTGTAGCCGCGTATTTTTCCTGATAATCAACCGATAATGGTAAAAAATCAGTACCTGGTTTAGCACCAACAGTAGATACAACAGTTGCCAACAACATGGTATCGCCCATTTTCACTACAACCGAACCATCAGCTTGTTTAGCCAGTTTACCAGTTTCAATTTCTACAATTCTGCCATCGCCCAAATCGAACGATTTTTTTATTACATTCATTTAATTAGAATTATGGTGTGTTTTCCTCTTTCTACACACCGTTGTTTATATATGTTTTTGTTTTTGCAAACGAAGATAAGATTAAAAAAGCCTATCTATAATAAAACCCGTTAAAAAAATTAACAGGGAATTAAAAAGCCATTCCCTAAAGAATGGCTTTCGCTGATAAAATTCGCTTATTTTTGTTTAATGATATCACGAAGCGATAAAGCTTTGATGATAGCACGATAGCGCTCAATATCTTTTTTGTACAGGTAAGCCAAAATACCGCGGCGTTTACCTACCAATTTTTGAAGTGACAACTGAGTAGAAAAATCCTTACGGTTTTTCTTTAAGTGTTCTGTTAAGTGCGCAATACGGTATGTAAATAACGCTACCTGACCTTCTGCAGAACCAGTGTTGGTTTCTACTTCGCCGTGTTGTTTAAAGATTTCGGCTTTCTTTTCTGGACTTAAATACATTTCTTGAATAATATTAAAGCAATAAAAATTAATTAATTGTGGCGCAAAGATAAGGTTATTTTTAATTATAAGCAAGTATTTCTTAATTGGTAAATCAAAACCCCTTTGGGCAGATTTAAGGGTAAAGCAAAGTTTAGTTTTAATCGGTTGCTGCCCTCCCGCCCTCGCTACAATCTTTTAAAAACGCCTTTCATTTTGAGCACGAAGAATCAGTTTCATCAGCTGCAGATTCTTCGTACCTACCATTGACAGATTTAGAAAGGTCGTCATTGCTGAGGAGGAACGACGAAGCAATCTTTCCTGCTAGCGATTATTGTTAGAAAGATTGCTTCGTCGGCTGAAAAAGCCTTCTCGCAATGACGAACTTAGCGGCTTATCATTGCGCGAAGATTCTTCGGTCATTCATATTGATTTTTATAAAATTAATTATCCCTCAGAACGACAGCTTATTTAGGGTTGCTGCACATTTTAAAAGGATTTCCGCTAAGTCGGGTTTAGAGAACTTAAGTCAGTATAAGAGACCTAGTTCTTCTTATTGATGCGTTCCAATTCTAAAACATCCAGCTGATCTTTAGGCCTGTTGGTAGCCCGTTTATTATCTAAAAGGTGATTATAATGCAGAAACCTTGCCCTAATACCGTTTATTTCATCTACTGTAGCCATTTGGAAATACTCATCAAACTTTTGTTTATCAAGTCCCGGAATATCCGTCATTAAATCTGCGTACATGCCGTCATCCATTAAAACTTCGCAATAACCAGCAATAATGGGCACATCCAATAACATATCATATCTGCCATATCCCATTTTATCAAGAGCGTAAATCAAATTCTGCCTGTTTTCTTTAGTATCCTTTAAATAAATATCTAAATCGCCGGTAGTACGGTTATAGCCATACCGGTTAACTGCGAAACCGCCAACAATCAGATAATTAACATTAAACTGCTCAAATGTTTCTAACAATAAAAGCATTTCAGGATTTTCTTTATCAAAAGACATAAAGCAAATTATATGGCTGGCTTGCGTATTACAAGCCCTTTGCCTTGTGGAGATTTTAAAGGCTGGCCACCATTCATGGTAACTGAAATGTGGTTGAGTTGCAAAACACCAAAAAAGCGTTGCTCAGGGGTGCGGCTCAAATAAACAGCATCACGTTCCTCCACAATTGTTTCGCGTGGAGTATTGATATCATATAATTTGAGTTTTCCCATTTCATCAAAAATACAAAAAATTGGTGATATATCTTTACGTCAAGACATCTTTATATAAAGACATCAAAAGCTTACTTTTGCAAAAAAAACATTTACCCTTGGAAAAGAATCAATACAGCATTTTTGAAAGCGAATTACGTGTCCGCCCCGATGATATCGATATGTTTAACCATGTACATAACAGTAAATACCTGGATTATGTACTGGCGGCACGTTATGAACAAATGGAAAGATTTTACGGTATGCCCTGGGAGCACTTTACCAAACAAGGTTTTGGCTGGGTGGTTAGCCATGTTGATATCAGTTTTAAACGTCCGCTGTTAATGAACGATTTAATGCTGATTAGAACCGGAATCCTTACCATGAATGATAAAGGTTGTTCAGTACAATTCGAAATTATTAACCGGAAAACAGGAAAAGTAGCTTCGGATGGTGTTTTCGATTATGTGTTGATTGATCTAAACACAAGCAGAGGTACAAAAGTTACCGAAGAAATGATTAAAGCCTATAGCATTTAGGTAATTACACAGGTTTAAGATATTACATACATAGAGTAATTCAGCCATTTAGGAATAGTGATTATAAATCCGTGAGTCCGTGTCTCTGTGACTAAAATTATGAGATAAAATGGGTCCTATCGAGACGCTGAGACCAGGCTAAAGAATTTAACTAAATATAAAATCAGGGCGTCTTGTGTCTCCATGGCAAAAAGAATCTAAAAAAATTAATCACTTCCATAAAAATTAGTCATCAAAATTTGACAATTCAAAAATTTAGCTAACTTTGCATGATCAATAAGACCAGAGCCATGATAGTATCTGCAATCCGTTTGAGGTTTTAAGCAACCGAGGATTCCCTCCATTTCAATTTTAGGTATGTACGCTTAACTGCGTATCATTGGTTTATACATCAACATTTATTTTTATTATATGTCACAGTCTACAAAGGCACAGGGCAAATTATCGTCATTTTTCGATATTCTGATCCAGTCTTTAAAAGGTCACGAGGTTGACCTCACTTCAATCAGTATTAAAAGGGCAATTGTTTTACTGGCTATCCCGATGATGCTGGAAATGGCCATGGAATCGGTTTTTGCTTTAGTTGATCTCTATTTTGTAGGTCATTTAGAGAACAGCAGCCACGCCATACAAACCGTTGGTTTAACCGAATCGGTTTTAACCATTATTTATTCACTGGCCATTGGCTTAAGTATGGCTGCTACTGCAGTGGTTGCGAGGCGCATTGGCGAGAAAAACCCTGAGGCGGCATCAAAAGCAGGTATGCAAACCATTGTGATTGCAGTTGCAGTTAATGTTTTAATCAGCATCGCCGGCCTCATTTACGCCAGAGATATTCTTTTATTAATGGGCGCTTCAACAGAAACTGCAGATCATGGCATCACCTTCGTACGCATTATGATGGGCGGGAGTATTATTATTGTACTGCTTTTCTTAATTAACGGTATTTTTCGGGGTGCGGGTAATGCTGCAATCGCCATGAGGAGTTTATGGATCGCTAATATTGCCAACATCATCCTCTGCCCAATTTTCATCAACGGCTTTGGCCCGGTACCCGCATTTGGTTTAACAGGTGCTGCAATTGCCACAACTATTGGTCGTGGTTTGGGAGTTACTTACCAGGTTTATAATTTATTTAGCGGCAAAAATGCATTAAAAATAAGGATCAGTCATTTTGTTCCGGATTTTACGCAGATTAAAGCGATTGTTAAAATTGCTGCTCCAGCTATTTTTCAATTTGTAATTGCAAGTTGCAGCTGGGTATTTTTAGCAGAACTGGTTGCCACTACAGGCGGCGATGAAGGTTCAGCAGGTTACCAAACCGCTTTACGCTTAATGATGTTTTTTATGTTGCCGGCCTGGGGCCTGAGCAATGCTGCAGCTACTTTAGTTGGACAAAATTTGGGTGCTGGCCATATAGATCGTGCTGAAAAGTCTGTTTTTCAAACCTTAAGGTATATTTTAATATTCATGGCGGTGGTAAGTGTATTATTTCTTACCTGCGGACATTTGTTTGCCTCATTTTTTACAGCAGATGAAAAGGTAATTGCTATTGCAAGCAAGGCATTAAAAATTTTAAGTATTGGTTTTGTGATTTACGGAGCTGCAATGGTTTTTAGCAGTGCATTTAATGGTGCGGGAGATACCTGGACGCCCACAAAAATCAATGTTTTTGCTTTTTGGCTGTTTCAGATTCCGTTGGCTTACTTTTTAGCAAAATATTTAGAAATGGGCCCGACAGGTGTTTTTATCGCCATCCCAACGGCCGAGGCAGGCATTGCAATAGCTGCATTTATCCTTTTCAAAAAAGGAAAATGGAAGAAAACAATGGTTTAATTTTTTAACCCCAGATGGACACGGATGAACACAGATAGAATAACCTTATCCGTGTTTATCCTGTTTAATTTAACTTCTGTAACTTCCTGCTTCATGTGAAAAATGCAATATTGCAATGAATTAAAAACAGGACTACAATAATCGTAGAAACATCGCTTTTGCGCTTTAAAACAATAAAAATTCGGCCTTTTTAGCATTCCATTTTCCCTCTTATATTTTCCATTAAAAACCATATCTTTGCGCAAAGATGAAGCATATACGTAATTTTTGCATTATTGCACATATCGACCATGGCAAGAGCACCCTGGCTGATAGGTTATTAGAATATACAGCGACGATTTCGCAGCGTGAAGCGCAGGCGCAATTGCTCGATAACATGGATTTAGAGCGTGAGAGAGGCATTACCATTAAAAGTCATGCCATACAAATGAACTATAAAGTTGGCGATATTGAATACAATTTCAATTTGATCGATACGCCGGGCCACGTGGATTTCTCGTACGAGGTATCGCGTTCAATTGCAGCCTGTGAAGGTGCTTTATTGATTGTAGATGCTTCGCAAGGTATTCAGGCTCAAACCATTTCCAATTTATATTTAGCTTTAGAGCACGATCTTGAAATTATCCCGATTTTAAATAAAATGGATTTACCAGGGGCAATGCCCGAGGAAGTAAAAGACCAGATTATTGATTTAATCGGCTGTAAACGTGAGGATATTATTCCTGCATCGGGTAAAACCGGAATGGGCATCCCTGATATTATCCAGGCGATTGTAGACCGTGTTCCTGCACCTGTAGGCGATCCGGAAGCACCATTACAAGCATTGATATTTGACTCCGTTTTTAATTCCTTCAGAGGGATTATTGCCTACTATAAAGTAGTTAATGGCGAGATTAAAAAAGGCGATAAAGTAAAATTCATCAATACCGGAAAAGAATACCTGGCTGATGAGGTAGGTATTTTGAAACTGGATATGTCGCCACGCAATGTGGTTAAAACCGGAGACGTGGGTTATATTATTTCGGGTATTAAAGAAGCCCGCGAAGTAAAAGTTGGCGATACGATTACGACAACTGCAAGACCATCATTAGATGCAATTCAGGGATTTGAAGAGGTAAAACCAATGGTTTTCGCCGGTATTTACCCTGTTGATACTGATGAGTTTGAAGAATTGCGTGAAGCTATGCACAAGTTGCAATTAAACGATGCTTCTATCGTTTTTGAACCTGAAAGTTCTGCAGCATTAGGCTTTGGTTTCCGTTGCGGTTTCCTCGGTATGTTGCACATGGAAATTATTCAGGAACGTTTGGAGCGTGAGTTCGATATGACGGTAATTACTACGGTTCCGAACGTATCTTACATTGCTCATACAACCAAAGGCGATGAAATTTTTGTAAATAATCCATCTGATTTACCCGACCCAAGTAAATTGGATTCTGTTGAAGAACCTTATATCAAAGCTAACATTATTACGAAAGCAGATTTTGTTGGTCCTGTAATGTCACTTTGTATTCAGAAAAGAGGAACCATTGTTAATCAATCATACTTAACATCGGACCGTGTAGAATTGGTTTTCGAAATGCCAATGGGCGAAATTGTATTCGATTTCTATGATAAACTGAAAACGATTTCTAAAGGATATGCCTCTTTCGATTACCATCAAACAGGTTACCGCAAATCGGATCTGGTTCGTTTAGACATGTTAATAAATGATGAGCCGGTTGATGCATTGTCATCTTTAATCCACCGTAGCAATGCTTACGATTTCGGAAAGAAAATCTGTGAGAAATTGAGGGAATTAATCCCACGCCAGCAGTTCGAAATCAAAATTCAGGCATCTATCGGTGCTAAAGTTATTGCCCGCGAAACATTGAGTGCTTTACGTAAAGATGTAACGGCCAAATGTTATGGTGGTGATATTTCCCGTAAACGTAAGTTATTGGAAAAACAGAAAAAAGGTAAAAAACGCATGCGTCAGGTGGGTAACGTAGAAATTCCACAAACGGCATTTATGGCGGTTTTGAAATTAGATTAGAAATTAGATATGAGATTTGAGATATGAGATATTAGACAATTTGTTGATCTCAAATCTCAAATCTCATTTCTCACATCTTTAAACATGAAATTATTAGACGGTAAATACGTATCAGAAAAAGTTAAAGTTCAGATTGCAGAAGAAGCTGCAGAATTTTTAAATAAAACAGGTCGCAAGCCACATTTGGTTGCCATTTTAGTTGGTAATGATGGTGGTAGCGAAACTTATGTGGCCAGCAAGATGAAAAACTGCGAAAAAGTAGGTTTTAAATCTTCGCTTCATCGTTATGATAATTCGGTAACAGAAGCAGAATTACTGGCTAAAATTGAAGAAATTAATCAGGATGATGATGTAGATGGACTAATTGTTCAATTGCCTTTGCCAAAACATATCGATCCTGAAAAAGTAACAGAAAAAATTGATCACCGCAAAGATGTAGATGGTTTCCATCCTGTAAACTTGGGCAGGATGATGCGCAACTTACCTTGCTTTATCCCGGCAACACCTTATGGCATTTTACTGATGTTACAGGAATATGGTATCGATACTACCGGAATGCATTGCGTTGTGGTTGGCAGAAGTAACATTGTAGGCAGTCCGATGAGTATATTAATGGCCCGTAATGCCAATCCGGGTAACTGTACCGTAACGCTTACCCACTCACGCACTAAAGATTTAAAAGAACAGGTACTACAGGCCGATATTGTGATTGCAGCAATTGGCAAAAAGAACTTTGTTACTGCTGATATGGTTAAACCAGGCGCCATTATTATTGATGTAGGCATTAACCGCGAAAATTCTACAGAAACTAAATCTGGCTTTAAGTTATATGGTGATGTAGATTTTGAAAATGTAGCGCCTAAGGCCTCTTACATCACTCCTGTTCCTGGCGGCGTTGGTTTAATGACAATTGTAGGTTTATTGAAAAATACATTGGCATCGGCCAGAAAAGAAATATATTCTTAAGCTTAAAGCTGAATAGGATAAAGCAGAGAAAGCGGTTCATTTTTGGATCGCTTTTTTTATTTAACGGTTGAGAGCTGCCTGCGTATTTTAGACTACAAGGCACAAAAAAAGTTTTTTCCATTCCATTTTGTCATCCTGAACGCAGTGAAGGATCTTTAATGATCGAAGATGTAAAATGGTGATGGAAGATAAACAAATAGATCTCTCCACTTCGCGATGCTCCGGTCGAGATGACGTTTTTTTATTTGGCGTTTGAAAACAGTTAACCGCCACAGTTAACCGATTTAAACAATCAACCAGTTAACCAATAGGCCAATGACAAATGAACCTTTATCCCCACAATTTACTCCACCAACTCTCTTCAAAACCGATGTACAATCCATCTTCACGTAATTCTGTAGGATAAATATTAATATAATCTCCCTGACCTTCAGCTCCTCTTCCATTAGTTAAACTATACTCGTAACGATGAATCGGGCAAACCAGGTTTCCGTTTTTACACCAGCCACCACTAAAATGGCCGCCAGCATGCGGACAATGCGACTGAGTGGCAATAATTTTGTCTTCATTATTGATCAGACAGATCTGTTTTCCATTAACCTCCATGGTTTTAATGGTATCTACCCGGGGAATCTGATTGTTATTTAGCGCTTTAAACCACTTCATTATGCTAAAATACGGCAAATAAATATCAGTCTTATTTCATCTTTCCATTAAATTTCGAAAGAGGAACCACATCACCATATTTTTTTAGGATATTTGCATCCTCAAAAATGAAACAAGACATACCAGAAGACGGCACATTACTTCCTTTAATGGAAGAATTTTATACCATACAGGGCGAAGGATTTAATACCGGAAAAGCAGCATATTTTATCCGCCTGGGAGGTTGCGATGTAGGTTGCCACTGGTGCGATGTAAAAGAAAGCTGGGATGCTGATATGCACCCGCTTACGCCAGCTGATGTAATTGTAGAAAATGCCGATCAATTTCCGGGCAAAGCGGTTGTAATTACCGGTGGCGAACCATTAATTTATAACCTGGATTACCTGACCAATAAATTAAAAGATAGAGGAATTTTAACTTTTATTGAAACTTCCGGAGCTTATCCCCTTTCGGGCAATTGGGACTGGATCTGTTTATCGCCAAAGAAATTTAAAGCACCAAGGCCAGATATTACTCCTTTTGCACACGAGTTAAAGGTAATCGTTTTTAATAAAAGTGATTTTAAATGGGCCGAAGAATATGCCGCAATGGTATCGCCTACCTGCAAATTATACCTTCAGCCGGAGTGGTCTAAATCAAAAGAAATTACACCTTTAATTATTGACTATGTGATGGCCAACCCTAAATGGGAAATTTCTCTGCAAACACACAAATTTTTAAATATTCCTTAAAAACAATACATTAGCTTTATACCAAATGTTAATGTAATGAAATTTTGTTTAGTCCTGTTCCTTAGCATATTGAGCATTTATTGTTTCGGGCAAAGTTCGCCTAACAAAAAAGCACAGATTTCTTTTGAAAAAGCAGGTCCGTTGATTGATAAGCTGGATTATGCAGGTGCCGAGCTGGTATTAAAAACTGCTGTTGAAGCTGATCCGTTGTTTCAGAATGCCTACATTGTGCTTGCTGGTGTTTATAAAGCGGAAAAGAAATATACCGAAGCCATGGCAGCTTATGAAAAAGCCATCCTCATTAATAAAGCGGTTGCCCCTGCTGTAATTTATGGCCTGGCCGAAACCGAATTTGCTACGCAGGATTATGTAAAGGCAAAACAGCATTTTGAAGAATTTTTAGCACAAGATACTTCTTCCGATCGGGCTAAAAAAGCTAAAAAATATGTTTTTGATTGTGATTTCGCATCTACAGCAATAAAGAAACCAGTAAAATATAGCCCAACAAATTTAGGTGAAGGTGTAAATACAGCAGATGCCGAATATTTTCCTGCTTTAACTGCAGATGGTGAAACGTTGGTTTTTACGCGCCAGATGAATGGAAATGAAGATTTCTGGACTTCACAGCTTAAAAACAATAAATGGGACGTCGCTACGCCCTTATCCAGTAAAATAAATACGACGCGATATAATGAAGGTGCACAAACCATCTCTCCTGATGGTAAATATTTATTTTTTACAGGTTGCAACCGTCCTGATGGCTTGGGCAGGTGCGATATCTATGTTTCGCACCGCGAAGGAAAAGACTGGGGCGAACCTTATAACATCGGAAAACCTGTTAATTCAGAATATTGGGAATCGCAGCCTGCAATCAGTCCGGACGGCAGGACATTATATTTTATCAGCAACCGCCCGGGTGGATCAGGTGGTTATGATATCTGGAAAAGTACCATTACCGATGATGCAAAATGGGGACCAGCTGTAAACCTCGGCCCTGATATCAATACCATTTACGATGAGAATACCCCTTTTCTGCATGCAGATGGGAAAACTCTGTATTTCTCTTCAGATGGCTGGCCGGGATTTGGAAATAAAGATATCTTTTACAGCCGCATGGATAACGATGGCAAATGGCATAAACCTGTTAATATAGGCTATCCAATCAATTCTTTCGAAGATGAAAGTGGTTTAGTTGTAAGCGCTGATGGAAATTTCGGATTATTCTCCTCAAATTTAAAAGGGGGATTTGGTTTGCAGGATATTTATAGTTTTGGCATACCGGAATCAGCAAAACCGTCAAAAGTTTCTTATGTAAAGGGAATCGTGAGGGACAAAGACACAAAAAAAACGATAGAAAGCAATGTGCAGGTAGTGGATTTAAAAACCAATAAAACTGTTTTTGATGACTATACCGATCCTGAAACCGGTCAGTTTTTAGCTGTAATGCCCGTGGGAAGTGATTACCTGTTTAATGTTAATGCGGAAGGCTATATGTTTTATTCAGAAAATTTCGAACTCAAAACCGGCGACATCAATAAACCTTACCAGATTGAAGTATATATTGAAAAAATTAAGCCAGGCGGAAATGTTACCTTAAGAAATATATTTTTCGATACCAATAAATTTAATCTTTTGCCCTCGTCTATCCGCGAACTGGATCTGCTTATTGATTTCCTGCACCAAAATGAAACTGTTCAGATCGAAATCCAGGGCCATACCGATAATGTTGGAGATGATAAACTGAACGAGAAACTATCGTTTAACCGTGCCAATGCCGTTTACGAATATTTGGTTAAAAATAGCATTGATGCGAAAAGACTTACATTTAAAGGTTTTGGGGCAAGTAAACCGATTGCAGATAATAAAACGGAATTGGGAAGGAAAAATAACCGGAGAACATCGTTTGTGATTACGAAGGTTTAGATTTATTTCGGTTGGTGAGACACCAACCGATAGGATTAATGTGATCCGTCATTCTGAACTTGTTTCAGAATCCATCATGCTATAAAAAAAGTCGTCATTTTGACTGGAGCAAAGCGAAACTGAGAATTCTACTGTAGATCTCTCCACTATGGTCGAGATGACGATTTCTATATAATAGACGATTCGTAAGTAATAGCAACTAAAATCTCTTCCCTTTTAATACTCTGATTTCAGATCCCTCTGCCAGGAATACAGAATTGGGTTCAGCTTCATTTAAAAAAACAAAATCATTTCCATAATTAATTCCGAAATCGACATTAATTTTATAATCTTTTACCGGATACGCCAGCCAGCGAGGGTGCTCTACGCCATATTCGGAAGTTCTGTTGGCTCCGATTTTAGTGTACCCCCAATAATGTTCGGTAATAAATTCTTCTTCACTACCAGCTAAAATTTCTTCAGCTTTTGAAAAAGCAGTTACAGAAAAATTATGCCAGTCTTTGTTCTTCCATGAATAATTAACTTCGAGCTGGTGCCCTTGTTCAATCCAAACATGTTTCATCGGGAATGTTTGGTAATTTTCTTTGTAAATGGTATTGGCAACAAAGGTAATGGCTGGTTTAGGCACAAATTCTTTAATAAATACTACTCCCCGTTTCCAGGTTTCGCCATCTTTAAATTTGACGTAAAACCTCAGATTAACCTCTTCAAAATTGGTATGAAAGGGAATATTAAAGCCAAGCAGCTTTACATCAACAAACATAAAACCAACCAAACTCACATAATATTTCCCCTGCCAGTCATCCAGTTCGGTGTGCGGGGGCAAATATTTCGAAAGTATTTCTTTATCAACCGCATATTGCGCCAAAGCCAGTTTTCGCCATCCGGCAGTGAGAAATACTTTCGGGCTGTTCAAAATTATAGTATGGCTTGTCTGATCCTGATCAGTTTGGTTAATGTTTCTTCCAGTAAATCCAGGTGCAACATATTGGCACCATCCGATTTTGCATTGGCCGGATCAGGGTGTGTTTCGATAAATAAACCATCCGCACCTACTGCAATGGCAGCTTTGGCGATAGTAGAAATCAATTCGGGTTTACCACCAGTAACGCCGCTGCTTTGATTGGGCTGTTGTAAAGAATGCGTACAATCCATCACCACAGGCACGCCGAAACTCTGCATTTCGGGTAAGCCACGGTAATCAACAATTAAATCCTGGTAACCAAAGGTATTGCCCCTATCGGTTAAAATTACTTTATTGTTTCCGGCTTCTTTTACTTTCTCCACCGCAAATTTCATCGAACCGGCAGAAAGGAACTGGCCTTTTTTAACGTTTACCACTTTGCCGGTTTCGGCAGCAGCGATTAATAAATCGGTTTGGCGACATAAAAATGCAGGAATCTGCAATACATCTACATAAGCTGCAGCCATGGCCGCTTCTCCACTTTCGTGGATATCGGTAACGGTTGGCACACCAAATTCTCTACCGATTCTTTCTAAAATGCGCAAGGCTTTTTCATCACCAATGCCCGTAAAAGAACTGCCTTTACTTCTGTTCGCTTTCCGGTATGAGCCTTTAAAAATATATGGAATTTGCAGTTTATCGGTAATATTTATAATCTTGTCAGCAATTCTCATGGCAATATCCTCGCCTTCGATAGCGCATGGACCAGCCATTAAAAAGAAATTCCCTGAATCTGTATTTTTTAATTTATCTAAATAGTTAAGCATAGTTGAGATGTGAGGCATGAGATGTGAGACATGAGATGTGAGTTTATCTCAAATCTAACTTCTCATATCTCACGTCTAATTTTTAATTTCCTAGTTCTGACATAAATTTAATCCGCATCAGTTGAATTTCTTCGCGGGTGTAATCGGTTTCGCCTAATTCGTTCAGTGCTTCGTCTATAGAATCGCTTTCTGCTGCCCTGAAATAATCGAAAACTTCATCCTGGCGGTCGTCATCAATTACTTCATCAATGAAATAATTCAGGTTGAGTTTGGTGCCAGAATTAACGATAGATTCTACTTCTTTAAGGATTTCTTCATAGGTAATGCCTTTTGAATCAGCAATATCCTCTAAGCCGATCTGTCTGTCGATATTTTGGATAATCGAAACCTTCATCTGCGATTTATTGGCCTGGGTTTTAATAATCAGGTCAATCGGGCGCTCGATATCGTTATCCTCTACATATTTTTTGATCAATTCGATAAAAGGACTTCCGAATTTCATGGCTTTACCAGAACCTACACCCGAAATCTGGCGAAGTTCTTCCATTGTAATCGGATAATGCGTACACATTTCCTCTAAAGATGGATCCTGGAAAACAACAAATGGTGGCACACTTTTCTGCTTGGCAATTTTCTTCCGGAGATCTTTAAGCAACGATAACAAATGAGTGTCTAATGCTCCAGTGCCCTGTTTTACATCGTCATCGTCGTCATCGGCACCACTTTCTATTGGTTCGTTTAATATAAATTTTAGGCTGTAAGGATTTACAATAAAATCCCTGCCCTGTTTGGTTAATTTTAATAATCCATAATTATCGATATCTTTATACAGATAGTTGTTTAAAACAGCCTGGCGGATGATCGATTTCCACATCAGTTCTCCATCTTCCTTTCCAACACCAAATTCGGGCACTTTACTATGCTCATAGGCAATGGTTTGTGCGGTTTCTAAGCCTAAGAAAACGTTCAACAAATGTGCATCATCAAATTTTTCGCCTGATTTTTCTATAAACTTTAATAAGGTAGATAACTGGTTTTCAGCATCAAACTGTTTTTTAGGCTTTTTGCAATTGTCGCACATGCAATTACAGCCAGTTTCGTTAAAGTTTTCACCAAAATAATGAAGAATCTGCTTACGCCTGCAAACGCCCGACTCTGCATAATCAATCACTTCTTTTAATATCTGCGTACCAATTTCACGTTCCGAAACCGGTTTATCTTTCATAAACTTGGCCAGCTTATCTACATCTTTTTGAGAGTAAAAAGCGATACATACACCTTCCCCACCATCACGTCCGGCCCTACCCGTTTCCTGATAGTAACCTTCCATGCTTTTAGGCACATCGTGGTGGATTACAAAGCGAACATCCGGCTTATCGATCCCCATGCCAAAGGCAATGGTGGCCACAATAACCTCAGCATCTTCCATCAAAAATTTATCCTGCGTTTCGGCCCGCACTTTGGGATCTAAACCCGCGTGATAAGGCAAAGCGCTGATTCCGTTCAGGTTTAAGGCTTCGGCAACTTCCTCTACTTTTTTACGGCTGAGGCAATAAATAATCCCCGATTTACCCGGATTTGATTTAATATACTTGATAATCTCTTTGGTAATATCACGTTTAGGGCGGATTTCGTAAAACAGGTTTGGCCTGTTAAACGACGATTTGAACAATGTTGCTTCCGTCATCCCCAGGTTCTTCATAATATCCTGCTGCACTTTTGGTGTAGCGGTAGCTGTTAATGCAATAATTGGAATATTATCTCCTAAACCCGCAATAACCTGTTTGATTTTACGGTATTCTGGTCTGAAATCGTGCCCCCATTCAGAGATACAGTGCGCTTCGTCAACTGCAACGAAGGAGATTTTAATCAGATTTAAAAATTCAATATTGTCCTGCTTCGCCAGGGATTCGGGCGCAACATACAATAATTTGGTCTGACCGCTTAAAAGATCAGATTTAACTTGAGTAATTTCAGATTTATTTAGGGATGAATTAAGAAAATGTGCAATACTGTCATTTCCACCAAAAGCCCTTAACTGGTCTACCTGGTTTTTCATCAATGCAATTAATGGAGAAATAACAATTGCTGTTCCCTCGCTCATTAAAGCGGGTAACTGATAGCAAATAGACTTCCCTCCACCTGTTGGCATAATAACAAAAGTGTTATTGCCTTCTAAAATATTTGTAATGATCGACTCCTGATCACCCTTGAAATTATCAAACCCGAAGAAATTTTGTAGGTTATCAAATAACGACTTTTTCACGTCCATTTTGTGTAATAAAATATGCGATGCTATTTTTGTATCCAAAATAACATAATTTTACAAGAATTTCAAGTATTAACAGACAATTATTTTCTCTTTGAAAAGTAAAAAATCAATAATTCAATCGGCTGTAAGCACTTTAGAGCTCGAAGCAGCAGCAATATTAAATGTTGCAAAGAATCTCGATAACGATTTTGAAAAAGTCGTATCAAGTATTTTACAGGGCAAAGGACGGGTAATTGTAACCGGTATCGGGAAAAGTGCCATTATTGCGCAAAAAATGGTGGCTACTTTCAATTCAACAGGTACACCTGCAATTTTTATGCATGCTGCAGATGCCATACACGGTGATTTGGGTATGATCCAGGTTGATGATATTGTGATTTGCTTATCGAAAAGTGGGAATACACCCGAAATTAAAGTATTGGTTCCGCTGCTAAAAACGTCTAATAATCTGTTGATCGGGATGGTTGGCGAATTAAATTCATTTTTGGCAGAACAAGCTGATCTGATTTTAAATACTTCGTTCGAAAAAGAAGCCTGTCCACATAATTTAGCCCCTACCACCAGCACCACTGCACAATTGGCACTGGGCGATGCATTGGCAATCTGCCTGCTCGAATGCAGGGAATTTAATGAAGCAGATTTCGCCAAATACCATCCGGGAGGATCATTGGGTAAAAAACTTTACTTAAAAGCAAGGGATTTAGCTCTATCAAACGAAAAACCATCTATTAGCCCAACTGCATCTGTAAAAGATGTACTGATTGAAATTAGTAAAAACCGTTTGGGGGCTGTTGCTGTTGTTGATTCAGCTAACCATGTATTGGGTGTGATTACCGACGGCGATATCAGGAGAATGTTGGAAAACAATAATTCTATTGCTGGTTTAAAAGCCGAAGATATTATGGGTAAAAGCCCTAAGAGCATACAATTTGATGCTTTGGCAGTTGATGCCTTAGACATTATAAAACAAAACAATATAACACAATTGTTAGTTCTGGAACAAAATACTTACTTTGGCATCATCCACTTACACGATCTCCTTAACGAAGGAATTGTGTAATTTTTAAAATAAAAAATGAATAAAAATTATTATGCATTAATTATGGCCGGTGGCGTCGGAAGTCGCTTTTGGCCGGTAAGCAGAACAGAATACCCAAAACAGTTTATCGATTTTTTCGGTGTAGGTAAAACTTTAATACAAAGTACGTACGACAGGTTTTTAAAAATCTGTCTTCCTGAAAATATTTTTATAGTTACGAATGAGATTTATTCTGACCTCGTAAAAGAACAGTTGCCGCAGTTAAGTCCTAACCAGATCCTGGCTGAGCCCCTACTTAGAAATACAGCACCATGCATTGCATATGGCAGTTTAAAAATTGCCGAATTAAATCCAAATGCCACAATCGTTGTAGCGCCTTCTGATCATACCATTGCCGATATAGATGGCTTCGTACAATCGATTGAGCAATCGTTGGATGCAGCTTCTAAAAATGATTGTTTAATTACGCTGGGTATTAAACCAAATCGTCCGGATACTGGTTATGGCTACATACAACACACTGATTATGTGCTTAATACCGACACCGATCTGCATAAAGTTAAAACCTTTACAGAGAAGCCAAACCTTGATTTAGCAAAATCATTTATGCAAAGTGGTGATTTCCTTTGGAACGCGGGAATATTTATCTGGTCGGCAAAAACCATTTTGAACGCTTTTGAAAAACACCTGCCTGATATGTATGAAATATTCAGTTTGGGCCGATCGGAACTGAATACCGAAAACGAAAAAACGTTTATCAATAATGCCTATTTACAATGTACCAATATATCGATCGATTTTGGCATTATGGAAAAGGCCGAGAATGTTTATGTACTTCCGTCTGATTTCGGGTGGTCTGATTTAGGCACCTGGGCTTCTATTTACGAAATGGCAGAGAAAGATTACGTTGGCAATGCGGTTATCCCTTCAGAACAGGTCATTATGTTCGATTCGTCGAACTGTATGGTTAATGTTCCGAAAGATAAACTGGTGATCTTACAGGGATTGCACGATTATATTGTGGTAGAAAATAACAATATGCTAATGATTTGCCCTCGTGATGAAGAACAACGTGTTAAAGAGTTTGTTGCAGAAGTAAAATCACGCTTCGGAAACAAGTTTATTTAGAATGGAAGGTGTGAGATGTAAGATGGATGATGTAGCACAGTTGCCCATCATCCATCTTACATTTTCCCTTTTACATCAATTCTCCATCATCCATTTTCCCTTTTCCATTTTCCCTCTTCCATCTTACATCCCTCCTTACTTCCCCCGCTGTCTAACCGCTTCGTATAAAATTACGCCTGCAGCAACAGACACATTGAGCGATTCGATTTTACCGGCCATTGGTATTTTAGCCAAATGATCGGCCACTCTTAAAAGCTCGTTAGAAATGCCTTCATCTTCTGATCCCATTACAATTGCGGTAGGCATGGTATAATCAGGGGAATATATAAAATCGTTTGTTTTTTCAGTACAAGCTACAATTTGTAAACCACTTTCCTGCAAAAACAGACAGGTTTTGTGTAAATTACTATGACGGCAGATCGGGATACTAAACAACGCACCTGCTGAAGTTTTAATCGCATCAGCATTGATCTGCGCAGCATTTTTTAAAGGCACTACAATGGCATGAACGCCTACGCAGGCAGCGGTACGGGCAATTGCGCCCATGTTGCGCACATCGGTTACGCTATCTAAAACCAAAATTAATGGCACCTCTCCTTTTTCAAAAACCGCCGGAACTATATCTTCAATATTTTGGTAAGTAATCGGCGAAATTACGGCGATTACCCCCTGGTGGTTTTTCTGCGACATCCGGTTCAGTTTTTCTACCGGTACAGAATTTAACGGGATCAGTGTATCTTTCAAAAGTGCTTTCAACTCCAAAAATAATTCGCCGCCCAAACCGCGTTGCTGGTAAATGGTTTCAATATCTCTTCCTGCTTTAATGGCTTCTATTACGGCCCTGATGCCAAATACAAACTCATTATTCTCTTTTGCGCGTTGCGGTCTTCTAAAATTATCCATGTTTCGAAATTGTTAGGCAAAAGTATTCAAATAAATGTTTTAGCCCTAATCTATATTCTTCTTATTAACATTTAATTGTTTAAAATTTTTTACGATTTAATAAAAGCCTGTAAAATTTAATCTGATTATACTTCAATTTGTTAACAAACAAGTAGTAACTAATTCAAACAACCCCGTCAAAATTTGATTACTTTTGTTGAATGAGTATCGATAATGAACAAGGCGGAAAGAACAGTATGACTGCTAGAAAAAGCAGGTTAAGCAATACCATTAGTTCACAAGGGAAAATTCCCCCACAGGCATTAGACCTGGAAGAAGCCGTTTTAGGTGCATTGATGCTCGAAAAAGATGCTCTGTCAGCAGTAATCGACGTTTTAAAGCCTGAAGTTTTTTATAACATCGCTCACCAGAAAATCTTTGAAGCGATCCACATTTTATTCCAGAAATCGAAACCGGTAGATATTTTAACGGTAACTTCAGAACTGCGTACGCTGGGTTCGTTAGAAATGGTTGGGGGGGCTTATTACATTACGCATTTAACCAACCGTGTTGCTTCTGCAGCTAATATTGAATTTCACGCGAGGATAATTTCGCAAAAATATATCCAGCGCGAACTGATCAGGATCTCAACCGAAATTATCACCAACGCTTATGAAGATACGACTGATATTTTCGATTTATTGGATCAGGCTGAAAAAGGCCTTTTTGAAATTGCCCAGAATAACCTGCGTAGAGATACCCAGAAAATGGATGATATCATTAAACAATCTCTTGCTACACTTGAAGAACTTCGTACCAAAACAGATGGTTTAACCGGTGTACCAACGGGTTTTACCGGCTTAGACAGGATTACCGGTGGATGGCAAAAACAGGATCTTGTGATTATCGCTGCACGTCCGGCGATGGGAAAAACGGCATTCGTACTTACCTGTGCCCGTAATGCCACCGTCGATTTTGCAAAACCAACAGTAGTTTTTTCACTCGAGATGTCGTCGGTTCAGCTGGTGAATCGTTTAATTTCAGGAGAAGCAGAAATTGAGCAGGAAAAAATCAGGAAAGGAAATTTACAGGAATGGGAGTGGCAACAGCTGCACAGTAAAATTGGCCGCTTAACCGAAGCTCCCCTATTGATAGATGATACTCCGGCACTAAATATATTTGAGTTCAGGGCAAAATGCCGGAGATTAAAATCGCAGTACGATATCCAGCTGGTAATTGTCGATTACTTGCAGTTAATGCATGGTAAAGGAGAAGGAAAAGGTGGCGGTAACCGTGAGCAGGAAATCGGTAGTATCTCGAGGGCACTAAAATCTGTAGCAAAAGAACTTGATGTTCCGGTATTGGCACTTTCGCAGTTAAGTCGTGCGGTAGAGAGCAGACCAGGTTTACAGGGAAAAAGGCCAATGTTATCCGATTTACGTGAATCGGGATCTATTGAGCAGGATGCGGATATGGTATTATTCCTATACCGTCCTGAATATTACGGCATTACCGAAGATGAGCAAGGAAGATCGCAGGCAGGTATTGGCGAAGTAATTATTGCAAAACACCGTAATGGTGAAACCGGAATTGTGCCACTTAAATTCGTAGGTAAATTTGTGAAATTTCAGGATCTTGAAGATGATTTTAATGCACCGCCAAATTCGTTCGCGGCTGATCCATCTGCAGGAATGTATCCATCGCAGGATTTTGAAAAACAAAGCAATGTGATTATCCGTCCTTCCAAAATGGATGACTACAATGACGATGATCCACCATTTTAAAATATAGCTACATAAAAAATGCCTCAAATTAAAATTTTATCAGAGGCATTTTTTATTTAATGAACATTCTATAAACTGAAAAGCAGACCCGCGTTTAAGCTTGATCTTCCCGTTCTGATTTGATATCCCTGGTTTTGCTTAAACAAATCGGTAATACCCGACTGTCCGTCAGCTTCCAGCAATACCTTAATTTTGTTTGCGATTGGCAATTTTACTCCGATACCTAAATCAAAACCGATATCGCGGTTGTGCACAAAATCCTTTAAATCAATATTAAATTTTGATTCTTTTGCATCTAGCAGAATACCAAAATAAGGCCCAAAGTTTAAATACCAGTTTCTTTTTCTACCGAAATGCCAGTTGGCCATTACAGGAATGGTTAAGTAATTAATCTCGTAATTGGTAACAAAACTTTGTCCATTATCCAGGTTGGTTAAATATCCATTATCCCAGCCTTTTTGGTCATAACCAATTTTGGCCTTAATACTCCACCTGTCCGAAAAGAAGTAATCTCCAACCGCTGTAACGTTAAAGCCACTTCTAAATTCGCTGTTGGTCTGGGTACTTGTTGTAACAGTAGCAGCATTGTAGCCTACATGCAGTCCTACTTCAAAACTGTTTTTTTCCTGGGCTTGGGTAGTTACGCCTAGCCCGCTTAATAATAGAAGCGTTAATAGTTTCCTCATAATTTTATCTGATTTTAAATTTGCCGAAGATATAACTAAAATCTTCTTTATAAAAAATCCATATGAAGAAATACTAAAAAATATAAGCAAGCAGAATTCCGGCGAGTACAATAACCGGCGGACTTACTTTGGTAAAATTGAGCAGTAAAAATGTAGCCACCATAATCCCTAAAAACAGCCAGTTAAACCCCATCGGAATTAACAAGAGTACAAATGCAGCAATAATGAAACCTACACTTACTGCATTGATTCCAGATAAACTGTGACGGATCCTCGAAATCTTTTTCAGGTCATCCCAAAAAGGAACGATAAATAAAACGAGGATTAAACCGGGTAAATTGATGCCTATTACACCAATTAATCCACCTAAAATCTGCCCCCATAAACCATAACCAAAATTTTTCATGCTTAGAGCACCCAAATAACTGGTAAAAGAAAATGTAGGTCCGGGTAAGGCTTGCTGAAGCGCAAAACCAGATAAAAATCCTGATGATGGCAAATAATGCTTCATCTCCACAAACTCGGTAAACATCAATGGTACAAGCACTTGTCCCCCACCAAATACCAATATACCGTTACGGTAAAAATTTTCGAGCAAACGGATCGGTAAACTAAAAGGCGAGGTTCTGTTGATAATGGCACCAACTAATGCAAATAAGAGCAGTGCACCTAAAAAGTAGATCAGTTTTTTCGGATTGATGTTCGAGAAAAGCTTAACCCGCAATTCAGTTTCTTCTTTTGGCGTCTCAATAGCAGAGGAAATCATTCCACCGATTAATATAGACAATGGGAATACATATGCATTCCTTAAAACCAGCGTAGCAATTACCGAAGCAATAGCCAAAAAGATAGAAACCTGCGAGGAAAGTACTTTTTTACCCAGTTTCCATGCACCATAAGCCACAATACCTAAGGCTATCGGCTGGATATATTCTAAAATATCGTTAAATTTTTGTTTTTGATCCAACAGGGCATAACTAATCGCTGCAAAAGTCATGATTGCGGCAGTGGGCAAAATCCAGATCAAAAAAGTAATGATGGCCAGTTTCAGCTTACCAACCTTCCATGCAATTCCCACCAGTGTTTGCGTAGATGCAGGTCCCGGCAACACTTGCGCCAGTGCATTCAGCTCCAAAAGTTCTTCTTCTGAAATGAATTTTGTGCTTTGAACAAAATATTTTAGCAGCAATGCCAGGTGTGCCTGCGCACCGCCAAAAGAAGTGAAAGTAAAAAAAATTACATTCCGGATAAAAAGCCACTGTCTTTTAGCTGCTATGGGTTTGGTTTGCATTAATTTAAACGGCTAACTGTTAACTAAAAATTGGAAACTGTAAACTGAAAATTGACTTAATCATCTTCATAATCTAATCCGGCAGCCGAATTGTAAGCACCCTGTAATTCAGAAAACGCATGCATATCCCTTTTATTCCGGGCCACCTGCATTCCTTTCTGATAGGTTTCGATCGCTTTCTCTTTTTCCCCGTCTTTTTCGAGTAATTTGCCTAAATGGTAATAAGTTCCTACATAATCAGGATGTTTATCGGTTAACTGAAGGTAAAAAGAATAAGCTTTTTCTTTATCATTTAGATTGTTATACTCTGTGGCTAAGGCATATAGTATAAACGGATCGTTAGCATCACTTTCTAAAAATTCCAATAACTTACTTAAACGGGTAGATGACATTTTATTTCCTTGCTTTTTTAATTAAATTTGCAGAAAGACCTTATATAATAATGATATCATATATGAATCGATTAACAGCGAACAATTATAGTTCCAGATCGTTCATTAAATAAAAACCACTATTAACATATGAAAATATTAGTTTGTATCAGTAACGTGCCAGACACGACGACAAAAATAACTTTTACTAATGATAATACCGAATTCAATACGGCGGGAGTGCAATATATTGTTAATCCTTACGATGAAATTGCTTTATCAAGGGCCATCGAGTTAACCGAAGGCGGTAAAGGAACGGTAACGGTAATTAACGTAGGCGAAGCAGCCAACGATCCTACCATTAGAAAAGCTTTGGCTATTGGTGCAGATGATGCTGTACGCGTTAATGCAGCACCACGCGACGCTTATTTTGTGGCTAAACAGATAGCTGAGTATGCCAAAGACAAAGATTTTGATGTTATTTTAACCGGTCGCGAATCTATTGATTACAATGGAAACCAGGTTGCGGCTATGGTTGGCGAATTTTTAGATATTCCATCGGTATCCATCATTAAAAAATTAACTTTCGAAGGCGATAGCGCAACTATTGAAAGAGAAATTGAAGGTGGAAAAGAAGTATTAACAGTTTCTGGTAAGTTTATTGCGAGCTGTGCCGAAGGTGTTGCGGAGCCAAAAATACCAAATATGCGTGGTATTATGAGTGCGAGAACAAAACCTTTAACCGTAGTTGACGCTGTGGCAATTGAGGAAGTGAGTAAAGTAACTAAATACGAAACCCCAGCCCCACGTGGTACGGTAAAGTTAATTCCTGCCGATCAAACAGAACAGCTGATCAGCTTGTTACATAGCGAAGCAAAGGTAATTTAGTTGGCAGTTTGGAGTTTTCAGTTGTCAGATAAAGAGATAATTAATCGAATTAATTCAATATAAAATTTAATTCCCAAATAAGGGAATTCAGGGAATAAATATATGTCAGTATTAGTATATGTAGAACAAGCTGAAGGTAAATTCAAGAAATCTGTTTTTGAAGCCGTTTCTTATGCCAAAGCCATTGCCGATCAACAATCAACCAGCCTAACTGCTATTTCTATCGGTGATGTTGCCGAAAGTGAGTTAAAAGAATTAGGTAAATACGGCGCAGCTAAAGTTTTAAATGTAAGCGCCGATCAGTTAAAAACTTTCGTAAACCAGGCTTACGCCAGCGTTATTGCTGCTGCTGCAGAAAAAGAAGGCGCTGATATTGTTGTTTTATCTAACTCCTTCTCGGGTAAAGGTTTAGCACCACGTATTGCAGTAAAACTTAAAGCAGGTTTGGCAGATGGTGCAGTAGAATTACCAAGCACCGATGGAAAATTTGCCGTTAAGAAAACAGCTTTTTCCGGTAAAGCATTTGCCATTACCGAATTAACTTCTGCAAACAAAGTAATCGCTTTAAATCCAAACGCTTTTGGCGTTAAAGAAAATGCAACTGATGCAGCGATCGAAGCCTTTAGTGCTGATATCAAACAATCGGATTTAGGTACGTTAATTAAAGATATCGTAAGGGCTACTGATAAAGTTTCGTTGCCTGATGCAGAACTGGTGGTATCAGCAGGGAGAGGTTTAAAAGGACCTGAAAACTGGGGAATGATTGAAGAGCTTGCCGGTTTATTAGGTGCAGCTACAGCTTGTTCTAAACCTGTTTCGGATGCAGACTGGAGACCTCACTCTGAGCACGTTGGTCAAACCGGTATTGCCATCAGTCCTAATCTATACATTGCAATCGGTATTTCTGGCGCTATCCAGCATTTGGCTGGTGTGAGTTCATCAAAAGTTATTGTAGTAATCAACAAAGATCCTGAAGCACCTTTCTTTAAAGTGGCAGATTACGGAATCGTTGGTGATGCTTTTGAAGTTGTACCAAAATTAATCGAAGCATTAAAAGCACATAAGGGATAATTTTTGTCATCCTGAGCCTGTCGAAGGATTAAATAATGTTTCGGCAAGCTCAACATGACATCGACAAATATGAAAAAAGTAAAATTAGATATTGTAGGTTTATCTTACAGCCAGACTCAATCTGGTGCTTATGCCCTTGTTTTAGGAGAAGTAAATGGTCGCAGGCGTTTACCCATAATTATTGGTGCTTTCGAGGCGCAGGCCATTGCCATAGAAATTGAGAAAATGACTCCCAGCAGGCCATTAACACACGATCTTTTTAAATCGATGGCTGATACTTTTCATATCAATATTCAGGAAGTAATTATTTACAACCTCGTTGATGGTGTTTTTTATGCAAAGCTGATTTGTAGCGATGGCAAGAACACCCATGAGGTTGATGCCCGCACTTCTGATGCTATTGCCCTGGCCGTTAGGTTTAACGCCTTAATTTATACCTACGAATTTATTCTTGCTTCTGCGGGGATCGTAATTGAAGGAAATGATTTTCTTTTCCTTGAGAATATGGATTCGTTAACGAAAGAACCCGAAGCAGACAGTTTACCAGGTGCCGGCAAACAACAGGGCTTTGGCGATCTAACGCTGGAAGAACTTCAGCAAAAATTACAGGAAGCCATAGCAGAAGAAGCTTACGAGAAAGCCGCAAGGTTACGCGATGAACTTAATAAACGCGGAACATCTTAATTTTTCTTTAAAAATACCCAACAGATCAAAATCCCTATAGATTTTTCTAAAAAATCAATAAATAAAAAAGCTAAATACCAAAATGAGCCAGATTGTTTAAAATAATTTAAGCTCATTTTGGATTATCATTCAAAATAGTTCTATATTCAGCTTTTACTTTCAATAATCAAACTAAACTATTATTATGAACGTTAAGTTTCGCTTAACTATAATGAGTTTCATGCAATTTTTTGTATGGGCTGCCTGGTTAATTACGATTGCAAATTACTGGTTTGGAACCAAACAATGGGACGGTGCAGATTTCGGGATTATTTTTTCTACAATGGGTATTGCATCCCTTTTTATGCCAACCATAACTGGTATCATCGCCGATAAATGGATCAACGCAGAAAAACTCTATGCTATTTTACACATCCTTTACGCCGCTACCATGTTCTATCTTCCACAGGTAGAAGATCCTCATACATTTTTTTGGGTAATATTAGTGGCCATGTGTTTTTACATGCCAACCATTGCGTTAAGCAATTCCATCAGCTATACCACTTTAAAAAATGGCAATTTTGATGTCGTAAAAAATTTCCCTCCTATCCGTGTATGGGGAACCGTTGGTTTTATTGCAGCCATGTGGATTACCAATTTAACAGGTAACAAAGCCAGTGCAAATCAATTTTACATTGCCGGGATAAGTGCTTTATTTTTGGGCCTGTATTCTTTTACTCTTCCGGCATGTAAACCTTTAAATTTAATCAGCGAGAAAAAAACATTTGCTCAAAAACTGGGATTAGAATCATTTAAACTTTTCGCCGATTACAAAATGGCACTGTTTTTTATTTTCTCTATGTTTTTAGGCGCAGCATTGCAGCTAACCAATGCCTATGGTGATGTTTTTTTAGATGAATTTAAGCTATTCCCCGTCTTTGCAGAATCTTTTGTGATCAAGTATTCTACTATCATTTTATCGATCTCCCAAATATCAGAAACGCTTTTTATCCTGGCCATTCCGTTCTTTTTGAAAAGATTTGGGATTAAATGGGTAATTGCCATTGCCATGTTTGCCTGGGTGTTACGTTTTGGTTTATTCGCTTTTGGCGATCCTTCAGTCAACCTTTGGATGATTATCACCTCTTGTATCGTTTACGGCATGGCTTTCGATTTCTTTAATATATCCGGATCATTATTCGTAGAAACCTCTACTACACCAAAAATACGCTCATCAGCCCAGGGCTTGTTTATGATGATGACCAATGGTTTTGGTGCCGTATTTGGAAGTTTAATATCAGGCTGGATGATCAGTAAATATTTTACGACCTATTATACCAATATCGGATCATTATCAAAATATGTAAAAAGCGAAGCAGATAACGAACACCTGCTTAAATTTTTACAAAATAAAGGCATCAGCGTATTACAGAATGGCGATCTAAGCCGGGCACTGGATGTAAAAGACTGGCACAATATCTGGCTAAGCTTTACCATTTACGTTTTAGTGATTGCTGTTGTTTTTGTGGTTATTTTTAAACACAAACATACCCGTGCAGAAGTAGAAGCCATTAACCATTTATAACCTCTCCATTCCATTTTATCCTATGTCAGCTGGTAAGTATAGAAAAGAACATAATTGTTTAAACTGCGGTTCTCATGTCGAGAAACATTATTGCAGCAGCTGTGGCCAACCAAATGTAGAATTAAAAGAAAGTTTCTGGACTTTTATCAGCCATAGCATTGCCCATTATTTTCATTTCGACAATAAATTTTTTCAAACCCTTTCTCCCCTTTTAACCAAGCCAGGCCAGGTTACATTAGATTATTTAGCAGGTAAAAGAGCCCGCTACATTAATCCGGTGAGCATGTACATTTTTGTTTCTATTGTTTATTTTTTGGTAGTGTACTCTCCAAAACATGTAGAAAAAAATTCAGACCATGATAATATAGATATTGAACATAATAAGGGTGAAAATGTAACTGATAGTGTAAATAAAGCGCTTAATCTTACCGGAATGCCTAAAAGCATTGCGGATAGGACCACAAAATCAATTAATAAAGCGATTCAGAAAAAAGAATTTATAAAGCTGGGCTTTGCCGATCAGGAAAAAGAACTGAACAGGCTTAAAACAGAAAATACCACCTTAAAATCGGATTCCATTTCGGATTTGATCGAAGATTTTAATGAGATCCATATTGAAAGAAACGACAGTACCTACTCAGCCTACCTGTCCCGCCAGAAAAAATTAACACCTGCCGAACAGGATAGCTGGTATGAAAGATTGATTAAAAAAAGGGCGATTACCATCGGAGAGAAATCAGAAGTAATTCAGGAAACCCTCGAACATAACAGGCCTAAACAATATTTCTTACTGATGCCTTTACTGGCCTGGTTTATTATGTTAAATTTCAGGAAAAACCATATCTATTATTTAGATCACCTGATTTTCACCATCCATGGCATGATGGTTTACTTTATCGTCTCAATTATTACCCAGCCGATTATGAAACATGTGTTTGGGGAAGATTCTATAGTGAGTAGTATTATCGAGGTTGGCGTTACCGTATATTTATTCTGGTACATGTTTAAGGCACTCACCGTTTTTTATCAGCGTAAAACCTGGAGTACAATTTTTAAAATATTCTGGATTTTAATTCTTTATGCGGTTGCCTTTAAGCTTTCAGAAATGGCAATGATCAATTTGATTTATTACGTGGCTACTTAACTTAAGGTTCGTCATCTCGACCGAAACGCAGTGTAGCGGAGATCCTTCGACTACGCTCAGGATGACAACTTAATAAATGGCCGTCACAGTCACAGCAATGACGACTATTGGTAAAGGAAAGTAAAACCCACAAAAAAACCACCCGATATTTCGAGTGGTTTTTTTATGCTTTTAGAAAAATTATTTTCTGTCTTTCAGCTCAACAAATTCTCTATCTGTTTCACCAACATAAATCTGGCGCGGACGACCGATAGGTTCTTTATTTTCGTGCATTTCCTTCCATTGTGCAATCCATCCCGGTAAACGGCCTAAAGCAAAAAGAACAGTAAACATTTCTGATGGGAAACCTAAAGCACGGTAAATAATTCCTGAATAGAAATCTACGTTCGGATATAATTTACGCTCAATGAAATACTGGTCAGTTAAAGCTGCTTCTTCTAACTTTTTAGCAATTTCTAAAATCGGATCATCAATACCTAAGTTTTCCAGGATATCATCACATGCTTTTTTAATGATTTTTGCTCTTGGATCGAAGTTTTTGTAAACGCGGTGACCAAAACCCATCATACGGAAAGGATCGTTTTTATCTTTGGCTTTAGCAATCCATTTTTCTGTATCGCCACCATCGGCTTTAATCAATTCCAACATATCGATAACCGCCTGGTTTGCACCACCATGTAACGGTCCCCAAAGTGCAGCAATACCTGCAGCAATTGAAGCATATAAATTACAGTCTGATGAACCTACAATACGTACAGTAGATGCCGAACAATTTTGCTCATGATCTGCATGCAGAATCAGCAATTTGTTCATTGCATTAACCACAATCGGGTTTACATCATAATCTTCGGTACGCTGGCCAAATGTCATCCAAAGGAAATTGGTCACATAATCATATTTATTTTTCGGATAAATAAGCGGGTGGCCCAATGATTTTTTATAAACAAAAGAAACAATGGTCGGGAATTTAGCCAATAACTTAATAATGGTTAAATCCTGCTCTTCTGCGGTTTGATTTGGCTTTAAACACTCAGGGTAAAATGTAGACAGCGAAAATATTAATGAACCTAACTGACCCATTGGATGTGATCTTGACGGATAACCGTCAAAGAATTTTTTCATATCCTCATGAATCAGTGTGTGCTTGCTGATATCGGCCTGTAAATCTTCCAGTTGTTTTTGTGTTGGAAGATCTCCATAAATAATCAGATAAATAACTTCTAAGAAACTTGATTTGGCTGCAAGTTCTTCAATAGAATAACCCCTGTATTTTAAAATGCCTTTTTCACCATCTAAAAAAGTGATTTTACTTTTTGTAGAACCCGTATTTTTAAAACCAGTATCTAAAGTTACAAAGCCTGTAAGATCTCTTAATTTCGAAATATCAATGGCCTTCTCGTCCTCTGTTCCTGTTATTACTGGCAATTCTATTGTCTTACCATCAACTTTAATCTCTGCAATATCTGACATATTATTGTATTGTGTTTATAGCTCTCTAAATTATATAAAATTAATATACATGCATAACAAATCTGTTAAATTAATATGAATAATTGGTCAAAATGACGTAACAATCATGCTTAATTATACAGCTTTTGGAATTTACTTCGCCTTTATCTCCTCAGCCACTCTCCCACATTCCAGCATTTCGTTACCATAATAAGGATTCTTAATTTCCTTTTCAGTTGATAACCAGTCGCCTCCATCTCCCTTGTTTGCCATCGGGCAGTGCTGCACATAAATTGTACCTTTTTCAATCTCGGTTCCTTTTAACAAAGCAATTAAATCGGCACTTAAAACTGTAAAATCTTTTCGTTGCGAAACAAGATCACTACTTCCTGCAATTTTACCGGCCACAGCAGCTGTTGGCTCACAGCCTTTGTAGGCAGCCAAACTGGTTTGTAACTGAACAGCCGATTTTTGGGCATTTGCAGCATCAGATTTTACCAGCGCATCTTTTAACACCACATATTGGTTAAAAATCGCTGATTTCTGTTTGTCTTTTATAGCAACCTCATTTTTAACAGCAACTGAATCTGTTTTTGTCGAGTCTTTGGTTGCTGTAGAATTTTTATTCGCCTGGTTGCAGGCCATTAAAGCAGTAAGTATTGCTATTCCGAATATTCTTTTCATTGTATTTGGTTTTCGGCTCAAAATAGCAATTTAAATATTAAATAAATAAAAAAGTCCCGATTTTCATCGGGACTCGCAAAATATTATGATGTTTTAATTATAATTTGAAATTATATCCAAGTCTTAGGTTAAACTGTCCTGTTTTCATAAAGTAAAGATCAGAAGCACTATTGTTTACGTAACCTTCGTATTTTACACCAAGATCCAGGCCGTTTTTCCATTCGTAACCTAAACCACCGGTATAAATAAAGTTCATGTTGGCACCATCTTTAATAGCCAGTCCTGATCCCAGTTCAGTAGCTAAATACATTCTTTCGATCGGGAAAACCCTTACACCACCCATTACAGGGATAAATTCGAATTTAAGCGGACTACCTTTCCATTTTAACCTGGTATAACCACCAGAAGCAGTGACAGCTACATACGGACTTAAGTCGTATTGAAGTTTAACATCAGCACCATAACCATAATCCATTTCAGAACGATCAGGAAATAAGCCACCATTTACACCAACACCAATTTTGAAAGCCATGCCGCTTCCGCTTGTCATCGGCTGTGTCGAATCCATTGTTTGTGCTTTTAAATTTGAAGTGGTTAAAACTGCAAGTGCGGTTAAGCTTGTTGCAAAAAGTTTAGTAATTGTTTTCATTGTCAGATATTTTAAGTTATTAATTAAGGGTTTAAGTCATATACGTTAAAATATCATTTGTGGATTTTTATATTTTCATTTTTTTCAGAATGTTATGAAATAAAAAAAGCCCCCTTAATAGGAGGCTTTCAGTTTTATTGTGGATTAATTTTACAAATTAAATCCGTAAGCTAAACGCAGACCGAAAAATCCGGTGCTACCACCATCTTTAGCCAGGCCTTCGTATTTTACACCTAGATCTAATCCGTTACTCCATGCATAACCAACAGCTGGTGAATACACAAATGAAGTTCCACTGCCTGAACTTGTACCAAAACCAGCACCTAATTCTGCTAAACCGTATATACCAGAACCAGTAGTATTAAAGAAATATTTAACACCTGCTTTTACAGGAATATAACCGAAACTACCACCGCCAAATTCATCTTTTACAGATAAATTGGTATAGCCAGCAGTAACCGGAATAGATAATTGTTTATCAATATCGAACTGATAACGTAAATCTGCACCAAGTGCAACACTGTAAGCATCACTAGTTGGGATACCTGCAGTTACTCCTATTCCTAATTTTTGTGCATTAGCATTTGTAGAAAAAAATAATGCCACTACAGCTGCTGAAGTAGCAATGATTTTAGTAATTGTTTTCATTTTAAGGATAATTTATGAGTTAAAACTAATATGCTTCAACAAACACAAAGGTTGTGCCAAAAGGGCTTTTTTGGAGCTTTTTAACCTATAAACCAACCTTAAGATGACCAATAAATATTAATTCACCTGAGATGAAACTTTTTCCAGGATAAACTGTTTTAACTGGTCTGTTGGGGCTGATGCGTTAAGCCAAATGATATGAACATTGTCTTTTTCCATTTTCCTGAAAAACGTATTTTGCCTTTTGGCATACTGGCAAATGGCTATTCCAAGTTTAAGCTTAAGTTCTTCTAGTGTAAGCAGCCCATCGAGATAATTCACAATGAATTTATATTCCAGGCCGTAAAAAATCAGTATTTCTTTACTAATCCCATCTTTAATCAGCTGTTCTACTTCATCAATCAGTCCCGCTTTAAACCTTTCTTCCAATCTGGCAAGAATTTTAGCCCTGGTTACCTCCACTTCATTTTTTAAACCAAAAATAACGGGTTTAAGTTCGGGCCTTTCTACAGGTTCCAATTGATTGTTTTTTAAATATTCAGCAATTTCCAAAGCCCTGATTAACCTCTTTTTTGAAGAAAGGTCAGCATGCCCGGTATTTTGAATGTTATCCTGTTGTATTTTACAAATCAGTTCTTCTTTAGATAACAAATCAAGCTGATCCCTTAATTCCTGGTTTACCGGAATTGCCGTAAAAGTTTGGTTCTGCAGCAAACTATGAATATACATGCCTGTGCCGCCACAAAGAATAGGGATTTTATGTTTTGCGGTTATGCTTTCAAAAGCTTTATAGAAATCGTTTTTAAAAGCATCTACATGGTAACGTTCGCCCGGCTCTAAAATATCGGTTAAATGATAGGGAATGCTTTTTCCATTTAAATGATACTCCTGCAAATCTTTCCCGGTGCCAATGTCCATGCGTTTAAATACCTGACGGCTATCGGCGCTGATAATTTCTCCGTCCAGGGCATCGGCAACCTGCACGGCAAGTTTTGTTTTACCCGATGCCGTTGCACCCAAAATTATGATGAGGTTATACTGATCCATTAAAATTTTAGGATAAATTTTAAACTTCCTGTATTAAATACTTCCTGAGCTGAAATCTGATTCTCTTTTTTAAGCTGACGATTTAAATGCTCATCCAAAATATAAATCTGAGGTGATAAAACGGTGGTTTGAACAAAACCTAAGGTATCATAAGCCTCGCCTGCAGACCAATCACAATCGGCATAAGTCATCAGGTCATTTGGTTTATAGGTTTCTGCAAAATAAGCAATCAATTTGCTTAGTCCGCCGGTAATGGAATAGCCAGCTTTAACGGCAAACCTGATTAATTCTGCCGATTTGTAATTTTCAGTATGATTCATTTTTCGAAGTGCCGAAAAAGTAGCCACCGCCACGAGATCTTCTTTTTCAAATAATCCAACTTTATATCGGCTGCTCACCGGTCCCTGTAGATGATTTTCGTTTAAAAAAGCATCAGCAACCGGCTTTGTGATTTTAAATGCCTTTGTTTTCCGACCATGAATGCGGATATTTTGCCCGAGTAAAGATTTAATCCTGCCCAAAACCTGAGCCGGTTTTGAGAGCCAAACATCCTCCCAAAGGTGAATGAGTCTGATATTTTTTTTGAAATATTTTTCTTTAAGCCTAATCAGATCACCTGGTTTAAAGGAATTATTTAGGCCAACTAAATTAATCAACAGACTTTTATTAACTTCTACAAGTTTAAAATCATCTTCCAAAAAAAAATGGCATTCAATTTTATGTTCAGCTAATGCTATACTAAATTGATGATGCCAGTTATAATCAGGGTTTAAAATATTCAATCGGCAGAAGGTTATTCAGAAAAATTATCTGCCGCAAATTTAACCATCAGATTTTTAAATCCATTCTTTTTCTTTAAAGTTGGTATGGATAATTTCAACCAGTGTTCCTACTTCCTTTAATTTAGTATCATCTAACTGCGTAATTGCTAAACCCGCAATATTTTCGCCGAAGTGAACCAATTCCTGATTTGTTGTAGAAAATTCGCTTGTATTTAATTTCACTTCAACCTTATCCCCGTTAATATAAACTCCCGTAAAAAAGCGCTCGGTAACTTTCTCATCATTTACATCAATATTTTTTTCACTATAAAGATCATAGCCGGTTTCAGAGTTTTCATGAACAGTATATCCCCGTGTTGCATATGGCTGTATGCCTGCCCTAATGGTTTGAAAAATTTCTACAAGATCAGTTTTCATAATTTTATTTGAGTTTAGAAATTAAACACCTGTTGCAGATTATTGTTTAGTTTTTATTCTGTTAACCACCATTTTTCAGCAGGGAAATGCCCATTTAATATCACGGTTTCGCCTAATTTTGGCGTAAGTAAAGGAAAAGCCTTTTCTCCTGCTGTTGCAACAACCCTTTTTACAGGTTCGTTCCATGGGTGCATGGCCAGGCTAAATTTACCCCAATGCACAGGCATTAATACTTTTGCTTTTAAATCGATAGCGGCCTGCACAGTATCTTCTGGAAACATATGAATATAAGGCCAATAGGCATTATACTGACCACATTCTAACAGCGCCAGATCAAACGGACCAAATTCCTCCCCTATTTCTGCAAAATGTGTATCGTAACCTGAGTCGCCACCCATAAACAGTTTATAATTAGCAGTCTGCAATATAAAAGCCGACCAAAGGGTTTGATTTCTTTTAAATTTTCTGCCGGTAAAATGTCTGGCAGGAACAGCGGTTATGGTTAAATCGTTGAATAAAGTAACTGATTGCTTCCATGCTAATTCATTGATTTTTTCTGTTTTAATCCCCCATCGTTCTAAATGCGACCCTACTCCCAAAGAAGTAACAATTGTTTTAGCCTGAGGTGCTATTTTTAAAATACTCGGGTAATCCAGGTGATCGTAATGATCATGCGTAATCACCAGGATATCAATATCTTTAAAATCACCGGCTTTTACCACATCTGTTCCTTTAAAGGCCTTACTTCCGATAAACGAAAATGGTGAAGGCGTTTGACTAAATACCGGGTCAACCAGAATCCTGAGCCCCTCTACCTTGATCAGATAAGAGGAATGACCGAACCAGATGATTTCGGGAACATTACTTTCCGGCTTTCCTGCAATATCCGGAGTTACAAAAGGAAGTGCTTTATCAGGCGATTTATTGGGATGTTTTTCGAAAAAGAATGCCTTTAAAATTTTAAAAAAACTTACGCCCTCGGGCTGCATCGGCGTAAACGACAGGTTTTGCAATGCACCTTCCCTGTAATTGGGCAAGTGGTGAATTTTTGCTAACCTTTGATTTTTTGGTAAACGGCCGAAAACCGGGAGATTGATGATTACAAAAAATGCAATAACCAGAACTAATATGATATATAATGCGATCATTCTAACTAAAATAAAAAACCAAAGTAGGAATATGCTTTTAAAAAAATCAGATCGCAGGTATATATGACGAATGGATTACTTCTGTAATGAAAAATCCCTCCAAAATTGAAAGGATTTGATGTTTAAAGAATAACTAAATTTTATACCTTTGATATGGGTTAACATATAGCTTAGATAACTTATTGTATCCTGCGTGCAGGAATATAACCCGTTTAGCGAGGAGTGGTACGAACACTTCTCGTTTTTTATTTTAAACACCCCTCATAAAGAGGGGCATTTTTGTTAATCATTGGGGGTGTGCCTTTATAAATCAGCATTTATTTTAATGCCTCATTCATTTTTTATTAAATTTACTCGTTTTCCATCTGCAAATCTGATGCTACTAATTCCGGAAATGATGTACATTTCATTCCCCGAATGTATTGATATTTACAAGCTGTAAGAAAGAAATGAGAAAAAAAAACAACGCAAACGTTTGATTAATTTTGTAATATTACATATTGAAGAAATTTAATGTAGTTTAGCACTTACAATGCAATCGAAGCCAACCACAATCAAAGAAATAGCCAGGATTTTAAACATATCCCCATCTAGTGTTTCCAGAGGTTTACACGATCATCCCAGTATTGGAGCGGTAACCAGGGAGAAAATTAAGCAGCTGGCCAAATCTCTAAACTATGAGCCTAATAATGCGGCAATTCTTTTTCAAAAAGGAAAAACCTACACAATTGGTGTAATCTTACCTGAACTTTCTGAACACTTTTTCTCTATCGCCATATCGGCCATTGAGGATGAAGCGATTAAAAAAAACTACACGGTTATTTTTGCCCAATCGCATGATAATTATGAACAGGAAGTAAAACTCGTTGAAAAAATGAAAAATCAGCGTGTTGATGGTTTACTGGTATCCATCAGTAAAGACACTTCGAAATTTGATCATTTTGAGAAATTAAACTCATTTAATATTCCTGTTGTATTTTTCGACCGCATCCCTCCTTTTAAAAACGTACATTATGTTGCCTGCAGTTTAGAAAGTGCAACCATAAAAGCAGTTAATTACCTGTTAAAAAAAGGCCACAGAAGTATTGGCATGATCAATGGTCCGAATACTTTATATGCAAGCGAAGAACGCAAAGATGGTTACATGCAAGCCATTAACTTTAACCGTTTAAAGTTCGACCCTTCATTGGTTGTGAATTGCGATTTAACTGAACAAGGCACTATAGAAGCTGCCGACCAGTTTTTAAATCACAAAAGAAAACCTACAGCAATTGTTGCTTTTAATGATTATGTAGCACTATTTCTGATCAAATATTTCAAAAAGCTAAATGTGATTAATGATTTTGATATAGTGAGTTATGCCAACTTACCCATTATCAGTTACCTGGATAATTCGCCTGTTGCATCGGTAGAGCAATACCCTTATTTACAAGGGCAGAAAGCCGCAAATATTCTGCTTGATCTGATCCACAGTCCAAATTCAGAAAACCAGGCTTATTACAATACCATTGTAGAATCAGACCTGATTGTGAATGAAGTAAAAGAATAAACAAACGTTTGCGCTGAGTTTTAGTTCTTATTTAAACTGCCCGGCAAAATGTGGTATTTCTTTTTAAAAGCTGCAATAAAATGCTGGGCATTTTTGTAACCTACTAAAAAAGCAACTTCATTTACACTCTTTTTTTCTTTCGACAGGAAGTAGTGTGCTTTTTCCATCCTGATTTTATACAGGTAACCAAATACGGTATGCCCTGTTAATTCTTTAAAGCCTTTCTTAAGCTTATAATCGTTAATGCCGGCTTTACGCGAAAGTTCAATCAGTGAGTTTGGCCTTTGGAGATCGTGCTCTACCAGTTGCTTTGCCAGCATAATTTTATTGATATCTTCCTGTTTAAAAGTAATGCTTTGCTGCTCCTGATTCTGGTTCAGGTAAATAATCATTAAATCTAAAATCCTGGCTTCTAAAAATAAACGTTTAGCTTTTTCCTCATGTTTGCAATTAATAATGTGCTGTAAAATTAAACTGGTTTCAGGTTTAACGGGCTGTTGAAACCGTTGTGATTGAAGTGAAAGGGGTTCGGTTGCTGCAGCCTTTCTAAAATAACTTTCGGTAAATTGTATGTAAAGCAATTTAGTTTGCTCTGTTGCCCTGAATGCGATTTTATCAATACAACCTAAATTAATGTTTTGCTCGTTTTTGTTAATTGAGGAGAAATTATCCTGTTGAGTATTGAAATTATAGCCAATTACACCACTTAAGCAAAATAAAAAACCGACAAGCGGACGGGAAGATTCGAAAAGAAAATCTTGCTGCAAATCAGTTTCAATTTTAATTAAACTCATGTGGATCCACTTAAACCATTTCTCTTTTATCTCGATGCTTGCATTGTCATTTTTATAGTCAACTAAAAATTCATCAACAATATTACTGCCTTCAAAATTATCGGGATAAGTGTTGTTATAAATGGTATTTCCATTTACTGAGCGTTTAAATTCCATCATGATTTAATCCGTTTAGCGGTATTAATTATCCGTTTAACGTTATCTGTTTTTTGTGATTATGCACAAATTTGCACAATTATTTATAATTAGTCTAAATAAATGAAGATATATTTATCAATTGCCTTATCGCTTTGCGGATTTGTTACTGTGGCTCAAGAAATTAAAGTTGATACCACTAAGGCAAATGATTTAAAAGATGTTGTTGTTACCGGGCAGTACGGGCCACAAACTTTGAGGAACTCTGTTTATAATATCAGAACCATTACGGCCGAACGGATTAAATTGAGGGCTGCTACCAATGTACAGCAGGTTTTAAACACCGAACTGGGTTTTCGCTTTAGTAATGATTTAACTCTAGGAACCACCGATGTTTCTTTGATGGGAATGACCGGCAGAAACATCAAAATTTTGCTTGATGGTGTACCTATGGCAGACCGGTCGGATGCCAGGGAAAGTTTAAACCAGATCGATATCAATACCATCGACCGTATCGAGATTGTTGAAGGGCCAATGTCTGTAATATACGGTACAGATGCACTGGCGGGAGTAATCAATATCATAACCAAGCGTGGTGCTGGTAAATCTTTATTAAACCTATCTGCAAGGGTTCAGGAAGAATCTGCAGGTAATGAATACGAGGCTTTATCCGGTAAGGGAAATCATATACAGAATATCAGTGCCAACTGGAAAAACAATAACTGGAACATATTGGCAGGTTTTACGCACAATGAATTTGGTGGCTGGAATTTAGCAAGTAAAACAGCTACCATTCAGGAAGTGAGCGCCGTACCTAATCGCTGGAAACCGAAAGAACAGTTTTTGGCGAATACTAAAATCGGATACAGCAATCATAATTTCAACATCTGGTACCGTTTAGATGGCTTAAAAGAGGATATTGATGTCCGTAACGGATTAAACCCTAATACATATAAGGGATTATTGCAAACTTATACCACACACCGGTACACACAACAGCTTCAATCTGAATACAAAATCAGCAATACACTACAGTTATCAGCTATTGCAGGTTTTACCAATCTCGACAGGGCCACCAGAACAGTTATTCATGACTTTACCAATAATACCGAAGAATTATCACTTGGTGCAGGAGAACAGGATGTTGCCAGGTTTAATTCAGCCATTTTTAGGGCAACAGCTGTTTATAAATTGAATAAAATGGTATCATTTCAGCCAGGTGTTGAATACAATCGGGATGCAGCCAGCGGACAAAGAATAAGTGGTTCACCGGTAATCAGTGACTATGCTGCTTTCATTTCATCAGAACTTAAGTTTGGCGATGGAATCAATATCCGACCCGGGTTCAGGTTTATCAAAAATTCGGTTTACAATGCGCCCCCGGTAATTCCTTCATTAAATACAAAGTTTAAACTAAATGATCAACTGGATCTTCGACTGGCTTATGCAAAAGGATTCAGATCTCCAGCCCTTAGAGAATTATATTACGATTTTGTAGATGCAAGTCACACCATTTATGGAAACCCAAATTTAAAGGCAGAGAAATCTGATAGTTTCAATGCCTCGATTGCCTGGGCAGGGATATCATCAGAAGACCTCAGTTTTAAATCAACACTTGCCGGATTTTACAACAAATTCAAAAACAGGATCATTTTTGATTTTGATCCTGCCAATCCGACTGTTACCACATTACTTAATATTGAAAACTTTAAAACGACTGGAGGAACGCTGGATAACACATTGAATTTCAAATCTTTACAAGCTAATATTGGCGTATCCTACATAGGCACCTACCACGATTATTCGGAAGCTCAAGACTTTGCGGGCACAAAAATATTATGGTCTCCTGAAATTACGGCGAATTTAACCTATGGATTTCCTAAAATCGATGCAAATGTTAGTGTGTTCTTTAAATATACAGGCAAAAAGCCAGGTTTTCAAAAAAGCAGTACACCAGAGCTGTATAAAGAAACGACGATTTCGGGTTTCAGCTTTGCTGATTTAATGCTGAATAAAATCTTGTTCAGCTCTTTAACCATTAACGCAGGGGTTAAAAACTTATTTAATGTTACGCAATTAAGCAACAGCTCAACTGCTACCGGTGGTGCCCATAGTACAGGTGGCGCATCTGTACCATATAGCTATGGCCGTTCTTACGTACTGGGCTTAACTTACAACTGGAGTAAACTCTAATATTAAACAACATAATTATAATAAAAACATGAACAAATTTAACTCAACAATCGCTATCGCACTTTTGGCGCTAAGCTTTACTGCTTGTAAAAAAAATACGGATGAACCTATTGTGGTCGTTCCACCATCAGACGGAAACACTTTAACACTTAATGGTTTAATTGGTGCAGAACTTGGAAGTGCAGCTGGCAATAGTGTTTATGTAGATTTTAGTACTGATAAACAAACTGCTATTGAAAGAGACAGCTGGGATTTAGGATTTTACAGTGGAACAGATTTTAAAGTTATTTTGAATTCAACCAACGGCGCTTCAGCTGTGGTGACGGATAAAACAGATTTAAATGCCGTAACTGCTACAGGCTTTGATTCTAGTGTATTAAAAGTTGGGCAAGGATCAGGTAATTTCAGCATAGTTGATGATGGCAGAGAAGCAAATATTTTAAATAAAACTGCTATTGCTACAATCTCGGCAACAGATGCTGAAAATAAAGTGTATATCGTTAACAGAAAAGGCGGATCAGCTAATGTATTAGCCAATGATGAACTTTACAAAATCAGGGTGATCAGAAAAGGTAATGGCTACACACTACAATATGCTAAATTAACCGAAACTACTTTTAAAACATTAGATATTACTAAAAATACTGAAGCCAATTTCCAGTTTGCATCTTTAGTTAAAGGAGCAGCTGTAACTGCTGAGCCGGCAAAGGCAAGCTGGGATATTGTTTGGTGTTACAGCATGTACTGGACCAGCACTTTTCCATATGCATTTTCTGATCTGGTTTTTATTAACAGCCTGGGCGGAACTACTGCTTCAGCATTTTCTACCAGTAAAAAATCTTATGCGGCATTTACTGAATCGGACTTATCATCTGTTACTTTCTCCTCTTCAAGAGATGTAATTGGTGCAAACTGGCGCCTTACACAACCGGTAACAACTAATGGCATTACAACACCAATAGGTGTTAAATCAGACATATTCTTTCTTGTGAAAGATGCATCTGGAAATATATACAAACTTAAGTTTAACAGCTTTATTTCTAATGATGGTGGCACGCGTGGCAAACCGGTAATCGAATATAAACTGGTTAAAAAGGGATAATCATCGAAAGACTTCTGAAACCGGATGTATGATCTAACGATCAGATTTCAGAGGTTTGGATTAAAAAAATATGTTTTGTTAGTTGGATAAGAGCTCTCCGCGATGGGGAGCTTTATCTTTTTTAGGATTTTATAAAAGACTTACGGGGGTCTGACAGGAAACATACCCATCCGACCCCCGCAAGCTACTATCAGCAAACGCAAAAAGGGCCCCGGCATACCAGAACCCTTTTTGTTTCTACCCGCGAAATATTATTTTCCAGAGTTTTTCTTTTCAGTTACTTCTGCACGGATTTCTTGTGCTAAAACTTTAAGATCCTGCATTGCTTTACGCACACGAGTACCAGCAGCTGCATTGCCAGCATTATAAAATTTTTCTACATCTGCTTCAACAGCAGCAAGAGCAGCTTTAACTTTTGAGAATTTTTCCATCGCTAATTGATGTTTTTAAGGTTTAAAAAATTTATTTTTTTCAATAATACATATTTACCTTGAATTAACAACAGAAAGCAAATATTTATTTACAATAAGTTTTGCACATTTTCACAATCAAAAAAAATGCCCTGAAACTATTACAGGCCCATTTTTTACATTTTGAAGATCAAAATCGTAGAGGCTAACTGAGTTGTTTTGATAAGTTGATCAGGTTATTAAAGGTTTGGTTGGCGCTGTTGATGCAACGCTCATAATCTACTTCCGGAACGCGTTCATTTAATACTGAAACGAATTTTTTCCATTTTGTGCTCAACTCTTCGCCATATACACCGTAATAATTTAAACCGGCTTCATGATCTTTAAAGTTAGGATTGGCCAAAATATGCCTTTTAATCACGTTTCCACCTAATGTTGCACCTTCAAGCACGTATAAAGCGCCTAAAACTTCGGCAGTATTTTTTTGCGGAAGATAGAGTTCAAAATTTAAACCAGGCAATGTTAAACTATCAATACCCCAATAATTTAAGTCTTTTTCTAATGCAGAAAGTTTTAGCCTGCTATTCATTTCGAGCTCTGCAGCGATATCAGCATCGAGCATATTGGCCAATATATTTTCTGATTTCTGGTGGATGATATAATTAACCGTCAACAGTTTTTTATACTGATCGATGCTTAACGAATTGTTCATAATTTCATTTACAAACATTAACGATTCTAGTGTTTTATGGTTTTCTGCAGTTTCTGTCCTCAATAAATTGGCAATCATATCGTGGTATTATTTTAATTAAAAATGATCTTAAAAAGAAAAGATCCGGGTAATAATACCCGAATCTCCCTATAAATGTTTTATAAATTCTAATTTAGCCTTAAATGTTGGTTAAACCAAAAATCGTGTACAGAATGCACACACTTCACCAGGTTTTCATATCCATCAGGCTTGGTCAGGTAAGCGTTCGCGCCAAATTCTATCGATGCCTTTACATCATCCGGATTATCTGATGTAGAAAATAAGATTACGGGAACCGTTTTCAAGTAAGGAATATCCCTGATAAACTTTAACAGATCAAGGCCAGATAAACCCGGCAGGTTTAAATCCAGTAAAATCAGTTTCGGTTTTGTTTTAGTATCTGCAAAATCCTGTAATTTCTGTAAAGCTTCTGCCCCATCCTCAACAATGGTTAAATTAAGTGTATCTTTTACTTCCTGTACAGCGCTTTGCATAAAAAATGCATAGTCTATATCGTCTTCCACGTAAAATATATCTGGCGTTTTCATTTTATCTGTTTTTAAAAGCTACATAAAAAGTAGAACCTGCGTTTAACTTACTTTCAAACCAAACCCTTCCATTGTGTTTTTCCACAACCCTTTTTACAATAGCTAAGCCTACTCCTGTCCCCTCAATATCTTTAACATTATCCATGCGTTTGAAAAGCTCAAACACCCTGTCGTAATATCGGTTATCAATTCCTATACCGTTATCCTTAACAGCGTAAATTATTTCTCCGCCATCAATATAACCCGAAACCTCTATTTTAGGCTTATCGGCCATCATAGAGTATTTTACCGCATTCCCGATCAGGTTTGTAAATACCTGGGCTATCATTGTTTTATCGCCTTTTAAATTTGGCAATTGCCCTAAAATCAGTTCGGAATTGTCTGCTTTAAAAGCCGTCAGCACTTCGTTCTTAATTTCTGTTAACAACGAATCCATCTTAACTGTTTCAAAAATAACATCAGAACGCCCTACCCTGGCCAGATTCAGGATTTCTTTGATCAGAAAATTCATCTTATCTGCTCCGTTCAAAATCCTGTCTAACATTTTCCTTCCAACTTCATCAATGCTTTTATTTTTGAGCAACAGTTCGGTATAGGTTTTTATAGAGGTTAGCGGTGTTCTTAAATCGTGGGAAATGGTGTAACTAAAAGTATCGAGCTCCTCGTACGCAGCCTGTAATTTTTCATTAAGCAGCCTGATTTCGTTGGCTTTTTTATTGATATCGGTGATGATAATTTCACGGATTCTTAATACTGAGGCAATTTCTTCGGCAAGCCACTTTTCGGAAGTGTTATTCACCACCTGCGACCAGATTTCGAAAGATTTTCTTGGAGATAGGTTTAAAAGGCCGTTTTCTGATGGTGTAGCAGGTTTTTCGGGATTACCTGCCCAGTTTACATTGGTAATCATTTCGGGTTTAAACCAGATAATCATTTCGCCCAGCTCCTTGTTTAAAGTGCAGGAAAGAATCCCGGAGGCGATGGATTTGTATTTCTTAGCGGGAGAATGAATCTCAGGTAAACGATGGGTATAATAAATGGATTCGTCACTCGTATTTTTTAGCCAATCTGCAAGTTCGCGTATTTCATCATCCGATGGTACCGTACCAATGGTTTTAAGCTCGTTTTCGAAGATAATGGCTACACCTGCAGCTTCGGTTACATCGAGAATATTGGTTTTATGTGTGGAAATGGCCTCAACCAGGTATTTATCCCGGTTTAAATGCTCAGATAAAACACTGGCGGTATCTTTAAATTGTTTTATTACTGCAGCGTCTTCTTCTTCCTGACGGTACTCTAATGCTGAAGAAAGGATCTGGCCAATTAATTTAGAACCTTCCCTGGCTTTATAATCGATAAATTTTGGGCTATAGTTATGGCAGGCGATTAAACCCCATAATTCACCATGCGAAATTAATGATATACTAAAACTCGAATGCACCCCCATATTTTTTAAATACTGAATGTGTATGGGTGATACCGCACGCAATGCGCCATTGGTTAAATCGAGTGGTTGATCTTCTTTAAAGGTTATAATAGTCGAGTCGCTGGTATTTACGTCGGCAATTAATCTGGTTAAATTTAGCTTATAAAGTTCCCTTGCCTGTTTCGGAATATCAGACGCCGGGTAATGTAAACCGAAAAATGGTTCTAAATTATTTTCCTTTTCTTCGGCTACAACTTCTCCGTGCCCATCATCCAGAAACTTATAAATCATAATCCGATCATAATTGATCAGTTTTTTAACTTCCAGTGCTGCACTGCTCAATAAAGCAGAAACACTCTTGCCCTGAAGCATGGATGAGGCGGAGCGGCCTATGGAACTTTGGATGTCATACTGTAAAGTAACAGGCTCAAATTCAAGCAGCCAATTGCCATCAGATGAAGAAATAATTAAGTAAAAAGGATTACCATTAATTTCAATCGGATGGGGACTAATGGCATCAAAACTTTTACGTATCATGCCAAGCTTTAACAGATCCTCCAAATCGAATTCCGGATCCTGCTGTTTAATCAGATCGTTTAAAATGGAAAGTGGCTTATCTAAAAGGTTTTTAGCCTGTTCTTTTAAAAAATCTCCTGTATTCTCACTAAGATATGTAATAGAGAAATCGCTCTTATCAACTGCTATAAGAAAACCATGTGATTGAATTTTACCAGGTATATGAATAGGTTCTTTATCACAGTTGGTTAAGTCTACAGAAAATTTAGTCATATGATGTATTGATGTTGCAAAAATATTAGATTTAACGGATTAACAAATATTAAGCCTGTTTTTAGAATGTCTCTAATTTACTTATTTAGGTTTTAGGATTTATTTTTTATTATATATTTGTTTGAAATTTAAACAATCACCCTAAGCTTGGCGAAGAAGAATATTTTGGTTATTGAAGATAACCATGCAATCCTGGATGTTATTACCCTTATTTTAGAAAGCGAAGCTTTCAACGTTGCCGGATTAAATAAAGGAGCAGACTTTATTAACCATGTACATGAACTTAATCCTGATGTGATTATCATGGATATAATGCTTCCTGACGCTGATGGCAGAGAACTTTTAAAAGAACTTAAAGATACTGCTACTACAAAACATATTCCAGTTTTAATGATTTCTGCCCGTTACAACGCAAGTAATTATGCTGTTGATGATGTACTTGCCGATGATTTTATGGCAAAACCATTTAACATCGATGAATTAATGGATAAGATTTATGCCCTATTGAGGAAGTAATCATTATTCTGGCATACCAGGTAATTTTATTCCCCCAAGTTTTAGGTTTTTCATCAGTACCTCCAGAAATGAAAGCTTAGTATCGGTAAAGCCATGTGCATTTACCCAAAGATTTAAACTGATTTTAAAACCGCTGTCTTCAAGTGATGATACACCGATCCTTCTTTCAGGAGTTTTTAAGCAATCTTTAAATTCATCAACCGTTTTATTAAAAATGGCTACTACCTGGTCGTAATCGATGCCATAACTAAATTTCATTTCAATGTCCAGGCGCCTGCTTCCTTCCCTGCTGATGTTGATGATTACCTCATTAGATAGTTTGCTATTCGGGATCACTACCGTTCTGTTATCAAATGTTTTAACAATAGTATAAAATATCTGTATAGAGGTTACTGTCCCCTCCTGACTTTGGGCGATAATGTTATCACCCACAACAAAGGGCTTTAAAAGTAAAATCAATACTCCGCTCGCAAAATTTTGTAATGTACCCGATAAAGCTAAGCCTGCAGCCACACCAATACCGCCAATTAATACGGTTAAGAAAGTTAACTGGATCCCGATAATCTGCATCACCGTAAGGATCAGTAAAATTCTCAGCGTAATGAGCATTAAACTGGTGAGGAAAGGCCTGAGCGATGGATTTATATCCTTACGGTGCATACCGCCCTGCATCCATTTACCCAATAGTTTAATTAACCATAGGCCCAAAATAAGTATGGCTATGCCTAAAATTACAGAAGGTCCTTTATCAATTATCCAATCATAGGCTTTATCATAAAAATGATCAATATTACCGGCATCAATCTTCATAAAAAAGGGAATTTATTTTCTTAGGGTTTCTTGTTTTTTACGGGAGCATCTTTGGTTACATTTACTTTTTTGGCATCTTTAGCTGATGTTACTTTATCATCAGCACCTTTGGCTTTAGTATTTTTCGGTGCAGTAGCCTTGCTACTTTCCTCGGCAGTTTTATTATTTTTCATCGTTTATTTTTTTATAATATTAATCTTCAGTATTTAACCAGGCTTTAGCTTCTTCCAGTTCCTCGGGCTTAAAGCCTTTCGATTTTCCTGGCGTAGCTACCGTAAAAATATCGGTAAACCACTCTACACCTTTTTCGGCGCTTACCACGGCAATCTTTTTCCATTTGGTAAAATTTTCAATCCCGGCTTTGGCGTCCTGTATCCAGGCGCCGGCAGTAAAGTTTTTTACATCGGTCTCTAAAACAAGTAGATACCTGATTTCTTTAAAACGCTGTGCCGTTCTCTTAAGACCGGTGATGAGTACATCTTTTATATCGTCGCTGGTTACTTCTCCAGTTGCCCTTACGCCAAAAATATGATCTGGCAGTCCTGTTATTTCCGTTAGCATATTTATATTTTCTAATAAGAACACGATAATTCGTAAAGATGTTTGCTATTTGGTTAAATTCTAAAAAGTTGTAAGGCCGTAAAAACACTTATTTGATTGATACTGTTATAGAAACATATTCAAATAAAACATAAAAAATAACCTATGAAAACCCACACATTAAAACTTAGCGCAGTAATATGCGGCATGGCAGTTTCGCTAGCGGCGTGTACGAGCAACACAAAAACAACAACTACAACAGATTCGACCATAATTGATTCTACCGCAGCGGCGGGCTTAAAACCTGCAGGACCGGCACCTGAATGGGGTAAAACCATAAAGCCGGAAATGCAAACGGTGATTGAAAAACTGGCCAGTTATGGTGATAAACCAATTGAAACCTTAAGTGCTACCGATGCCCGTAAAAACCATACGCCAACAGATGCGGTAATGGACCTGGTAAAACAAAACAACATTACCATCCCTACACCAAAGGTTGATACCATGGGTAAAGATATTGATGTAAGCGGCGGAAAGATCCACTTGCGTGTTTACACGCCTAAAGAAGGAAAAGGCCCGTATCCATTAATCGTTTATTACCATGGTGGTGGTTTTGTAATCGCCAATTTAGATGTATATAATGCCTCTGCACAAGGCCTGGCCGAACAAGTTGGCGCTGTTGTAGTTTCGGTAGCTTATCGCCTGGCACCTGAAAACAAATTCCCGACAGCACATAATGATGCATTTGCAGCTTACGAGTGGGCAGTAAAAAATGCGGTAAGTTTAAAAGCCGACCCAGCTAAAATTGCTGTTGTAGGTGAAAGTGCCGGTGGAAATCTAGCAGCTAATGTATCGATAATGGCACGCGATAAACACATTATGATTCCTGTACACGAAGTTCTGGTGTACCCGATTGCACAATCTGATATGAATACTGAATCGTATAAAATGTACGAAAAAGCAAAACCATTAAATAAAGCAATGATGGGCTGGTTTACAGAAAAATATTTAACTACAATGATTGAGGCGCAAAACCCAAAAATTTCATTGGTTAATGCCAATTTAAAAGGTTTACCACCAACAACCATTATTACTGCAGAAATTGATCCTTTACATGACGACGGTGTAATGCTGGCTGATAAACTGAAAGCTGCCGGCGTAAAAGTTGATAATAAAAATTATGAAGGGGTAACTCACGAATTTTTTGGAATGGCTATTTTGGTGCCGGAAGCTAAGGCTGCACAAGCTTATGCTGCAGACCAGTTAAAAGCTGCTTTTAAGTAAGATTTTAATTTAAACAACAAAACGGCGCAGATTTTTTATATCTGTGCCGTTTTTTATATATGGTAAAATTGCTTTTAACTGTTAAGCGCCTTTCTTTGAGCCTAAACTCTGCATTAACTGATCGTAAAGGTCATCACTTGTTGCTTTCTGAGGTTTCATCTTTTTAACTGTAGCCCGCTTACCTTTCGCTTTTGCCCTGATAATTTTTAACAATTCGGTGCTGTAATCATCTTTAAAGGCACTCAGGTCGAATTTTGAGCTGTATTGTTTAATTAGGGCTAAACCAACATCCATCTCTTTTTTGGTAATCGTAATATCATCTACTTTATTAATTTCTGATAAACTTCTGATTTCCTGTTCAAACCTGATCTTGGTAATCACAATTACGTTTTCCATCGGATGGATTACACAAAGGTTTTCGGTATTTCGGAGTACAAATCTTGCAATACCGGCTTTCCCCGATTTTTCTAAAGCTTTTAATAATAAACCATAAGCTTTTTTACCCTGTTTCTCTGGTTCGGTATAATAAGAAGTTTCGTAATAAACCGGATTAATTTCTTTCAGATCCACAAAGTTTTCGAGCTCAATAATTTTGGTTTTTTCCGGAGCTGCTTCTTCAAAATCATGTTTGTCCAGTACAATATATTTGTCCTTTAAAAAATAGCCTTTCACTATTTTCTCGTAAGGTACTTCCTTGTGGGTGTTTTCATTTACCCTTAAAAATTTAATTTTTGCATGATCGCGTTCGTCGAGCATGTCTAAATCGAGGTTACTGTTTTGTACACCTGAAAACAGCTTGATTGGGATGTTTACCAAACCGAACCCGATAGAACCTTTCCATATTGATCTCATCGTAGTTATTGTTTACCTACTAACAACAGCCTAAATGAGATTGTTTTGGCTTTTATTAAGCATAAATTGAGGAAATCACAAACTATTTAGATTATACGATGTTATTTAAGTATCAACCCTATTTGAAATATGAAAATAGCCTATATATCTACCTACCCTCCACGCGAATGTGGTTTGGCTACTTTTAACCAAAACCTGGTTAATGCATTAAGTTTAAATCCTGCCTATAATCCACAAAACAGTTTTGTTGTTGCATTAAATGAGTCTGATGATGTAAATGAACATCAGTACCCTGATGAAGTAAAATTCGTTATCCGCCAGCAAAATCAACAGGATTATATCGAAGCTGCTAATTTTATTAATAACAGTGATGTAGACAGCTGCATTATCGAGCATGAATTTGGTATTTATGGCGGTAACAGTGGTGTATTTCTGTTATCGTTAATCAACAGGTTAAAAAAGCCATTTATTACCATTTTGCATACAGTTTTAAAAGAGCCGAGTTTTATGCAGCAAACCATTATTAAGGAGATTGCCTTAAAATCATCCAATATTGTGGTAATGAGCAAAAAAGCGGTAATGTTTTTAACCAGCATTTATCAGATCCCAAAAACATCGATTAAATTAATAGAACACGGCGTACCCGATTTAGAACCGGTACCAAATAACGAAATTGCACAGAGCGAATTGTTTAAAGGTCGTAAAGTGCTGTTTACTTTTGGATTGATCAGCAGAAATAAAGGCTTAGAAACTGTAATTAAGGCTTTGCCCGAGATTGTAGCCCAGCACCCTGACGTTTTATATGTGATTCTGGGCAATACCCATCCTGGTGTGGTTAAACATAATGGCGAAGAATACCGCGATAGCTTAAAGGCATTGGCCAAAGAGTTAGGCGTAGAAAATAACATTGCTTTTGTAAACAAATTTGTTTCCGAAAATGAACTTCACCAATATTTAACCGCTTGTACTTTATACATTACGCCTTATTTAAATGAAGCGCAAATTACCAGTGGTACTTTATCTTACGCCATTGGCGCCGGTGCAGCAGTAGTTTCTACCCCTTACTGGCATGCACAAGAACTTTTAGCCGATAACAGGGGAAAACTGTTCGATTTTAAAAACGATGCGCAACTGGCAAACATTGTAAACGAACTTTTAAGCGATCAGGATAAATACCAAAAACTTAAGCAAAATGCTTATGAATATGGTTTAAACCTGCGCTGGCCTGCCATTGGTTCGGTGTATCTTAATGTATTAAATGAGGCGGTAACCGCTGGAAAAAAAGCAGAAAGAATTACTCCTCCTATTATCGATGTAGAAAGTATGCCGGCCTTAAACCTGAACCATATTTCTTTATTGACCGATGATACCGGCATTATACAACATGCAAGATTCGGCATTCCGAATTTAAAGGAAGGATATTGTATAGATGATAATGCAAGGGCTTTGATTATGGCATTAATGGCTACAGAGCAGGGCGAAAACCCAAAAGCATTAAAATTTATGCCCGTGTACCTGAGTTTTATCCAGTACATGCAAACAGATAACGGAAACTTCAGGAATTTTTTAAGTTTCAACCGTAATTACCTGGACGAAGTAGGTTCTGAAGATTCTTTCGGGCGTACCATTTGGTCTCTTGGATATTTGGTGTCCAGTGCTCCTAATAACTCTTACCGAGAATTTGGAAGGGAATTATTTTCACATTCTATTCCGCATTTTAAAAACCTGAAATACATCAGAGGTAAAGCAAACACCATTATTGGTCTGGCTTATTACCTGTGTGCACATCCCGGCGATGAAATGATTATTAAAGAAATTAACCTGCTGGCCAGCTCACTTGTAGCGTCTTATAAAGCGCACAAAGATGGCGACTGGCATTGGTTTGAAGATATCCTTACCTATGATAACGCGATATTGCCTTTAGCATTACTTCACCATTACGAGGTTACCGGAAATGCAACATCATATAAAATTGCGATGGAAAGCATTGCATTTTTAAATAGTTTCTCTTTCGAAAACGGATACCTTAATCCGGTTGGAAACGCAGGCTGGATGAAAAAACACGGTAAAAATCCAGTTTACGATCAGCAGGCTTTAGAAACCATGGCTATGGTTTTACTTTACGCCAAAGCTTTCGAGATTACTAAGGATGATCAATACCTCAATTTAATGCATACAAGTTATCAGTGGTTTTTAGGTAAAAACAGCCTGCACATTCCATTATACGATTTTGAAACACATGGTTGCGCCGATGGCTTACAGTTTAACAGTGTAAACAGAAATCAGGGGGCTGAAAGTACGCTGGCTTATTTTATTTCACATCTGGCTATCCTGAAAGCCGCAGAAGCTGAGTATGAAACACTGTCTTCCCCCTTGGTAGAAGCAGATAAATACAATTAATACCAAATTGTCTTGGAAATATAAAAGGCTGGTTCAGAAATGAATCAGTCTTTTTTAATAAATAAAAACTTTAGAGTTGAAGTTGGATGGTTAAAGTGCGAGAATGCATTACTTCGTTTCATTAAATAGTCGTTATAATTTTGAAAATCAGGGTTTGGTACGCTTCGGTTACAACAGTCCTGCTATCACTGCAAGTCCTCACTCATGGCTTCGCTCCGGGCTTTCCGTTCTATCAGGTTTATTTAACCTGGGCTTCATGTTCTTAGGATATTAGATTATACTATATCGGTCTCTCCAAAACTAACAAAATGGTCTGTGAGGACACAGACCATGGAAATAGATTAATAATCCCTTGTCCTCGGGCTGTGTCCTCACAGAACGAAATTTTGATTACAATAAAGATGGTTTGTGAAGACACACACTATGGAAAAGACTGAAATTTGATTGTAACAAAAAATGGTCTGTGAGGGCAAAGATATGGAAATAGATTAATACCCTTGTCCTCGGGCTGTGTCCTCATAGAACGAAATTTTGATTATAATAAAGATGGTTTGTGAAGACACACTATGGAAAAGACTGAAATTTTGATTGTAACAAAAAATGGTCTGTGAGGACACAGACCATGGAAATAGATTAATATCCCTTATCCTCGGGCTGTGTCCTCACAGAACGAAATTTTGATTACAATAAAGATGGTTTGTGAAGACACACTATGGAAAAGACTGAAATTTTGATTATAACAAAAAAAGGTCTGTGAGGACACAGACCTTGGAAATATTTTATAAAACCTGCGAGGTTTAAATATACTTAAATTCATTGCTCTCGCTGAAACAAGAAATTATCATGATTTATTTCTCGTTATTCTCCAGCAATTTATTCAATAGCAACTCTAGATTTACCGTTGCAAACGAAGAACTGTAATCTGATAATCCATAAGGAATAATCAGTTCACCATTGCTAATGATCGATCCGCAGGAATAAACTACATTGGGCACATAACCCTCACGCTCATCGTTATTCGGGATGATTAAAGGCTCTTTTAAATGACCGATCTCTATACTCGGGTCATCCAGATCCAGCAAACTTACACCAATGCAATACCGTCGCATCGGGCCAACGCCGTGGGTAATTACAATCCAGCCTTTATCCGTTTCAATAGGCGAACCACAGTTACCAATCTGTACCAGTTCCCAATCGTAACGCGGTTGTTTTAAAAGGACTGGATTTTCCCACACATTCACCTTATCCGAAAACATCAGGTAATTGTTCCAGCCATCTATCCTGCTCATCATTACATATTTACCTTTAATTTTACGCGGAAATAAAGCCAGATTTTTATTCTGCGCACCATCTCCATAAAGCGGAATTACCTTAAATTCGTAAAAATCTTCAGTTTGTACCAGTTTAGGGATAATTAAAGAGCCATCAAAAGCGGTATAAGTTGCATAATATAAGATCTTACCGTCGTCCTTAATAAATTTCACAAAACGGGCATCTTCAATCCCTTTACGTTCAAATTCAGAAATCGGAAAAATCACCCGGTCCGAAATGTCGGTATCTTTTGAAAAACTGATGGTATGGTAAGTATCCGACAGCCAAAGAACTTTATCGTATTCGATCAAACGTGTTGGATTTTCCTTATACAAACTTTTCGAATCTTTAATAATATTGCTCAAACTGGTATATTCAAATTTATCGTCCAGTTTTGCTTCTATTTCTTCCAGCACCGAAGGATCTATCTGCGCATAAGCTGCCTTTTTGAGAAAAAGCTTTTTAACATAGATGGCATTTTTTACAACTTCCGCCTCATCAACATAATTCCCTACAGGTAAAACCTGGATATTGTTGTTTTTATCGATCAAAGCACGGCGGAAAACAATTGAAGAAATGTGCCCCTCACCTACAGCCCTGAAACTGATAATTACCCGTTTTTCGCCTTCCACCAGGTCGGTTTGATCAGGATCATCAACAATGCTCGGGTTAAAAAATGCTGCCGATTCTATTGAATACTCGTGTGTAAAATAGGCACCAATAAGCAGTCTGGTATATTCATCTATATCTTCAAATTCGGTACCCAGTGCAATAAACTGTTTTTTTAACTTTTTGCAATGACGGGTTAAAATCTTGGTGATGTTCCGGTGCCTTTTAGAATACTCCTGCAAAATAGGAGAAATCAGCGAGAACACTTTCTCGTCCGAAAACTCTAAAACCTTTCTAATTACTTCTAATGCTCTCTCCTCTCCGTTGAAAAAAAAACGGGCAATAACTCTTTTCGTATCCGGATTAACCTTAACCGGTTTACGCTCTATGTATAATCTCATCGTTTAAGCTGTTTTGGTAGTAATTTTACGTTTTTCCGCACTGTTTACTGCAAAATATATTAACGGAATTTACGACTTAATTGTTTACATTATTATCATAATCTTTACCTTTAGTTTTTCATTCTTATCCTATTAAAAAGGCCTTAATGCAGATCGATCAAGCAGAAAACAACCCTCAGTCTAATGAAACTTTGCGTTTAGCAAAATTGAGCTATTATGATATCCTGGATACACCGGCCGAAAGTGCTTTTGATCAGCTAACGCAGCTGGCAGCAGCAATTTTTGAGGTTTCTAATGCAGGTATCAGTTTTCAGGCAGATGATCAGGTATTTGTTAAATCGCAAATCGGTTTACCGCTGACCGATCAATTTGCTTTTTTTGCCAGCGCGCCGATTAGAACGCCTGATGGATTTGATATCGGCCAGATTTACGTAGCCGGAGATGCGCCTGAAAAGGCAATGGAAAAGCAGCTCAATATGCTTAATTTAATGGCTGCCATGGTTGTTGAAAAACTTGAATCGAGAATTGCAATCAGGAAAACATTCAGGGCTTATGATGACCGTTTGCATGTACTGATTCACGACCTTAAAAACCCCATGACTACCATTTCGTTGCAATCTGAACTTCTGGGAAGGATCCCTGGCGTTGATGAAAGGGCATCGGTAATTGCGGGAAAAATCAACGCACAATCTAAAAGGATGATCGATAACCTGAACGGGATATTAAGTACTGCACGCAAAGAAGCCAACTCTTTTAAGCCTAAGAAAACGGAGGTTGACCTGAAAGAAGTGCTTGAAAATGTAAAACTCGATTTAGATTTAAGTATAAAACGAAAAGCTCAGAATATTTCTATCCACATTGATAATCCGCTAAAAATATTTGGGGATCCTGATAAGCTTAAGATTCTTTTTAACGAACTGATTAATAATGCTATTAAATTTTCGCCTAAGGGTGGAGAAATCATCATATCACATCAAATAGCCGAAAATGAAATTACAATTGCAATAAAAGACCATGGTGTGGGTTTAAAAACTGAAGATCTGGATAAAATTTTCCTGAAATTCCCGCGATTGAGCGCAGTAGCTACCGGGCGTGAAAATGTTTATGGTTTAGGTTTGATCACGGCAAATGCCCTGGTAGAAATCCATAAAGGAAAATTAAGGGTAGAAAGTGAAGGGAAAGACTTAGGGACAACTTTTTTTGTTTCGCTGCCCATTAAATAGATTCGAATAATTCGCTTAATTTCATTTCTTCAAGCAGTACCCTTTCTGGTACTGCATTTTTATGGTATGACCATTTAATCAAACGGATAAAACCATTTTCGATCTCAATTCCGGTAATATCGCCATCACTAAAACAACAGCAGCCACTGTTAAAATACCAGGGCTTGTATTTGCCAAGTCGCGGCGGCTTATCTTCTTCTTTGATCCTTTTGTGCAGTTCTTCATTTAAAAAAGCAAGCTCATCTTTATTTTTGGTTTTTTTCGCTTGTTTTAATTTCACATAAATTCTTTCCAGATGTGTTAAAGAGGCGAAAACCGGCTGGTGTGTATGCCCGGTAATTAAAGCCATATTTTCCTGTTCAGCTACCCAACTGTACATCATGGCATTATGCGCGGTTTTAAGTTGATTATCGTAAGCAGGTGTATTTGGATTAATTTGGAGATAGGCTTGTAGAGGTGCCCAGATTGTGCTCACAAACCATTTGCTAAACCAGTTTCCATCGCTCTGCAAATCACCCTGATGTCCGTGGGTGAGGAAAATATCTAGCTGGCCCGCCCCTGTTTTTATTCTAAGGATGGCGCCTTCATAAATTGGGATTTTTTTCCCGTAAATCCTGTTGAGGTTAAAGCCAGCCAAAGGATCGTTGTCCCAATACAAATCGTGGTTTCCGAATATTTTAGTGAAGCGGTTTTGAGCGATAAAAGCTTTTTCAGCCTCGAAAGTATTTTTATTATGCTTAATTACCGATTCAAGCAGATTTTCCCACAGTTCTTCACTATCACCCAAGTTGATATAGTGAAAATCATCCTGATTGTAATATTCGAGCGCTTTCAGGTAATTTTTTTCTGCCAGCGAGAAATCATCGGCATAATTACGGGCACCTTTATGCTGATCGGATAAAACGATAAATTTATCTGCATCGGTAATTTCAAAAATCAAACCGCGTTTGCCAGGTTCCTGATTAATGGTTTTGTAAAGTTTGCTTAAGGCATCGTGAATACGTTTACGGTCGGGTCTCGAGCCAAATTTATTCGACATGCGAATGATCCAGGCACTGAGTAAGCGTTGTAAGAATTTCCGCATGTATAAAAATGAATTATTACGATTAATAACGTTTATAAATTAACAAAAAATATTGCTAATCGTTTTTTATTGCGTCATTGCTAACTTAATCACGAATCTTAAAACCATAGCAAATTGCTAATATCTGAGCGCTTAAACGAATCTCATATATCCTATACGGTTATAATTGTTAATCACCTTTTTATAACTTAAACCATATAAAGCAATTAAGAAAATATAAGCTCGTATAGCTTTATACTATTAATTTTTTAAAAAGATTCTTTATAGCTTTCATTAGTTTCCCCATTCAAAATTAGTTTTATTAAATTCATTTTACTAAATTTGTTAGTATTGAAAAGATCAGGAAACGCAGATTTACCCCTACATTATGGCCATGTACCACCTTGGCTGGCTAAACGCATGGCCACACTTGGCCTGGCCATCACAGAAGCTATTATTGCAGAATATGGAAAAGCTGAGGTAATCCGCCGCTTAAGCAGCCCGTTTTGGTTTCAAAGTTTAGGAGCCGTAATGGGTATGGACTGGCATTCATCAGGTATTACCACATCTGTAATGGGCGCTTTAAAGAAATCCATCAATCCCCTATCAAAAGAACTGGGCATTTACATCTGTGGAGGAAAAGGAAAACACAGCAGGGAAACGCCAAATGAACTGTTAAGAATAGCAGATAAAACGGGCTTAAATGGTACCGAACTGGTGCGTGCTAGTAAACTGAGCGCCAAGGTAGATAATACGGCTATTCAGGATGGTTTTCAGTTATATCTTCATAATTTTATTCTAAGCAGCGATGGAGACTGGGCGGTGGTACAGCAAGGCATGAGCGATAGCAGCTCGACAGCAAGAAGGTACCACTGGCATTCTGAAAATTTAAAATCGTTTGTGGAAGAACCACATACGGGCATTTGTGGCATTAATCAGGGTAAAATTTTAAACCTAACCTCAAATGATGCTGATAAAACCCGGCAAAGCATGATGAGCATCACAGCCGAATCGCCGGCGCGTATGCTGGGTGAAATACAAAATCTGGTGTTGCCCAATCATCATGATGTGAGATCGAAAGATATAGATTTAAAACGCCTGGGCAGTATTCTATGGCTTGCACAGGAAAAGAAACCAGGTGATTTTGAAGAATTGTTATTGCTGGAAGGCATGGGCCCGAGAACGTTACAATCAATGGCTTTGGTAAGTGAAGTGATTTACGGTACACCCTCACGATTTTCTGACCCTGCCCGTTACTCTTTCGCCAATGGCGGAAAAGACGGACACCCATTCCCTGTACCTGTAAATGTGTACGATGAAACGATAAAGGTTTTAAGAAATGCGGTAGAAAAGGCAAAAATAGGCAACTCAGATAAACAACAGGCAATAAAATCGTTGCATCAAATTGCCCGCAATGCGGAAAAAGATTTTGTACCTAATATGGATTTTGAAAAGGTTATCCAAAAAGAACGGGCCGAAAGCTGGAAATATGGCGGAAGAACAGTTTTCGGTAAAGAAAAGCCACCGGGTAATGAGCAGTTGAAGCTGTTTTAGAGATGGGTGACGGAAAATGTAATAGGGATAATGGGGAGTAAAATCACCAGATTCAATTTTAAATGATCAATAAAGTCAGAGGTCAGATGTCCGGAAGTCCGGAGATATAGAGCAGAGGAAAACGATTTTAGCAAAACTTTGCGTTTTAGTAAAAAGCCACGGAGGCTCAGAAAACACGGAAGATAAATTCTTAATGGTCCTAATGGTTAGTAAAATGGATAAAGTCTGGGGTCAGATGTCCGGAAGTCCGGAGATATAGAGCAGAGGAAAACGATTTTAGCCAAATTTTGTGTTTTAGTAAAAAGCCACGGAGGCTCAGAAAACACGGAAGATAAATTCTTAATGTGCTTAATTTCTTAATGGTTAGTAAAATGGATTAAGTCCGGGGTCAGATGTCCGAAAGTCCGGAAATATAGTGCAGAGGAAAACGATTTTAGCAAAACTTTACGTCTTAGTGAAAAGCCACGGAGGCCCGCAAAATACTGAAGATAAATTCTTAGTGTGCTCAATTTCTTAATGGTTAGTAAAATGGGATTAAGTCCGGGGGTCAGATGTCCGGAAGTCCGGAGATATAGTGCAGAGGAAAACGATTTTAGCAAAACTTTGCGGTTTAGTAAAAAGCCATGGAAACTTGGAAACATGGAAGATAAATTCTTAATGTTCTTAATGGTTAGTAAAATGGATAAAGTCCGGGGTCGGATGTCCGAGAGTCCGGAGATATAGAGCAGAGAAAAACGATTTTAGCAAAACTTTGCCTCTTAGTAAACAGCCACGGAGGCTCAGAAAACACGGAAGATAATTCTTAATGTCCTTAATTTCTTAATGGTTAGTAAAATGGATTAAGTCCGGGGTCGGATGTCCGAAAGTCGGGAGATATAAAGCATAGAAAGACGATTTTAGCCAAACTTTGCGTTTTAGTAAACAGCCACAGAGACTCGGAAAACACGGAAGATAAATTCTTAATGTGCTTAATTTCTTAATGGTTAGTAAAATGGATTACGTCGGGGTCGGATGTCCGAAAGTCAGGAGATATAGAGCAGAGAAAAACGATTTTAGCCAAACTTTGCGCCTTGGTACAGTTGTTATTGAAGATAATGGTAATGATGGCTCAGAAACATGATCTATAAATTTATAAAACAACAACCCCTAAAACCTGGGGCAAGGCACTTTAAAACCTTTAAAATTATTATGCCGGTAAATGAATGACAGTTCGTAAGTACGCGGCGTAGCGCTCAGCAATTTGCTCCCATAAACCGTGTAATTCATTCCGGCGCTGATGTTTCCCATGGCCACGCCAATATACGGATAAAATGAAGCTTCGTTAAATTTGTACCACATGCCAAAGTTTAGCTTCATTTTGGTTTCATCACCGGGTTTAAGTCCCAAAACAGTCCCAAAAATCATATCTCTATTATTTTTTTGGGCATTATACACGCCTGTTACATTTAAATCAATATTGTTATTTAAAAGATAAAGTAACCCAAAATTAACGGTTTTCCGTGCCGATACAATATCGGTACTATTGCTTAAAAGCGCTTCCTGGGGCTTTGTAAGGTGATATTGTGCATAACCAACAGCAAAACTCCAATAATCAAAACTGGCAGCAAAATTGGCCCCGATATTCAGGTCGAAATATGATGTTTTATCATTTTTTAAATCAAGATAATTAGGCATAGCGCTGTTAAAACCTCCGTCGCCATTATATTGAGAAGCAAAAGTAAGTTTATTATAATCCAGATACTTCGAAACATACGAAACCTGTGGCGCCAAACCAAATTTAAACCGGTGCCCCTCATCCATATACTGATAATAAGAAACACTTGCACTGATATATTGCGATTTTAAGGCTTTATTTAAAGATTCGTCAAACAATCCGCTCAAACCCAAACTGAAATAACTATTGGTAAAATTTTCATCTTCTACCAGTTTTAAATCACCTGAAACACTATAGGTATTATATGGATCACCAAGATTGCCCCATTGTTGCCTGGTATTGGCAGCTACACGGTAATCACCATCAAAAAAGCCCGTAAATGCCGGATTTAAAGTTAAAGGAGCCGCGAAATATTGCGAAAACTTCGGATCCTGTGCCGAACAGCATATTGTAGCCAGGCACAAAAATAAAATGAGTAGCTGTCTATGCATCATAATATGAGTATGGTTTTTCCTTTTGATTGAAATTTACCTCCAAATGTGTCAATGCCTTCTGCAAACCACGAAAAAGTTTCCAGGGGTTGCATCTGGCTTTTAAACTGCCCGTCCCAGCCTCCGTTGGCCAACGAGTCGCTTTGGTACACCAAAATTCCCCATTTGTTATACACTTTAAAGCTGATCAGTTTCTGGATGCTCACCAAAAATGGATATAAACGGTTATTGGTATCTTTTTGAGGGGTAAATGCCGTAGGAACAACAATTTTAGGTTGAGGCAAAATATCAACTTCTATTGGTGCTGATGCTAGACATCCGCTTTCGTTCCGGATAGAAATATAATAAATACCTGCTTTGTTCACCTTTGTAGGATCAGCTACAGGACGTTTTAAGTAGGCGTCTTCAAAATAGCCCGCCTTTATAAATGCGCTGCTTCCTTTGGTAATTTCTGAAGAAGTTAAATCTATAAAACCATTATCAAAAACTGCTTTGGGCTTATGCAGCACTAAAACCGGAGCGGTATTAAAGTTCACCTGAACTTTACCGGTAGTAAAACATCCGCCATCATTTTCAGCTTTAATATAATAAATACCTGCTTTTGCAATAGTTTTAGGAGAGGTAACCTTATTCGTCAATGCCGCATCGTAAAAAAACGAATACTTTAAATTTTCCGTTGAACCAATGTAAAGTGCCGGATTGGTAATATCTACCTGATCAGGATAACAGGCCACTTCAGGGTTTTTAAGCTGGAGCACAGGAAGATCATTAATCACAACTTCTATTTTATTGCTAACCGTGCATCCTTCTGCATTAATTGCTTTTACATAATAAGTACCCGGTTTATCAATATGTGACGGATCGGTAAGCAGAGTGCTCAGTTCCCGATCTTGATAAAAACTGTACTTAAAGCTTGCATCACTGCCCGAAAAATTTTCTGCCGATGTAATATCTACCGTTAACGGAATACATACAGGTTTAGGATTGGTCACTTTTAAAATGGGCTTATCTTTAACGGTTACCTCAATAGAAATGATTTTGCTACACCCCATTTGGTTGGAAAGCCTGATAAAATACCTGCCCGTTTTATTAATATGCTGTGGATCTGAGACGATTTTCGTTGCTGCTTCATCTGCAAAATACGATCGGCTAATCCCTTCTAAATTACCCATATACAATGCTGAATTTGTAATATCGACACTTTCCGAATAACATACCGCCTCCGGATTTTTGGTACTAATATTTGCCGCGTCGAATACCAAAATATCAACCGGAACAGCACTTTCGCAGCCTTTGTTATTGGTGCTTTTAATATAAAAAGTTTTATCGGCTGTTATTTTAACATGGCTATTTATAAGCTTGCTTAAATCTTTATCTTCATAAACCAGATAAGTAAAACCTTCCGATTTATTCAGAATATATTTTGCATCCAAAAGATCAATTTCAGCACCCTGGCATACCACATCTTTTTTTAAAACTTTAAGCTCATAATCTATTCCGTGAATTACAGTACTTACTGTACTTGGGCAGCCAAAACCGGTGTAAGGGACTAAATCGAGCAGAATGCGGGAGCCGTCGGCAGGTTTAGGTTTAATATTAATCGATTGTCCGGAACCATAATTGATTGTACGGTCGGCGCTATACCAATTGTAGGTTTGGTAGCCACCCGGGCCAGATAAACCAACCGCATCTGCACTGGCACAATAAGTATTGCCGGTAATTAAATCTCCGTAAACATTATTAATATCTATGTAAGCATAGCCAAAATGCTGCCCTCTCGAACAATCGGTACTGATAAATTCGACAAGCAGTTGCTTGCCCTGATAGCCTGATAAATTAATGGTTACAGGCGACCAGTCTTTATAAATAACACTTTCGTACTCCGCGGATTTTTTGAAACCCGGCAATGATGAAGTAGCTACATATTCGAATGATGCACATGGAATGTATTCATTCTTCTCTACATCCTTTATTCTGGCAATAAAACGGGGCTGCTCAAAAGGTTCGTGATCTGGATCTTCTAAAACAACTGCATATTGATAAGTTAATGTAAATTCAGGCCGATCGGCGGGAACAGTCATCAGGTAAGATATTCCGTCAATCTGCGCACCGGTAACATTATTTCCCAACTTAACCGAATAGTTTCCGCCAGAAGGTGGAATCAAATGAAAACCACCATAAGGATCAACCAGGTTTTTATTGCTGATGATCGTATGTCTGCCTGAAATCGGTTTGGGCAACTCATTCATTGTGACTACATTCTGATTGTTTTCAATCGAAATTGTGCCGGCATAAATCTTCCAGTTCTGAAAATTTCCATTTTCAAATCCAATATTCTCCGGAGAGGATTGCGCACATAATTTAGATGGTATAGCGAAACTTGCTATAAGCAACATCAGAAACAATCGATTTAACAACGGGATGATTTTAAACAGTAATGATATAAAAATATCGTTTTAGTATGTTCAACGCTTTTGTGTCAAGATAAAGCCATACTTTTTTACACGAAACCTGATACCGATATATGAGTATTATAAACGATAACTTTCACCGGGTCTATAGGATATTAAACTATAATCGATTGATTTTTAGGCGCATTAAAATTATCCTAGCCTATCCTATAATAATTGGCATACGGATTTCTATCGGATTTTCAACTGAATAAAAACTGATGAAATACCCGTTTTTTTACATGAAATGACCAAAAGATATTCATAAAATTGTCATATATACGGTTTAGAGTATGTTTAAGCAGTCTTTCCACTATATAAAACAAAGACAACTATAAATTGTTAATCTAAATCAATTAAGAATATTATTATGGAAAAGCTATATACAGCTGAAGTTACAGCTACTGGTGGAAGAGACGGACACGTTAAATCGAGTGACGGGATTTTAGATTTCGAATTAAGAAAGCCAAAAGAATTGGGTGGACAAGGTGGTGCAACCAATCCTGAAGAATTATTTGCTGCAGCATGGGGACCATGTTATTTAGGTGCCTTAGGTTCAATAGCCGAACGTGAAGGTGTTGATGTTAGCGACGCAAATGTTAAAGTACTGGTTTCATTCAATAAGGATGGAAATGCATTTGCACTTTCGGCAGATCTGGATGTACATATTCCCGGAATATCACATGAAGAAGCACAATCTTTAGCCGATAAAGCGCACAGGGCCTGCCCATATTCTAAAGCAACAAAAGGAAATATTGAAGTAAGGGTAACGGCGGTTTAATTAAAAGCGGCGTCATCCCGACTGAAACGTCACGAATATCCAGGAGAGAGAGATCTTGCGATACATATTGATTTCCTGTGTTACGTCAGTTATTTCTAATTGACGCAAAAGCAAAAAAGTCCCGGTTAAAATTTAACCGGGACTTTTTCGTTTTTCAGATGGTTACATCTGACAGCACAATTATTTTGAATTAAACAGCTTCTTCTGCAATTCTTGTATTTGCCGGGCGACCATTTTTAAAGGCATCGCGGGTTTTTAAGCCTAATAATTCAAACATGGCCATATCATCTACAAAAGCAGGATTTGGCGTAGTTAATAACTTATCGCCTGCGAAGATAGAGCTAGCCCCTGCCATAAAACAAAAAGCCTGCTCTAAAGTGCTCATCTCATTTCTACCTGCAGATAAACGTACTACCGAATTTGGCATTACGATACGCGCTGTAGCAATCATCCTTACCATATCCCAGATTGGAACACGTGGCTGATTTTCCAATGGTGTGCCTTTTACCGGAACCAAAGCATTAACCGGCACGGATTCAGGGTGTTTTTCCATGTTTGATAAGGTTTGCAACATCGAAACACGATCTTCTACTGTTTCACCTAAACCAATAATACCACCACTACAAACTGTTAATTTTGCTTTACGCACGTTTTTAATGGTGTTTAAACGGTCATCGTAAGTTCTGGTAGAGATGATGCGTTTATAATCATCTTCAGAAGTATCGATATTGTGATTGTAAGCATATAAACCGGCATCTGCTAAACGTTGCGCCTGGCTTTCGGTAAGCATGCCCAGAGTACAGCAAACTTCCATATCCATATCATTTACGGCTTTAACCATTTCAATTACACGGTCAAAATCGCGGTTATCGCGTACTTCGCGCCATGCAGCACCCATGCATAAACGTGAGGCGCCACCTTCTTTAGCTTTTACAGCAGCGCTAACTACATGGCCAACCTGCATTAAAGGCTGTACTTCTAAATCGGTATGGTAACGGGCAGCCTGCGGGCAATAGGAACAATCTTCGGCACAGCCTCCGGTTTTGATCGAGATTAATGAACTTACCTGAACTTCATTATAATCTTTATTTTCTCTATGGATACTTGCAGCTTCGTAAACCAGGTCCAGAAATGGCCTGTTGTAAATTTCGTATATTTCTTCTTTTGTCCAATCGTGTCTTGTTGTTTGCATGTGGATCAGATTTTACAGATTTAATTTTATGTAGTCTTAGTTAATTAACAGGCGCTTTATTTAGTCTTTCGAGTATGACGTCCCAAAATCCTAAACCTGATTATAATAAAAGTTTACTGGCCAATCCTAAAATTAAAAGGAAACCAAAAACGTCGGTAAAAGTAGTAATAATTATAGAGGATGCAATGGCAGGATCTATACCTACCCTTTTTAAAATAAGCGGAATACCCGCACCTGTGATGCCTGCAATAATCAGATTACCCGTCATAGCCAGGAAGATAACCAGGCCAAGCATCGGGTTTCCATCAAAAAAGAAAGCAAAAATAAATACGATTAATCCGTTTGATGCACCATTAATTAAGCCTACGGTAAACTCTTTTAAAACTGTCCGGTAAGCCTGTTTATCCGTTAAATCGTAAAGTGAAATACGCCTGACCGTTACAGCAAGTGCCTGGGTAGCCGCATTTCCGCCCATTCCGGCAATAATAGTCATGTAGGCCGCCAAAGAAGGAATTAATTTGATAGTTGGATCGAAATAACGTACTACTGATGATGCTAAAAAAGCTGTTCCAAGGTTAATGATGAGCCATGGCAAACGCGATTTTACTGCTTCTACCCAGTTACCGCTCAATTCCTCATCCTCAGATACCCCTGATATTTTCAAGATATCTTCGGTACTTTCTGCCTCCATAACATCGATCACATCATCAAAAGTTACCCGTCCAAGTAATTTTTGATGTTCATCAATTACCGGAATACTGGTTAAATTGTATTGGGAAATCAGGTTGGCAACCTCTTCCTGATCGGTATCGGGATGAACATAAACCGCATCTTCCTTAACCAGTTCGGTTATTTTGGCATTGTGTTTGGCTTTGATAATGTCTTTTAACGAAACAATTCCTTTAAAAATTTCTTCGTCATCTACCACATAAATGGTATAAAACTCTTCCATTTCCTCACTTTGACGGATAATCTCGTCTATCGCATCTTTTTTTGTGAGGTTGATGTTTACACAGATCAGTTCTGTGTTCATCAAACCACCGGCAGTTTTTTCGTCGTAGGTTAAAAGATTACGGATTTCGGAGGCATGATCTTCGGTAAGATCCTCCAGAATTTCTTTCTGCTCATGATCTTCCAGCTGGGAAATGATGTCTGTTGCATCATCGTAATCCAGCTCCTCAACAATTTCGGTACGTTTATCGGGGTGAAGTTCAAAAAGTAAATCTTCGGGGTGCGATTCTTCATCCATTTCCGAAATAATTTCGGAAGCGATCTCTGCCGGAAGCAGATTGATGATATGCCGCTGTTCAGATTTATCCAAACGTTCGAACAAAATTGCGATTTCTGAGGCATGATATTCCTCTAAAACTACTTTTAAAGTTTCATCGCCGGCTAAAATTGCATTTTTAACCTTGAGTACGTCGCTTTTATCTATTTCGAATGACTGCATCTATAACCTAACCAAAACGCCCTAAAGCTACAAATATTAAAAATTGAATTTTTACAATAAGTGATTTTTAATACTAATCATTTACAGTGTAATTAAAATTCTGACAATTTAGCTCCTAAATCCATCTTAGCGTGTAAAATCCTAACTATTTCGATTTCTCCATTCTCGATTATCAGATAGAAAATGATATGTTCGCCGGCTTTAAATCCTAATACATTTTGGTTTGTCTCCTTATAATTTCTACCTATTTCAGGTTTCTTTGCAATCTGAGTACAAAATCCAATGAGTAGCTTATAATATTTGTCTGCTTGATTTTCAGACCAAACATCATAAGTATAATTCCAAATTTCACTTAAATCTTCAATCGCTTTTCTACTAAGAGAGAAACTAGCCATTTTCCCTCTTTTTGGCTTTCAACATTTCAAGATGTTTTTTAGGATCAAAATCCTTCACCGTTCCGCTATCAAGTCCTGCCTGAAGTGCTTCTTTTAAAATTTTGATTTTATTTTCTTCATCTTCCAATAATCTTAACCCTGCCCGAATAACTTCACTTGCATTTTTAAATCTTCCTTCAGAAATTCTTTCATCAACAAAATTTTCAAAATGATCTCCTAAAGCCATAGATGTATTTCGTCCCATCGTTTTAATATTAAAATATTACTAAAGTTACCAAAAACTGGTACATTTTAAAAATAATGTTTTATTTAAACCAACCTTTACGCCAAAAATAAATCACCTGTAAAATCGCAATTACTGCCATAACAATCCAGGTGTATAAATAACCGTGTGCTGCATATAATTCTGGCATGTTGTCTTTCAGTATTTTTCCGGTTGCCGGGTCTTCCCTGCTAAAATTCATCCCGTAAATCCCTGCAATAAAGGTTAATGGTATAAATATGGACGAAATAATGGTCAATACCTTCATAATTTCGTTCATCCGGTTACTAATGATCGATAAATTCATATCAATGTTGGCAGAAGCAATCTCCTTTAATGATTCAATAAAATCTATAATCTGGATGCAATGGTCGTAAGCATCTTTCATATAGGTTTTGGTCAAATCAGATATCAAGGGACTATCTGTACGGATAATATCATTTAACTTATCCCTTTCCGGCCAGGTTACTTTCCTGATGGTGATCAATGATCGCTTAATGGCCTGTGTATCGTACATGATCCTTTTATCGGGGTGATCATACAGGCGGTCTTCAATTGCATCCAGTTCTTCCCCCCAAAAATTCAATAAGGCAAAATAGTTGTCTACAATCACATCCATGATGGCGTACATCAGATAACTGCTGCCTCCGATACGGATGTTGCCCTTCCCTACTTCCAAACGTTTCCGCACCGGTTCAAAACAATCGGCATAAGTTTCCTGAAAGGTAATCAGCGTGCGTTCTGATAAAATAAAGGAAATCTGATCGTTGCAAAGCACATTATCATCATTCAGATATAAGTGCCGGCTTACCGAAAAAATATACTTGTCGTTATCGTATTCATCCAGTTTAGGCCGCTGGTAAGAACTGGTAATATCTTCGAGCACAAGCCTGCTGATATCAAGTTTATTATAAAGCGTTTCAAAAATATTAGGATCAGCCAGTCCTTTGATATCAAACCAGTAATAGAAATCTTTGTTCTCGATCAGTTTATCAATGTTATTGATATTCTGTATTTCTGTTTTCTTATAAGTTTTTTCATTATAAGTATGCAATACAATTATAGGCTTTAAAGCCTCTTCATCAATGGCATACAAACCCGGACTGGTACCCGGAGCTGGAACTTTATAGTGTTTGTGACGGTTGCGTGGCTTGTTTTTTCCCATAGGTTATAAATATAGCCGGGCTTGCGGACCCTGGTTAAATAACAGATCAACAATACTTAAGTTGGGTAAAAATTGATGTTTACCTTCAAAAACCTGATAATATGGCTTATTGTTTACAATATCTTCCTGTTTTTTAGGGTTCATGGCTGCGCGAAAATCCAGTTCAGGTTTGATATCGTCAAAATATTCAGGGGTAACTTCGAAGTTTTTATTTAATTTGAGTTTCTTATTCAGCCATTCTAAAAGTTCGAGATTGTAGTCAAACAGAAACTCAAATTTACCGGTATAAAAACGGGATAGTTCATCTTCGTAAAACTCGAAATAAGCAGAACTCCGGTAACAGCTTTCTAAACTCAGCCAGTGCAACCGCTGCCAGTTAAAATCGTAACTGATCCGTACATCTTTCATTTTCGTATGTGTTTTAGCACCCTTAACCACCGGAACGGTAATATCAAGTTTGCCATTGGGCGAATAAATACTGGCCCTGTTACGGTAAGTCTGCTTGGCTAAATGCTCATGTTTTTCGATTAAAAAATCTTCTCCAAGCTTTTGCAATAAACTAAAATAACCTACTGGCGGAAGATAAAATAACGGAAGTATAGCTGTATTCTGCATTTGAAAATTTATGTTTGTACCTGAAACGTTTTAAAAATAATGATTAAAAGAGGGATTGCGCACGTTGGCGTATTTTTTTTATACCTGTTGTCGCTGCTTCCTTTGCCTTTGCTGTTTTTTTTTGCAAGATTACTATATTATCTGCTTTATTACGTAATTGGCTATCGAAAAAAAGTTGTCAGGCAGAATTTAACCCAATCTTTTCCAGAAAAATCAGCGGCTGAAATCAAAGCCATTGAAAAAAAATTCTTCTTGTACCTGGCCGAACTTATTTTTGAAATCATTAAAATGACCAGTATTTCGAAAGCGGAAACCTTGAGAAGGGTAAAGTTTACGGGACTGGAACAATTGGAAGTTCATTTTAAAAACGGAGAAAGTGTATTGGCCTGTACCGGGCATTATGGAAACTGGGAATTGGGCACTTTAGCGCTTGGGTTAAGCATTTCTGCCAAAACCATGGTCATTTTTAAACCCATTAAAAATAAAATTTTTGAAACCTGGTTTGATTGTATGCGGACCAAATATGGCAATATTTTTATCGCGATGCGCCAGACTTTACGTGGCATGGCTGCCTATAAAAATGAACCTACCCTTTTGTGTTTCGCGAGCGATCAATCCCCCACGAGGGAAGAAACCAAATATTTCGCAGATTTTTTAAATCAGCCCACTGCGGCACTTTTAGGGGTAGAAAAAATTGCAAAATCGACCAAAAGACCGATATATTACTTTAAAGTAAATGTGGTTAAAAAAGGTTATTATCATATAGAAGTGTTGCCAATGTGCCTCGAACCAGCCAAAATGGATGAATTTGAAATCACCGACCTGCACTTTAAATTTTTAGAAAATATTATAAAAGAACAGCCTCAATACTGGCTCTGGAGCCATAAACGCTGGAAATTTAAACCCGAATAAAAAGAATGAACCCATCAGTAGCCCTTGTAATCTTAAACTGGAATGGAAAAGCATATTTAAATCAGTTTTTACCCGGAGTTTTACGTTCCGAATATGATAACCTGCAAATAATTGTGGGAGATAATGCCTCAACCGACGATTCAGTTTCATTTTTACAGGAAAACTTCCCAACTGTTAAAATTATTCAGAACGACCAGAATTACGGATTTGCAGGGGGCTACAACAAAGTATTGGAACGTGTAGAAGCCGATTATTTTATTTTACTTAACTCAGATGTTGAAGTTATTCCAAACTGGATTAAACCGGTGATCAACCTGATGGAAAGTGATGCGCAAATTGCAGCAGCGCAACCAAAAATTAAATGGCATATAAATAAAAATCAGTTCGAATATGCCGGTGCTGCCGGCGGATATCTGGATATTTATGCTTTTCCTTTTTGCCGTGGCAGACTTTTTAATGTTTACGAGCACGACAATGGGCAGTACAATGAACAAAAGGAAGTGTTTTGGGCCAGTGGTGCAGCTTTTTTTATCAAAAGCAAATGCTGGAGGGAAGCCGGTGGTTTAGATGCCGATCTTTTTGCCCATATGGAAGAAATCGACCTTTGCTGGAGATTAAAAAACCTGAATTATAAAATTATGTATTGTCCCGATGCCGAAGTGTACCATGTTGGTGGCGGAACTTTACAAACGGAAAATCCATTCAAAACTTACCTCAATTTCAGGAACAACCTCATTATCATGCAGAAAAACCTTCCTGCAGGTGATGCAATTTTCCGGATTACCATCCGCATGTTTATCGATTTTATTGCCTGGTGGCACTTTTTACTTACCGGAAAACCAAAATTTACGATGGCCGTAACCAAAGGGCACTGGCATTTTCTTAAATCCTTATCAAAAACGAATAAAAAAAGGAAATCGGTTCAAAAAGCTTATGTCAAACATACCGGAGTGTACAATAACAGTATCGTTTGGGCATTTTTTATTAAAAAAATTAAATATTTTTCAAAGCTGACCTAGAAATTGTATCGTAGTAAGCTTGTGCATTTGATTGATTACAAGTCATCATTGCGAAACGGCGTTTTCAGCTGACGAAGCAATCTATTACTCCAGGTTTGTAGTGCTGTCAGATGTTTTCATCTGACAGTTTCAGTATTAAAATTAAATTAAACCAACAAACTTTCAATAGCCAAACGGTAACCCTTCATTCCAAACCCGGTTAAAACACCCTGACAGTTTTTACCGGTTAATGATACGTGGCGATATTCTTCGCGGGCATAAATATTCGAAATATGCACTTCAACAACAGGTGTCTTAATGGCTGCAATAGCATCTGCGATAGCCACAGAAGTATGTGTGTAACCACCGGCATTAAGCACTACCCCATCATAACTGAAACCAACTTCATGCAATTTATTAATAATTTCGCCTTCTACATTGCTCTGGTAATATTCAATTTCGATTTCCGGATAAACTGATTTTAATTCTTTAATGTAATCTTCAATGCTGGTATTTCCGTAAATAGATGGCTCGCGAACGCCCAATAAGTTTAAGTTTGGTCCGTTAATAATTTGTATTTTCATGCTATGTAGTAACGTTAAATGTTGTAACGTTGCAATGTTATAAAAAATCTCATATAAAAGCATGCTTTGGCCATCATATATTAAAGGATTTAAGTCGTATTTAAAGCTTGAGCGGTCATTATCTGGCAATTCTGTAGAAGCTTATCTGAATGATATTGACAAACTTGCCCAATATTTTAAGTCATTAAATGAAGAGCCAAAACTGACCGATATCACCATAACCGACTTAAAGTCTTTTATTTCGTGGTTAAATGAACTTGGTATGCTTGCCAGCACACAAGCCAGGGTAATATCAGGACTGAAAGCTTTTTTTGCCTATTTAATGCTCGAAGATGTCATCTCTAACGATCCAACCGCTTTACTGGAAGCGCCTAAACTGAGCAGAAAATTACCTGATACGCTCAATATACATGAGATTAACGAGCTGATAGCCGCAATAGATGCTTCAAAACCCGAAGGAATGCGCAATAAAGCCATAATGGAAGTATTATACGGTTGTGGCTTAAGGGTTACTGAATTAACCGAACTCAAGATTTCCAGTCTTTTCCCGCAGATTGAATTTATCAAAGTAATAGGAAAAGGTAATAAAGAACGCTTAGTACCCATTGGAAGCGTAGCTTTAAAACTGCTTGATATTTACATCAATGAAGTACGTGTGCACGCAAACATTAAAAAAGGACATGAAGATTTTATCTTTTTAAACCGTTTTGGGGCTAAACTTTCGCGTATTTCTATCTTTAACCTGATTAAAAGTCTGGCCATAGCAACAGGACTAAAGAAAACAATCAGTCCGCATACTTTAAGACATTCATTTGCTACACATTTAATTGAAGGCGGTGCTGATTTACGAGCGGTACAGGAAATGCTAGGCCATTCGAGCATTACCACAACAGAAATTTATACGCACATAGACAGGGATTATTTGAGAGAGGTAATCACACAGTTTCATCCGAGGGCTTAGTAATATTTTTTAACCACAAAGACACTAAGACACTAAGTTAGAACTGACCGTCTCGAGCGAAGTACAATGCGATCAAAAGATCTGCAAAGAGATAGATCTCTCCCTGCCCGAAGCAGGCGGGCATTCCACTGCGTTTCAGTCGAGATGACGCCCCCTATGTACCTTATCCATTTCCCATCTTCCGTCTTACATCATCCATCCTACCTCATCCATCAAATCATTGCTCTTAACATCCGATCTTTCCCTTGCATATCTTTCCTTAAATCAATATTTACAAAGCCTTTATCTTTTAGCATTTCAATAGTTTCTTCACCTAAATATTCGTTGATCTCGAAATATAGTTGTCCTTTGGGTTTTAAGTTGGTTTTAGCAAAATCGGCAATGGCTCTATAAAAAATCAGTGGGTTTTCATCCCTAACAAACAGGGCCAGATGAGGTTCGTGCAATAGTACGTTATCATGCATTTCACCTTTTTCTAAATCCCTGATATATGGAGGATTACTTACGATAACATCAAATTTTTCTTCATATTGAAAAGTCAAAATATTCGCCGTTATAAAATCAATTTCCACGCCAACTTGAAGCGCATTTTGCTTGGCCACCTTAATAGCCTCAGGTGAAACATCTAATGTAAATATCCGGGCATTCGGTAAGTATTTTTTTAGGGTAACCGGAATACAGCCAGATCCTGTTCCAATGTCCAGAATCTTAAAATCATCAACATTAGTCTGCGAACTGCAAACAGAGATGATCCACTCTACCAGTTCCTCTGTTTCGGGCCTTGGTATCAATACATTTTCATTTACTTTAAAAATCAATCCATAAAAATGCGCTTCTTCCAGAATATGCTGAATGGGTTTGCCAATCTGCAAATCGTTTAGGATGCTCAGCAGTTTTTGCAAATTGATAAAACTGATTTCCTGGTCTTTCATCATCATCAGTTTATTGCGGGATAAGTTTAAAACCCGTTCAGCAGCTAAACTAAACAACCACTTAGCCTCTCCGCTGCCATATAACGACATTAATTCCAATTTGTATTGCTCTTCAAGCGCACCTATATTCATGTACGGCAAAATTACTTATTTGCGACGATAACAAATCTGTTTTGATCAGCCCATGACGCTTTTTTTACTACTTTTGCGCTAATGAGCGATGAATTCTATATAAAACGTTGTCTGGAGCTAGCCGCCTTAGGAATGGGTAACGTAAGTCCGAACCCAATGGTAGGATGTGTAATTGTACTGAACAACAAAATTATCGGCGAAGGCTACCACCAGGAATATGGAAAAGCACATGCAGAACCAAACGCTGTAAAAGCTGTATTTGATCAGTTCGGAGAAGAAGCCGAAGCAATGTTAAAACAGGCCACCGCTTATGTGAGTTTAGAACCATGTGCCCATTTTGGCAAAACCCCGCCCTGTGCCGATCTTTTCGTGAAACATCAGATTAAAAGGGTGGTGATAGGCAACAGAGATCCATTTTCAAGCGTTGATGGTAAGGGAATTGAAAAACTTAGAAACGCCGGAATTGAGGTAATAAGCGGTGTTTTAGATGAAGAATGTCGTTACCTTAACAGAAGATTTTTCACCAGGATACAACAGCAGAGGCCTTATATTATTTTAAAATGGGCTGAAACGGCGAATGGCTATTTTGCAACAACTGATGGTCATCAAAAATGGATTAGTGGTGCTTTGGCCAAACGTTTGGCGCACCGGTGGCGTACTGAGGAAGATGCAATTTTAATCGGAAAACAGACTGCCATAATGGATAATCCGCAATTAACAGCGCGGGAATGGCCGGGTAAAAACCCTGTACGCTTGGTGATCGATAAAAACCTGCAGGTTCCAATATCCAATCACATTTTTAACATAGCGGCCAAAACCATCATATTTAACGAAATTAAAACCGATGTTGTTGGTAATGTCCATTATATCCAAATGGAAGATATGCATTTTTATTTCGCTCAAAAGGTTGCATTTCAGCTTTACTTAATGGATATACAATCCGTAATTATCGAAGGTGGGGCAAATATCATAAATCAGTTTTTGTCTGCTAATCTTTGGGATGAAGCACGTATCTTCACCTCATCAAACAGCTGGAAAGATGGCATTCCTTCACCCACTATAAATGGAAACCTGAAAGAACATATCCAAGTTGAAAATGATAAACTCTCTATCTATATAAACGACATAAATAAATGATTTACATTATCTTAAGCATCTGTTGTAGTGTTACAGTTGCTATTCTGTTAAAGCTCGCCAAACGATACCAAATCAGCATTATTCAGGCCGTAACGGTTAATTACCTGGCTGCACTTACCTTATGTTTTCTATTTTTCAAACCGGATGTATCGCTGGTAACTACCAGTGCGCCGTGGCCAAATTATATTGCGCTGGCCATATTGCTACCATCTATATTTTTATTTCTGGCAGCATCGGTTAAAAATCTGGGAATCGTTAAAACTGATATCGCGCAACGTTTATCATTGTTCATTCCCATATTAGCAGCTTACTTTATTTTTAAAGAAGATTTTAATAATTTCAAAATCATAGGTTTAGCCATCGGATTTGCGGCAATCATTTTAACTTTTCTCCGCAAATCAGATAAAAAAGACAACAAAGGGAATCTGCTATATCCCATAATGGTTTTTGTTGGCTTTGGCGTTATTGATGTCCTTTTTAAACAAATTGCACTTTATAAGGATTTGCCTTATACCACTTCTCTTTTCACTGTTTTCTGCCTTTCGTTTATCGTATCGTTGTTAATTGTAATCGCGATGGTCATTTCAGGCAAAATTAAGTTACAGCTGGTTAACGTAGCCTGCGGACTAATCTTAGGCTTCTTTAATTTCGGAAATATACTTTTTTATATGAAGGCACATAAAGCACTGGCAGAAAATCCATCTACAGTGTTTGCCGCCATGAATTTAGGTGTTATCATTGTTGGAACTTTAATTGGTGTAATTGCCTTTAAAGAGAAATTAAGCAAACTGAATTATACGGGTATAGTTTTGGCTATTGCCGCCGTTATTTTCATTACATTATCGCAAAATGCTGTTCGATGATTCCTATAAAACCATCGAAAGTGCCTCAGAAGGTATATTTCGCGATAAAGGAAGTAAATTTATTGCCTTTTCGTACCCGATCCGCAGTGAAGAAGAAGTAAAGCCAATTATTGCTAAACTTCGTACCGAACATCCAAAGGCCAATCATTTTTGTTATGCCTACCGTTTAACACCAAACCGGTCAGTTTTCAGGGTGAACGATGATGGCGAACCTTCTGGCACAGCCGGCAGACCAATATTGAACTGCTTGCTATCTGAAGATATTACCAATATATTAATCGTTGTAGTCCGTTATTTTGGTGGCACTTTACTTGGTGTTCCGGGTTTAATTAACGCCTATAAAAATGCTGGTTTAGAGGCCATTAAAGCTTCGAATGTAGTAAGCAAGACGGTTAATGATATTTATGAAGCCCATTTCGAATACCTGCAGATGAATGATGTAATGAAATTAACCAAAGAAGAAAATTTACAGGTTTTGGCTCAACAGTTTGACATCAATTGTATCTTAAAATTTGAGGTTAGAAAAGCTCAACTCAACCAGGTTTTAAGTAAATTTGATAAAATTGAAGGTGTTAAGTTAAAATACCTAAGCACAATTTAATAACCACAGCTTTTAGCGCTGCGTTAATCAGGGAAATCTGCTGGAAAAATTGTGAGGGTAAACAACAAAACCAAAATATAATTAACGACCCCAGATAAAAAGGATAAACACAGATAAATCTGAGGGATAATATAAACCAAATATGAAAATATCCGAAAGCGACCTAATCATCAATCCTGATGGCAGCATATACCACTTAAATCTTCTCCCCGGAGACATTGCAGATACTGTAATTACGGTTGGCGATCCGGACCGTGTTGGCGAAGTAAGCAAATATTTCGACCAGATAGAGTTTAAAAAAGGTAAGCGCGAATTTATTACCCATACGGGGTATATAGGAAAAAAGTGGGTAACAGTGCTTTCAACAGGTATAGGAACTGATAATATCGATATTGTTTTTAACGAACTGGATGCATTGGTGAACATCGATTTCGAAACCCGTGAAGTAAAAAAAGAACTGACCTCGCTAAATATTATCCGGATAGGTACTTCAGGAGCGGTGCAACCCGATATCCCGATGGGTACGATTTTAGCTTCTACACATGGTTTGGGGATGGACGCTTTAATGAATTATTATCTTCAGCAATTCTCTGGTGATGAGCAACTTATACTGAATGATGTTAAAACGCATTTTGGTCATTTAAAAAATATTAACCCTTATTTAACTGCTGCTGATGAAAGTCTTTTAAATACTATTGGTAAAGATATGGCGCATGGCATTACGATTACAGCACCTGGTTTTTACGCTCCGCAAGGCAGAATAGTAAGGGCAAAAAATGCAGTTCCTGATTTTATCGGGCTCATTAACAGCTTTAGGAGCAATCAGCACCGCATTACTAATTTGGAAATGGAAACGGCGGGGATTTATGCATTGGCAAAAGTTTTAGGGCATAAAGCGCTTTCTGTAAATGCGATTCTGGCTAGCAGGGTAAAATTCGAATTTAGCAATGAACCAAATAAAATTGTAGAACAGGCGATTAAAACAGTACTGGAAAGGATTTAAATTTAAATTAGCATATCATTTCAGTACATTTATTGCTAAAGCAGTAAAAGTCAATTATGAAGAAATTAATCCCTCTCTTTATTTTATGTAATTGCTATATCTTATCTGCCCTGGCTCAGGGGAATTTACTGAGCAAACAGCTTATTGAAATGAAAAAGGCCGGGTTAAATCATTACAGGCTTCACCAAACCCATGCCTATATTGATACCCTGAACAGAATTTCGTATTTATATTTTAAAGAAAATCCTGATAGCAGTTGGTTTTATGCAGATAAAGCTTATAAACTTGCTATAAATGATCAATACCTCTACGGACAGGCTAAAGCAAAGCTTAATTTTTCTGGAAATTATTATTATAAGAATAATTATGACAAAGCATTTATTGAATTGTATGATGCCTATAAAATTGCTACTAAAACTTCAGATCAGGCTTTAATAGCCATTTGCCTAAACGATATCGGTTTGGCCTACGTTCAGCAAAAAAATTACCCTATTGCTTTAAAGCATTTTTATCGTGCGCTAGAGCTTTCTACAAAGATAAAAGATTATAATACCCAAATGCTAAATGAGTTTAACCTTGGTTTTTGCTATGCCATACTTTTTGGTAAATATAAAAAACAAGCCTATTTTAATAACTCTTTCAAGCATTACCAACTTGCGCAGGCAATAGCTAAAAATATAAATAATCAAACTTACTTTTTTACCTGCTATAATCGCCTGGGCGACTTATTTATTCTTAAACAAGACTATAAAAAAGGAATAAAATATTTTGAAACGGTACTTTACAATCAAAAAGAAGTTTCAGATTGGGAACTCGGCGCTACTTATACTAGCATGGCAAAGGCAAACATTGGCCTAAAAAAGTTTGACAATGCTATAAAGTTTGCAGAGTTAGGATTTTCTATCGCAAAAAAGAATAAGGATCAAATAAATATTGAAAAATCCTTGTCCTTGCTGGCGAAAGCCTATCAGGAAAAAGGGAATTTCAAAAAAGCTTATGAAATATTAGATCAGAAGGCGCATTATGCTACCTTAGCCTCCGATGAAGAAGCCAAAAAAAGAGTAAATGAATTATTAATTATTCAGAAAAACCTCGAAAATCAGTATTTAACCAAAGAAATTACTGCACAAGAAAAAAACATACACCTCAATCGTTTATTGATTATAATAAGCATATCTTTTTTATCGCTGGTTTCCATTTTATTGGCAATAGTTTATCTTAAATCAAAACAACAAAGCAAACTGAACAGGCTATTAGCTGATAATAACATCGATATTTTACAACAGAAAGATCTGATAGCACAGCAGAATATAGAACTACAAAACAACGACGATTATAAAAACAAACTTATACTGGTAATTGGTCATGATTTGCGTTCGCCATTTGCCACTACATTACAGGCAACCCGATTTTTTAAAGAAGGTGATTTTAGTAAGGAAGAACTTAATCTTTTTATTGATGATTTTCAAGAAAAAATATTAAGCAGTCTTGAAATGTTGAATGATTTGATTACATGGACAAAAAGTAATAAATCAACCAGGGCCAATAGAATTCCTTACAAACTCAGTAGCGTTACTGATCTGGTTATTAAAGAATTAGCTCAGACCAGTTTACTGAAACAGATATCCTTAAATCATTATCACTCAACAATAAACGACATCGTGTTAATCGATGAGAAACAGGTAATGGTTATCTTAAGGAATCTGATTACCAATGCCATTAAATTTACCAAACCGAAAGGCAATATCGAAATTTTTTACAGTACAGAAACAGCAGCCAATAACATTTTTCTTCATATTAAAGATAATGGAATTGGAATGGATCAAAAAAAAGCTGCTAAGCTTTTTGCTGTTTTTGGTGATGAAATGTCTTCAAGAGGAACGGCTGGAGAATCTGGTTCTGGAATTGGCTTAAGTCTGGTAAGCGATTTTGCGAGATTAAATGATATCAAAATACAGATGAAAACACAAGAAAATGGTGGTACGGAGTTTATATTGGGTTTTACACTTGTTTAATGCTACTCTGATGACTAAATCAGCCATCAGAGTAACATCATAATTTTAGTTAAGTATATTAAACTTCAGCAATGTTTTCCTTTACCAGTTCATTGCCTTCGGCATCCAGGTACGTACAGGTCATTTCTTCCAGATCGGTTACCCATTTCTCCACTCCTGCATCTGCGGCCTGTTTGCAAAAAGTAATGTAATCTGTTTCGCCCTGCTGGTGTATTTTTAAAGCATGCTCAAGTTTTCCGGCAGAAGGTTCATCGTTGATAATTAAAGCCGGGTATCCATCAGGACTTACTTGCTGGGCATTATCTTCATTGTCAAAATAAATGGATAAACCATTGCTCACATAAACATCGTTCCGCCTAACACCCAGTTCCTTAATTTCTTTTATAAACTGCGGGAAATCTGCACCAGTTTTAATTTTCGATTCTGCTGCCCGGATGTTTTCGATGGTGAACATAATTATTTATTTAATGAAACTTTGTAAATGGTTGTTTGCGTGTATAAATCGTCAGGTCTTAATACCGTACTTGGAAATTCCGGAATATTAATGGCATTTGGGTGATGCTGTGTTTCCACGCAAAAAGCACCGTAGCTTTCGTAATCCCTGCCACCCTTTCCATTTTTCACATCCAAATACTTCGAGGTATAAAGATGTGCTACTGGCTCTGTTGTATATACGCTTAACACTAAACCGCTTTCTTCCTCAATTGTTTTAGTGGCCAGTGATAAATCACCGTATATTTTATCCAGCACGTAGGTTTGATCGTACCCTTCTTCCTCATTCCAATCCTGTCCTATCGCTTTAGATTTTGTAAAATCCATGTTGGTTCCTGCAACAGGGATTAGTTTACCCGTAACCGAGTAATTACTATCCTGCTCCAGGTAATGTGAAGCAAAAATCTGCTGTTTGTGGTCCTTAATATTCCCACCATTTGGCGCGAGGTTGAAATAACCATGGTGGGTTAAATTAATTGCCGTAGCCTGATCGGTTTCTGCCTCGTAACTCAAAATCAGTTCATCATTTTCGGTCAGTTCGAAAGTAAGATCAATGATCAGGTTGCCTGGAAAATTCTCTTCACCATCAACACTTTCATATTGTAAAGTAACCAGCGACTGCTCCCCTTCGCCCACTTCGATAACATCCCAGACTTTTTTATCAAACCCTTCAATGCCGCCGTGTAAAGTATCCGTCCCGGCATTTTGTGCCAGTTGATAATCTTCACCATCAATAGTAAAACGACCATTTTTAATGCGATTGGCATAACGCCCTACAATTGCACCTAAATATGGGTACTGGGTTAAGTAATCCGGATTAAGGTATTCATCAAAAGTATCGAAACCCAGTACAATATCCTGCATCTCGCCTTTGGCATTTTTTACAATGAATTTGTTGATGATTGCACCATAATTAAATATTTTAACATAAGTGCCTTTACTATTGGTTAATTCGATTGCGATAACTTCTTCGCCATCAATAATTTTTCCGGTAGGTGTTTGCTGAACGCTCATAAATTGTAACTTAGGGCTTTTGTTTCCTAAACAAACATACTATTATTAATGCTTTTAATAAATATATTTTAGCCAAATGAACATTAACCTTGAGGAAAAATTTGCAGAGCAATACGATAAAAAGGCCCACGCTATATATTTTACGCCCGGCCGGGTTAACCTCATTGGCGAGCATATTGATTATAACGGTGGTTTAGTAATGCCCTGCGCCATTACCCTGGGAACATGGCTGGCTATTGCGCCCAATCAGGATCATAAATTCAGGTTTAAAAGTTTAAATTTCGAGAATGAATCCATTGTTGAGAGTAATGTTTTAAACGAAAAAGACGGTAACCATTGGGCAAATTATCCTGTTGGTGTAATCAACGAAATGATTAAGGATGGAAAAGAAATAACCGGATTAGACTTTCTTTTTTATGGGAATATTCCCATCGGATCGGGACTTTCATCTTCTGCATCTATCGAAATTGCCACAGCATATGCGCTAAATACCCATTTCAATTTAGGTTACGATAAACTGGAACTTGTTAAAATAGCCAAACAGGTGGAGAATGATTTTATTGGTCTAAACTCAGGCATTATGGACCAGTTTGCAGTTGCTTTTGGTGAAAAAAACAAAGCTATTGTTTTAGACTGCGAAACTTTAAAATATAAAATGGTTGATGTGGAGCTCGGCAAGTATGTTTTGGCCATCATTAATACCAACAAGCCCCGCGAACTGGCAGATTCTAAATACAATGAGCGTGTTGCAGAATGCCAAACGGCCTTAAAGCAGCTTAACGAAGAAATCACACTCCATTACCTTTGCGAACTTAATGCAGAGAAATTTGCACTGCACAGCCATGTAATAACCGATGAAGTTATTTTAAACCGCGCCACCCATGTGGTAAAAGAAAACGACCGTGTTCATTTAGCAGCAAAAGCCTTAAATGGCGGTAATCTTGAAGAATTTGGCCGTTTGATGTATGCCTCACACGAATCTTTAAGAAACTTATATGAGGTAAGCGGAAAAGAACTGGATGCTGTAGTGGATTTTTGTAAAGATTATGAGCATGTTATTGGTGCACGCATGACCGGTGCAGGCTTTGGTGGTTGTGCCATTTCTCTACTGGAAAAAGGTTTTGAAGAAGATTTTGCCAAACATTTAACAGATTACTACTTAGCTAAAATTGGTTACCCCGCTGCCATTTACATTAGCGAAATTGGTGGTGGACCAACCAGTTTATAACAACATTTAATACTAGATGCATACAGATAAATACAGATGCGACGATATTAATCTGTGTAATCCTTTCATGTGTGGCATCATTTTAAAAAATCATGAGAAAATTAAAATTAGACGAGTTGAACCGTCCGGATATTGAAGAATTTAAGGCACAGGAGAAATTACCTGTTGTAGTGGTGTTGGATAATGTGCGCAGCATGCATAATGTGGGCTCTATATTCCGTACAGCAGATGGTTTTGCCCTGGAAAAAGTGATTCTCTGCGGCATTACTGCACAGCCGCCACACCGTGAAATAGAAAAAACGGCTTTGGGCGCTACTCAATCTGTTGATTGGATCCATTATACAGATACTTTACAGGCTGTTGATGCCTTAAGGGACTTAGGTTACGAGATTGTTGCCATTGAGCAGGCCGAAAACAGCACGATGCTAAATACTTTTCAACCCGATCCCAATAAAAAATATGCTTTGATTTTTGGAAATGAAGTAGATGGTGTGAGCGATGAAGTAATGGCTAAAATCGACGAATGCATTGAGATTCCCCAATTCGGTACAAAACATTCTTTTAACATTGTAATTTCTGCCGGTATTGTATTCTGGGATTTCTTTGCTAAATTAAGGTTGTAATCATCTAAGTTTTTTACCAAAGATCACTTATAAAAAAACACAGAAAATACATCGATTTTTGTAATATTATCTTCGGACATCTGACTGCAGAATTCGCACTATTCAAATGGAAAATCTATTCTTAAAAAAGCTTCAGGTAAAACCAGGTTATACTGTTAAAGTTGTTGATGCGCCTGAACATGCAGCAGCTATATTTGGTGACATCCCATCCGATATTGTTATAAAATATAACGAAGAAGCTGATTTTAATACATTAATTATCTTCACCATAAGTAAAGATCAGCTTAACCAGCAAATTCAGAGAAATTTAAGACAGATTAACGCCAAAACCATTTTCTGGGTTTTTTATCCCAAAAAATCAGCAAAAATCAAATCAGATCTCGATCTGATGAAAAGCTGGCAAGAACTGAATGCTTTTGGCTTAACGCCCTGCGCATCGGCAGCAGTAAATGAAACGTGGACAGCTTTACGTTTAAAACTTATTGAAGAAGTTAAACCATCGGGAATGCGAAACGACCATATTAAAACCAATGAATATGGCGAATATATAGATCCGGTAAATAAAACTGTTAAACTTCCGGCTGATTTACAAGCCGCTCTTTCCGGTCATCCACAGGCTTTGGCATATTTTAACCAGCTTGCCTATAGCCATCGAAAAGAATATGTGCTATGGGTATTATCTGCAAAACAAGGAAAAACAAGGAGTAGCAGGCTCGAAAAAACCGTTGAAATGCTGTTGAACCATAAAAAAAATCCGTCAGACAAATAGAATTTCTACCGATTAAAATCGTTTAAATTCCTTAAAATGTATAGAATACTATACAAATTCTTATTGATTACCTATGGTTAAGTAACTTTTTTGTGAATTTAATTTAACCTCCTAATCTTCTGATAACATGCTATTTGAGTAAAAAATATAGTATTTGGCAAGATTTTTTCTTAGCCAATGCAAAACAGTACGACATAAAAACTGTTAAGACACTAATATTTAAAAAATAGAAGAACATGAATACGAGAATTACAAAATCAACAATGTTGGTTGCATTATTAGGTTTATCATCACAATTATTTGCGCAGGAGACACCAACAACTACGAGTACTACAGGACGTTTCTCTCCTAAAGAATTCCGCACCTGGTCGGTAGGTGTTCACGGAGGTTTATTAACACCAAGAACTATTTTCGGCAATTCAAATCACCAGTTTCAAACTCCGGTAGAGCATATTGGATACGGTGGTTACATTAAAAAACAAATTTTACCTCAATTAGGTATTCAGGCGGATTTCTTAGCTGGTAAAGTTGAAGAGTTAAGAATTGCTAACGGAATTGATGCTGCCGGAAATACCACTTATGCTGCTAACACAGGTTACAAAACCAATATGCAGTGGTCTGGTGCATTATCAGCAGTCTGGAATGTTGCTAACATCAACATCAATAATGAGAATGCAGTAATTATCCCTTACTTAAAAGCAGGTGCGGGTTACATGTCATCTGGTGCTACAACTACACCAGCTAATACGCAAGATGCAGGTTATTACAGAGAAGGTTGGTTTGTACCTGTAGGTGCCGGTTTTAAACTAGGTGTTGCAAAAGGAATTAACGTAGATTTAGGTTACGATGTAAATTTTGTGAAATCTGCTAAATTTGATGGTGTTAATACTGGTGCTAACGACAGATTTGCTTATGCACACGCAGGTTTAGAATTTGCTTTGGGTAGTAAAGAAAAACCTCAGTTACAAAACTATAGCTCATTAGCTAATTTACGTCAGCAAAGCGCTGAAGAAAGTTCTGAATTAAGAAGAGCATTATCTACTGCTGAGCAAAATGCACAACGCGACAGAGAGCAATATGCTAAAGACCTTGGTGATGATGATAACGATGGTGTAGCAAACAAATTCGACAAATGCCCTGGAACTGCTTCAGGTACAGTTGTTGATGGTTCTGGTTGCCCAATCAAAGTTCAACGCGAAGTAATTAAAGAAACAAGAGTAATCACTGAAGAAGATCGTAAAGTAGTTAAAGATGCAATTTCTAACTTAGAATTCGATTTAGGTAAATCAACTATCCGTTCTAAATCATTTGCTACTTTAAACCGTGTTGCTGCTTTATTGGTAGAGAAAAACTTTAGCTTAAAATTAGCTGGTCACACTGATAATACTGGTGGCAGAGAGTTAAACTTACGTTTATCTAAAGACAGAGCTGAATCAGTAAAAGCTTATTTAGTATCTCAGGGTGCTAATGCATCAAGAATTGAAGCTACAGGTTACGGACCTGACCAACCAATTGCAACTAACAAAACTGCAGCTGGTCGTCAACAAAACCGTCGTGTAGAGTTTACTTTATACTAATCGTAAATAACGGTTAAATAAAAAGCTCCTCAGATTAATTTCTGAGGAGCTTTTTTTATGCTGAACAATAAGAATAATCATGGAAAACAAACAAAGCAATATTCCTATTAAGATTCCCGCCTGCGCCGGGAATGACGAATGAAGTCGATTTTATTGTTTACACTTATTAGAAAACGGGCATTAGCCTACTATCTAAGACAATCCCTTTTTATTTTTGTAAGTCATTTTGGCTTTTGTGCCGGCGCTGTAATTGTAGTTTTTTAAATTACTGGCTTTCTTTTCATGAAAAGCTGCACCACGCTCGCTGTCTTCATCATCTTCGTTCGCTTTCTTTTTCTTTGGTTTGGCTGTGATGGCATCAACAACTTTTAAATCTTCAGGCAGCTCCATTACTTCCATCTTTTGCCCGATGGCTTGCTCTATTTTCTTCACCTCAATCAATTCGATATCGGTAGAGAAAGTAATCGCCACCACTTCTTCATCACCATTTTTAACAATGCGCTGAATTAAAGTTTCTTTCTGTTCAGGAAGTTCTAAGTGTAAAAGAATAGGAATGCCTTCAATATTTAAATCTCCCAGATTCTCATTAGCAACAATTAAAACCCTTGCATCCGGATTGTCTTTAAAGTCTTCAATATCATCATAGCCCTTATCATCAAAAAACAATGAACGGTAAATGCTGATTTCTCCTTCTTTATTATGATTAAAATTTTTATATACTGTTTGGGCAGTTAACCTGGTATTCACAAAAACCACTACCTTATCAAAAACTTCCTTATCATTCAATAATAAAGTGAGCAGGTTAAGTTTGGTCCTGAAATTTGGCACCTGATACAACATTTGCTGATAAACCTCTGCCTGTTTTTCGCCAATTTCCTCTACCTCAATGGTTGAAGCAGAATCTTTCATAAAAGGCGAAATCATGTGGTTTAATTTTTCGTGCATTACCTCCGTAAATACCACGTGCTGCGATTTATAGGCGCTATTGGCCAGCTCCACAACAGGCAACTGCAGGCCTTTTTTAACAATCAGCTCTGCATTATCTACAATAAACAACTGGATTTTATTGGTATTTAGCGCCAGTTTTAAGTATAATGCACGTGCACGATCGGGTACTGCAACAATAATGTCGCAACCATCGGTAATTTCGTTCATTTGCGTATCAACGGCACCACGGCTATCAATTCCCAAAATCCTGAAGGTACTGTTACGGTTAAGCAATTTGAACTGTTCCAGCACATGATCTACATGTTCCGCATTGGGCACTAAAATTAAAGCTCGTGGTGCTTCTTCAAAGGCATACTTTAATTTCATTAAAGTTGCTAAAACATAGGTTGTTGTTTTTCCCGAACCCTCCGGCCCCACCGCTATAACATCTTGTCCACCTAAAATACGCGACATGGTTTTGGCCTGGATTTCTTTTGGAGTTAAAAATCCGGCGTCTGTCATGGCCGCTACAAGTGGTTTGCTAAGTTTTAATTTATCTAAAGACACAATTACTATTTTAATGATTGAACTGCAAATATCCTTAAAATAATTAGCTTTTCTGAAATTGAATTTAAAGCGGCTTAAGCCTAAGCTCGTAAATTAAAACGGCTGTTAAATATTAAGGTTAATATTTGAGGTAGAAAATCTATTAAAAGAAGCTACTATTACAAACAGAATAAAAAATAATAAACTGATAATGAATTATTTATAATATTATTTAAAATAAATACTACTAGATCCATAGATATTATATACTTATTTATATATTTGCTCAACATTAATCATAAAGAAAACGATGTTGAACAATTAAAACGCTAAAATTATGTCAATCTATTTTCAATATCCCACTATAGATGAATATCAGGCCCTTACCTATCCGGTAAAAACGGAAGAAAATAAGCAGGAATATTTAAAGGATGAAGATAGTTTAATTAAAGAACAAATTTTAGAATTAAGGGATTATTTGGCATTAAAACAGTTATAAAATAAGGCCAGTTGACCGATTGGAAGGTTGGGGGTTTCATAAACTCTTTACAATGGTTCGAATCCATTACTAGGCCGCAAAGTGTATCTCATAGCACTTTACCTGATTCTGCTCAATCAGGTAAGATTTGGTTATCTTATATTTGTTTTGTTGTTAGCAAAGGCTATCCGCGAGGGATAGCCTTTAACTTTTAAATAATTTTTTAAGATCTCTATTTTAAGACATCCTTATCTTTTTTAAATATTAAGAAGCGCAGTTTCAGTGCTTATCGTAAAGGGTTGGTCCTGCTGTACACTGCAATCTTTTTGGGCAGCTTTCTACAATACAACATAACGTTACCAAAAAGTATTTCCGTTTCCATCAGGGCTATTGAGGAGGGTTAGTGGATCTACCCTGGCAGATTTCCCGACTGCGTTGCACTCCGCTCGAAATGATAATAACTAGAAAAAATTTACTTATAAATTGATTGCGGCTATTCAAATTAATTTTTATCCCATAAATCATTTATAAGCATGACTAAATATTTTTTTATAAAATCTCAAAACATTTTATTTCAAAAGTGGTTATTTATATAATTCACATTATACTAATCTTTTACAGATTAATTTGTTTGGTTTAAAAAAGGGATTTATGGATATAAATCCCTTTTCTTTTATGCCAATATTTTAAATCCTATATTCGCTACATCAACATTTACATTCTTATTTTAGATGAACCGAAAACATTTCCTTTCTTCATTTATTGCAGCTGCAACCGTATTTCCGGCTTTTAAAACATTGGCTAATACTGTCGAAAATGAAAGTTCATCTTTTAAAATTCCACCTTACTTAAAACCAGGCGATACGATTGGAATAACCAGTCCGGCGGGTTACATTACACCGGAGCAGATTCAACCCTCAGTCTTACAGATGCAAAGCTGGGGCTTTACCATAAAAACCGGCGATACCATTGGCAAACGCGATTTTACTTACGGCGGAACGGATGCTGAAAGGTTGGCAGACTTGCAGCGCATGCTTGATGATCCCAATATAAAAGCCATTATGTGCGCCCGTGGCGGATATGGCCTGGTGCGGATTATCGATCAGCTTGATTTTTCTTCATTCAAAAAAAATCCAAAGTGGATTATAGGTTTTAGCGACATTACAGTTTTACATTGCCATTTGGCTAAAAATTATGGAATTGCATCCATCCATTCTAAAATGTGCAACAGTTTCCCGGAAGACTGGAGCAAAGCAGAACAGATACAAATCGAAACCATACTATCTATAAAAAATGCATTAATTGGCGAACAAATGGGTTACACCGCTCCTTCCAACAGTAACAACCAGTTAGGAAAAGTTGATGGTATTTTGGTAGGCGGCAACCTGAGTATCATCGAAACCCTGGCAGGAAGTGATTCTGATTTAAATACAAAAGACAAAATACTTTTTATAGAAGATACCGGCGAATACCTTTACAGCATAGACAGGATGCTGTGGAATTTAAAACGGAGCGGAAAATTAAAAAACCTGAAGGGTTTAATTGTTGGTGGTTTTAAAGTCAAGCCTGACGATCCCGGAGAAGAGTTTGGCAAAACCATTTATGAAATCGTTTTAGAAAAAGTAAAGGAATATGGCTATCCTGTCGCTTTTGATTTTCCGGTTGGGCACCAGCGCAATAATTTTGCTTTAAAGTGTGGTGTAAACCATACGCTAACCGTAAAAGAAACCGGTTCAGTTTTACAAAGCATAGCTTAATTAAGGGACAAATAATTTATAAATCAGATAACAGATTATTGTTCCAACTGCTGCGATGATGAAGCCGCTTAATCTTTTCTTTTTGATAAAACAGATCAGAATAATGCCCGAGATGGATACCAAGGTCATGAGTACGGCTGAGATATCGATAATCCAGGACCAAGCCTTGCCCGAATCCCTGCCTTTATGCAAATCGTTAATTATGGCCACTGCACCAAACCTGGTGGTGGTTAATTCATATTTACCTGTTTCGCGGTCGATAAAAGAATCGGCCAGGTAACCAGGTCCGTTAAAAGTTAAGCTCAGTTCACGGTCGTCAATTCTAAAATCGCTCAATGCGCCTTTAACCTGGTGTTTGCTCCTTAAAAATTCAACAATTTGTAGTTTGTTTATTTTATTGGTATCTGCCTGGTTTACCCATTTTAAATCTACCGAGCCTGAGTCTTTAACCACCACTTCTTTTCCCGAGGTAAACCAATCAGCGTGATTTAAGGTTAATCCCGATACTGCAAAAAACAGCAGTATAGTAAAACTCACCATCGATAAGTAAATGTGCAGCCAGCGTGATAAACCGGCTAAACGTTTCTTCCCCTTGCCTTTTCCACTATCCTTTTTTACCGGCTTTTTTCCCAGTCCGCCAGGTGCAGCGATAGTATTATTTTGCGATTTTTCTGTAGTCAAGGGATGCTGATGCTAATTCTGTATTTGGGGTTAATTCTACTTTTTGTGCGGAACCGGTAAATTTCATTTCTTTCGAAATCACCTGATAGGTGCCATGCTCGCGGGCTACTTCAATATAAACAGTATATGTTCCGGCTTTTACTAATTTGCCGCTATCATCTTTTCCATCCCACGATAAACTATATTTACCAGGACCACGTGTAGCCGAACTGGTTGAACTTAATTTTCCTTCAGCTCCTTTTCTAAATTCATCACCGTTTACACGATTCCACGATTTTAAATCTGGTAACCAGCGTGGTTTATTATACCAGATGGCCAGGTTACGTACCGGTGTTTTTGCAGCATCTTCTACCCAAACGGCCACAAACGGACGGCGAACACGTTTTCCATCGGTCGATTCGATATTGGCAAGCTCCAAATTCACAATTAGCTCATATTTCGCATTCCAAAGTTTATCTGCTTTGTTAACTTTCGCCATTGCAGCTGCTGGTTTAGCTGAAACCAGTTCATATTTCGGCCAGTTTTCATTTTTAATCTCTTTGCCGTTTTTGGTAACCAAAAGGTAAGCAATATCATTTCGGTTGGCGGTAATGGCTTCAATTTCTGAAACAGATAATACATTAAACGAAGTGGCAAGTGCGCCCGCTTCACTGGCATCAGCAGCAATCACTGTAGCGCTGATAATTTCTGAGGCTGGGTTTCCTGTACGTGGATCAACAATATGCGAATACCAATTTCCATTAACATTAAAGCCCCTGCGGTAATTACCACTGGTGGCAACCGCCATATTTGAAACTTTAATCGTATTTAACGCTGCATCATTTTCTGTATCGGCCTTTGGATTGGCAATTTCGATATTCTCCGGCTGATTTCCTTTAACCACCATATCGCCGCCAATGTTCACCACCACGTTTTCAATCCCCGGTGTTTGCATGGCTTTATCAGCAGCTTTATTAATGATATAACTCTTTGTAAAAGAGTTTAAAGCCAAAGGCACCTCATCTAAACGTGTAACGGTTTTATTTTTCCCGTCCAGTACATAATGCTTTTGTTTAACCAGGCTAACTGCATTTTCCAGCTCGCTGGCAGATGGCAAACGGTGTTCAGCCGATGCTTTTTTCCAAACATTGCCAATAAGGGCTGCTGATGCATTAAGGGCACCATTAGTTAAATTTTTATAATCCTCAAACTGTTGCAAAACCTCAAATAATTCCGGTGAAATTTTAGTGGTCTGTTTACCGTTTTTCATCCATTGGCTAAATTCGCTGGATGGTTTGTAAGCACTTAAAATCTCATCTAAACGATCAATTTCTTTAAGCGCATGTTCTTCGGCCAGGTCGGCATCTGCCTGATTACTTGCTTTAAATTTTAACTCTAAAGATGTACCCAATACATTTTCATAGTTGGAAACAAATGTTCTTAAAGCTTTTTTAGTACTCACAAAGGCCGAAGCTGTGATCACCAATAAAAAGATGGCGGCTAAGTGTTTAAATTTCATTCAGGAGTTTTTGAGATTTAATGCAAAGAAAATAGTTTATCTGGAATTATTTTAAATAAGATCAAATATATTTGAAATAATACAAATCTGCTCATCTGCAGTTCATTTGGTTCCGTATTTATTTTTATTGACGCGAATTGCAAGGAAGGGTTTAATCAGATTAGGTTAAATTTAGTTTATTCAGTTAACCATCTTGGCCAATTCAGCCTGGCTTTTAGCAATCCTGTTTAGGCATTAAGCTTTTTTTTCCTATTTTCGCTTATACGATGCTGAATATACAATCTAAACTTCCTGGTGTAGGTACCACCATTTTTTCGGTGATGAGCAAACTTGCGGCAGAACACAATGCCATTAATTTATCACAAGGATTTCCTGATTATGCCTGCGACCCAAAACTGGTTGAATTGGTAAATAAAGCCATGAAAGATGGTTTTAACCAATATGCGCCAATGCCGGGCAATATTTTTTTAAAGGAAACCATTGCAGAGAAAGTTGAAAAACTTTACAACGTAAAATATAATCCTGAAACAGAAATTACCGTTACTGCAGGCGGAACGCAGGCTATTTTTACCGCATTGGCGGCCATCATTAATGCAGGCGATGAAGTGATCATTTTTGAACCTGCTTACGATAGCTATGCCCCTACCGTAAAACTTTTAGGCGGTTTGGTTAAAACCTATGAGCTTGCCCCACCTAGTTACGGTATAGATTGGGATATGGTTAAAAAGCTGTTTACCGCAAAAACAAGAATGATCATTTTAAATACGCCGCAGAATCCTACCGGGAGTATTTTATCTGAAGATGACATGAAATCGCTGATTAAACTGATCAGTGGCACCGACATTTTAATTTTAAGCGATGAGGTTTATGAGCATTTAATTTATGATGAACAAAAACACCAGAGTGTAATGCTTTATCCCGAATTAAGGCAGCGGAGTTTCATTGTAGCCTCGTTCGGTAAACTTTTACACGCTACAGGATGGAAACTGGGTTATTGCCTGGCTCCGGAAAAACTGACCAAAGAATTCAGGAAGGTACACCAATTTAATGTTTTCAGCGTTAATAGTCCCATGCAGCAGGCCATTGCCGAATACATTAAACAACCTAAAAATTATACCGGATTAGCCAGCTTTTTTCAGCAGAAACGGGATTATTTCAGGGATTTGTTGGCCGGGAGCCGTTTTAAACTTTTGCCATGTAACGGTTCTTATTTTCAGTGTGCAAGCTATAGCGACATCAGCGATGAAAAAGACACCGATTTTAGTATGCACTTAATTAAGGAGTTTGGAGTGGCTACCATTCCTGTTTCGGCATTTTATCAGAAATCGACCGATCATAAAATCATTCGCTTCTGCTTTGCCAAAGAAAATTCTACGCTTGCCTTAGCTGCAGAGAAATTAAAAAACGTTTAACCAGTTTAAAACATTAAAAATGGAAGCACCTGTTTACACTCAAATAGAAAACCTGAAAGTAACCGTCTTTCAAGCTTATCTTTTTTGGGAAAACATAGAAAAAAACCTTTTAAATCTGGCGCTGAGGCTATCCATGGGTGTTCGGGAAAAAACCGACATCATTATCCTTCCCGAAATGTTCAATACCGGTTTCAGCATGAATTCGGAAGCATTGGCTGAAGAAATGGGTGGAAAAACCATGCAATGGATGCAAAAAATGGCAGACCTGTATAATTGTGTGGTTACCGGAAGCTTAATTATTAAAGAAAATAACCAATATTATAACCGTTTAATCTGGATGGAACCAGATGGAAAACACCAGCATTACGATAAACGCCATTTATTTGGCATGGGCGATGAAGACCATCATTTCAGTCCGGGTAAAGACAAATTAATTGTAGAACTTAAAGGCTGGAAGATCAGGCTGGCCATCTGTTACGACCTTCGTTTCCCGGTTTGGTTGCGTAATGTAGATCAGGAATATGATATTTTACTTCTGGTTGCCAACTGGCCTGATAAACGCTCGGCACACTGGAAAGCACTTATCCCGGCAAGGGCGATCGAAAACCAGAGTTATGTAATTGCCGTAAACCGTGTTGGCCATGATGGTAACCAGATTTACCATAGCGGATTATCCATGTGTTTAGATCCTTACGGAAATACCGTTTATTATAAGCCAGAGGATGAAGATTTATATACTTTTAGCATCAATTATGAGGAACTGGTTAAAGTTAGAAGACAGTTTCCGTTTTTAAAGGATGCGGATCGGTTTACGATTGATTAGTGAATAACCAATAATTATATTACAACTTTCAGACCAATAGTAAAACGATTAATGAATAATGACCAATGTTCAAACCAAATAATCAGACAGGATTGATTGATTTAACAATCTAACAATTCGTCAATTAACCAGTTAAACAATTTAAACAATTAACCACCCTTTACAATTAACCATTTAACCAATTCAAACAATTAACCACTTTTTACAAATTAACCATCCTTAACAGTTAACCAAACTACACAAATGTTTAACCGCCGTAAATTTATAAAAGCGTCAGCCCTGTCTGCAGGTTTGATGGCCATTGATAAAAGCAGCATTGCCAATGTGCTCCCTGAAAATGATTCGAAAGCAGCAAATTTCCCGATTGTGATTTCTACCTGGGATTTTGGGATTGCAGCCAATGCAGATGCCTGGAAAGTATTATCATCAGGCGGACGTGCCCTGGATGCTGTAGAACAGGGGGTTTGGGTGCCGGAAGCAGATGAAAAAAATCAATCTGTAGGTTATGGTGGTTTGCCCGATCGTGATGGCCGTGTAACCCTCGATGCCTGCATTATGGATGAACAAGGCAATTGCGGCGCTGTTTTAGCACTCGAATATATTAAACACCCCATTTCGGTAGCGCGCAAGGTAATGGAAAAAACGCCCCATGTAATGCTGGCTGGCGATGGCGCTTTGCAATTTGCATTAGAGCAGGGTTTTAAAAAAGAAAACCTCCTGACTCCCGCAAGCGAAAAAGCATGGAAAGAATGGTTGAAAACAGCAAAATATGCGCCGGTAGTGAATATTGAAAATAAACTTTACGAAAAAGCTGCGCCGCAAAAATTACCAGGAAATCAATATAACCACGATACCATCGGGATGTTGGCGATTGATGTCAAAGGAAACATTTCTGGCGCCTGTACCACCAGCGGCATGGCCTATAAACTGCATGGACGGATTGGCGACAGTCCGATTATAGGTGCAGGTTTATATGTAGATAACGAAATTGGTGGTGCAACCTCTACCGGTGTGGGCGAAGAAGTGGTGAGAAATGTGGGATCATTTTTAGTGGTAGAACTGATGCGCCAGGGTTTTAGTCCGGATGCTGCCTGTAAAGAAGCCGTAATGCGGATTATTAAAAAGAAACCAGAAACCGCAAAAAACATCCAGGTGGGCTTTTTAGCTATCAATAAAAAGGGCGAGTATGGTGCTTATGCCATTCAACAGGGCTTTAGCTATGCCGTTTGCAATGCAGAAAAACAGGATTTATTGATCAAAGGAAAAAGTTATTATTAATATGGCTTGTTTAGAAGTCTGCGCAAATTCTTACGCTTCGGCATTGGCTGCTCAAAACGGCGGTGCTAAAAGGGCTGAATTTTGCGATAACCTGGCCGAAGGTGGCACTACACCAAGTTATGGTCAGCTGGCATTGGCCAAGAAAAACCTGCACATCGAAATCTGGCCGATTATCCGTCCGAGGGGCGGCGATTTTTTATATTCTGACACAGAATTTGAATTAATGAAAGAAGATATAAAAATCTGTAATTCATTAAATTGCGAAGGTGTTGTGATAGGAATACTTAAAGCAGATGGTACAATTGACAAAGAAAGATGTGCTGAACTAATTGAGTTGGCACGTCCGATGGATGTGGCTTTCCACAGGGCATTTGATATGAGCAATGATATGGATCAGGCACTGGAAGATTTGATCGAACTCGGTATTAAAAGGGTACTCACTTCTGGCGGTGCATCATCAGCTCTATTGGGTGCAGAGAAATTATCTCAATTGGTTAAAAAGGCAAATGGAAGGATCACAATCATGCCTGGCGCCGGAATAAATGAAAATAATATCCAACAACTCATTGACCAGACTGGAGCAACTGAATTTCATGCTTCGGCAAAGGAATTTATAGAGAGCAAAATGAAGTTTCGGAATAATGAATCTAAAATGGGCAGTATTGATGATGAATACCGTTATGAATTAACTTCTGAAATTAAAGTGAAAGTTTTAGTTGATCGGATTAATAAGGTTAAATAAAATTTGTCATTTCGACTGTGTCGCGAAACGCCAGCCTGATACGGGCAGGAAGAAATCTATGCTATATAATTGTAAATAGATTTCTCCGCTACGGTCACAATGACGACCATTCTCTAAATATGAGCTTCAATGAACTTATATGTCTTATATGGTAAAACATGATAGTTTTTTTTAAAAACCATATAAGACATATGAGAAAATATAAGCTCGGGGCGGTTATTATTGAGCGACCGGAAATGACTTATATTTTCAGTGTTTTCAGTGCCTCAGTGGCAATCGTTAATTAACGCGGTGGTCTGTAAAGAAACAGATCATGGGTTTACGGTCGAAAGCCTATTCTCTAAATGTGAGCTTCAATGAACTCATATGTCTTATATGGTAAACACGATAGTTTTTTAAAAAACCATATAAGACATATGAGAAAATATAAGCTCCTTGCCACTAATTTTAATATCCCAAAAGAATTACATTTAAAGCAATAGTTTGATAAACAAACCATTAGAAAGCTTCTGAAATTAAAGTGAAAGCTTTAGTTGATTGGATTAATAAGGTTAAATAAAATTTGTCATTTCGACTGTGTCGCGAAACTTCCGCCTGATACGGGCAGGAAGAAATCTATAAGATGTAATTGTAAATAGATTTCTCCGCTACGGTCGAAATGACGACCATTCTCTAAATGTGAGCTTCAATGAACTCATATGTCTTATATGGTAAATATAATAGTTGCTTTTTGAAACATATAAGACATACGAGAAAATATAAGCTCGGGGAGGTTATTTTGGAGCGACCGGAAATGACTTATATTTTCCGTGTTTTCAGTGCCTCCGTGGCAATCGTTAATTAACGCGGTGGTCTGTAAAGAAACAGATCATGGGTTTACGGTCGAAAGCCTATTCTCTAAATATGAGCTTCAATGAACTCATATGTCTTATATGGTAAACACGATAGTTTTTTTTAAAAAACCATATAAGACATATGAGAAAATATAAGCTCCTTGCCGCTAATTTTAATATCCCAAAAGAATTACATTTAAAGCAATAGTTTGATAAACAAACCATTATAAAGCTTCTGAAATTAAAGTAAAAGCTTTAGTTGATTGGATTAATAAGGTTAAATAAAATATGTCATTTCGATAGATTTCTCCACTACGGTCGAAATGACGACCATTCTCTAATGTAAACTTCAATGAACTCATATGTCTTATATGGTAAGATAATAGTTGCTTTTTGAACCATATAAGAAAATATAACTAAAAGTGCTTATTAACAAATGGAAAATAAATTAAGTCTTCAGTGTTTCTGTGTTTCAGTGGCAAATATGACATAATCTAACCCAATGTTTCCTTCATTAAACGCGTATAAAACTCTTTTAACGAAATACCCATCGCAGCTACCTGTTGTGGAATAAAACTTGTTGCGGTTTGCCCCGGGATGGTATTGATTTCGATAAAATAAAACTTGCCTGTTTCGTGCTCCAGGAAATAATCTACACGCACCACTCCCCTGCAATTTAGCTTTTTATATACATCCGTAACCACTTGTTGCACACGTTGCAATTCTTCCTCATTCATGCGGCCGGGGGTAATTTCTTCTGTGGCCCCTGGCGTATATTTCGCTTCGAAATCGAAAAATTCATTCTGCGGAATTACTTCTGTAGTCGGTAAAACAATAATGTTGCCTTCCGCGCCAAAAACGCCAATCGAAAATTCCCTTCCACTTACAAACTCCTCAATCAAAACCTGGGTATCTTCCTTAAAAGCCTTTTCTATGGCTTCATCAAGGTCATCAGCATGTTTAACCTTGCTCATGCCAATGCTGCTTCCGCCACTATTCGGTTTTACAAAATATGGCAGTCTTAAATCTTGTTTAATCTGACTTAAACTGTAATTTCCGCCTTTAAATATCTGGACAGATTTAGCTGTATATAAATTTTCAATTCCTTCTACAATAGCCTTTGTATAGCCTTTGTTCATTGTGATAGATGAGGTTAAAGCATCACAGGTAGTATATGGAATCCCCAGCATATCAAAATAACCCTGTAATTTTCCATCTTCCCCGGGAGAACCATGGATGGCAATAAAAACACCATCAAACTTTATCCTACGGCCATCAAGTGTGAGGGAAAAATCATTTTTATCAATTTCAATCTTAACAGAATCAGCAGGTTCATAAAACCATCCCTTTTCATTCAGCATAATTTTATAAACATCATATAAATCAGGGTCGATGTTCTGGGCAATTGTTGCTGCACTTTTTACCGAAACAACCCATTCGCCTGTGGTACCGCCTGTTAACAACGCAATAGTTTTCTTCATGTCAGAAATCCTTTTATAAATAGAAATTGAATATAAATATATCCCCAAAAATATAAATATCTTTGTGCTTTGATCACATTAACGGAACAATTATTGAAGGTTGAATAAGAGAATTAGTGAAGGAGTGAATGATTGAAGATTGAATGTTGAATTAGTGAAGAATTAAATATATATCGCGTGCTGATTATTCATTAATTCTTAATTCTATTAATCTATCATTCATTAATTGTATCAATCTATCATTCAATATTCAATCAATAATTAAAATAGTTACATTTGAGCTTATACGCATAAACCCCATTTAAGATACATGTCTAAATTTATAGATTACTTAAAAACCAAATCATTTAGAAACAACATTTTAGCAGCCATAGGCACCGTTTTTGCCCTGCTGCTGATTGCATTTTTTAGTTTAAGGTATTACACCAAACATGGCGAAGGCTTAAATGTGCCGATGGTAAAGGGGCTTTCTTTTGAGCAGGCGGTAAAAAAACTGGAAGATGCGGGACTAAAATATGAAGTGGATTCTGTTTTCATTATGGATCAGCCGGCCGGCATTGTAATTGACCAGGATCCTGACCCAAACACATTTGTAAAAGATAACCGTACCATTTATTTAACCATTAATGCCGGTAAAACACCAAATACAAAATTCCCGGATATTGCGTTTAAAACCTTACGCGAGGCACAGGCGATTATTGAAAGTTCGAGGTTAAAACTGGGCGACACTACTTACAAACCGGATGTGAGCCGTGATGTAGTGCTCGAAGCCTCTTTTGGCGGTCAGCCGATTGCCGCCGGGCAGATTGTTCCGGTAGGTTCGAGGATTAACCTGGTACTGGGCGATGGCCGTGGAAACGAAGAAGTAGATATTCCGCAGTTAATGGGTTTAACCATGGATGAAGCAAAGTTTAGTTTGCGGGGCTCGAACCTGAGCTTAGGTAATATTATTTACGAAGGTCCGGTAACGGACAGCGCTGCTGCAATTATTATTAAACAAGACCCGATGCTGGTTGATTCGCTAACAAAAGTGCCTTTGGGAACAAAAATCAACATTACGCTATCCAATAAACAACAATAACATACGCATACGATACAGATGACTGAAGTAGAAAAAAAGACCATGAGTACCGGCAAAAAAGCAGCAATTGTAATTGTGCTGATTGTAATTTTAATTGCCGGTTATTTTGCGCTGAACCTTTACAGGCTTTATTTTGCCCCCAACATTACCGAGAACCAAAAATACTTATACATTAAAACAGGTAGCAGCTATGATGATCTGCTGGCCGAAATGAAAAAGAAAGATCTGGTAAAAAGTATTGGTACGTTTACTGCTGCTGCCGGAAAAATGAACCTGGCAACCAGTGTTAAACCTGGCCGTTACCGTTTGAAGAAAGGCATGACTAACCGCACATTGATCAACCTGATTAAAGCCGGGAACCAGGATCCTGTTAAACTGAAATTCCAGAATATCCGTAAGAAAGAGAATTTTGCAGCTTACCTGGCCAGCAACCTCGAAGCCGATTCTTTAAGTTTTATCCATGTACTGGATTCGACAGCACTGATCAGCAAATATGGTTTCAACCAGGATAATGTGTATGCCATGTTTATTCCGAATACTTATGAGATGTACTGGAATATTTCGCCGGTTGATTTTTTTGAACGCATGCACAAAGAATATGATAAATTCTGGAATGCCGACCGCAAACAAAAAGCGGCAAGTTTAAACCTTACACCTGCACAGGTATATACTTTAGCCTCTATTGTGGATGGCGAAGCACTTTACGATAAAGAAATGCCGATTATTGCAGGATTATATTTAAACCGACTGAACAAGGGCATCTTGCTACAGGCTGATCCAACAGTAATTTTCGCTAATAATGATTTTACTGTAAAAAGGGTAACCGGAAAATTATTGCAGGTGCAATCGCTTTACAATACCTACAAGTATGCAGGTTTGCCTCCCGGTCCGATTATGATGCCAAGTATCAATGCGATTGATGCCGTGTTAAACCGCGACAAAAACAATTATATTTACATGTGTGCCAAAGAAGATTTTTCGGGTTACCATAACTTTGCCGAAACGAAAGCAGAACACGAAATCAATGCAAAAAAATACCGTGAGGCTTTAAACAAAAGAAATATCTTTAAATAATGTATAGCCACAGTACAAAAATCAGGGTGCGCTATGGCGAAACCGATCAGATGGGTTATATGTATTACGGTAATTATGCGCAGTACTACGAAGTTGGGCGTGTAGAAATGTTGCGGAGTTTAGGCATGAGCTACAGTTCTATGGAAGCCGATGGCATTATGATGCCTGTGCTGGAGCTGAAATGCAAATACATTAAACCTGCATTATACGATCAGGAAATTACTGTTAAAACCATTATTAAAACCTTGCCCGGCATCCGCATTTTCTTCGAGTACGAACTGTATAATGAAAAAGAAGAATTGATAAACATTGGAGCCACTACGCTTGTTTTTGTCGACATGAAGAAGAACAAGCCTACCAATCCGCCCGAAAACTTTATGGAAAAGTTATCGGTATTTTTTAATTAACAGCTGCAATGGAATGGTTACACCGGCAATTATTACATCTTAAGCTCTATTCTCGGTTTATAGAATGGACTAAGGGATGTATTTTGCCCGGATTTAGCCCGCTGCCCTTATATACTGTTGCTACGTTTTTCTTCAGCGAGATTGGCAAAGATTCGCTGGTTAACAAATCTTCGTCGCTGGCCTATAGTTTTATGCTGGCCATTTTCCCGGGGATTATTTTCTTGTTCACACTGATTCCTTTTATCCCGATAAAGGGTTTCCAGGATCAGCTTTTAAATTTAATCCAGCTGGTATTGCCGCACAATGCTTTTGATGCTTTCGAAACGACATTAAAAGACATCATCAAAAAGCAGAATACAGGTTTGTTGTCTTTCGGTTTTTTATCGGCACTGTTTTTTGCCACCAACGGGGTTAAAAACCTGATGAAAGCATTTAACAAATCATCTCTGATTATCGAAACCAGGGGCTGGTTAAAACAACGCTTAATTGCCCTGATCTTAACGGTAATCATTTGTTTTTCCATTATCATCTGCATCAGTGCCATGGCATTGGGTGAAGTTTTGCTGAACAAAATCAACGATGAACTCCATTTAAAAGATAGTTTTCTGGTTTACACTATTAAATTTACGCGTTGGGCATTACTGGCCATTCTGTATTTCATTACCATTTCTATTTTATACCGCTATGGACCTTCGCACACTAAAAAATGGCGCTTGTTTAGTGCGGGTTCATGGCTGGCCACTATACTGGCTTTTCTCACCATCTGGGGATTTTCCTTCTACATTAATCATTTTGCCTCCTATAATAAGGTTTACGGCTCTATCGGGACGCTGATTGTAGTGATGATCTGGCTTTACCTCAACTCACTCATCTTATTGATCGGTTTTGAGCTCAATGCCAGTGTTGATGTAAGCAAACGAAGTGTTAAAATCATCCGCCCCACCTTCAACCTGTTCAAAAAATCAGAGCCGATTGAAGAAAACATCCGGAAGAAATAATTTTTTTCTCCCTCTGTGTTAAGTAATTATCAAGTTTATATAAAAAAAACGCATTCTGAGTTTGCAGATTTAAGCCGAGTTTGTACTTTTGCAGCGGAGAGCTGGCAGAGTGGTCGAATGCGGCAGTCTTGAAAACTGTTGACTGTAACAGGTCCGGGGGTTCGAATCCCTCGCTCTCCGCATAAAAACTAAAGCCTGAAATCAAAAGATTTCAGGCTTTTTTGTTTTCTTATTGGTAACTGAATGGGTTAATTGTTTCAATTGGTTAATTGTGAATTGCAAACTTCTAACTGCAAACTTCTAACTGTCAACTGAAAACTGTTAACTGAAAACCGATTTCTTCTCATTTATCGTTCAAATCTGTGGGAGGCCATTTATATAGGGTTTCCTGCAAATTTGGTGAGATATGCCCGGATGAATGAAAAGCAGAAATCGAGGCCATGCCACATTATATTAACCCGTTAATATCTTTATCAGCAAATTTGTAAATCCAGATATTTATTACGTATAATTTATGATAAGGTAATATCTACAGCTACAAGACCAGAGGCACCCATACTAATATCAAATAACACTTCATCACTAACATTCACGTTTACCTGTAAATTCGCTAAACTAAATGTAATCTCCTGCTGGTTCTCGTCTTCTATAGTTCCATGTCCGTGAATTTCACTCACACTCAGTATTTTTCCCTTTCTCATTATTTTATCATATCGTTTAAACGGTAAGCTGCACTCTTAAAATTCTTTATCTTTAATACCAGTCCCACCCCATTTATCCGTTCGTTGCTGTAGAGGTTTCCGGCAGGAAACACCTGCGATCTTGGCAGGTGCTGTTTGTTAAGGAAAGTGCTAAAGGTTTTCATGTAATCTTTAAGGTGGATGTCGGTATCAATCATCGACCATAAATCGGAGATGTTTTTTAAAGCCACCGATTTATTTTTCACCGCGTAGCTGATTACTGCTTTAGTAATGTTTTTCTGTCGCTCTACCCTTGCATGGTCATCATAACAGGTTCCGGCAACCCTTACCCTGGCATAAGCCAAGGCCTGATCGCCAGTTACCTTAATTACTCCCGTTCGTGTTAGCGGCAGTAAAGGCACACCTTTTAAGTACGACTGCTCTGCTATATACCGGTTTACATATTGGTGTATGCCTTTATCTATATTAATGGTAATTCCTCCAAAAGAGTCGATTACCCTCGCTGTATTGTTAAAGTCAGTTACGATAGAAGATACCAGTTTGGTTTTAAAATTTGCATTAATGGTACTGATCAATAATTCCCTTCCGCCCAGGCGATACGCCGCATTGAGTTTCTGATTGCCATATCCCTTAATGTAAACATAAGTATCGCGCAAAATGGAAGTCAGCTTTACCTCTTTATTTTTTACGGTAATCACCATAATCAGATCTGCATTGCCCCTCGTATTATTCTCCCTCGAATCAGATCCAATCAAAAGTATCTGCTGGGCATAAAGTGTAGCCATGCCAGATAGGTTTAGTAACACCATTAAAAGTAAGGTCTTGATTTTCATAATCAGTATATTAAAACGGCAAATCTGAACATACATATCCACCTAATAATCAAACACAAAGCTATCGTTAGCTACTCCTTTTACCTATAGCCTTATTTCACTAAATGCCTGTTATCTATATTTTTAAACGGGCAGATAAACCACCCAAAAAGGCTATAGACCAGTAGCCGGGCTTTGCATAAGTTTGCAGAAATGGCATTAACATCTATCATTACGGTAAACTACAACCAGCCTGGGGTAACCCTGGATCTTTTGAAATCAATTAAAAAAAACTGCCTGACGGATGACATTGAAGTAATTTTGGTTGATAATGCGAGTGATGTTGACAACAAAAGCCTTTTTGCAGATTGCTATCCTTCATTAAGGTATATCCGTTCGGAAGTTAACCTGGGTTTTGCCGGCGGGAACAACCTCGGTATCAGGCAGGCTAAAGGTGAATATATTTTGATGATCAATAACGACACTGAAATAATTCCCGGTTTTGTGGGGCAGCTTGTAGCAGAAATGATTGCCCGGCCGGAAATCGGGATCATCTCGCCGTTAATACTTTTTTATGATGATCCAAGCGTTATCCAATATGCCGGTTTTACCCCGTTAAATTTAATTACGGGCAGAAATCGCACCATTGGCCTGGGCACGCAGAATAATAACCAATACGACAATACCAGTTACCAAACCGCTTTTTGCCATGGAGCCGCCATGATGTGCAGGAAAAGCGACATTAACCGTGTTGGGCTGATACCTGAACAGTATTTTTTGTATTATGAAGAGCTGGATTGGTGCGAGATGTTTAAACGGGCAGGTAAACAGATCTGGTTTACCGGTAAAACACACATCTTTCATAAAGAATCGATGAGTGTAGGGAAAGAAAGTGCTGTAAAAACTTATTTCGTTACCAGAAACCGGCTGCTTTTTATGCGGCGGAATACCAACTGGCTAAATGTTACGCTGTTTAGCGCTTATTACCTGCTTCTGGCCGTGCCAAAACAACTCATTACTTACCTGGTAAAAGGCAGGAAAGATCTGATCCCTTTTGTAGCAAAGGGACTTTCGTGGCACCTGTTCCGTTCCAAAAATCATGTCGAACAGCGTTCTCCTCTCGTTTTACAAGCCAAAAGTATTAAATAAGCATTATAATGGTAGTAAAGGACTATTGAGATACAGTTCTAAGCATCCTAACTTCGTGCCGCTGGTAAGCCAGGGCTTAATGATCCACCACCAATTTATACATATCCAATAAACAATGATTATTTTCTTTTGGGCCTGCCTTTTCATCGTGATGTACACCTTTGTGGGTTACGGATTATTGCTTTATATCCTCATCAGGATTAAACGCTTTTTTACCCGTCCAAAAAAATTCCTCACTGATGCTGCCCTGCCTACTGTTACCTTACTGGTGGCTGCCTGGAATGAAGAACTGATTATTGGCGATAAAATTAAAAACACGCTATTACTGGATTACCCAAAAGAGCTGTTGCAGATTATTTTTATTACTGATGGCTCTACAGACCTCACCCCCGATCTGATTTACCCCCATAAGGAAATTGTGCTGATGCATAACGGTGCACGCCACGGCAAAATGGCGGCAATAAAAAGAGCAATGCCAGGCGTAACGGGCGAAATTATTGTATTTTCGGATGCGAACACCTTTTTAAATCAACAGGCCCTGCGCGAGCTGGTAAAACATTACCAGAACGAAAAAGTGGGCGCTGTTGCAGGCGAAAAACGGATTTTGGTTAACCAGCATGCAGATGCCAGTTCGGCCGGAGAAGGTTTTTACTGGAAATACGAATCGCGGCTTAAAAAGTGGGATTATGAACTCTACTCTAATGTAGGTGCTGCCGGCGAACTTTTCAGCATCAGAGCATCGTTATACGAACCGGTAGAAAGCGATACCATTATTGATGACCATATGATTGCCATGCGGATTGCGGAAAAAGGCTATTTAATCGCTTACGAACCTGCAGCTTACGCAAGTGAAACAGCTTCGGCAAATACCGCTGAAGAGCTTAAACGTAAAATCAGGATTGCAGCGGGCGGTATCCAGTCTATTTTCAGGCTAAAAGTGGCAGCAAATCCTTTCCGTTACCCCCTGTTAACTTTTCAGTACCTGTCGCATCGCGTACTCCGCTGGACGATTACCCCGTTCCTGCTCGTTCTGGCCCTTTTGGCCAACATCATCATTGTTTCGCAGTATAACGAAAGGTTTTACCTGTTCCTGCTGATGGCACAGTTTGCTTTTTATGGCCTGGCCCTGCTCGGCATGTTGATGGAACGGAGAAACATCAGGCTCAAACCGCTTTTCATCCCCTATTATTTCTGCATGATGAATTATGCCGTGGCAGCGGGGATTTTAAGATACATTAACCAGAACCAGAGTGCAGCCTGGGAGCGCTCGCTACGCAAATAGCCAAACCGGCAGGCTAAACTTTCCATTGATAAATTAAACGCTATTAACAATAAAATACATGAAAATTGCAGTTATCGGCACCGGCTATGTGGGCCTAGTAACAGGAACCTGCCTGGCAGAAACAGGAAATGATGTAATCTGTGTGGACATTAATGCCAGCAAGATAGAAAAAATGCAACAGGGCGAACTCCCTATTTATGAACCCGGATTAGAATTGCTTTTTCACCGCAACATTCAGCAGGGACGTATCCGCTTTACCATGGATCTGCAATCGGCGGTAGAACATGCCGAAATTATATTTATGGCCCTTCCTACTCCTCCGGGCGAAGATGGTGCGGCCGATCTTTCGTATATACTTGGTGCGGCAAAAGATATTGCAGCGCTCCTTACCGGCTATAAAGTAATTGTAAACAAATCAACCGTGCCGGTAGGAACCGCAGATAAAGTAAAAGCTGTTTTTGAAAGCCATACTTCTATCGCTGTTGATGTGATTTCGAACCCGGAATTTTTAAGGGAAGGCGTTGCGGTAGAAGATTTTATGAAACCAGACCGCGTGGTAATTGGTACAAGCAGCGAAAGGGCAAAAAAATTAATGTCGGAGCTTTATGCACCCTATGTACGCCAGGGCAATCCGGTTATTTTTATGGATGAGCGCTCAGCCGAACTGACCAAATATGCGGCAAATTCATTTTTAGCCACAAAGATTACTTTTATGAACGAGATTGCCAACCTGTGCGAGCTGGTAGGTGCCGATGTTGATGCCGTACGTAAAGGGATAGGAACTGATGAACGCATTGGCAAACGCTTTTTATTCCCCGGTATTGGTTATGGTGGTTCCTGCTTTCCGAAAGATGTGCAGGCGCTGGTTAAATCAGCAGATGAGCATGAGTACAACTTTGAGATCCTGAAATCAGTAATCATCGTAAATGAAAAGCAAAAAGTAATCCTTGCAGATAAACTGCTTCAATACTATGACAATGAAATCAGTGGTAAACATTTTGCCCTTTGGGGACTTTCCTTTAAACCGGAAACAGATGATATCAGGGAAGCACCAGCACTTTACCTGATCGAAACCCTGCTTAAAAATGGTGCCAGCGTTAGCGTTTTTGATCCCGAAGGACAGGAAAATGTAAAATCGATATTTAACAACCGGATTTCTTATGCCGAAAACCAGTACGCAGCACTTGAGGGGGCAGATGCATTGTTAATTGCAACCGAATGGTCGTTATTTAGAAACCCTGACTTTGAAAAAATGGCTGAATTGCTTAAGGAAAAAGTAATTTTTGATGGCAGAAATCTGTTTGAGCTTGAGAAAATGACCGAGCTTGGCTATTACTATAATAGTATAGGAAGGAAATTGATTGCACCGGATGAAACCTTGTATCAATCTCTGAAAAGTAAAACAGATGCTGTTCAAAATGCTTGATCAGAATAACTTACACAACTGTACATCAACATACAAAACCATAAAATACCATGATGCATCAAGCTGAAAGTATAACGATAGTAACCATTTGCGACAATCAGTTTGTGGCGCTGATGGCTGCAATGCTAAGGTCGTTAGAAGATAACCACCATTCGGGAGAAGAAATTAAGCTCTATATTGTTTCTGATCATATTACGGAGAAAAACAGGCTCAAAGTGGTTTCGAGCCTGGCTACCACTAAACTTCGTTTACACTGGATCCCGATTGAAGAAGCTTTACCGAAACAGTTTAAGCTACCCAGGGATAAATCTTCATTTCCGGCGAATGTTTACATGCGCTTGTGCATCCCTTATTTTATCCCTCAGGAGGCTACAAAAGCAATTTACCTGGATGTGGATATGATTGTGCTAGATGATATTTCTAAGTTATGGCATACCGATATAGGTAATTACGACCTGGGTGCTGTACCCGATCTTTCGGGTGTGGTGAGTTCGCCATGGGGAGGAATCAGTAATTATAAAGCGTTGGGGCTCGATCCTGACAGCAAATACCTTAATGCCGGCATGATGTTGTTAAAACCGCAGCGTTGGCGCGAACGGAATATTACTGCCCGAGCTTTTGCCTGTGCCGCAGAAAATGCAGCGTATCTCAACTTTGCAGAGCAATATACACTCAACGTGGTTTTTAATAATGACTGGTTTGAGCTGGATCCTTTATGGAACTGGTTTGCCAAAAAAGATACGGCCAGCCCCTACCTCATCCACTTTACGGGGATGAAACCAATTTACAATGGTTATTCGGGACAGGAACATTTTAAAAATACTTTTTTCCATTACCTAAATAAAACCCAATGGGCAAACTACCGCATTAAAAGTGATGCGGTGAGCAAACTAAAAAAGATTTATAATAAGATAGAGAAAAAGCTGGTGATGGCTTTCAGGTAATCACTGGGTTGCTGCGGAGAATCCTTGCAGGATTCCCTGCGGCTACGGCACCATCTGGCACCGATTTTACCACTACCGAACCCGCCCCGATGGTTACGTTGCTGCCGATGGTAATGTCACCAATAATTACTGTATTACAGCCAATATCTACAGCATCGCCAATAACCGGGGCTTTAACGATTCCCGATGCTGTAAAATCCTGTTTAACACCAATGGTGGTACACTGGCGCACCGAGCAGTTTTTACCGATTATGGTATCAGGATGGATAACCAGGCCGCTGCCGTGCCAAAGCTGAAAGCCGCTCCCTATAGAAGTTTTCCAGTTGAGCTCTACACACATCATCCATTCTATAAAAACCCTGTAAAACAACAGGTACCAAAAGAACAGAATCTTAGTAATTTTATACCTCGATATCAGCTGTGCTGCCCTAAAAAACACCACGATATACTTTCCCTTGGTGGGATTGGCCAGATTGGCCTTCCGGTCCTGAAGGATATATTTGATTATCCCCATATTAAAACTTCGGCCTGTAAGGCCAGTAAACGGTATTGTTGTGTATTCATATTAAAAAACCAGACCAGGAGCATTAACGCACAATGTATTGATGAGGCTGGGAATTACCCAAAATTAACACCTTAAAGCTTTGGTTTCATTAGTATTTAAGGGCTATTTATAGAGCAATACGGGATGAGTAATTTTGATTATCCTTATTAACCGCCCCTGCATGGAGCTTTGGCCAGAAATTACGGAAAAACCCTGTTTTATTGAATGAAATTAATTTCTAAATTAAAAAACATCCATTTCCTATCCCTTATGGGTACCGGTGGAATGTCGTTGCTCACTTTCCTTTTTACCGCCATTTTATACCGGTCGTTAAGCATTAAAGAAATTGGTATCTGGTTTTTCTTTCAGGCACTTCTTTCCTTTTTAGATACTTTCAGACAAGGATTTTTAACCACGGCATTTGTAAAATTTTATGCAGGCGCTACCGAAGAAAAAGGCCGGCAGGTAATTGGTTCTACCTGGTATATCGCCGCCGGAATTACTTTGTTATTAGTAGCCGTTAATGTACCGCTACTATTTTTCAGTCACTTCAGTAATGATGAAAGCCTTGCATTTTTCATCAAATATTATGCAATAAACCTGATCTGCTCCTTACCGATGATTGTAGCCATGTGTATTGCCCAGGGTGAGCTCCGGTTTGATACGCTTTTATATATCAGGATGTGCCAGGTAATTTTACTCATTAGCTTTCTGGTTATCCTCAACATTTTAAAAATCAACTCGCTGCAATACCTCATGTTTGCCAACATTGCCGCAACGCTGCTAACCAGTATGTTAACGCTGGTAATGGGCTGGTCGGGCATTGGTTATTTTTTCAAAAAACAGAAAGACTGCATCAGGGAGATTTTCAATTTCGGAAAATATACGGTGGGCACTTCCATCAGCAGCAGCCTTTTTGGGGTAACAGATACCTTTGTGATCAATTTTATGCTCGGGCCATCCTCACTGGCCGTGTATAACCTGGGCAAACGCCTGATGGAAGTGGTAGAAATTCCGCTAAGAAGTTTCGTGGCCACCGCAATGCCTTCTTTATCTAAAGCTTACAACAGCGGGGATAAGAAAGAGGTAATTGATATTATGAAAAAATATATCGGAACCATTACCATCTGCCTGTTTCCGGTACTGGTGGTGGCCTATATTGCCGCCGGACTGGCCATGAGCATTATTGGCGGGGGGCAATACCACAATTCGCCCGCAGGTGATACAGCGATAAACATCTTCAGGATTTTTACCACGTTTGCATTGCTTTACCCGGCAGATCGTTTTATGAGCGTAGCGCTTGATGCGATCCACAGGCCACAAATTAATTTCATTAAAGTAATTGTAATGCTGGTAGTTAACCTTTCGGCCGATTTTTTAGGTGTGTACCTGCTTGGGAATGTTTATGGCATTGTAATCGGCACATTTTTCCCCACCATTACCGCAATAGCCATCTCTTATTATTACATCAATAAAGATTTTAAAAAATTCTCTCTCGTAAACAGTTACCTCAGCGGCTACCGCGAACTAATGAGGTTTGTAACCCTGGGATTAAAACAGGCAAAAAATTTACGCTGATTACGGTACATTTAACTCAATGATACAACGCATACCATGAATAATATTTTCACTACTCCGGACTGGATCAACAAATATGATTTTTCTTTTAAACAAGTAACGGAAGTACCCGAATCGCTTTTTGAAGAAATAAACGCCCGGCTGGATGTGCTGCAAACCGGAACTCCCATGGTGAGTATTGTAATTGCGGCCTGGAATGAAGAAGTTAATATTATCCGCAATATTGCGAGCCTCGCCAACCTGGCGACTAAAATACCGCTTGAAATTATTGTAGTTAACAACAACTCTACCGACGCAACACAGCTGACTCTGGATAAACTGCACCTTAAAAGTTATTTTCAGCAGATACAGGGCTGTGGACCTGCGCGACAGATGGGGATGGAAAAAGCCAGGGGAAAATACATTCTGCTGGCTGATGCGGATTGCATTTACCCGGAGTGCTGGCTTGATGATATGCTGGCCATTTTAAGCAGCCCCGGCACCGTTTGTGTGTATGGCCGCTATTCTTTTATTCCCGAACCCGGTTTCCCCCGGTGGAAACTGGCCATCTTAGAGAAAATGAAGGATGCTGTTGCTGCTTTAAGGCATGTAAAACGCCCCTATCTTAATGCATTTGGCATCAGCATGGGTTATATCCGCGAGTATGGAATGAAGGTGGGCTACGTGATGGTAAATGTGCGGGGCGAAGACGGGCGCCTGTGTTTCGATCTGATGCAGTTTGGCAAAGTACGCCAGCTTAAGCGCAACCGTTCCCGAGCATGGACAGCACCACGAACCTTGCAGCGGGATGGTTCTTTTACCCAGGCATTATTCTCTAGGATTTCGATCGAATCAAAAAAATTATTATCGCTCTTTACGCCACACAAGCCACACGATACCAAGAAAATTTAAACCTTAAAATCAATTAACAATGTACACCTTTTTTCAGGTTTCCCTTTTAATTACGCACTACAACAGAAGTTCATCCTTAGCCAACTTGTTATATACGCTTAAAGACCTAAAATGCGGTTTTGGCGAAATCATTGTTTCGGATGACGGAAGCAATGAAGAACACCTGGGCAAACTCCACCTGCTCCAAAAAGCTTTCGGTTTTAAACTGATTACCACACCCGTAAACCGTGGCCTGGGCCATAACATTAATAAAGGCCAGGATGCAGTAACCAAACCTTACACCCTTTACATTCAGGAAGATTTTGAACCTTCTGCCCAGTTTCCGCACCTGTTTTTACAGGGACTGGAACACATGAAGGCAAAAAAGGCATTGGATATTGTGCGGTTTTATGCATACTCGCCTTACGCCTACCTTAAACCCTTTGATGAACACTTTTCGCAGATGTTCCACCCTACCTTTGGGACAGATTACACCAAAATATACCTTTATTCGGACCATCCACATTTGAGAAGATCAGATTTTTTTCAAAAATTCGGCCGGTATCCTGAGGGCTTAAAGGGAGATCTTACGGAATATAAAATGTGTATTTCCTTTTTACAGAACAAAGCACAGGGGCTGTTCTATAACGATTTTAGCAAGTTGCTGATCCAGAAAAATTCGCAGCAGGAACCGAGCACCATGACCAGGATCAGCTGGCGTGAAAGTAAAGCCGTATGGATTAAACTGTTAAGAGATACTTACCGCCAGCTTAAGTATAATTTCGACATTATTGCGCAGCCACCACTCCGAAAGCTTTAATAGCCTGGCTGGCTATAATATTATGGCTTTTTCTGCAACTGGAGTTTTTTCTGAAAGCGCATTTCGATGTGCCTGTAAGTCCAGCCTGCAACCAGGTAAATTACGAGGTAATTAATAATAAACAGATAACCGTATGCCGCGGGAGAAAATTTCAGGATCCTGATAAAAAGTACATTAAACATACTGATAAACAGGGTGTGCACCATGTAAATGGAATAAGAATATTTCCCCATCTTCTCCAGTAAGACTGATTTGCTAAGCATAAGGGATAAATAACCTTTCTGGAAAGCAAAAATAAAGACAGAAACGAAGAAAACCGGTTCGAAAAGAATGCTCAGCTGACGGAATTCTTTTCCGTTAACCACCATAAAACCGACAATGATTACTGCAGATATCTCTAAAAAGGTAAACAAAACTGCAGACCATTTACTCAGGCGGTGATGGGAAAAATCGAACAGGTAAAAACATAAAGTACCGGTAAAAAAGCCGATAATGCCTCTTAAGAAACCATAATTGTAAGTATAATCTAAACGTGCGCTACTGGTAAAGTTATAAATTAATGTGCCTGCCAGGGCTGCCAGTAAAAAATAAGCTATGGGTTTTAACCGGTCGAGTTTGAGATGGCTGAGTGAAAAACAACTAAGTGCGAAAACCACATAACTGATAAATTCTGCGCTGATAGACCAGCTCACCATGTTCCAGCTGATATCGCGTACGCCAGGGAAATCAATGGAGTTGAGCAGAAAAAAAGAAGTGATAAAGGTAAGTGTAGAATTATCAAGCGAATTATTGATCTGCACCCGCCCGGCCAGAAAATATTTAATTCCCTCTACCCCCAAAAACAACAATAACATTAAAAGATGCAAAGGGTAAAGCCTGATCAGCCTTTTGTAAAGGAAGCCGGAAATGTTTTTAACGGCGTTGATGGAGCGGTAGGAATAACAGATTACAAAGCCACTTAACACAAAGAAAAAATCGACAAAAAGATCGGCATTTTCGATAAAAGCATTATTGAGTATGGGTGTATCAGAAAAAGCGCTCATGTGATAAAACACCACCAGGGTGGCAAAAATCCCCCTGAAAACATCGAGTACAACAAATCTGTGTTTCATCTCTCAGCAATTAGAACGTTTGGTTTCCACTAATCCGGCCAGGGCATCGTATATTCCCTTTACCGATTTTTCCCAGCTGTGCGAGCGAGCAAAAGTTGCCCTCTGAAAAGCCTTTTCGGGAGTATTATGGTTAAGCAAGGTTTCAATTCCTTTAATATAACCCGTTATGCCTTCGGCCAGGTACACCTGCTCTTTAAAGGCTTCCATAGATGGCGTAGCAGTAGCAATGGTGGGTTTGCCCAATACCAGATATTCATCAATTTTACGCGGATAGTTGCCAATGGTGAGGTCGTTGATCAACTGGGGATTGAAGCACACATCAAATGCCTGAATGTGCATCGGGAGTTCATCAGTTGGCCTGGCACCTAAAAAGTGTACATTGTTAAGCTGATGCAATCCGCTGGCCATAAAATCGGCATCTTCTGGTCCTACAAGCACAATGTTCCAGTCGGGGCGCGCTTTGGCTATACCTGCTATCAAATCAATATCCAGCCTGGCCGAGGTAAGTACCCCCACATAACCAATAACCGGACCTGTAAAAGTATTTGGTTGTTTCTGCTCAGGCTGCTCCAGAAAATGGTCAAAAAGGCTAAAATCGCAGCCCTGCCCAATATAGCTGGAGTTGGGATTATAATGCCTGCAATAATCTGCCAGAAATTCAGAATTGGCTACACAGAGGTCATTTTTTGCAATCAATTGCGGTTCGAGGGCCAATCCGTGTTTTTTATAATATGAGGTAGCAATCAGGTTATCACGCGAGTAATAAACAGCAGCGAGGGGCTGCAACAGTTCGATGAGGTAAAAACTCCTGAACATGTCGCCATCGTTAAACAATACAGCATCGTTAAAGCCCAGGCTCTCGATTACAGGTTTTATGGCACGGTAAAATTTATGGTTATTGAACCGGTTAATGCTGGTAAAAATAAATCCGCGGGGCAACCAGTTTACCGATTCGATAAGGCAATCGGGATAGAGCGTAAAAAGTCCCGGACTGATTTCTTCGAGACCGCTTTGTTTGCCTTTAATAATGGCCAGGCGTTTCTGCACTTTTTTATCGGCCGCATGCCGCATTTTGCTGATGCGATCTAATGGCGGATTGATATAAAGCACACGGTTCTGTTTGGAAAATTCCAGTGCAATATTTTTACAGTTGCTCCCGATTTCTGTATCCCAGGGCTGCTGACCTACAATGATGATATTTCGATTTTTCAAATCTTTTTGATTAGCGTTTTAGCATTATTTGATAACATGCCTGGTGGCTACCGAGCGTTTATTGGCCTGCCTGATGCGCATGAGAGAGCAGAGCTGTACGTAAATAAATGATGGGATGCCCACCAGGGCCTTGTAAATATTACGATCGGCTTTGCCATGCCTTAGTGCAATAAAAAAACTTAAACCAAAAGCCATAAAGGCTGCACACCATAGCCATGATAATGTGCTTCCTAAAAAAATATTGAGCAGCAAACACGACATTGAAAGCAAAATGAAGAGAAAAAGTGGCGGGCGTAACAGTATGACCCCAAAAAGCAGCTGGTTCCAACTGCAGTTGGCCAAACCACGGCCAATAACTGAAAAACCCAGGCTAAAATATTTAAACCAGGTATTGATCCAGCGTGAGCGCTGGTTAACCAATTGTACACGGTTTGCTGTTTTTTCGTCGTAAACTATTGCACGCGGTGCAAATGCAATGCGAAGATCCTGAGAAACGATTTTTGCCTGTAAAACTTTGTCAAACCCTGCACCCTGAAGGTCATGATCCCTGAAAGCATTAATATACAATTTGGTGCTAAAAGCCATCCCCGATCCGGCCAGTGTTGCCGAAGAGCCTAAGGCAAACATCACTTCGCCATCAAAAAAATGGTAATATAAGTCTCTTGCCGCATCTAACGAGGCAATGGTGGTTTGCAGTCGTTTTGATTTACGCAAACCCTGAACGGCTTCAAAGCCATGATCAAAAAACACATTAAGTTCGTTTAAATATTGCCTGTCGACCAGGTTATCGCTATCGATAATGGTGAGGAGCTTGTGTTCACGTTTAAAATGAGCAATGGCATAAAGGTGCGAACGGGTGTTACTGGCCAATACTTTTTCGGGCCGGAGCAAAATTACCCGCTCATCATCAAAGTGCAGGCCGGAGATATCGCAGTTATCGCACACCAGATAGATCAGGTAATTGGAATAATCCATTTTCAGCAGTGAATCCACTACTGCGGGCAATAATTCTGTCTGTTCATAAGCCGTAACAATAATGGCATAATCGTGCTCAACGCTTTCTATTTTAGGGTATTTGCGTTTGCCAGTCAGCAGATATCCCCCATAGAGCAGCAATGGCAATATGAGGTTGTAACCGATCAGGAGCTGTATAACCAGCCAAACAACATTTAAAATCATATTTCAGGGCTTTTTGGAGAGGTAAATATTTTTGGCTTTAAACAGGCCTATAATAAAGCAGATTATTCCCGGCATGATAAAATATTCGAACGGCATAACTTAAATTAAAATTTCTTTACCGGGTTTTAACACCGGCGATCTGTAAATAAATACCCAGGAAAGATAGACCACAATTGAAGTCGGCATGAGGTTAATTACCTCATTACCATAACTGCAAAACAGAATACCTGCACAGCCTGCGGTAAGGGCAATTATTTTTACCTTCAGCACTCTGTCTGTTATTCGCCATGTAATACCGCAGCAGCTTCCCAAAATGTACATCATGATGCCAAACCAGATGCTAAGCCCTACAACACCATACATCATCCAGATTTTTACAAAATAGCTATCAGGTTCAACTCTTGATAGATACTTGTCTCCGTTATAAAGTTTTCCATAATATCCGGTCACTCCGGGTCCGCCCCCAAATGGATAATCTTTCATGTAGAGTGCCAGGTTTCTTTGGTTGGCCAACCGCAAGTTTAACGACGGATCTTCAGGGTTCATTGCCGTGCGTAAACGGTAAATCTGGTAATTGCTATCGCCTATGGTGGTAAATTTAAGTATGCCAAGCAGGGCGATCACCAGAAAACCGCCACATAAAAGCGCCCGGTAATTTTTACCAAGAATAATGGCCACAAAGCCACCTATAACAATTAAAAACAAAGCACCACGCGTACCCGAAATCAGCATACCATAAATATTGATGGCCCCGCATAGAAAAAGTAAAATCCTTTTCCAGGTTTTAATGGGTGCGAGCGAAAGAATAATCGCCATTAAGCCTACGTGGGCCTGCGATGCACCAAACTGTCCGGCATCACTGTAAAAAGAAAAAACACGCAAACGGCCCCATAAAAGATGAGTGCTTGCATTATCGAGTAAAAATACCCGCTCATTGGCACTTGGACCAATATAAAGTTGTTTAATTCCGTTTAATGAGGCCAAAGTGGAACAGATTAATACCAGGATAAGAAAAATATCCAGATCGCGGTGCGTCCGGAAAATTAACAAGCCAAGCAACACCGCTATAAAGGGATATATGGCCGTACTGCGGATTTCATTGATCCAGCCCAGTTTGTTGGACCCCGGATTAAAGCCCTCAAATAAACTCACGATCAGCCACAACAACAGCAGGTAAAAAAGGCTGATGTTAATGGCATCCCATTCTTTTTTTGCCGTGGTAACAATTGTAGTAAGCAAAATGAGCACAAAAAACACATCGATCAACAAACCGTAAGGAAGCAAGCCGATTTCGCGTCCAAAAAGAAACAGGAAAAAGCAGTAAGCAACCAGAAAATAAAGTAAAATCCGCTTCATTAGTAAGGTAATCCGTATTGATGCACCCGTAAATTATTTAACATTAGTTACCTTATTAAATACCCAGCCCATAAAACCGGGTTGCTCCCTGATGTAACGGATTAAAGGCCTGTCGGCTTCGCCAATTTTACCGCCATACTCAAAAAGGGCAATGTTACGTTCGGTAAACAACAACCATTCTTTCGAAATATTAACTTCGCGTAAGCTGTTCACGTCAATAATTACATAGTCAAATTCTTTTTTAAGCACTTCAAAGCCATCTTTCAGGTTACCTACATTCTGGATTTCCAGCAGCGAATTCCGCTCAACGCTTTTGTTCATCACCGTAATCAGATCTTCGGTATGAAATTCTTTTTTGATCAGGAATGACTGAAAGCTCAGGTTAGAGATCAGTCCTGTTTCATTTGATAGGGGCTGTTGTTGTTCATCAGCAATGAGCAGCACCTTTTTACCGGTTAATGCAAAGGCATAAGCGAGGCTATGGCTTAAAAAAGTTTTTCCTGCGCCACCTGCCAAACTGGTAATACCCAAAATTTTGCTGCCACTACTTTCCATTTGCGAGGCAATTTCGAACCTCAGCGATCTGATCTGTTCTTTAAATACCAGGTATTTTCCATCTGCAGATTTATCGCCCCAGATATTTCTGGCGGTGCGTTCTTTGCCAGCTATTTCGTTTATGTTTCCAATTACCGGACTTTCGGTAATGGCTTCGAGGGTTTGCTGGTTGCGTACGGCAGAATCTACCACCACCAGCAGCAGTACAAAACTAATGCAAAGCGCAAAAGTGCCTGTGCCGGCTCCGGCAATATACAGTGCCTTTTTTGTAGGTTTTGGATTGCCTGGCAACCCGAGTTGTTCAATTTCGAGGTTAAGGCCTAACTTCTGATCGGTTTTTGCGGCATTAAAACGATCAAGCGCCAGCATGTAATCTTTGGTGGCCAGTTCCGCATCGCGCTGATAGTTTTGTATATCGGCATCAAACGGAACCATACTGCTGTAGCGGGCCCGTAAAATACGCAACTGCCCGTCGAGCGTTCTGATACTGCTCCGGGCTTGTTGTAAAGATACTTCGAGACCAACTTTTTGCTGAACAAGATCCTGTTTTGATACACGCGTATCTACTATATTTTCATCCATATTCGCCGAGCTTTTATTACTGATCAGGCGGTTTAATGAATCAATTTTCTTTTGCATGGCAGGTTTAAATCCACCATCTATATAAAGGTTATTGGCAACCTGCAGCTGCCTTTTAAGATCAACAATCTCGCGGTTGCTGGCCCTGCTGCTTCCATTAATATAACGATCGCTCCCGCCGAGTTTACTTTCAATGGTGGCAACACCACCTGCGTTAGACTGGATTACCCGCATGGCTTCGGCACGTTGCGCTTCGTACTGCGAAATCTGGTTGTAAACCGTTGCCGATTGTTCGTCGAGGTTAAGCACCCCTTTGGTCCGTTTAAAATTTGAAAGCAGGTTATTTTTGGCATCCATTGCATTTTTTTTGCTCAGGAGCATCGAATCGAGAATTTTGGCTGAAGAGTTCTGATTGTTAGACACATCATTGCTGTAACTGCTGATGAACTCGGTAGAAAGCGTGTTTACCGTAAAGGCAGATAATGCAGGATTTCCGGAAGTAAAAATTACGGAGAGCAGATCGCTGTTGGCCGCATGCGAAACTTCGAGGTCATCTCTTAACTGTTCTTCGCCATAACCCATATCTTCGGCAATGGTAAATAGTTTGTAGCGGCCTTTATCATCATCAAGGGTTAACAGGGCATTACTGTTCAGTTTTTTTTCAAAAAGGGCTGTAATCTCTGCCAGTTCTGTACTACTTTTTGCCGATAATGATTCGGGCAAGCGTTTAAATGCACTTTTCTGATCGGTAAGATCATGAATTACCAGCCTGTAAGTAAGCAGGTTAATCATCCTTTTCATTGTAAATTTTTCTACCAGATTGGCAAACTGCTGGTTTACGGCAAAAAAATCTACCGTTTCATTGCTGATTACCTTTTTAGAAGGATCGAGCAAACCGGTTGAAATCTGTGCAACAGATTCGTATTTCCGGGGGATATTTTTTACCAGCAGAAAAGAAATGATTATCGCCAATACGGGCAATAAGATGATGAGCCATTTAAACCTGAAAATCCGATGTAAAAACAATTTAAAATCCATTACCATATTATTTTCCTGCCGGTATCTGCTGACCGATTATTTCTTCCAATAAATCTTTTGCTTTCAGGTAATTGCCCTCCGCCTCTACTTTTAATGTTTCTGCACTTGATTGTGTAACCCTCGATTGATTGAAAACCTCAAGGGAAACCTCACTCCGTTCGAATTTTCTCCTCAAACTTTCCGCGACTCCTTTACTGTCTGATGCACTTTGCGTGAGCACCTTTAAACGACTTTTTTCCTGCAGGTAGTTATAATATCTTTTTTTAACTTCGAGCGTAAGCTGGGTATCAAAATCAAGCGCTTCCAGCTGGGCTACCTTGTAATTTGCTTTGGCTTTTTTTACCATAAATGGCTTTTGAAGCAGGGAACCTACATTAATATTGACGCCGAACTGAAATCCGTTTACGTTGTATGGATTTACAGGATCCAAAACGGTGTTATTTTGGGGGCGGTAAAAGTAAGAGGCATTTAAAATATCCAGGTAAGAAACTTTAGCCATAGAAACATCGTTTTTCACTGCTTCGGAAGAAATGGTCTGGATTTTCCGTTTTACGTAATTCTGCCTGGCCAGCGCAACATATTGTTCAATATCTGCCTGGTTTACCTGACCCAGAATGGATTCTTGCGCAGATACCGAACTGCCAACAAGCATAAATAATAAAAGGGTTATAGCTGAAATGTTTTTCATATAATTTTTGTGTGATTAACCGGGCAATCTGTTAAACTTCTTCTTTCTGGATTAGCGCGGGAATGGTTTTTAATATAATTTTGAAATCGAGGAAAATGGAATAATGGTTGGCATAGTAATTATCGAGCTCTTTGCGTTCGCTCTCCGACATTTCTTTGCGGCCTCTTCTGCTGATCTGCCACAGGCCTGTTAAACCTGCGGGGCCGTTAAAACGCGAAGACCATTTATTGGTGGTAAGCTGTTCTGCCTCGTAAAGTGGAAGCGGCCTGTTGCCTACCAGCGACATATCGCCAATAAATACATTGATCAGTTGCGGAAGTTCATCGATACTGGTTTTACGCAATATTTTGCCCAAACGGGTAATCCTCGGATCGTTGTTGAATTTTACAAAAGCAGATTTTCCATTTTTATTCCCTTCGTTGGCATATTGGTTTAGCGAAGCCAGCTCACCGATCATTTTATCGGCATCCTGGCGCATCGACCTGAACTTATAGAAATCGAATATTTTATAACCCGCACCTACCCGTTTACTCTTGTAAATGATGGCACCTTTAGATTCGAGCCTGATCATGATTCCGATGAGGATAAACAGCGGCGTTAATAATAGCAGGGCTGTTCCTGAAGCGATAATATCAAATAAACGTTTACTTAAGGGTATTTTGTAACGTTCCTGCATCTGCACGGAAAGCTCCATAATATTCGGTTTAATTGCTTTAAACCTGATGAGGAAAGCAATCCTGGAAATAAAATCAGCATGTGGAAAAGGATAAACGTAATAATCGTTTGCCCTTAGCTTTAAGGCCTTTTTCCTCGATTCAGCATTTTCTGTTGTACCAATCAGCACAACAATGAGGTGCTTTAGTATCGGATGATCTCTGATAAAGGAAACCTGGTTAAACCACTCTGGGTTTTCATCCACTTCAATCAGCACCAGATCGGGAAGGCTTAAAAAAGTTTGTTGCTGGATGTAAGATTGAAAGTCATCGATAAAAATAACTTCTTTGGTATGCTTATCCAGGCATTCAAAAATAGCATCCCTCAATAATTTACCAAAGTAAACCGACCTTACATTGGCAACAGCAGTATCATTATTATGGCCGTTCATTATGCAATTAACCTGCTAATCTGGTTTTTCAAAATTGCCGGATCGAAGGGTTTTTCCATGTAACTGTCAATCCTCACCGACATATTTTTTATTTTATCTTCCAGGTTTTCTTCTCCCGAAAGCAGCATTACCGGTGTATTGCGGTAAAAGCCACTGCATTTCAGACTCTGGATAAATACGCTTCCGTCAAAAAAAGGCATCCTTAAGCTCGAAATTACCAGATCAGGATCATTGCCTTCTTCGAGCCAGCTCAGTGCATCAATTCCATTGGTTTTAATGGTAAGCTTGTATTCGGGTGCAAGGATAAAGTTCAGTAATTTGCCAAGGTCTAATCCCCCGTCTACCAGGAGTATATGTTTTTTAACATATTTTTTGACGTTGTTCTTTAAAATAAGATTTTTCATTAACGTTAATTATGATATGGTATTCGTCATCTTCTACACATACCGGTTACTGATATATTTTTAAGATGCTGTAAAGGTCTAATTTCGCCTGCCGCCCATCAATAGCCCAATAGGGCTAATCCCTTCTGGCCGGGTTTTAAAACAACAAAAGCAGTTCTTTTTGTACAGAGGCATTCCCCAAATTGCGGGGTATTAAATTGATGTGTTAGCTATGCTCCTTCAACAGAGATGATGTATTTTTTCTTTAAAACGGTGGCGGTGCTGCCCACCATTACGCAGTTGTCTTCTACATCTTTGGTAATTAACGAGCCGGCACCAATGGTTACATTGTTTCCGATATTTACATCGCCAAGTATTACCACGCTGATGCCGATATCTACGTTATCTCCAATCCGGGGTGCACGGCCATAACTGCCGTTTTCTTTCATTTTGGCGCTGATGTTGGTAAGCTGCCTGATGTTACAGTTTTTACCGATTACTGTATTGCTGCCGATTACTGTTCCGAAACCATACTGGATCCTTAAACCCTTGCCAATTACAGCGCTTGAGTTGATTCCGATATTCATCAGCCAGCCTAAAGCAAACTTGTAAAGCAACAGGTACCAGAAAAAAATAAACCGTAAAATTCTGTAGCGGTAAATTAACGAGGAGATTCGGTAAAGGAGCATGATAATCCTGGACTTAAAATTCCCTTTATTGTTCTTCCAGTCCTGAAACACATAAAGTGATTGTTCCCGGCCTTCAGAAACCATTATTATCCGTCTTTATATTCATATACATTAAGGCGCATGGAAAAAAAACCGGGCACGCAATATCGCGTACCGATCCTTAGCCTTAGCTTGTACAAAGCTATTGCATACCATCAGCGTCCCAAATAGCCCTTAAGTACCAATAACAGGAGCAAATGCATACCCTTGTAATAGTGGAAATTATGGAGTTTTTTTATTTAGGTTGAATAAACACGGGAGTTTCTGTTACCAGAACCTGTAAAATGCCATTTTTAGTGGTTACGGTTTTACCGGCCATTTCATCTTTACCAATGGCAGGTGTATAAATAATAGCCTCTTTGCTCTGGCCAAGGTCAAGATCGTATGATTTTGTTCTACCAACCTGATCGGGTATGGTAAGTACAAAGGTTTTTTTTCCGTTAAGCATGTACACATCAACCAGCGGATCTTTACTAAGGGTAGATTGGTAATGGTACTCTCCTATTAACCGGTTTGTCTGGAGCACATAATCTGCTGAGGGCCTTTTAGAGTAATCCGGATTAATAAAACCCGATGAGGTATATTGCGTCCAGCTGTTTACATCCACATTCTCCAGCATGTAAAATATACATTTCGATATGCCTGATCTGGCATATAGCAAAGCTGTGCGCAGGTTCCAGTCGGCCTGTGTTACCATAGCGCTTTTGTCGCCAATTTTTAAGGCTCTTTGTGGCGTATGCTCGCCTACATCGAAACCGGTTTCAGTCACCCACACGGGGATCCCGCCGTTTACCGATTTTGAAAAATCTTTAAACAATGCTGCTACCTTGCCCAAATCAGAAAGCTCGGGTGCCATACCTGCTGTTGCATTGCCATAATTCTGGAAACCATCGTTAGAATACTGGTGGTAATTAATTACATCAAAACACAGGTTAATCTGTCCGTTTGCTTTCATTCCCCTGTTGGTTTTGCACCACGCCACCATTCTGCGTACAAAATCAGGATTTGGATCGGCCAGGCCGCCCATTACCACAATCATATCCGGATCTGCTGTTTTTACGCCAATGCCTTTACCCAGGGTACCTTTATGGCCATCGTAAAAAGCCGAAAGGTTTGCGGCATATTCTTCAGGAGATTGCTGTGCCAAAGGACCTTTCCACCATTTATCACGCTCATTATCGCACTCCATATAAGTAATAAGGCCTAAACCTGCTTTGGGTAAATTTGGTGGATCATCCCGCCAGCGCACCGTAGGATCGGCCAGTAACAAACTTTTATCAACCAGTTTATTTGCACCATAGCGCGCCGCCAGCTGAAAGCCAACACGTGCCTGTTTAATATAAGTGGCAGGTAAAGCGCGGTCTAAACCATAGGGCGCAGGAACGTTTTCGGCATCCCTTTTGCCTAAAGGATAGGTTTCCAAAAGCCAGTCCGGACAGCCTTTTAAATCCAGCAATACGTATTTACCGGCTTCTTTCATTCTCCGGTAAATCTGGTCATAATCCCAATCGCCCCAGTGTGAAGGGCTATAGGTAAATAACCCCTCCTTATTCTCAATTCTTTGCCAATCGAGGTAGTGCCTGATGCCTGTAAAAGATTTTATCGTCTGAAACCTGGATTCTTCAATCTGGCCGTGGTTAACATCCGAAGTAAAATTCCATTCGAAGGCATTTACGCCAAGAAAATCTTTAAATGGTGCTTCACTTACTGAAGTGTTGACCACACTATATTCGGGCCCGGTGATGATGGCCTTATGGCAGTTGGGAAAAATGAAAATGATACAAACAGCGGCAGCAAAAATTACTCTCGTAAAACGGCTTTTCTTCATGAGCAGGGGATTGGACTACAAGGTAGCAATTTTATATTCCCGCAGCCCATAAACTGCATTATGTGCATAACTTAAGCATTTAACAGGGCAATTTACCCGGCTAAACGCTTATACAGATTCGCATATGATAAAAATGGTCTGTTTACTATCCAGTAAAAATATAAATTCGGTAAACTCATCGCTGATGTTCTTCTTAATCATGGTAACCTTTCCGCTGGATTGGTACTCATCCATTACCTCATCACCAATCTTAATTTTTTCCAACCTGGAAATGGGAGTACTATACGCTAATTTAATCATATCGTGGAAACTTAAATCTTATTAATATCGCCAGCTAAACCAGTGCATCACAAAACACCCGGAACATAACTAATCGTCCGGCAGTGTGTAAAGGGGGATGACAACAAGGGGACAACAGGTTGCCGGCGTTAAAGTTTTACGCTTATTGATTATGATTGATTTGTATGTGTTTAAACATACCTGGATGCATGATGCAGAGAAATAAAAGATTTTTTATGCCCAGCCATTTAACATAACCCGGGGTAATGGTAATGCGGGAAGATTAGTTATAACTGTAATCTTTAAATTTATTAAGCGCCTCGATCTTGTTTTGAACATGCAGCCGCTTGTAGATGTTTTTACAGTGGTTTTTAACGGTATTCGGGCTGATAAAAAGCATTTCAGAAATTTCCTTGTACAATAAACCTTTACTCAGTAACGACAGCACTTCGAGTTCGCGTTCGCTGAGGCCTAAATCGATTTTTGGCCGGGCAGGCTGCCCACCGCGAACCAGGTTAATCACTTTTCTGGCAATATACGGACTCATGGGCGCGCCACCGTTGTAAAGTTCTATCAGCGCTTCATGGATCTCGGCCGAAGTACAACCTTTAACAATATAGCCCGAGGCGCCGGCCTGCAGTGCGCTAAAGATTTTTTCATCGTTCTGAAAACCGGTACACATCAGAAATAGCGTTTTATCAAGCCCTTCCCTGCTCTGCATTACCAGGTCGATCCCCGACATATTAGACAGTTTAATATCTACAATGGCAATATCCGGACTTTCGTTCGGCAACTTTTCCAATGCTTCTTCAGCAGAGGAATAAACCCCTTTAAGTTCGAAAGATTTGTTTTCGAGAATGGTACTGGCCAGACTGTTCCTGTAAAGGCTGTGATCTTCAACAATGGAAACTGATATCATAATAATGCGTTTTTTTAAGTAATATTGTCAGATGCCTGTTCCCATCATTTCAACATATATCTTTTAACCCGCCATACCGGATTTATGCCGCTGATGATCAGATGATTTTTTTTGAAGGGGAGACGATCTTTTTATCCTGCTTAAGCCGGACATGACAAACCTATAAAAAAGAATTGTTTTAGCTATGCCCTTTGATATCACTCAGTTAACAAGATTAATTATGACGAAATGAATAGATCGGGCATACAGTTTATGCATATTTCAGTATTACACAACTATGATAACAAAGCATTAATAAGTAGTATTAACAATACAAAATGTCCTTTAACTGCTCACTTTCGAACTTTGATCCAAAACCCCTATAAAAAATATGCAGCTAAATTATTACCAAGAACCGTTTGGAATTCCACCTATTTTGTTGGGGATATTAATTTTATTTCTGTTGTTCTTTTTGATCAGATATTATAAAAGAGCAAAAAAGTTCAAAAAGAAATACAAAAATCAGGCAGTTTTGATCAGAACTGAGAGAGACAGGATTAGTGGTGAACTGCACGACGAAATCGGATCTGGCCTCACCGCCATAAAATTATATGCCGAACATGCAGCCCGGACGAGACCCGATATTCCTGAACTGGGCGAAATGGAAGAAATGGTGAATGAGACAGCGGTAAAAATCAGGGAAATCATATGGAGTTCAAATACAGACAGCGATAACCTGGAAAGCCTGATCTATTTTATCGATGAACAGATCAGAAAACTTTTTGAACACACCGATATTATTTTTTCGTCCGAGCTTCCTGAACATATTCCCCTTATTGAACTGGAAAGCCAGAGCAGAAGGGATTGCTACCTGATTATCAAGGAAATCGGGCACAATATCCTTAAACATGCCAACGCCACTACAGCCAAGCTTCTGATTGAGATAGAAAAGAATCAGCTGATACTTTCTTTAAAGGATAATGGTATTGGTTTTGATCCCGCAGTTCAGAAATCTTCAGGGGTAGGAATGGAAAATATCAGGGTAAGGGCAGAACGGCTAAGGGCTGGCCTGATTATCGAAAATTACAGGGGCACCAGAGTCAGGATTAATATTCCAATGAAACACAATATTGCACACTAGGCAAAAGATTTACACGCTTGAGCAATACCTTTAAATATTATAAACACCGCCTTTTATCCAAAAGGCAGTGTAAAAAATCATCCCTGATCATATGAAGAATACAAATGTAAGTGCGTTGTGTATGTCAAAAAATAGCCCTTTTCAGCTATCTTACTATAATGATATGAAGTTCTCCGCCTGTGAACAGAATTTTATCTGGTCTCTCACTTCATCATAGGCAGTATTATCATGGTATTGATTCAGGTTATCATTTTTAAAAAAATATCTACCGGGTGGGTATAATCCCCATATCCAGATTATTTCCCCTGTAACTCGGAGATACCGGGTGCAATGCTCGAAGGGATAATGCTCCTGTTTACCACCCTTACCACATCCCAGAAATAGCTGCCATTTTGATCAAGACCACCCATGATGCGCACTTCGTAAGGTTTTCCCAGGTAGCTTGTAGAAACCTCAAGAAAGTCGTTTTCTATATCCAAGGGTTTTAGTGCAGGTTTAAAACGTTTTAATATTATTTTTTTGAAACTGTCGAATTCGGTATGATTAAGCATAGGTTGATGTAGCTTGATGATTTAAAGTTCTGATAGTTCCAACTTTTATGCCAGTTAGCCATTTACTCATAATTAGTTGACCAAAATAGCGTTTCAGGGGATTAACGGCAGCTTTCATAGAGTTAAAACCGAAATTTTATTTATTTTAAATGAAAAAGCCGCTTGATAAAAATACAGCATTTCATGATATAGTATCATTTAAACTACAGATTTCTGACTACCCGGATTTAGTTTACCGGCCATCTGCGTAAAGTTTAAGTAAAAAATTTACCAACAGATTTTAATTCATTGCCTTTAAACAGAAGGATTATCAAATCATGTGGTAAAAATCTGAAAGTTACTTTGAAACCTTTCCACTTTGGGTGGCGGCAAATCATTAAAAATTGTTCAAACTGGTTAACTGTCATAGCCGAATTCCTTATTACAAGATCATGTAAGCAGTAGCGTAATCGATTCAGCACTATGAACTTAAAAAGAAACCTTTCTACCTGCACTCTACCGAATGGCCATATCCAACCGTATATTTAGGCGACAAAAACGGAATATCCAGACCGGCTGATCGCATAATAAGTAAAGCTCCCATGAAAAGCATCATCCAGGGGATGAGCTTGCTGGTATTAAAACGGATATATTTTTTCAGAAAAATCCCACCAAGCGAAATCATCAGCATTAAGGGCGTAGTACCCAGGCCGAAAAGAAACATAAAAGCCGCACCAGCCTGAACATTACCGGCATTTAATGCTGTTGCAAGTGCCAGGTAAACCATTCCGCAGGGAATAATGCCGTTAAGCATGCCCGCAAACAATCCCCATAATTTTAAGTTAAACACCTTCCCCATTAATTTACTCAGCGGGTTCATGGCCTTTAACTGGAGGGTTGTAAACCGGTTTTTATAGTTTCTATTAAACTGTAATAATGTAAATAGAATCAACAGGAAGCCAATAAGCATACTCAACGTTTTCTGATCGCTGAATAAGCGGATGCTGTTTCCTAAAATGCCGACCAGCATACCCAGCACGGTATATACCATCACTCTACCCAACTGATAGAACAATAGTTGCAGGGCACTTTGAAAAAAAACCGCTTTTCTGAATGGCATGCCCAGCATAATGGGTCCGCACATTACTGCACAGTGGAGGCTTCCGAACAGTCCCATTAAAAATGCCAGTGACAAATAATCTGTCATAGGGTGATGTTATTTTTAAACAGATAAGATTTCCCCCCGGCATGCCACGAAAGGTTGATAAACCACATCCCCTTCGCCATTTTAGTTTTATCTACCAGGATAAGGTGCGAATTTCCGGTGGTATTTCCTTTCAGTTTAACATCATCATCGCTGTTGGCAGGGCGCATCAGCATAAGTTCGTATTGCGCACTGTCTTTTAATTTTATTACTACCTGCGTATTGGTGATGGTGATTTCAGGCTTCGCATTATCATTTAGTACATTTTGTTTGGCATCGTATTCTGCATTATAATTGATTCCCTTTTCGTAATAATTTTCTTCAATTAAGGCATCCCTACCGTGCACATGGAACATGTAAATTACCATCCCCACAATAAATGCCATAAATGCAACCATGCCCATTACTATTTTTGTTCCCCAGTTCATAGTTATAATTTTTTAATGATAGAATGAGTGAGTTACCAATGAGTGAATGAGTGCGTTACCAATGAGTAAATGACTGAGTTTTGAATGAGAGAATTATTAATGATTGAGTTTTAAATGAGAGAATGTTTAAGGCAAATCGCAGATTCAATCATTAATATTTTAATCATTTCATAATTATTTCACTCTACCATTCATTTTAAAATTCTCTCAATCTATCATTTCTTCATTCTATCACTCCTTCATTCACTAATTCAATCATTATTTCAATCTATCATTTCTTCATTCTATCACTCCTTCATTCACTAATTCAATCATTATTTCAATCTATCATTTCTTCATTCTATTACTCCTTCATTCACTAATTCAATCATTATTTCAATCTATCATTTCTTCATTCTATTACTCCTTCATTCACTAATTCAATCATTATTTCAATCTATTATTCTCTAATTCAATCATTCTCTCACTCCATCACTCTATTATTCACTTTCCGGTTTGTGCGAAAAAACTTGTGCTTGCCGTACTCAAAATCTCGCCATTGGCAACAACTTCGAACACCGCATCTGTTTTATATTTTTTAACCGAATTATTTTTCCTGACCAAAAAGAACGTGAGGTGCACGGTACCTTCTTTTGGTAAAACACTGGCATGCTGAATAAAATCGATCTGATCATTACTATCCTGCGACCTGAAAGTAAATTTTACCGCTTTATTGGTTTTATTTACCAGCTCTGCATTGTACAGGTTAGTCGTTTTATCAGTCCCTCTGCTTTGGTATAAAGTTCCGCTGGCCCTTAAAACGGTGGTCTGGATGTTTTCTCTTTTATAAATAAGCGAAGAGAAAACCATTAATACCACGAATAAAACCGCAGCATAACCGTAAGATTTTAAACCAATTTTATATGGTTTACGCTCTGCAATAAAATCCTGGTTAAAGAAACCGATCAGGTTTTTGGGTTTGCCTGTTTTAAGCATCACTTCGTTGCAAGAATCGATGCAGGCGGTACAATTTACACATTCAAGCTGTGTTCCCTGGCGGATATCGATACCTGTAGGGCAAACCTGTACGCAAAGTCCGCAATCAATACAATCGCCTGTTTTTTGAACTGATGCATTTCGCTGCAAACGGCCACGGGGTTCGCCCCTGGTAAAATCGTAAGCTACCACCAGGCTCTGGTTATCGAGCAGCACGCCCTGAAGCCTTCCGTACGGACAGATTACAGTACACACCACCTCGCGCACATAGGCAAAAACACCATAAAATATAAGCGTGAACAGCCAGATGGAGATAAAACCAGAAACATGACCTGCAATAGGTTCGGTGATGATTTTCAGCAGTGCATCTGAGCCGATTATATAAGCCAGAAAGGTGTTGGCGATGGCAAAAGAGATGATCATGAAAATAAAATGTTTGCTTCCTTTTTTCCATATTTTCCCTGCGTTCCATGGTCCCTCGTCGAGCTTCTTTTGCTTATTGGCATCGCCCTCTATCCAGTATTCTATCCTGCGGAACACCATTTCCATAAATATAGTCTGCGGACAGGCCCATCCGCACCACAACCTGCCTAATACCACTGTAAAACAAACAATGAAGATGATGAAGATGAGCATGGCGAGTGCGAACAGGTAAAAATCCTGCGGAGTGAAAATCAACCCAAAGAAAACAAATTTCCTTTCGATGAAATTCAGCAGCACCAATTGCTCGCCATTTAGTTTTAGAAACGGACAAGAGAACAGAAATAACAGTAGTACGTAACTTACCCATTTCCGGTAATTGTACAATCTACCCGACGGTTTTTTAGGGTAAATGAAATTTCTGCCCCTGCCCTTACTTTCCGGTTTATTTTTTAGTAACATCGGCTTGGTTTACACTATCTTTCGCAACTTTCATCTCGTTGTCTTTTAAGTCTTTCTCTTCGTATTTTTCACCCTGAGGGGCTTTGGCACCTGCAGGATTGCTGCCTTTTAACGACAGGATGAAATTTGCCACTGCACTGATCTGTTTAGGATTCAGGTTTTTCTCCCAACTGATCATCCCCTTTTCCGGCACACCATATTTAATCGTTTTAAACACATTGTTGATGCCTCCGCCATGCAACCAGTAATCGTCAGTTAAGTTTGGGCCAATCACGCCCTGGCCTTTATCGCCATGGCAAACCACACAGTTGGTGTTAAAAATGGTTTTTCCATCTGCCAGTACCGTTGGTGTATTATCAAACTTCACAGAGTTTTCGTCTATCGTATTGGCCGATTTTTCGAGAAATGCAGCTTTTTCTACCTGGGCTTTGGCCATTTCATTTTCGTATTCCTTATCCTGCAGATCGCCATAGCCGCCAATGTGGTAGTAAAAAAGATAACCTGCAGCGAAAATCATCGTACCGAAAAACAAGAAGTTGAACCAGGCCGGCACCGGGTTGTTCAGTTCTTTAATGCCATCATAAGCATGATCGATGACCAGGTTCTTTTCCTCTTCAATGGGTTTTAAACCCAATAATTTTGCCCAGACAGAAGGTTTTACGGGTTTCTGTTTTAACCAGCTATCGTAATCGAGAACCTCCTCTTTTACAGGTTTGCTGTATGGAGTTGGGTTCAACTGTTCCTGATACATAACTTTAAAGGCATTAAGCAATGTTACCGAAACAAAAAGCAGTACCAGGGCAAAAAGCAGAAGCAGGATAATGAGTATTTCAGATTGGCTGAGTCCTAATCCGGGCTGAGAAGGTGCTATGGCTTCTGCTGTTTTTTCTTCAGCTGCATAAGTTGCCACGGATAAAAACAGTGATAATGACAATAGTTTAATCTTCTTCATATTGATTGGTTTTATTGTCTTGAAAAGGGATTTCGCTCATGGTTTTGATATGGCCTCTGCTTAATTTGAAGAGGTAAACCCCAACAATTGCAAAAAACACCATGAACATAAGCAGAGAGGTAACAAGGTATATTTCGCCACCGGCTAAATCTTTGATCTGATTAAACATATTTTTATTGATTTGAAGGAATGGTTTCTTTATTGGCTTTAATATCAGTTCCCAATCGTTGCAGGTAAGCGATAATCGCCACAATTTCACGGTCGCTTTTAACTTTAATGTTGTTCTGTTTCAGATCGAGCGCAATTTTTTCGGCCTGTATTTTTAAATCCTCATTGGCATGTTTGTCATAACCTTCGGGATAGGGAACGCCAAGGGTTTGCATGGCCCTGATTTTACTTGCTGTGGTGGTGATATCGAGTTGTTGTTCGATAAGCCAGGCATATGGCGGCATAATACTTCCCGGCGACATAGACGTAGGATCAACCAGGTGGTTGTAATGCCAGGCATCAGAATATTTCCCACCTACGCGGTGAAGATCAGGACCGGTACGTTTGCTGCCCCATAAAAACGGGTGATCGTACACAAATTCTCCGGCTTTGCTGTATTCGCCATAACGTTCGGTTTCTGAACGGAAAGGCCGCACGGTTTGCGAATGGCAGTTTACACAACCTTCTCTGATGTACAGATCCCTGCCCTGCAGCTCGAGCGCGGTATATGGTTTTACACTTGCAATGGTGGGCACGTTAGATTGAATGGTAAAAGTCGGCATCATTTCTACCATCCCTCCAATAAGGATAATGATCAGCGAAAGCACCATAAATTTCATCGGTTTACGCTCCAATACCCTGTGCCAGGCTTTATCGGCTGGGCTACTATCGATTACAATTTTGCTTAAAGGCATGGCCTCGGCAGCTTCATTGTCTACAAGTTTAGCCCCAAGCATGGTTTTGGCCAGATTATATGTCATTGCAATTACCCCGGTTAAATAGAGTGCACCTCCAATTGAACGCAGCACATGCATCGGGATAATCTGCAACGTGGTTGCCAGGAAATTAGGGTACTTCAATAAACCTTCAGGGGTGAATTCTTTCCACATCAAACCTTGCGTAAAACCTGCCCAATACATCGGGATGGCATAAAAAAGGATTCCCAGTGTACCGATCCAAAAGTGGAAACCTGCCAGTTTTTTAGAGTAAAGTTCGGTTTTATAAATACGCGGGATTAACCAGTACAATACCCCAAAGGTTAAAAAGCCGTTCCAGCCTAAGGCGCCAACGTGTACGTGGGCTACAATCCAATCAGTAAAATGTGCTACCCCGTTAATCTGTTTTAACGATAATAAAGGACCTTCAAAAGTGGCCATACCATAAGCGGTAAGGGCAACCATCATAAATTTAAGGGTAACATCTTCCCTTACTTTATCCCAGGCACCACGGAGGGTTAATAAACCGTTAATCATACCGCCCCAGCTTGGCGCGATGAGCATGATGGAAAAAGCAACGCCTAATGATTGTGCCCAACCAGGTAATGAAGTATATAATAAATGATGGGGACCAGCCCAGATGTAAATAAAAATGAGCGACCAGAAGTGCAGGATACTCAGTTTATAAGAGTAAACAGGCCTGCCGGCCATTTTTGGGAGGAAGTAATACATCATGCCCAGGTAAGGCGTAGTAAGGAAAAATGCCACGGCATTGTGCCCGTACCACCATTGCACCAAAGCATCCTGAACGCCCGCATACACATAGTAGCTTTTCATAAAAGAAATGGGAAGCTCAAAAGAGTTTACAATGTGCAATACCGCAATGGTAACAAAAGTAGCAATGTAAAACCAGATGGCCACGTAAAGGTGACGCTCTCTTCTTTTAATAATAGTACCAAACATGTTGATGCCGAAAACCACCCAGATGATGGTAATGGCAATATCGATTGGCCATTCAAGCTCAGCATATTCGTGTGACGTGGTAAAACCCAACGGAAGGGTAATTACAGCCGATAAAATGATAAGCTGCCAGCCCCAGAAGTGGATCTTGCTCAGCACATCACTAAACATCCTGGCCTTTAGTAAACGCTGAAGCGAATAATAAACACCCATGAAAATGGCGTTCCCGACAAAGGCGAAAATTACGGCATTGGTGTGCAAAGGCCTGATCCTGCCAAAAGTGGTGTACTGGCTGCCCATATTCATTGCAGGTTTAAAGAGCTGCATGGCAACAAGCAGACCAACGGTCATCCCTATAATTCCCCAAACCAGGGTGGCAATGCCAAAGTTTCTGACAATCCTGTTATCGTAAGTAAATTTTTCTAGCTGCATAATAGAAGCGGAATTTTGTATGTTTTGTACACCAAAGGTACCCTGCTGCCCGGAGATAAAGGATGATGGTGGTTAGCTGGAAAAGTGATCTTCTTCACTTTTTCCGGCAACCACCTCATCGTCGAACAATACACGGATACCAGGGGTATGCACATCATCATTTTGCCCGGTTTTATAAGCCCAAAAGAAGGCACCGAGAAAAATAAGCGCCATTAAAACGCTGCAGCCCACTAAAAAGTAGAGGATATTCATATCAGGTTATTTTTACGGGCAAACCAACGGGTTGCCAGGGTGGTAAATAAAATGATGGTCACAGTACTAACAGGCATCAATACCGCGGCCACCAATGGGTAAAGTGTGCCCTGTACGGCGAAGTAGATGCCAATGCAATTATAGGCAATGGCGATGGCAAAGCTTATCTTAATCACTTTAAGCCCGTCTTTACTAAGCTGGATAAAATGCGGCAGGAGGTTTAATCCGCCGCCCTGCAGAATGGCATCGCAGCCTGGGGTAAAATTATTGATGTTATCAGTTATGGCGATGCCAAAATTGCTTTGTTTTAAGGCTCCGGCATCATTTAAACCGTCACCAAGCATCATTACTTTATTCCCGTTTTCCTGGAGGTTTAAAACAGCATCCAGTTTTTGATGCGGCCGCTGTCCGAACCTGATGGTGGTGTTTTCAGGAAAAATGGTGGTAAGCATAGACCGGTCTTTATCGGTATCGCCTGATAAAACCTGCAGGTTAAATTTTGAGAGTTTCGAGATCAGCTGTGCCAATCCGGGCCGCCATTGCTGTTTGATGTCAAAGCAACCTTTATAAATATGATCAATCACAATATGCACACCGGTTTCGCCAGCCGGTTTTACGGTTAGAGGCAGCATAGATAAATGCCCCGCATAAATAGCATGATGGTTAATCTGCGCTGATAAACCTTTACCTACCACCTCTTTATAATCGTTAAGTGAATAAAATCTTTCAACATTTAAAGCTTTTAAAATATGCCGGCTTAAGGGATGGGTAGAGTTGCGCAAAAGCGAAGCCACAACCCGTTTTTCCTCGTTTGTCAGGGATCCGCTAAAAGCGATCTCGGCATTTTCATTACTGGTCAAAGTGCCCGTTTTATCAAAAATCAGGGTATCACATTTGGCGAGTTCTTCTACGGCATCAGTATTTTTCACATAAAAACCCTTTTTATCAAAAACAGATAAGATGGCCGATAAAGTGAAAGGCGTGCTTAAAGCCAGTACGCATGGACAGGCCACAATAATGACTGCGGTAAATGCCGACCAGGCCTTATGGCTATCGTTTTGAAACAACAGTAAGCTGTAGCCGAAAATGCGATCAGAAAAACTCCAAGGCTGAAATATTTTGCCACAGCATCGTTAAAATTCTGCTTTTCGATGTCGTTTTTATAATGTTCATTGTTCCAGAGTCCGGTAAGGTAGCTCTGCGAGACCGGCTTGATTACTTCAAGTTCTATGGCTTCGGTGGTCTGCCTCCCTCCTGCGTAAATGATTTCGCCCAGTACTTTATGTATCGGTTCCGATTCACCCGTAACAAAACTCATATCTACCCAGGCATCGCCTTTCATTAAAATGGCATCTGCAGGCACTAATTCACCATTTCTGATCCACAACCTGTCGCCTGTTTTTACATCGCTGATGGATACAGGTTTTTCTTTGCCGTTTTGTAAGGTGGTAACGGCAATCGGGAAATAAGACCGGTAATCGCGGTCGAAAGAAATGTGGTGATAAGTTCGTTGTTTGAGCCATTTACCCATTAAAAGCAGAAACACCAAACCGGTTAAGGTATCGGCAAAACCTGGTCCGGTGGCAAAAATGACTTCGAAAGCGGTACGCAAAAATAAAACGGCAATAATTAGCGCCAATGGGGTATCTAAGTTGATGTGTTTGTGTTTAATACTGGTAATGGCAGAGGTAAAATAATCGCGGCCGCAATAAAAAGCAGCAGGAATGGAAAATGTAAGGTTCAGCCAGCCAAACAGCGACTGAAATTGCTTTTCAAAACCTGATAATCCAAAGTATTCGGGAAAACTAAAGAGCATAACATTGCCCATTAAAAAGCCGGCGACCGCAATTTTCAGCACTAAAGCTTTATCAACCGAAGAACTGTGTTCCTTTACCACATCCTGCAAACTGATCAGGGGTTCGTAACCGATCTGGTTTAAGGTTTCTACGAGCTGCCGTAAAGAGATTTCTTCATGATTGAAACTTATGGTCACTTGTTTTTTAAGGAAATCGATCCGAGAGCTGAAGATAGCGGGATTGATTTTATAAAGGTGCTCTAACAACCAGATACAGGAGCTGCAGTGGATGGCGGGAATGTAAAATGTAATGATGCACGAACTTTCATGTTTATAATCGAGCAGCTGATCAATAATTTTAGGCTCGTCGAGGTAGGCTAAATGGCTTTCATTTTTTAACTGCCGGCCCGGATTATTGTTGTACACATAATAATTGCAAAGGTTGTTTTCGGAAAGGATTTTAAAAACAGCCATACAGCCTGCACAGCAAAAATCTTTATCTTCTGTTTGATATTTTACCTTGGGCAGATCTTCCCCACAGTGGTAGCAAATGGCTTTGGTTGTGGTTTTATTTTGATCTTCCATTGTAATCGTTTTTTAAATTGATGAACTGAATAGTTGCGTTTTAGGCTGCTTAAGCCATAATTTCTCGTCGAATGCCATGCAAACATTCCTCAGGAAGGATTTTCCTCTGGCGGTAATCCTGATTTCTTTTTCGGTTACACATATCAGTTTATCGTGCAATAAAGGCAAAAGCCTGCCATATACGGATTCAGGAATCCCTTCCTTATAAACTGTATTTTCTTTGCACATGAGGTTGAGGATGTGTTTTCTTACCTTAAGATCTTCATCTGTAAGAAAATGCCCCTTTTCTACAGGCAATGTGCCCAGGCTTATTTTATCCAGGTAGGCCTCTACTGTTTTAGGGTTCTGTGCAAAGGCTGTCCAACAGTCGCTGATGGAAGAAACCCCCAACCCGATAAGCAAATGGGTATGCTGACTGGTGTAGCCCATAAAATTCCGGTGAAGTTGCTGTTCGGTCATCGCCTGAAATAAAGAATCAGTGGTGAGTGCAAAATGATCCATCCCTACATCCTTATAGCCCGCACCATCCAGTAATTGCCTTCCTGAATGATAAAGCGCGAACTTTTCATCTCCTACGGGGATATCTTTTTCGGTATAATGCCTTTGGCCGGGCTTTAACCAGGGCACATGTGCGTAACTGTAAAAGGCAATCCGGTCTGGCTGCATCGCAATTACTTCATTTATGGTATCTGTCAGGCCCGGGATGCTTTGTCCGGGAAGGCCATAAATCAGATCGAAATTAACTGAGGTATAACCGATTTCCCTGGCCTGTGCCGTAATTAACGCAACCTGCTCTGGTGTTTGAAAACGGTTAATCAAAAACTGGACTTTAGGATCAAAATCTTGTATCCCTAAACTTAATCTCCTAAAACCGAGTTTGTAAAGTGTTGTTAAATGTCCGGTGGTGGTATTGGCCGGATGAGCCTCAAAAGAGAGTTCGGCATCAGGCGCCAGGGTCGCATTTTCCAGAATGCCGTTAATGAGCAATTCGAGATTTTCTGCATTAAAAAAAGTAGGCGTTCCCCCACCCAGGTGCAATTCTTTTAGTTTAGGTTTCTCCCTTAAAGCATCTACATACATGCCCCATTCTGCAAGTACAGCAAGGATATATGGCACCTCTACTGAATGATTTTTGGTAATGCGGGTATTACAGCCACAATAGGTACATAAACTTTCGCAAAATGGAAGGTGAATATACAAACTGATCCCTTCGTCTTTGTAATTTACATAGGTGTTGGCTACACTGCCCAGCCAGCCATTTGCACTAAAATTTTCAGTATCCCAGTATGGAACAGTTGGATAACTGGTATATCTGGGTGCGGCAACATTATATTTTTTAAGCAATGCAGCGGTGTTCATTATTTTAGCGCTTTAATGGTTGCACAATCGTTCTGGCAGCAACAGGCTTTGCCTACACATTTACCCGCTGCCCATTGATCGAGGTTTTTAACCACTTGTTCCATCCTTAATTTTGGATCTGCATCTTTTGATGCGAGAGGTACATTTGCTACTTTCATTCCGGCAAAACCTGCGGCTTTTAAGTCGAGATGATCGGTTTCGGATGACGAAGTTGCAATGTATTTGATGCCCAGCGCCTTTAACCCCAGAATCATAGGTTCATTGAGCTCGTCGTTGTTAAAAACCAACAGGGCTTCCTTTCCGGTTGCAAATGAAAGCGTATCGGCCGTTAAGCTGTTGGCGATTATGGTAATATCATGTTTTTTATAATTGGCCAGTACCAACCATTCCTTTTCATCGGACTTAATGTTGTAAGCTATTGCTTTCATATACAGTGTTTATGTACACAAAACTATGGATGAAATGTAAGGCAACAGGTGAGAATGCTTAGACAAAAAAATGATAGTGGTTACTTTTTGAGTGTGGAGTTGGGCGTTTGGAGGAGGATGGTTATTACCATAGATTTCTCGACTACGTTGCACTCCGCTCGAAATGACAATCTCTGTGGGAACTAATGATCAATTTTCAGTTGGCAATTTGCAGTACCAGCTTACTAATGACCAATGAACCAACCTATTAGATATATTTAGCTTCGCTGAGCCTTCGGGTTCTCGACTGCATTGTACTCCGCTCGAAATGACGGATCTCTGTGGGAACCAATGATCAATTTTCAGTTGGCAATTTGCAATTTACTAATCACCAATTTACTAATGATCAATGATCAATCCTCAATTAACCAATTTAAACAATTAACCCGATAAACTAATGACCCAATAAACCAAACTACTACTGCTTAATATTCTTAAGTTTTTCGATAGATAAAATATTAATGGCATTACCGGTTTTATCAATCAGTTTTTCGTCTTTAAAATCAGCGAGCATCCGGCTTACCGTTTCGCTGGCGGTACCTACCAATGCGGCCAGGTCATCTCTGGAGATGCGGATGGTGCAGCTATCAGTCTTGCCATCGCCAAATTTTGTGGCCACCTGCAGCAAGGCTTCGGCTACCCGTTTTCTTACCGAAGAGTAAGCCAGTTGAAGCATCTGTTTCCCTTTATCTCGTACGTTGCCTGATAATAAAGCAATAAATGTTTTAGACACTGCCTGATGGTTAAGCAGGTATTCCATGAAATCGGCTTTGGGAATCTGGATAATTTCTGATTCGGTTAAGGTTGCTGCATTTTCGGCATACACCTCCCCATTGCATAAACTTTCGTAGCCAAAAAAATCACCATCATGGTAAAGTCCCGATGAAAGTTCCCTGCCGTCCTTAAATCTTTTGTAGGTTTTTACCTGTCCTCTGGTAATATAATATAGATGTGCCGGCTCATCGCCTTCTACATAAATAATCTGTTTATTTCCTACCGGTCTAGATTTACCTTTTTTACGGAGCTCATCCATTACCGTTTCGCTGTTACCTGCAACGGCGTTGAAACCTGCCGATTGCTGTTTTTTCTTAAACCTGCTTTCTATCGCTTTAAAAAGCTCAATATCATCGAAGGGTTTCGTCAGGTAATCATCTGCCCCCATTTCCATCCCTTTCCTCATATCCGCCCGTTCTGTTTTTGCGGTGATGAAAATAAAAGGGATATTGGCAGTTTTTGGGTTTTTGTTCAGCAGGTATAATACGCCGTATCCATCCAGTTCGGGCATCATAATATCACATAATATTACATCCGGGAGGTGATTTACGGCCATTTCTACCCCTACCTTACCATGTTTAGCGGTAAAAGTTTCGTATCCGGCCAGATCGAGCACTTCGGCAGTGCTTTCCCTGATGTCGTTATTGTCTTCAATAATTAAAACTTTCTTCTTCATCGGATTTGCCTCTAAATTACTTGTTAAACGGGAAGATAAGCGTAAAAACCGCACCCGAATTTTGTTCACTCTGGCAGCTAACCGTTCCATTCATCAGGCCTACATACCTTTTTACAATATTAAGTCCGAGACCTGTACCCGGAATATCGCCGGTATTGTGGGCCCTGAAAAAAGGCTCAAACAGGTTATTATGATCAGCCTCCGGAATGCCAATACCGTTGTCTTTTACTTCCAGAATCAGTTCATCATCCTTTAAAATAGAATTGAACTGGATCAGCGTGTCTTCACCAGAATATTTGATCGAATTGGAGATCAGGTTGATCACGCAGTTTTTCAACAGGTTCGGATCGAGGTAAACTTCGGCTGTTGTGCCCGTATGCTCATAAATTATGTGCTGGTTCTGTTTGGTCATCATCTGCATTTCTTCGGCTATTTCCTCGGCAAAGCTGATGATGTTAAAAGATTGTGCGGATGCTTCTACTTTCCCTGCCTCTAGTTTTTCAAGCGAGAGGAAATCATTTAAAATCGTAGTGAGGTTATTAATGGAATTTTTGATCTTTAAAGTATGTTTTTCTACACTGGCCACATCATGTTTGGTGGTGTATTTATCAATCAGGGAAGCCGACAACTGAATGGAGCTCAGCGGAGTCCTGAACTCATGCGAAGCCATGGAAACAAACCTTGTTTTAAGCTGATTAAGCTCTTTTTCCTTTTGAAACAGTGCCCGCATGTTTTCTTTGGCCATCTCCAGTTCCGATACCAGTTTAACCAGGTCCTGCGTACGCTCCTTGATCTTTACTTCGAGTTTTTCAGTATAGCTTTTTATCTGTTCTTCGTTCGCTTTTTCTTTGCTTAGGTCGTGGATAAAACCCGTGTAGATTTTACGGTCGCTAAATTTAATTTCGCTAACGCCCAGTCTGAATGGAAAAACAGAACCATCTTTACGCTTACCAGAAACCTCTCTCCCAACGCCGATAATGTGTTTCTGCCCGGTATGCTCGTACCTCGAAAGGTATTCATCATGCCGCGAATGGTCAGGCTCGGGCATTAAAACCGATACATTTTTACCCACCAGTTCTTCTCTCCCATAACCAAAAAGCTCAAGCGCAGCAGGATTTAAGTGTTCTATAATTCCCCTGTCATCGATGGTAATAATCCCATCAATGGCGTTTTCAATAATTGCATCTAAAAATTTCGACCTGTCCATTTAATGCTTCAAGTATATCGTTGTAAATATAGAAAAGTTATTACCGATCTTTTTTCCTTATCCGATAATCAGTGCATCCAGTTTATCTTCCGACTTCGCCAGCTGCTCATACAAACCCTTTAGCTCTCCTGTGGTTTGATCTGCAACTTCATTAAAAAGCTTTTTATAATAATTGATTCCTTCAGCCAGTTGCTGCTTAAATCCATTTAACTGTTTTATTTTTTTATAGCTGGAACTTTGAAGCTGCCGTTTGATATCCTCCTGAAGGTAATCGATATAAAGATTAAGTTCTTTGATAAATACATGAGGCCTTTCTACCTGCGCCAACAGGTTAATTTTTCCATAAATATGGCCAACCATCTCGTCAAACGAATATACATCAGAAAAGTAGGCCAGGTTTGGCCCGGGACAAATGGCTACTGCCTTGTTTTCTTTAGGTTTTAGGATGTTGTATTTTAAGTAGGTGGAAGAACAAAGTCCCTCGCAAAGACAAATTTTTTCGGTCACCTCATTAAATTGCTTTTTATATTCTTCTTCAGATAATCCGGCGGCTTTAAGGCTTTTTATTTTTAAGTGCTGGTATTCGCGCGATGCAGTACAAATGGCCTGATCGGTAAATTCGGTATTGTTGCAAAGGTATTTCTTGGTGCATGGACTTCCTGGCCTGCCTTTGTCGATTCTTTCTGTCCGCTGAAGGTCTATTGTACCGTTTTTGAAATTATTAAAGCGGATACCCAGCGGAGAGGCACCACTCAGGTAAAAATCGTCTTCATTTGCAGCAGCTAACCTGGTTAACGTATTGGCATCTACATTGGTTACTTCGGGTACAAGTAAAAAAGGACTTCCCCAGCCTGTGGCATCAAGATGGTAATGTTGCAGCAGAAACCTATGCTCTGCAGCGGTACCGATTCCACCCTGTACCGTAATCCGTTGTTTAAGCTGTTTGTTTATAGCAATTCCTTTTTGCGTTAAGGCAAGCTGATATTGGTTAAAAAGCTCCTGACGCATTTCGATTTTTTTGGTTTTAAACTCTTCGAGGATAGGCCCCAGCAAATAGCCTTCTGTGGCAAACGCATGCCCGCCACAATTTAAACCCGATTCGATCCTGAATTCTGACACCCACAGTCCTTTTTTGGCCAAAAATTTAGCCTGGATCAGGGCTGACCTGAAATCGCTCACTTTTAAAATAATCTGCTTGTTCAGCAAACCCTTTTCATCCGGGAAAAAATCTCCGAAATTTTCCATATAACTGTATAATTTCGGGTTCATTCCGGCAGAAAGTACCACAGATGCACTTAATTTACTTTCCGCAAAACCACGCAATGCAGATAATGCGTCAGTATTTATATCTCCCGAATATTCACCGTCAACGTAGTTCATTTTATCAACTTTAGCCATAATATTTACATCTATGGTTCCCATCCGCATGGCATTTTTCAGCACAGATTGAAAGCTTTGTTTCGCTTCTCCTTCGGGATACTCCATCATCAGTTCGTAACCACGTTTTAACCTGGACGTATCGGGCAAAAGCTCGAAATACCGACAGAGATCGCTTCCCGCAGTAAAATCCTGTTGTTTTAGAGCTTTAAAATCCTGATTGATGCAATCGGATAAAAAATTAAGGTAGGCCGTAATGCGCCGGCTCCGGCTATCGGTTTCACTTTTGGGAATCGCCTCGAAATCCACAGCCCTGTTTTGCGAGTGATAAGCACGCATACGCTCTACCAGTTCATCATCAACGATAGAAAGTACAGAAGAAATGCCATACCTGGCAACTTTTAAAGGAGTATCAATGGAGTAACCGAGGCCCAATACGGGAATATGAAATGAATGTAACATGGTGTTTTTTGGTATAAACCGGCTTTTTATAAGGCGAAAAGCCAGCTATTTTATACCGCAAAACTACCCTGCTTTAATTAATCTGGTGGTGATGCGCATCAAGGCAAAGAATGAGCAGGATCACTTTTTTAATCAACTCGCAAACGAGCTTCTGTAAGCTTTAAGGCTCATCCCCTTTTGCGATTTAAAGAATTTATTTAAATGGCTTTCATCGGTAAAACCCAGTTCAAAAGCGATCTCATTGATGCGCATATCGCTAAAACGCAAACGTGCTTCTACCAGTTTAATCCTTAAATTGGCAATATATTGCTGCAGCGTTTCGTTGGTTTGTTTCTTAAAATACTTGCCAAAATAGTTTTCTGAAATGCCAAATTCAATGCTGAGTTTTTCTGCCCTTAGCTTTTCGGGACTATAAATATTGGCTTGAATATAGTTTAATAGTGCCAATGTTTTTTGTTCCGAATCTTCCTTCACACTGGCTGGCAAATATTTGGCAATATTACGGGCAACCAATACTATCATCGTATCAACCATTTTGCCAATCAATTCTTTATTGTAAAGATCACGTTTTACATACTCCGCAATCATGGCTTCGGTAAGCGACTTAATTAAAGGTTTATCCGAAAAATTTTTAAGGATACAACCGGGCTGGTGACTGGCATTTTGAAGGATGTATTCTAACCTTTTCACATCATCGGCATGGAAATCTTTTGAGCGGAGGTACACATTCCCAAAGCGAAGAAAGAAAAATTCGGTAGTAGTTGCTATTTCAAACGAGTGACAATCATCGGGTGTAATCAGGAACATATGTCCGGGCTGGTAATCGAATTTATTGTTATTGATGCATTGCTTTCCGGTACCGGAGAGAATATAAACCAATTCGAAAAACAGGTGTTTATGGCCATTTTTAGGACATTCATCTAATTTCTGATAACTAATTTCGAAGGGCTCGTATAATGTTTCGCTATTCATCCTGCACAAAATTAAGGCGCAAATTTACCAATAAAAAGCAAATTTATACCGTAATATAAAACTTTATCAGTTTATATTTGCTATACAAAAAAAAATAATTAACTATTAAATAATTGATTAGCCATGAAAGCCATAGGATTTAAAACCTCACTCCCTATAAACGAAAGCGAAAGTTTTATCGCATTTGAAACACCCGTTCCACAACCAGAAGGACGCGATATCCTGGTAAAAATAAATGCCATCAGCGTAAATCCGGTTGATTATAAAATCCGCCAGAACAGTGCAAAAGATACCGTACTGGATACACCAAAGGTTATTGGCTGGGATGCAGCTGGCACCGTTGAAGCCATTGGTGAGGGCGTTACATTTTTTAAACCCGGAGATGAAGTTTATTATGCGGGAGATTTAACCCGTAGTGGCTCAAACGCCGAATATCAATTGATTGATGAACGCATTGTTGGCGTAAAACCAAAAACTTTAAACAATGCTGAGGCTGCTGCTATGCCATTAACAGCTCTTACTGCCTGGGAATCACTTTACGATCGCATCCGCATCAGCGAACAAAAAGACAAAGGCAAAAGCATCCTGATTATTGGTGGGGCTGGTGGTGTGGGCTCTATTGCCATACAGCTGGCAAAAAAAATTAGTGGTTTAAAGGTTATTACCACAGCCTCGAGGCCAGAAACTAAAGAATGGTGCAAAGCCATGGGTGCTGATGTAGTGGTAGACCATAAAAATTTGGTAGAAGAAGTACATGCTGCAGGTTTTAAGGAAGTAGATTTTATACTCGATTTTGTAGACCTGAACAGTTATTGGGATGCTCTTGTAGAGCTGATTAAACCACAGGGCCATATTGTTTCCATAACAGGCTCAGCCACTCCAATTGCCCTGAACAAACTAAAAAATAAAAGTGTTACTTTTTCTTGGGAACTGATGTACACGCGCTCTATGTACCAGACAGACGATATGGAACAACAACATCACATCTTAAACGAACTGGCTGAATTATTTGATAATGGCACGCTTAAAACTACGCTAAACCAAACCTTAAAAGGATTTACTGTAGAAAATTTAAAAGAAGCCCACCAATTGTTAGAAAGTGGTAAAACGATTGGTAAGGTGGTGATTGACTATTAAACAGTTTATCATTTCAGCTATATAGCAATACGCTACTAAACGAAAACCGTCATCTCGACTGGAGCAAAGCGGAACGGAGAGATCTATCCAGAAATAGATTGCTAGATAACGTTGTACCCGCTCGAAATGACGGCAATCTGTGAGGGAAATTATACCGCAAAAAAAGAGAGAAGCCATTTAAACTTCTCTCTTTTTTATATCCTTTTTCTACTAAACTTTAGTGCGGTTTTCGGCACTTCTTTTTAATTGTGCATGAATACGTTCAAGCACATCATCAATATCGAAAGGTTTACTGATGTAATCATCTGCAAGGGCATCAATTGCTTTTTGTTCGCTATTGTTCTGTGCAGACATTACAATAATCGGAATGTGTTTGGTAAAAATATCGTTTTTTAAATCTTCGCAAATCTCAGCTCCGTTTCCATCTGGCAACATTACATCTAACAAGAAAAGATCTGGCATTGCATCCTGGATATTTTTCTTCAGCTCTGCAAACGATGATGAAAGCTGCAGTTCAAAACCCTCTTCCTTTAACAGGATTTCAATCACGTTTCTGATCTCCTGATCGTCTTCTAAAATGTGTATTCGTTTTTTTTCCATGTTCAAATTATATGTTTGGGATATACCGTTTTGCGTGGAATGCGCTACACGATAGTAACAGTAACACCCAAGCCCTCTAAATGTTTTACAATTTGTTCAGAAATTCCTTTATCAGTGATAATATGGTCAATTTCTTCTAATCCGCATATCTTTCCAAAGCCTCTTTTACCAAATTTAGTAGAGTCGGCCAGTACTATTGTTTTTTGTGAAGCACCGATCATTTTACGGTTTAAATGCGCCTCCATGGCATTTGTTGTGGTTAATCCGAAATCAAGATCAATGCCGTCTACCCCTAAAAAAAGCTTGTTGAAATAAAAATCCTGCAATACCTGTTCTGCATAAGCGCCCATTACGGATGATGAACTTTTTCTCAATAGCCCACCCAGCTGGATCACCTCTATGCTCGGCTCGCGCATCAATTCCAAAGCCACATTTAATGCAGAGGTTACAACAGTTAAATTGGTTGCCGGTGCAATATTTTTAGCAAAATACAGTACAGTAGTACCCGATGCAATTACAATAGAATCATTATCGTTTAGCAATGCAGCAGCAGCCACACCTATTTTATTCTTTTCGGTCGATTGTATTTTCTCTTTTTCATTAACCGGACGGTCTACCGTGTATGGATTATTTACCGTAGCCCCACCGTGGGTCCTGAACAGCAGGCTTTTATCTTCAAGTAGTTTTAAGTCCTTTCTTATTGTTACCGACGACACTTTCAGTTCCTTACATAAATCAACCACATTGATGTACTGATCACGTTGCAGGCGACTTAAAATAAACTGGTGCCTCTCAGCCAAATTCATCATAGTATATTTAATTTGCAGGCTGCAAATTAGCAATAAAAACATTCTTTAAAATATTTTGAACAAATTATTAATAAATTTTTAACAGAGATATTATATTATTCAGATTATGATTTCGTATAATTGCGTATTGTTTCGTTTTGTTACTTTTAAACATAAAGATGAAAAGATTACACCAGCCGCTGATAGCAGAAAACATAAATTGGGACTTGATTATCATTGGTGGCGGCGCAACCGGCCTGGGTACAGCACTTGATGCCGCCAGCCGGGGTTATAAAACGTTACTGGTGGAGCAGGCTGATTATGCAAAAGGAACATCAAGCCGGAGTACTAAATTAGTGCACGGAGGTGTACGTTACCTGGCCCAGGGAGATATCGGCCTGGTGAAGCATGCGCTTAAAGAACGTGGATTATTACAACAAAACGCTAAACACCTGGTACATAAAGAGGCCTTCCTGATTCCCTGTTACGATTGGTTTTCTGTGATTAAATATTTAACAGGACTCACTTTATACGATTGGCTGGCGGGAAAATACAGCTTCGGGAAATCTGAATATTTCTCTAAAAAAGAAACATTGGCCATGATGCCGGGCATTAGGGAAAAAGGCCTAAAAGGAAGCATCAGGTATTACGACGGGAAGTTTGACGACGCCCGTTTAGCGATCAATATTGCACAAACCGCTATCGAAAAAGGTGCTACTTTATTAAATTATACGAAAGTTACCGGCTTGTTAAAAAATGGCGAAACCGTTACAGGTATTGAAACAGAAGATACCATAACCGGCTTAAAAGCTCAGTTTAAAGGTAAAATGGTGGTTAATGCCACCGGTGTTTTTGTAAATGATATTCTGCACATGAACAATCCTGCTTCAAAAAAAATGGTTCGGCCAAGTCAGGGTGTACATGTGGTGTTGGAAAAGAGTTTCTTAAACAGTGAATCGGCTTTAATGATTCCAAAAACGTCTGATGGGCGGGTTTTATTTGCCGTTCCATGGCACGAACATCTGTTGGTAGGCACCACCGATACCCCTTTGGATGAGCATAGCCTCGAGCCGCGTGCTTTAAAAGAAGAAGTAGATTTTATTATGGCCACCGCGGCAAGTTACTTTAACCGTAAACCGGTAGAAAAAGATATATTAAGTGTGTTTTCTGGCTTACGGCCATTGGCAGCCCCAACAAGCGGCGATGGGAACAGCACAAAAGAAATCAGCAGAGACCATAAACTAATTGTTTCAGCCAAAGGATTAATTACCATAACCGGCGGAAAATGGACTACTTACCGCCGCATGGCTGAAGAAACTGTTGATTTGGCCATTATACAAGCTGGTTTGGAACCGAAAGCATGCGTAACCGAAAACCTCAGTATCCATGGCAGCCAAATCATTGAAGAAAATCATCATTTATCGATCTACGGATCAGACCGTGATAAAATTGAGGCTTTAATTAAACAGGATCCCAGCCTTGGGCAGCAGTTACATCCATCTTTCCCTTTTACCGAAGCTGAAGTAATTTGGTCTGCAAGGAATGAAATGGCCGAAACCATAGAAGATATTTTAAGCAGGAGGCTGAGGGTATTATTTATTAATGCGCAGGCCGCAAAGGCTATGGCGCCTCGGGTAGCCTCGCTCCTGGCCAGAGAATTATCGGCAGATCAAAACTGGGAGGCCGGCCAAATTGAAACTTTTAATAAATTAGCCGATGGTTACCTTTATCATCAACCTATAAAATAACCGTGAAGGCCTAGTCCTCTAACCAATATTATTATGAGCAAATACATCTTGTCTATCGATCAGGGAACCACAAGTTCGAGAGCCATTATTTTTAACCACGATGGTGAAATTGTTGCCATTGCGCAAAAGGAATTTACGCAGATTTACCCGAAAGCCGGATGGGTAGAACACGATCCGATGGAAATCTGGTCGACACAGCTGGCCGTGGTTACCGAAGTAATTGTTAAAGCGAGCCTTACCGTAAACGATATCTCGGCAATCGGCATTACCAATCAGCGCGAAACCACAGTAGTTTGGGATAGAGAAACCGGCTTACCCATTTACAATGCCATTGTTTGGCAAGACAGGCGAACTTCTGCCTATTGCGACGAAATTAAAGCGAAAGGTTTGGCCAATAAAATACAGGAAAAGACCGGCCTGATCATCGATTCATATTTCTCTGCCACCAAAGCCAGGTGGATTTTGGAAAACGTAGAAGGTGCACGCGAAAAAGCTGAAGCAGGGAAATTGGCATTTGGCACAATAGATAGCTGGTTGATCTGGAAATTAACCGCAGGCGAAAAACACGTTACCGATGTAACCAACGCCTCGCGCACCATGCTTTATAATATCCACACTTTAAGCTGGGATGACGAACTGCTCGAATTGTTTTCCATCCCCAAAGAAATGCTGCCCGAAGTAAAATCATCAAGCGAGGTTTATGGCGAAACCGCCGGAAGAATATTAGCGACAAAAATTCCCATTGCAGGCATAGCCGGCGATCAGCAATCGGCCCTTTTTGGCCAGATGTGCACCGAAATCGGCATGGTCAAAAATACTTATGGCACAGGCTGTTTCATGCTGATGAATATCGGGGAAAGTCCAAAAATATCAGCCAATAACCTGTTAACCACCATCGCCTGGCAAATTAACGGAAAAGTAAATTATGCGCTCGAAGGGAGTATTTTTATAGGTGGTGCGGTTGTACAATGGCTTAGGGACGAGATGGGTTTTATTTCCAGATCGGCAGATGTAGAAACCCTGGCCAAAAAAGTAAAAGATACCGATGGCGTATATGTAGTGCCGGCTTTTGCAGGTTTAGGCGCACCACATTGGGACCAGCATGCCCGCGGAACCATAACCGGATTAACCCGGGGAACCAATAAATCGCACATTGCAAGGGCTGCTTTAGAAAGTATTGCTTACCAAACCATGGATGTGTTAAAAGCCATGGAAGCCGATGCCGGTGTGAACATTGCAGAACTCCGTGTAGATGGCGGTGCTACGGCGAACGATTTACTCATGCAGTTTCAGGCCGATCTTTTAAACTGTGAAGTCATCAGGCCTGAAGTTACCGAGGTAACAGCCATAGGTGCGGCTTATCTGGCTGGTTTGGCTACAGGTTTCTGGCAGAGTATCGATCAGATCCGCAACCAGTGGAAAATCAACAAAACTTTCATCGCTGAAGCCGGTATCGACAATACAGAAAAAATAAAAGGCTGGAACAGAGCAGTAAAGGCAGCAAGGGTTAATGCAGAAGATTAATTAGAAATTTCATCAGATTTAATTGTTATGAACGTATATCTCGCAGAATTTATTGGTACCGCGCTAATGATGCTTTTAGGAAATGGTGTGGTTGCAAATGTAGTACTAAAAGGTACAAAAGGCCATAACAGTGGTTGGATTGTGATCACTACCGCCTGGGCACTTGCCGTTTTTGTTGGCGTGGTGGTGGCCGGACCATACAGCGGCGCACACTTAAACCCCGTTGTAACGTTGGGCCTGGCCATAGGCAAAGGCTTTAGCTGGGCTTTGGTCCCCTATTATATCCTGGCCCAAATGGCTGGCGCAATAACGGGTTCTTTTTTGGTTTGGATAATGTATAAAGATCATTTCGACGCCACGGATGATGCAGGTTTAAAAGCCGCGCCTTTTGCTACTGCTCCTGCCATCAGAAACAAATCCTCCAATTTAGCCTCAGAAATCATTGGTACTTTTGTACTTATATTTGTGATTTTTTATTTTACAGACGCCAGTATGGGTACCAAAGAAACCGTTACCCCTATCGGATTAGGCTCTATGGGAGCCATCCCCGTGGCTTTTTTAGTATGGGTTATCGGTTTGGCTTTAGGCGGAACAACGGGATACGCCATCAACCCGGCAAGAGATTTAGGCCCGCGGATTATTCACTCGTTAATCCCGATGAAAGGTAAAGGCAGCAGCGACTGGAGTTATGCATGGATACCGATCGTTGGTCCAATTGTTGGCTCAGTACTGGCTGCTGTGGTATTTTTGTTGATTAGTAAGTAGTTATTTCTTCGGAAAAATGCTCATGAATAAAATTAAAAAAGAAAAGTCGTCATAACGAGAAGCTTTTCTGCCGACGAGGCAATCTTTTAATACCTATCTTTTCAGATTGCTTCGTCGTTCCTTCCCACAATAACGACCGAATTATGAATATTTTCTGTTACGCAGCTACAGAATAATAATTATCTTTGAAATAACATCATGCTACTGTTTACCTAACCAACCAAAATTGCAGGAATATTTCTTAGTTGTTGATACCGAAACATCTGGTTTGCCCAAAAACTGGTCGGCACCTTATGCTAATGAAAAAAACTGGCCGCATATTTTACAGATTGCGTGGATTATTTACGACCAGCAGCACAATGAAATTAAATGCGCAAATCATTACATCAACAGCTTTGGCGTTAAAATAGACAAAGCAGCAGCAAAAATCCATCACATCACTCCAGAGTACCTTGAACTTCACGGAGAGAAAAAAGAAGATGTAATGCTGGAATTTGCCCGCGACATTGAGAAATACCAGCCATTGGTAATCGGGCATTTCATTGAGCTCGACTACCACATGGTGAATGTAGAATTGCTGAGGATTGGTAAAGAAAGTAATTTTAGGAACCTGCCTTTTTTCTGTACCATGAAAGCCAGTTCGCCTTACATTACCAATACGGTGATCAGTCATTTAAAACTTGATAAATTTTACACGGTTTTATTTAACGAAATACCTGAAAATGTGCACAATGCATTATCGGATGCTTTAAATACAGCCAAAATCTTTTTTCATCTTTTAGAAACAGGCAAAATAAGCTTAACTTCAGCTTACCAGCAAGAACACATTTTTAATCAGGAAAAGAAAAAATCGTTCTCATTTAAAAAGATTTTTCAGGGATTTTTTAATGGAAGATAAATTAGCAGATCAGATTTATACAGCTCGCATTGGCGACATCACTTTTAAAAAGATTGTGAGCTGCAGTCCCGGTACTCCTATTTTTGAAGCTGCAATAAAAATGGCTGAGCATAAAACCAGCTGTCTTTTTATTAAAAATGATTTGGATGCTTACCTGGGTTTCGTAACCGATATTACGCTGAGGGATGATGTGATTGCCCGGCAGATGGATACCAACCTTCCAATTGATGCGGTGATGGATACCAACATTGTAACCATTTCTCCCGAGGCTTATGTTTACGAAGCCATATTGATGATGTTTAGCAAAAAATCGCGCTACCTGCTGGTAAATGATAATGGAAATTATGTTGGTTTTCTGAGCAGAAACAGGTTATTAAGCGAACAGGCAGAATCACCCCTAGTTTTTATTCAATCGGTGAAATCAGCTGTAAATACTGCTGATTTAAAATTGAAATGGCAAAAGGTGCCTAATATTGTAGCCCAGTTATTGGCCAGAGGGGTACATGCTAAAATTGTAAACGAGGTGGTAACTACCATTGCCGATACCATTTCTTTTAAAATTATTGAAGAAGTAATTGCTAAACTCGGTCCGCCCCCGGCCAAATTCGTATTTATGGTTTTGGGCAGCGAAGGCAGAAAGGAACTGAGCCTTAAAACCGATCAGGACAACGCCATTATTTACGAAGATACTTCTGAAGATAACAGGGCGGCTGTCCGCTCCTATTTCCTGGATCTCGCAACACAGGTTTCTGACAAATTAAACTTTGTAGGTTTCGTATATTGCGACGGCGATTATATGGCCACTAACCCAAACTGGACGCATTCCCTGTCACACTGGAAGTACAATTATAAAAACTGGATTGAAGAAGCTCTGCCAGAAGCAGCAATTAAATTTGCTGCCTTTTTTGATTGCAGGGCCATATATGGCGATTTAGAGATCATGCAAAGTTTAAGATCTTTCGTGGATGAAGAGCTGCAAAAGCCTATTGAAAAGTTTTATGTGTACCTGGCCAAAAATGCATTGCTTTACGAACCACCACTTACCTATTTCAGAAACATCAGAACGCAGAAAATCCATAAGAAAGAAGTATTCGATATTAAAACCGCCATGACGCCTATTGTCGATCTGGCAAGGGTTTATGCGCTTCAGAACAGGATTTTCCAAAAAGAAAACACCGGCGAACGATTAAAAGCACTAAAAGAGTTAGGCGTTTTTAGCGAAGCACAATATAACGAACTCTCACAATCCTATTATTATCTGATGGGCTTACGTTTAAAACACCAGGCCAATCTGATTGTCAACGATCAGGCTGCACCAAACAATTTTATTGAGATTGATGCTTTAACCAAAATTGAGAAAGTAACATTGATTGAAATTTTCAAGATCATTCAGAACTTTCAAAGCGGCATCAGAATGAAGTTTACGAATACGCTGGGCTAAGCGCAGAGGGCAAGCTGTTTGGCGTTTTACAGACTTACGAGGCCTGATAGGAACAGTGCCGGTAGATCTCGTAAGTCTACGCATCAAAGAGTTTTCATTTCGAGCGGAGTAAACGGAGTTCTCAGCGAAGCTAAATCTACCTCGAGATAGATCTCTCTCCCGAATATTCGGGACTGCGTTCCAGTCGAAATGACGATCAAGTAAACAAAAAAAGGTCCCGATTTGCATCGGAACCTTTTCTAAATATGATTATCGCCTGGGCGAAAATTTCTATTTTACTGCATCAATTACAGCTTTGAAAGCTTCTGGGTGATTCATTGCTAAATCAGCCAATACTTTACGGTTTAAACCGATTTCTTTTGAAGCTAGTTTACCGATCAATTGAGAGTAAGAAATACCGTGTTGACGTGCACCAGCGTTGATACGTTGGATCCACAATCCGCGGAATTCTCTTTTCTTAACTTTACGGTCACGGTATGCATATTGCAAACCTTTTTCTACTGTGTTTTTAGCAACAGTATAAACCTTACTTCTTGCTCCCCAATAGCCTTTGGCCAGATTAAGGATTTTTTTTCTTCTTCTTCTCGAAGCTACTGCGTTTACCGAACGTGGCATGTTGTTGTTGTTTTTTGGTAAGCGGCGTCCAAACTAATGGAACTTTAATGCCTGATACCTGGTGAAATTAATAAATTACTTTCCGATGCAAAGCATACGTTTAACGTTACCTGAATCTGCATCAGTTACAATTCCTGCATTTCCAAGAGCACGTTTACGTTTAGTACTCATCTTTGTTAAGATGTGACTTTTGTATGCTTTGTTTCTTTTGATTTTACCTGTTCCAGTAAGCGAAAAACGCTTTTTAGCACTGGAATTGGTTTTCATTTTTGGCATAACCTGTTTTTTAATTTATAAACCTATTTTTATTTTTTTGCTACTTTAGGCGCAACTGTCAGGAACATACGTTTACCTTCTAACTTAGGTAATAACTCTACTTTTCCTACATCTTCCAAAGCCTGGGCGAATTTTAACAATAAAATTTCTCCCTGCTCTTTGTACACAATTGCCCTTCCTTTAAAATGCACATAAGCCCTAACCTTCTCACCGCTCTCTAAAAAGCTTATCGCATGCTTTAGTTTAAACTGGAAATCGTGATCGTTGGTATTAGGACCAAAACGGATCTCCTTAATTACAGTTTGTTTCGCATTGGATTTAATCTCCTTTTGCTTTTTCTTTTGTTCGTAAACAAACTTACTGTAATCAATAATCCTACAAACTGGTGGTACTGCATTTGGAGAAATTTCCACCAAATCTAATTCCAGTTCATCAGCAAGCGCCAAAGCTTTCGCCAAAGGATAAATCCCCGGTTCAACATTATCGCCAGCTAAACGCACTTCGGGCGATTTTATATACTGATTAATGTTATGCTCTGCTTCTTTTTTCTTAAAAGGTGGACGTGGTCCCCTGTTAAATCCTGGTCTTCCTAATGCCAAATTTGTACTGTTTTAATTTAAACTGTTATTTCTTTTCTTAATAAATTGTTGAATTCTTCCAACGTCATTTCGCCTAAATCTCCCTCACCATGTTTACGAACAGAAACTTTTCCTTCTGCCATTTCCTTATCACCGATAATGAGCATGTATGGGATCTTTTTAACTTCCGAATCGCGTATTTTACGACCGATTTTTTCATCCCGGAAGTCAATCAGCCCGCGAATATCGGAATTATTTAGCTCATCTAAAACTTTTTTTGCATATTCTTCATATTTTTCTGAAATAGGAAGAACAATAAACTGTTCCGGGCTTAACCATAACGGGAAATTTCCGGCACAATGTTCAATCAGCACGGCAATAAATCTTTCCAGTGAACCAAATGGTGCACGGTGGATCATTACTGGTCTGTGTTTCTGGTTATCGCTACCAGTGTATTCCAGTTCGAAACGTTCTGGTAAGTTATAATCAACCTGAATGGTGCCTAACTGCCATTTTCTACCTAAAGCATCTTTCACCATAAAATCGAGCTTAGGGCCATAGAAAGCGGCTTCGCCATATTCTACAACGGTATTTAAGCCTTTTTCGGCAGCTGCCTCGATAATCGCATTTTCGGATAACCTCCAGTTCTCGTCAGAACCAATGTATTTCGCTTTGTTATCCGGATCTCTCAACGAAACCTGAGCAGTATAGTTATCAAAACCTAATGATTTAAATACATAAAGCACTAAATCGATTACTTTTTTAAACTCTTCTTTAACCTGCTCGGGCATACAGAACAAGTGTGCATCATCCTGAGTAAAGCCACGTACACGGGTTAAACCATGCAACTCGCCACTTTGTTCGTAACGGTAAACCGTACCAAATTCAGCAAAACGAACCGGAAGATCTTTATAAGAGCGCGGTTTAGTTTTATAGATCTCGCAATGGTGTGGGCAGTTCATCGGTTTTAAGAAGAACTCCTCTCCTTCCTGCGGGGTTTTAATCGGCTGGAACGAATCTTTACCGTATTTCTCCCAGTGACCAGAAGTTACATATAAATTTTTATGACCAATATGAGGAGTTACCACCTGCTCGTAACCGGCTTTAGCTTGCGCTTTAGTTAAAAAGTTTACCAAACGTTCACGTAAAGCAGTTCCTTTAGGCAACCATAATGGCAAGCCCATTCCTACTTTTTCTGAAAAAGCAAACAATTCCAGTTCTTTTCCCAATTTACGGTGATCACGTTTTTTAGCTTCCTCAATCATCAAAAGATATTCAGTAAGCTCGCTCGCCTTAGGAAAAGTTACCCCATAAATACGGGTTAGCTGTTTTTTGGTTTCATCGCCACGCCAGTAAGCACCAGCTACATTCATCAGTTTTACTGCTTTTACAAAACCTGTATTCGGTATGTGTGGACCACGGCACAAATCAGTAAACGAACCCTGGGTATAGAAAGTAATTTTACCATCTTCCAGGCCATCAATTAAATCTAATTTGTACTCATCGCCCTTCTCTGTAAAATATTTTACAGCATCAGCTTTGCTTACACTTTCGCGCACAAAAGTTTCCTTTTGTTTGGCCAGTTCGATCATTTTGGTTTCGATGGCTTTAAAATCATCCGAAGAAAATTCGCGGTCACCAAAGTCTACATCATAATAAAAACCGGTTTCAATTGCCGGACCGATACCAAATTTGGTACCCGGATAAAGCGCTTCTAAAGCTTCGGCCATTAAGTGGGCCGATGAATGCCAAAAAGTTGATTTGCCGGCAGCATCATTCCATGTTAATAATTTTACTGATGAATCAGCTTCAATCGGTCTTGTTGAATCCCAAACCTCACCGTTAACCTCTGCAGCTAACACGTTACGGGCCAGGCCCTCAGAAATTGACAATGCAATTTGATGGGCAGAAGTGCCCTTTTCGTACTGACGAACAGAACCGTCAGGTAAAGTAATGTTAATCATCTACAACTATGATTTAATTTTTAAATAAAAAAGTTTTAAAGATCACTTACAATGTGATTTTATTTTGTGCAAAGATACGATTTTACACCGTAATTAATAGATAAGCTTAAAATTCTACTTCGGTTGCAAACCAACTTCATTAAGGTATATTTTCTGAATTGCTAATAAACGGTCAGGATAAGTATTCAGTTTTTCGTACTTTAACATCAGCTGTTCATGCAGTTTTTTCTTTTCGCCAATGGTTTTTGCCTGCAACATTTGTTGTGCTGTTTTTCCATAATCATTTATAGCTGTGAGGTAGGCAACTATCCCAGCATTAAATTTTTCGGCCTCTTTACCTGGCTTCAGATCTGCAATATCGGCAAGCTCCATTTTTGAATTGTTGACCAGGTTTTCTGCTTTCTGCCCCAGTGAAACAGAATCAGAAAATTCCTTTGCATAAACCTTCGTTGTATCTCTAAAAACACTGTCCGTTTCGTCGATCTGCCTCATCTGGCGCAAAAATATGGAAGTTACTTTTTCGTTGTAGGCATAATCGCTGGTTGATGATGTGCAGCTGAGCAGCAGCATTAACGAAAGCGAAAGCAAGGCAGGTTTTAAAGATTTCATACGCTGTTATTTTTATTTTTTTAATATTACTACCGTCATGTTTATACTCCCTACGCCATGGTTCGTGTCTTATACACCATGGTTTGTGTTCCCTATGCGGTGGTCGTGTCGCCACGAACCATTCATAATACTACATCAAAAATCTGGCCTTCAAATATTTACGCAACGGGATATCTATAAATTTCATAATTATATAAGCCAAAATAATTAAAACCGACACCGAAACAGGAATAACTACCCATAAGGTTGACATTGCAGGTTTAACCACTGCCACGTAAGTCAAAAACACCCAAACAAATGGATAATGAGTCATATACAAAGGATAGGATATTTCACCAGACAGCCTACAGATTTTTTTTGAAGCCGGATTTAATGCAGCACCTGCGCCTAAGGCAACCAAAAACGGAAAGTAAAACAATACAATTATCGGTTCGGTAATCCAGTTGTAACGATCGGCATAAGGGAATAAAAATGCTGCAAGCAAAAGCAGGCTCACACCCAAAAAGCCTAGTTTATTTTTAATAATCCAGTTGAAACGGTACACCAGCATCCCTGCAGAAAAAGAATAAAGCACACGTGCTCCACCATCCCAAAAATTTTGTCCGCCCCAGCCGCCGCCTAAATTTCCATTGGGAACCTTTACACCGATATAAACAAGCCATGCTGCCCCAACAAATGCTAAAACAATCAATACTTTTTTATTCAGTTTATAAAGCATAAGAATATAAAAGATATTGGCAATGTATTCCCAAAATAACGACCAGGCTGGTGCATTTAGGCAAAAAAGGTTGGTGTAGCGTTCCGGCATTACCGGATAAGGAATCAAAAATGCAGATGCCAAAAACAACAGCGCTGTTTTGCCAAAACCATAAATGGTGTAAAAATCGCTAAACGGGTCGAACAAAAAGGTTAGCAGTCCTAAAACTGAGCCTATCACAACTAAAGGATGCAGCCGGATTAACCTCAATTTAAAAAACTGGATCAAACCGATATGCGGTGCGCGGTTATCGTAGGCATAAGCAATTACAAATCCCGATAAACAGAAAAAGAAATCGACGGCGAGAAAACCATGCGACAAAAAATTCTTGTTATAATCGGTAATAGCGATTTCCATAAAATGATAAATCACCACAATGATGGCCGCTATGCCCCTTAATCCATCTAAAATTTCGAAATGCTGCTTGGTTGCTAAAAGGTTAGTCTTATTTTCTGCTGTAATCACTTGGTTAGGTTATTAATTTGTTTCAATAATAACCATTCTCATTTTATATGGCAAATTCCCGCAGACAATGAAGCGTAATCTTCAAAAATAATACAAAAAAAGCCCCGGTTTTTAATCGGGGCTGATAGAATTATTATGGTGGTTTTAAATTAATTCATTCCAAATGCTCTTCCCTGACCGCCACCTGGCCTGTTCTGTCTAAAACGTTTCATCATGTTCTCCATTTTAGTTTTATATTCTTCAGCGGTAATCAGTTTCGCTTTTTTTGGTGCTGTTACATCTTTCGAGCTTACGTTTCTGTATTCGATACTTTTAGCAATAGAGCTGTTACCCCTTCCTTCAATGGCCAACACAGCACCTTCCGTCCACATATTCGGGTTTGGAGAAAAATCGAATCCTAAATCTTTGGTGTACCAGATTTTGGTTTCTTCCACAACATTTTTATCCATATCCAGGATTTTAATTGCCCTTGTAGATCTCACAATCGCCTGGTGACAGGTAAAGCCTAATATCTGTTTGGTAGAATCTGTTTTAACCACCTCAATAGTTGGTGCCGGAGCAGGTTTTGCCTTGGTGGTATCATTTGGATTTCCACCGCCCATTCTCATCGAACCAATCGGGCCAGAAGTAGATAAGGTTAATTTGCTCGGCATGTAATAAGTGGTATCGTTCAGGTCGAAAACCTCAGTAAGGCTTTTATCTGCAAAAGTGTAATAATATTCGCGGTTACCACCGCCTCCACCAAAACGCATCATCATGCGGCCCATTCCGCCGCCTCCACCGCCTGCACCGTTGCTGTCTTCCGTTTCTTCAACAGGCATGTAACTCGCATTTGTCGCTGTAAATAATAATTCAAAATTGGTTTTGCTCGATGAAGGCATCCGGGCTTTCATCTGGTCGGTTAATTGTATGCCACTGGCTGATGCCATAGCAGCCGGGTCGATGGTATTTTCGAATTGTATTGCTCCCGAAGTCTTTTTTTGTGCATTTGCAACACCTGCAATCGACATTACTCCTAATAAAGCGATGAATATTTTTTTCATTTTGATGATTTTGTTTTGTTGTTTAGATACGAAAGCCTGTAAAAGGTTTAACAAAGGTATTGTTGATTGTAACATAAAGCTTGTTAAATTGTGTTAAAATCAATAGCTGAATTGGCTCAATCGGATCTTTAAAGGCAGATGTAATTTATTTTTTACAATAAAGATTATTTTTTTGAAAAGCAATTGCAGTGGTTCTTCGGTTGCGGTAGTCCTGCCCTCTGCTTAATCCCGATTGAAAATACGCTTTAATTTAAAATTGATCTTTAAATCGGGATAACGCTGACGGTCAGGTTTATTTTACACAAAATTGTGGTTCTTTTAACCGAAAAACCTCGCAGGTTTAGTTGCCCGTTATCCTAAATTTACTTAAAGACCGGTATTTTCCTCGGTCTGTGTCCTCACAAACCGAAATCTTTGATTATAACTATGATGGTCTGTGGGGACACAGACCATGGAAAGGGGGTTGAAATAGAAAAACGCTTGCGCTCGTTTCCAAACGAGTGCATAAATAGTTAAACGATTCTATCGTTTGTAAACGATAGAATCGTTTAACGCTTGTTAGAAACGAGCGTTAGCGCTAAAAAATAAATATCCCGAATTAAACCTGCGAAGATTAAACTAGTATTCAGTACTTTCCAGCCAACCATTACAAAGCACATCAGCAATATGCATGGTTTTGATTGGCAGGTTATTTTTATCAATGTACCCCTGAAGGTGTAAAAGGCATGATAAATCGGTAGAAATAATGTAATCGGCTTGTTGTGCCAATGCGTGGTTAACTTTCTGCTCGGCCATGGCCGATGAAATGGCATCAAACTTAACGGCAAAAGTTCCGCCGAAACCACAGCACATATCGGTATCTTCCATTTCGATCATTTCTAAACCGTGTACTTTCGAAAGCAATTGACGGGGTTCATCTTTAATTTTGCATTCGCGTAAAGCACTGCAGGAATCGTGATAAACGGCCTTTCCTTCCAGTTCGGCACCGAAATAATCTTTTTTGGCTACGTTCACGAGGAAATCAGAAAGTTCCCAGATGTTTGATTGCAGGCTTCGGCATTTGTTGTGAACAATCGTATTGGTAAACAGATCGTTAAATCCACCTTTTACCATCCCTACGCACGATGCTGATGGCGCCACTACATAAGTATTTTCGGTAAAATCGTTCAAAAACTTTGTGCCCACTTCTTTAGCTTCATCCCAATAACCCGCATTGTATGCCGGTTGCCCGCAACAGGTTTGCTTCGAGTTATAGGTCACATCACATCCCGATTTTTCTAATAACCTTAAGGTATTAAAAGCAGTTTCGGGGTACAACTGATCTACAAAACAAGGCACAAATAATTCTACTTTCATCATATTCTAAACGACTGCAAACTTACAATTTTAGCGATTCTTTACGCTCGATTTTTCTTAAAAGCACTAAAAAGACTAATCCAACAATAAAAAATGATGCCAAAGCGATAATTGAGTAGCGAATATTTCCGGTTAAATCTTCAATGTATGCAAAACTAAATAAACCAATAACAATGGCCAGTTTTTCGGTTACATCGTAAAAACTAAAAAATGATGTGGTATCTTTTGTATCAACAGGCAAATATTTAGAATAAGTAGAACGCGATAAAGATTGAATTCCGCCCATAATTAAGCCTACAATCGCTGCCAACGAATAAAACTGATATTCGTTAGTGATGTAATAGCCATAAACACAGCAGCCTATCCACACTAAAACAACCATAATAAGCACGTTTACGTTGCCGATTTTTTTGGCCAGGAACGACATCAGCATCGCACCGGGAATGGCCACCAACTGAATAATTAAGATTACGGCAATCAGTTTAGCAGTTCCTAATTTTAATGTTTTTTCGGCAAAACCAGCGGCTGCAAGCATAATGGTTTGTACCCCCATCGAGTAGAAAAAGAAAGAAAATAGAAACCCCTTCAGTTTATTGATCTGTTTTAGCTGTCCCCATACTTTAGATAGCTCACTAAAGCCATCTTTAAAAATATTGGTTTTTACTTTATCATTTTGCGGGGTTCCGTTTGGAAGCACTTTAAATGGAATCTGCGAGAAACCGATCCACCATACACCCACCAGTAAAAAGGACAGTCGTGGCGGAAAAGAAGCATCGGTAATGCCAAACCATTCCGGTTTTAACACAAAAAGAAAGCAGATTAACTGTAATATAACCGAACCAATATAGCCATAAGAAAAACCTTGTGCACTTACACGATCCTGATGCTCTTCTGTTGCAATTTCCGGCAGGTATGAATTACTGAACAGTACGCCTCCAATATAGCCCATAGCAGCCAGCGCAAATAAAATAATACTCATTTCGAGTGTATCCAGTTTAAAGAAATACAACCCGATACAGGCTAAACCGCCCATATAGGTAAAGAATTTCATAAACGATTTTTTATTACCTCTTCTATCGGCAATCGACGAAAGCATTGGCAAGGCAAAAGCCATAATTAAATAGGCGAATGACAAGGCATAATTAGAAAGTGAGGTATTGATATATGTCCTTCCGAAAAACTGCACTTTATCACCATGTTCTTTGGTAGTGGTAATAATGGTGTAATAGGCAGGAAAAATAGTTGAAGTAATGACTAAGTTATAGGCTGAATTTGCCCAATCGAAGAATGCCCATGAACGGATGGTTTTCTTATTGTTTTTTGTTATCATTTAGTTTTAAGGAGGTTAACTGTTGTAATTGGTTAACTGGTTAATTGTAGGCGGCTAAATAGTTCAATACAAAACTAATATTTTATTGCTAACTTGTTGGGTCATTTTTCTCACATCTCACATCTCACATCTCACATCTCACATCTCACATCTCACATCTCACATCTCACATCTCACATCTCACATCTCACATCTCACATCTCACATCTCACATCTCACATCTATATATAATACTTCTTCCCATCAGTTTTAATCTTCCCCGCGTCTAATAATTCTCTTATCGCATCAATTCTTTCGGCATCAGCACCATTTTTAATATTGGTAACCAGATCATCAAGGCTAAGCGGCTGTTGTTGCAGTAAAGAAACAATTTCGAATTCGATTTCCTCTCCCATCTGACTTTGGTTCTCAGCTCTTTTCTCTGCTAAACAAACATCGCAAACCCCACATTTTGTAGCGTGGTGTTCATCAAAATAGTTCAGTAATTGAATACTCCGGCACAAATTAGACGAAGCATAAGCCACCACCGCATTAATCTGTTTATGTAAAATCTCTTTTCTCAGTCCAAGGTATTTTACATCCAGGTCGAAATGATCCATATCTACCCTCGGCCGAACATATTGCAACTGCGGCTGATCGGTTTGTTGAATATAAGTGAGCAATTCAATACTTTGCAGTTTATTAAGCAGTGCGATAATATCTTTGTAGGAAAGTCCGGTTCTTTTTGCTAAATCAGCTTCATTGATTTTTACAAAACCATCAAAAGCACCGCCATGCGAGCGGAGAATGGTTTTGATAATGCCATCGTAAGCTTTGTTTTCGATCTGGAACCGGTAAACATCTTCATGACTGGCGATAAACATCATTCTTGAAGGTAAAAAGACACTTTCGGATAAGGTTAGATAGCCATCGTGCTCTAAAAATTTAAGTGCAGAAATGGTTTTTAATACACTGATATTAAAACGCTTACAAAAATCAGGAATATCAAAATTAAAGGTTAAACCTTCGCCGGCACCAAATGCCAGTTGAAAATAATTGCCCAGGTAATGATAGGTTTTCCTGATTTCATCCGGAGAAGGAAAGCTATCGAGATACCGGGATTCTAAACCCAGAATATCAGATTGGTTGGCCAACAGCACCGCATAGCTCCTTTTTTCGTCGCGCCCGGCCCTTCCCGCTTCCTGGTAATAAGCTTCCAGACTTTCGGGCAGATCCAAATGCACCACGAAACGCACATCGGCTTTATCAATTCCCATTCCAAAGGCATTGGTGGCCACCATAATGCGCGTTTTATTACTTTTCCACTCTTCCTGTTTTAAAAAACGAACATCGCGTTCTAAGCCTGCATGGTAAAAATCGGCTTTTATCTGGTTTCTGTTAATGAAATTGGCTACTTCTGCAGTTTCCCTGCGGTTACGTACATAAACCAATCCGGTACCTTTTACATTTTTACAGATATCGATCAGCTTTTTATATTTATCTTCATTACCAAATACTACATAGCTCAAATTATCACGGGCGAAACTTTTAACGAAAATCTGTGGATTTTTCATTTCCAGTTTCTCAATGATATCTTTCCTTACAAAATCGGTTGCTGTGGCGGTAAGCGCCAATACGGGAACATCAGGCAAAATTTCGCGGAGTTTGGCAATCTGCTGGTATGGCGGACGGAAATCGTAGCCCCATTGCGATATACAATGTGCTTCATCAACGGCAATCAGGTTTACATTCATGTATGAAATGCGAACACGCACCAAATCAGCCAATAAACGCTCAGGTGAAAGATAAAGGAATTTTATTTTGCCATAAATACAGTTATCGAGCAGAATATCGATTTCACGTTTTCCCATTCCGGCATAAATGGCAATGGCTTCAATCCCTTTCGATTTCAGGTTTTCCACCTGATCTTTCATTAAGGCAATCAACGGAGAAACTACAATACAGATGCCTTCCTTAACCAATGCCGGCACCTGAAAACAGATCGATTTCCCCCCTCCTGTTGGTAATAAGGCCAAACTGTCGTTCCCTTCTAAAACCGAGGTAATAATATCTTGTTGTAGCGGCCTGAAAGCCTGGTGTCCCCAATATTTTTGTAAAATCTCTATTGCTGTCATAAATCGGCAGTATCAAAACTATACATTTAATCCAAAATCGCCACTTATTATTGTTAGAAATTGAAAAAATCATCTTTAGAAAAGATTATTAACTTTGCTAAATAAGAAGGATTAAATTTATAGAATGCTCGTCATCTCGACTGAAGCGAAGCGAAATGGAGAGATCTACAATAGATTTCTCGACTGCGTTGCACTCCGCCCGAAATGACGGATTTGATTGAAATAAATCATCAAAACGCTCAACGGTGTTGAGACAAATACATTTCAATAAAAAACTAATCAAAGAAAAATACACGAATTATTCAAATAACCATCCAGCATATAATGAAACACCTCTATTTTCTATCCGCTCTTTCGCTATTATTTTTCAGTTCTTACGCTCAGGAAAAAAAATGGGATATCGAAAAATACCAGGGCACCACGAAAAACTTCACCCTAAACACAGATGAAGGCACCTGGATGAACCTGGATGTAAGTGCCGACGGACAAGAGATTGCTTTTGATTTACTGGGCGATATTTACGTGATGCCCATTACCGGCGGCGGTGCAAAACTGATTAGCGGAGGCGCGGCCTGGGATGTACAGCCAAGGTTTAGCCCGAACGGAAAATACATTTCTTACACGAGCGATAAAAGTGGCGGCGATAATATCTGGATCATGAACCGTGATGGTTCGGGCAAAAAACAAATCACTAAGGAGAGTTTCAGGTTATTGAACAATGCTACCTGGATGCCGAACAGTGAATATATTGTGGCCAGAAAACACTTTACTGCCAGCCGGTCGTTAGGTGCAGGCGAAATGTGGATGTACAGCATCAACGGTGGTGAGGGTGTACAATTAACCAAACGCAAAAACGATCAGCAGGATGCAGGCGAGCCAAACGTTTCACCGGATGGCAGATATGTTTATTTTAGCGAAGATGTAAGCCCGGGGCCAAATTTCGAATATAGTAAAGATCCCAACGGCACCATTTATGCCATCCGTCAGTTGGATTTAACCACAGGTAAATTAACGACTTTGATTAATGAGCAGGGAGGCGCTTGCCGTCCGCAGGTTTCGCCTGATGGAAATATGATTGCTTTTGTAAAACGCGTAAGGTTAAAATCTACTTTATATGTTCAAAATATAAAAACGGGTGAAGAGTGGCCTGTAAATGAAGATTTATCACACGACCAGCAGGAAACCTGGGCCATTTTCGGCGTTTACCCGAATTTCGCCTGGACACCGGACAGCAAAAGCATCGTTTTTTATGCAAAAGGAAAAATCCGGAAAACCGAAATTGGTACATTAATCAACACAACCATTCCTTTTCAAGCCAATACCATTCAAACCGTACAACAGGCTTTACATTTTGAACAGCAGGTTTTCAGTAATGAATTTTCGGCCAAAATGTTGAGGCAACTTACCACCTCCCCTGATGGAAAAACCATCGTTTTTAATGCTGCAGGGTTTTTGTATAAACAGGAATTACCCACAGGAACACCCGAAAGGTTAACGAATGGTTTGGATTTCGAATTTGAACCTGCTTTTAGTCCGGATGGAAAATATGTGGTTTACACTACCTGGAGCGACGAATTACGCGGAGCAATAAAAAGAACCGATTTAAAATCGGGAAAAACCATCACCTTAAGCGACGAAAAAGGGTTTTACTATTCTCCTCAATATTCGACCAAAGGCGATAGAATTGTTTTTAGAAAAGGGAGTGGAAATGACGTTTTAGGTTACAATTATGGGCGTGGAACAGGTATTTTTATCATGCCTTCCAATGGGGGTGCAAAAACGCTGGTTTCTGACAATGGCATCCGTCCACAGTTTAACAATAGCGACACCCGGATTTATTTCCAGAGTTATGCAGATGGGAAAAAAGCCTTAAAAAGTATCGATTTAAATGGCGCCAATGAAAGAACGCATTTTACGTCACAATACGCCAATCAGTTCGTCATCAGCCCTGATAATAAATGGGTGGCATTTAACGAGTTGTTTAATGTGTACATCACCCCGATGATCAATATTGGGACTGCCCAGGATGCATCTGCAGGAAACAAAGCCATTCCGGTTACCAAAGTAACTACCGATGGTGGAACTTACATTCAATGGAGTGCCGATAGTAAAAACCTGCACTGGACACTGGGACCAAAATATTTTACCATTGATGTAAACAGTGCGTTCAATTTTGACGGAACTACGCCTAAAACTGCAGCATCATCAATTGATATTAACCTCGTTTTAAAATCTGATGTTCCTACGGGAATCGTGGCCTTAAAAGGCGCCAGGATTATTTCGATGAAAGGCGATGAGGTAATTGAAAACGGAACCATCCTTACCGATGGAAATAAAATTACTGCAATCGGGAAATCGGATGCGGTAAACATTCCGGCCAATGCCAAAGTAGTAGATGTAAACGGCAAAACCATTATGCCGGGGATTGTTGATGTACATGCACATTTACGCACCAGTCCGGATGGGATAACGCCACAAAGCGACTGGAGTTATATGGCCAATCTGGCTTTTGGCGTAACTACGTCTCACGATCCATCGAGTAATACTGAAATGGTTTTTAGTCAGAGTGAAATGCTTAAGGCTGGCCGAATGGTTGGACCAAGGGTTTATTCAACCGGATCAATTTTATATGGTGCAGATGGCGATTTTAAAGTAGTAATTAATAGTTTGGATGATGCTTTGGCCAATTTGCGCCGCTTAAAAGCTGTAGGTGCATTTTCGGTAAAATCGTACAACCAACCCCGCAGAGAGCAGCGTCAACAAATTTTAGAAGCTGCCCGTCAGTTAAAAATGGAAGTGGTGCCTGAAGGTGGTTCAACATTTTTTACTAATATGAATATGGTTGCCGATGGTCATACCGGAATTGAGCACAGCATCCCGGTTTTACCGGTTTACAAAGATGTAACCACGCTTTGGAACAATACGGAAGTGGGTTACACTCCTACTTTAATTGTGGCTTATGGTGGTCAGTGGGGTGAAAATTACTGGTACGACAGAACCAACGTTTGGGAAAACGAAAAGTTGATGACTTATACGCCACGCTCAATTATTGATGCAAGGGCCAGACGCAGAACCACTTCTGAATACAGTGATTACAACCATATTGATATTGCCAAAGCAACCAAACTGATTGCAGATGGCGGTACAAAAGTGAACCTCGGTGCGCACGGACAAATTCAGGGATTAGGTGCACACTGGGAATTATGGATGCTGGTACAAGGTGGTTTTAGTCCGCTGCAGGCCATTAGGGCCGCAACATTAAATGGCGCTGGCTATTTGGGTATGAATAAGGAAATCGGTTCGCTTGAAGTAGGTAAACTGGCAGATTTGGTGATCATGGACGCCAACCCCTTAGATGATATCCGCAATTCGGAGAAAATCAAATATGTGATGATTAATGGTCGTCTTTACGATAGCGCAACCTTAAATGAAGTAGGTACAAGAGAAAAATTAAGAGGTAAACTTTGGTTTGAAAATGCGAGGGGAAATGGTTATATTATTCCAAACGGCGAATCAGAAACCTGGACTTTTACTGTTCCACATTGTGATTAAACCTAGCAAGTATTTCAGAAACATTTTTTGACCATATAAGACATATGAGGTACATATAAGCTTAAATGATCTTACATCCCTTATATGGTCGAAATATAGCATTAATATTTTCTTATGGGTTAATGTTTCGAATGCACAATACCTGAACCATCAATCAGAATAGAAATGAACTATAATTAGCTGGTTATCTCAGAAGCCAAAGTGAATTGGGTATTAAAAGATTTGATAAACAGTTAATTTAGAATATACAATATGAAACCAAATAAACTTTACACTACCGCCTCAGTTATATTCTTAATATTAAGCATACTTGTTTTCTCTTATAGCGGATATTATATTTTAGGTATCCAGACTGTAAACTTATTTCTTGCACTTATTGCCATGGCTTATATCACTTCATTTATAGCGTTGATGAAAGACCGGAAATCCATAATATCGTGGTTATTGCTCATTATAAATTCGATTATACTCATTTGTATCATCTATTTCCTTACACATTTTAAAATGAAGATGTAGAGCTAAGCGCTTAAGGCATATTCGTCTCGATTGAAACTCCCATTTCTGTCATTCTGAACGCAGTGAAGAATTTTTTGATATTAAAGTTAACTGTTGAGATCCTTCGACTCCGCTCAAGATGATAGTATCCAATAAACGGCCGTCATCTCGACTGGAGCATAGCGGAGTGGAGAGATCTAAATCAAAAACTATTTTTAATAGATTTCTCCGCTACGGTCGAAAGGACGACATCTGCTACAAAACCAGCAAACCGTATTCCCTTAAGGTATTAATGGGTTTTGAATACCAGAACAGTTCGAAGTTTTCCAGTTCCTGTTCAAAATCGGCTTTAACATCCTGAAAAGTAAATACTTTCTCGTTCGAGATCGAAATTTGATTTAAAATGGCAGCTAACCATTCACCTTCTTTTTTATTGGTTTGAATGGTAAAAGTTTCCTTTTTATCGTGGAAAGTGAGCGAGGCCATTTCCCAGGTATTGCCCTTTTTTGATTTGGTGAAATAATCGGCAGAGGGCTTTCCTCCTATCCATACTACTTTTGCAGTAGGTTTGGTATTAAACTGATCGCCGTCATTTAATGCCCTTTCAATAAAATCAGCAGGGATTTTCGTCCTGGGGATTTTAAAATCAAACCAATCCTGCAATTCATAATCAAAACAGATCCCATGCATAAAGTTGAAAAGCGATTTCTTTAAGCCAAAGCTGAATTTATTATGGTCAATACCTGTTTTATCAGTGTAATTGATATCATTATTGGCAAAAGTCCCAATCACTTCTGTATCCTTTACTACACCAAATTTTTCAGGGTACATGCCCACCGGACTATGCGCCGTCATGGCGAATTGATGCCAAAAACCCGATTGTAATATCCCGACCTCAAACAACTGACGCACCATTTCTAAACTGTCAACTGTTTCCTGTACGGTTTGGGTTGGATAGCCGTACATTAAATAAGCATGCACCATGATCCCGGCTTCGGTAAAATTGCGGGTTACCCTGGCCACTTGTTCTACCGTTACGCCTTTATCAATCAGTTTCAGCAACCGATCGGACGCTACTTCTAATCCTCCTGAAACCGCAATACAGCCAGAAGCCTTAAGCAATAAACATAAATCCTGACTAAAGCTTTTTTCAAAACGAATATTTGTCCACCAGGTAACCGCTAATTTCCTTCTGATAATTTCTAAAGCTACTTCACGCATTAGCGCTGGCGGTGCAGCTTCATCTACAAAATGGAAACCATTCTGTCCTGTTTTTGCGTATAAATCTTCTATCCGATCTACAATCAATTTAGCCGCAACCGGTTCATAAACCTTAATATAATCAAGCGAAATATCGCAAAAAGTACATTTCCCCCAATAACAGCCATGCGCCATGGTGAGTTTGTTCCAGCGCCCATCGCTCCACATGCGGTGCATCGGGTTAACAATTTCGATTACAGAAATATATTTATCTAAAAGTAGTCCTGTATAATCCGGCGTACCTACATCAGCTTGCTTATAATCGTTTCTGAAAGCATCGTTACGGTAAACTACTTTGCCATTTTCGAGCAGAAAAGTTCTTTTATAAAAATGGGCTTCTACCGGAAAGGGATGCGTTATGTTGTGATATAACAGTTCAATGGGCAGTTCACCATCATCTAAAGTGATGTAATCGAAAAACTCAAAAACCCGTGCATCAGATAACGATCTTAGTTCCGTATTCGGAAAACCCCCACCCATCGAAATTTTAATTTCAGGATGATTGGTTTTTATCCATTGCGCACAACGGAATGCACTATAGAGATTACCCGGAAAAGGAACCGAAATCAGAAACAATTTAGGTTGAACAGTTTCAATTTTTTCTTTTAAAACCGAAATCAGGATATGATCAATATAGGTAGGCTCTTGCAATAAGGCATTATATAATTCATCAAAAGAATTTGCACTTCTGCCCAAACGCTCTGCATAACGGCTAAAACCGAAATTCTCATCGATACATTCTACAATGTAATCGGATATATCTTCAAGGTATAGCGTGGCTAAATGCTTCGCTTTATCCTGTGTGCCCATGGCTCCGAAAGCCCAGTCGAGCTCTTCTAACTGCGAAAAACGAGAAGCTTGTGGCAAAAAATCATCGCTACAGATCTGCAAGGCTAAAGTTGGATTTTTCCCTTGCAGAAATGCGATTACCGCGTCGATAGTTTTTAAATATTCATCCTGCAAAGCTAAAATACGTTTGGCATTATCGCTTTTAGGTTTTTTATTATCTACACTTCGACTCCGCTCAGTGTGACTGAATAAATTTTGTAATCCTTTTTTAGAAAACAATTCTAAAATTACTTCAATGCCTAAGTCTGCTTGTGTTGCACTGATATTTTTAGTATTCAGAAAACCTTTTATGTACGCGGTTGCCGGATATGGAGTATTCAGTTGTGTAAATGGCGGCGTAATGGCAAATATTTCGGTTTTCAAAAGGAATTGTTTTTTCTGCAAAAGTACGGGAATTTTTATACAGTCGTCACCCTGAATTTATTTCAGGATCCATTTTGCGAGAAAGATACTGATCCAGATGTAAATATCGGGACAGCGTGACGAGTCGCGAGATACGATTCAGTTAAACTAAAAACCCAAACCAAACGTTTTATACCTACATCAACACCTTTTTTCTACCTGAATGAAAGTTTTTTGTTTTTACCTCCTGATGCTGTGCGCGCAAATTTGCTTTGCGCAAAAAACATTTATATTTCCTAAAATTAAACAACAAGGCACTTCTGCTGAGCAGTTTACCCCACCTAATTGGACAGTGATAGATCAGGTTTATGGTGATTTAAACAATGACGGATCCGATGATTTGGCAATAGTTTTCGAATACAATAGAACAATTGATGAAACCAGGGTTTATGGCGATAATAGCAGTGCGATTATAAAAGAAACTCAGAAACCAAGGATACTGGCCATATTTTTTAAAGATAAATTGACGGGGACTTTTAATTTATCTACGCAAAATAACGATTTCATTTTACGTTCAGCAGAAGGTGGTAAACTGGGCGATCCGCTACAGCAAGTGGCTATTAAAGACCAACAACTCTATTTGCGCTTTCAGGGAGGTGCAGAGTGGCGCTGGGAATTGGGTTATACTTTTAAATACGAAAATAAAGACTGGTTTTTAACAAGCGCCATTAATCTTTATTTTAACCAGAACAGCGGCGATATGACCGAAAGGGTTTACGACTTTAAAACACGTGAATTATTTACTACCGTTGGTAACTTACACAGAAGGGACATTGCCAACAGAAGAACGAGTGAGGTTTTGTATTTTTCGCAACTGAGAACATTTAAGACCTTTAAAAAACCATGGGCATGGGAAATTATGCCGGATGTTTATTTGTAGGTACCGTATTAGCTTTTATTGCTGGTTTTTAATATCATTGTGGTATGATTACCAGTTTAAGTTACCGCCTCTTTCTTTCTTTCTTTTTATTATCTCCCCTCTTGTGTATGGCACAGCTAAATTTAACCTCAGGAGAGAAATATCTGGAAAATGAATCGTTTAAACAGATTTTTGTTTCAGTAGAAGATCATACTGTTTGGGCGCTCAATAATTCAGGAACAGTTTTTTACAAATCAGATACCGAAACTTCATTTAAACCTTATCTGCCTACAACCGGCCTCGTGATTAATGAAATTACCGGCTTTAATGAATCAGAAATGTATTTTCTGATTAAGCCAAATGTTATTGTACATTTTAAGGACGGCGTAAAACATGAAATAAAGATTGAGGAACCGGGCGTTACAAGGGTTAATAATATTTCAGTAATAAATACAAAACGAAATATTGATTATGAACCTGCTAATGCTTATAACCCTGCTAATGATTACTTAGCAGTGGCTACCAACAAACATGCTTATAAAATCTTTCGGGGAAACCTCACCATTACCAATCAGTTTATTTACCCTAACCAGCCCTTGGTTAATGAACCAGATTGGAGAATCACTAATGCCGGTTTCAAATCAGTTGATTTCCAGCATATATTTATCATGGCAAGATGTTTTGTGAATGATCATGTTACACTAAACTTCCCATCAGCATATTCAACTTATTCTTCTTCTATTCCTGATAGATTGCCTTATCCAGCTAAAATAAACTGTACGCTTTTTGCTCATCATTGGCAATACGGAATACCAAACGTTCAAAATTGGGAAATATGGTATAATATATGGGGTACAGACAAAGGCTTATTTGCCTATAATAATGTTTCATGTACAGGTTTGGAAATCAAAAAATTATTAGACGACAAAAAAATTAATGATTTAGAAGAAGCTTACGCTTTAACGCCTGTTTATGAGCAAAACTTTGCCTTTGCGGCTGCTGATGATGGCCTTTATTATACTGCCGAATCTATATTTAATGAATTTACACCAAGTCCGGAAAAGTTAGATCGTTTAAAATTTATTCCATTTCCTACGTTGGCAAACCAGAAGATAAATTCTATATGTGTAGATACCGACATTAAAATTTTAAAAGAGGCCAACTATAATTATTGGAGGGAAACCATGTGCGAGAAAGTATTATGGGTGGCCAAGGATCAAGGTATTTCAAAGATATATTTGAGCCTGGATCAGGATTATTATCAGAATCTGAAATATACTGATTTCATCTATAGCAAACCCCCTTCAAACGGCTATAATCAGGACGAGGTCATATTTGAAACCTGCGGTAACCAAAGCATCAATGTAAAAACAAGGGTACCTGTTAGTTTACAAAATCAGTTATTATTTCAGTGGTTTAAAGATGATGTAGAAATAAACGAATGGATAGGAAAAGCGTCTGCAGACTTAAAAGAATCTGGAAAATACACTTTCAAAGTTACTGCATTATGTGAGAATCTTACACTGACATCCTTACCCATCATTATTAAAAATAATACAACTCCTGAAATAACTTTTAACTATCCTGCAGAGATAAATTTATGTTCAGGACAAACTTATCTCCTTGAAACAAAACGCATAGAAAACTACAAATACCAATGGATAAAAAATGGCACTGACATTCCAAATGCTACACAAAACACCTATAATGCAACCTTACCTGGCATATATGAGGTAAAAGTAAGTAACTGTGAAAACTATTATGAACTCTCAAAGCAAGTGAAAATTAATCAGATTGTTATACCAACGGTTCAACTCACAACAGCAAAAACAGCTTACTGCATTGGTGAAACCGCAGAAATTAAAGTTGATAATCCGAATAATTACCTTGTAAAATGGTACCGAAACGGGTTGGAACTACCTGAGTTTAAAAACCAGAATATCATTTCAATTGCTTTGACAGGAGCTTACACAGCATCTTTAACTAATGACAATGGCTGTGCAAATACATCAGTTGCAACTAACATCAGCTTTAACGCAATTCCGGATGTAACCATAAGCAGGAGTTCGGATAAAATACTCTGCAGTGGAGAAGAAGTAATACTCACTGCTGTAACCAACCAAGCTGGTACTGATTTCTTTTGGAGTACAGGTGAAACTACTAAAACCATAAAAATTAACAAAAGCGGGATTTATTCTGTCAGCTTTACCAGCACCTCGGGCTGTAAAAGGGAAAGCGAAACAGTTGAGGTAAATGTAAACGAACCGCTTTTGTTATTTCAGCCCGAACAGCTTCGGATTTGTGTGATTGCCAAAGAAAAAGTAACACTGGAAGCGCCCGCAGGGTTTGCCTTTTACATATGGGAAGGCCAAAAGACTTCAAGCCCGTTCTATCAGGTAAACAAGCCAGGGTATTATTCCCTAACTGTTGAAGATATTTATGGGTGCACGAAATCAGTAAATTACTCTGTTATTCAGTATTGTAAAGATATTCTCATTCCAACCGCATTTAGTCCGAACGATGACAATGTGAACGACCTTTGGCAGGTAAGCGGACTTGAAAGCGATCCTCAGAGTAGCATTCAGATTTTTAACCAATATGGAAATATCATTCATACTACTACAGGCAAGGCACCGTTCTGGGATGGAAAAGTAAAGGGAAATCCTGCTAATGTTGGCGTTTATTATTATTTAATAAAATCGAAAAACACTAGTCAAGCTTTAACAGGCACGATTACCTTAATTAGATAAGAAGCCTGTAAATTACTGTTAGGATTGAGACCAAATCTCGCGGGTTTAAAAAAATGTGAGCTTTAATTTAGCTTGCCCCAAAAGAACCACTGTTTTAGGTTAAATAAACCTGATAGAACGAAAAGCCCGGAGCGCAGCGAGGACTTGCAATGATAGCAGGGCTGAACTCCCCGATGAAAACTGAACTGTTCATTTTCAAAAAAACATCAATCATCTTAGCCAACTGAGGGAATCTAAGTGTTTATCAAGTTAAAACCTCGCAGGTTTATTGACTAAATATTCTGCGCGATCACAAAACCACTGGCCCAGGCCCATTGAAAATTATAGCCGCCCAGCCAACCGGTAACATCCAAACATTCGCCGCCAAAAAACAAGTTTGGAATCTTTTTGCACTCCAAAGTTTTAGAAGAAATTTCATTCGTATCTATCCCGCCACGCATTACTTCTGCCTTATCGTAGCCTTTATCGCCGGCAGGTTTAACTTTAAAGTGGTGGATGGTTTGTTCAATTAAATCAATTTCAGCCTTTGTTAATGCAGCTACAGGCTTGCTTAAAGGTAAAAACTTGCCTAAAGCATCGGTGAACTTTTTGGTATAAATCCGGTTTAATAAGGTAGATAATAGCATTTTACCGTTATGTCTTCTTTCCTCATCCAATAAGTCAAACACATTTTGGTTTGGTAGCAGATTTAGATTGATCGTCTCGCCCCTCCTCCAAAAAGAAGAAATCTGCAAAATAGCCGGACCGCTCAATCCCCAATGGGTAAAAAGGATATTTTCTTCGAAAGAAATTTCATCATTGCTTACTTCGCAAAAAACAGCATTGCCAGAAAGTTGCGCAAACCATTCTTCGTCTTTCCCGGTAATGGTTAAAGGCACTAAAGCTGGGGCAGTTTCAACAATTTTCAGATCGTGTTTCCTGGCAAAACGCAAGGCAAAATCAGTTGCGCCCATTTTCGGAATCGGTAAACCTCCGGTAGCAATTACCAGTTTTTCGGCCGTTAAAACAACTGTTTTGCCATTTTTCTCATAACTTACTTTAAAAGAAGCGTCGGACAGTATTTCAATGTCCTTAACATCCGCATTACACCTGATTTCCTGTCCAAAATCTTCGCAGATGGAAGTAAAAACCAGCACTACATCCTTCGCATTTTTATCATCAGGAAATAATTGTCCCAAAGTTTTTTCTTTACCCTCAATGCCATAAGTTTCAAAAAAACTAATGGTATCGTCAACCGTCCATTGGGTAAAAGCAGATTTAATAAAATGCGGATTCGCCGATATAAACTGCTCAGCAGTTGCAAATTGGTTAGTATAATTACAGCGACCGCCGCCGGAAATCAGAATTTTAGCGCCAGGTTTTTCATTTTTTTCGAGCACAATTACTTTTTTACCCAGATAGCCTGCCTGCACCGCACACATCAATCCACAAGCACCTGCACCAATAATTATTGCATCAGCATTCATCAATAAAATTTATTATGGTTACTTTTGTGCAAAAATAGCATTATTTTCAAGCGCATGGCAAAACAGATTAGCGAATTAAAATTAGGTATTTTAGGCGGCGGACAATTGGGCAGAATGCTCATTCAACAGGCAATTAACTACAACGTAACCACATTGGTTTTAGATCCTGATCCTGATGCTCCTTGTAAACATATCTCAAATTATTTCGAAAATGGCTCTATTACCGATTTTGATACCGTTTATAACTTCGGAAAGAAAGCAGATATTATTACTATTGAAATTGAAAAGGTAAATATTGATGCGCTTGAGCAGCTCGAAAAAGAAGGTAAAAAGGTATTTCCACAATCGAGGGTGATCCGTTTGATTCAGGATAAAGGCGTACAAAAACAGTTTTTTAAGGAAAACGACATTCCTACCTCTCCTTTTCAGATTGTAAATACCAGGGAAGATATGGAGAATAGTCCTTTCCATTTCCCATACATTTTGAAATTGAGAAAAGATGGTTATGATGGTAAAGGGGTAATGAAAATCAATAGTGCTGCCGATTTGGATAAAGCATTTGATGCACCGTGTATTATTGAAAAATTAGTCGATTTTGAGAAAGAAGTTGCGGTAATTGTGGCCCGTAATGCCAATGGCGATATGAAAACCTTCCCCATGGTAGAAATGGAATTTAATCCGGAAGCCAATTTGGTAGAATTTTTGATTTCGCCATCTACTTTTGCCGAAAGCTTACAACAAAAGGCAGAGAATATTGCTAAAAATATCGCTTCTGCAATGAACATTACCGGAATTTTAGCCGTTGAAATGTTCGTGTGTAAAGATGGCGAATTATTGGTTAATGAGGTTGCTCCACGCCCACATAATAGCGGCCACCAAACCATAGAAGGTAACTATGTTTCGCAATTTGAACAGCATTTACGTTCGATTTATAACCTGCCCCTAGGCGATACCAGTAGCATTACCAACGCCATTATGATTAACCTGCTTGGCGAAAAAGGTCATGAAGGTGTAGCTAAATATGAAAATTTAGAGAAAATATTAGCTATAGATGGTGTTTATGTTCACCTGTATGGAAAAAAATATACCAAACCTTTCCGCAAAATGGGCCACGTTACCATTGTAGATATCGACAGGGAAAAAGCGATAGAAAAAGCACGTTTCGTACAAAAAACATTGAAAGTAATCGCATAGTCCACTGCCCCCCGAAGGGGGAACTAATAGCAGGGTGGAAATGCAAAATGCTTAAAAGAGCACTACAAAATATAAATAAAGATTAAACGATATATATGAACGCTGGAAATTCAAAGTCCCCGTCAGGGGATTTAGGGGCATTAGTAGGAATTATCATGGGCAGCAAATCAGACCTGCCCGTGATGCAAGATGCAGCTGATGTATTAAAAGAATTTGGAATCAATTACGAAATTACAGTCGTTTCTGCGCACAGAACGCCAGAACGCATGTTCAATTATGCTAAAGAAGCACAAGGCCGTGGCTTAAAAGTAATTATTGCAGGTGCCGGCGGCGCTGCACACCTGCCTGGTATGGTGGCTTCAATTACTACATTGCCAGTTATCGGTGTTCCGGTAAAATCATCAAATTCTATTGATGGCTGGGACAGTATTTTATCGATTTTACAAATGCCAAATGGTATTCCGGTTGCAACAGTAGCTTTAAATGCAGCTAAAAATGCAGGTTTACTGGCTACTCAGATCTTAGCTACGGCTGATGAATCTTTAACCGTTAAAATGCAGGCTTATAAAGATGAACTGAGGAGGAAAGTAGAAGAGTCTGCAGATAATCTTTAAAATTAATAATCAACACTTAACATGGCGCTCTTAGTTTTTCTCTTTGCTGGATTTATAATCCTCTACAATTTAATTATTAATTTAACCAATTTGTCTAATATCGTCGAATATTGTTTCGAAACCGGATCATTAGATGATTATTGGGATCTTTTTTACAAGGCCTGCATCAGCAGAAGGGCAATTTACAGCAGCATTATTGCTGCAGTTATCGGTTTTTTAACCTTTATTATCATTGCACCCTTTGTAATCATAAAAGGAATCGTTTTAGGCAAAAAAGTAGCTTATGATATCAGTTCCGGTGCCATTTTTAAATATGAAAATTATAACCTGCTCAATACCAAATTTGCCTATACCAATATAGCGCAATTGGGAATTGACCGTTTTGAAAGTACTGCAACCGGAAATCTGGCGGTAGACCTGCCCCTTATTATGGCCTATATAGAGCAAGCTTGCGATACCAATGGCATCAAAATCAAACAGCAACTGATGCAGTATTATGACTTAGTTAACGAGATGCAGGTGCAGGTACCACTTATTATTGAAACGGGCGAAAAAGTGTTTCCTGTGTATTTAATTTACACTGAACAGCATAGAGAATCATTTCAAAAAATTGGACCTTTATTGAAAGAAAATCACTTTGAAAACGCGATATATTTTTCAATTTTAGACATTAATGCTTAGTTTTTAGTCTGTGATATAAATAATGTATATATTAAAGAAAATAATTTTAAGTTAGCATTGATTATATCGATTGTTTCTTTAGTATTTTCTTCTTTATTTTTGATCATTTATGGTGAAATTAATGAATTAATCATCAATAATTTTACCTAAATATTCATTTGGTATTCACTTTTATATACCATGTGGGCAATATCTATATGTACACCCATTTTAATTATAATTTCTCTATCAAGAAAAATTAATAAAGAACGGCATGGAGTTATGTTAATGCAGAAGCAATTATATTATTAATTGTAGCTGGGATTTACGACATTGTTAATTCTTTTTTATTACCAAAGATATTAACTCAACACGCCCATCCAACTCCAAACTAATTCAAACTCGGATCAGCCGGAAAATTACTGATGTGTGCATATTTCGGTCCGAGATTTACAATAACATCCCGCCATAGTTTTTCATCATCATTGCTGAAAATAAGCTCAGGATCAAATTTATCGCTCACCATCCACGCATTTTGCTCTATTTCGCGGTCTAACTGGCCTTTGTCCCAACCCGAATAACCCATAAAAAATTTCACTTCATCCTCGCTGATGGCATTGGTATTTAAAAGGATTTTAAGTGTTTCAAAATTTCCACCCCAGTACAAACCATTTCCAATATCTTCTCCACTTTGCAATTTATCATAACACCTATGTATAAAGTGTAAGGTATCCGCAGCAACCGGTCCGCCAAAATAAATGTAGTTTTTCGCATCCCATAAATCCTGTATTACATCGTTCAGGATCAAATTTCCTACCTGGTTCAGGATGTAGCCCACCGTGCCATCATCACCATGTTCGGTTAACAATACCACAGATCTTTTAAAATTGGGATCGGCCATAAAAGGTTCTGAAATGAGCAAGCGGCCGGTTTTTGGTTTTATATTGTTCAGCATGATGATAATCATTTGTTACACCGTAAAAGATGCCTATTTTTGTTGTATGCAAGTTACAAATGAATTTCTACAAAACCTGCGCCAAGATTACAAAAGCGCTTCGCTGGATGAATCTGACGTTGATGAAGATCCGGTTGTCCAGTTTCAAAAGTGGTTTCAGCACGCAGTAGATGCCCAGATATACGAACCCAATGTTATGACCCTGGCTACCGCTGATAAAGCAGGAAGACCTGATGCACGTATTGTACTGTTAAAAGGCGTTGATGCAGACGGATTTAGGTTTTTCACCAATTACCTGAGTGCCAAAGGGAAAGAACTTAAACGTAATCCTTATGCCGCTTTGGTGTTTTTCTGGCCGGAACTGGAAAGACAGGTGAGAATTGAAGGAACGGTAGAAAAATTAGATAAAGAAACTTCTGAAGCATATTTTAATACCAGACCAATTGCCAGTCAGATTGGAGCAGTGGTTTCGCCACAAAGCCAAGTAATTCCCGACAGGACATTTTTAGAAGAAAAAGTTGAAGAACTTAAAGCTAAAACTGCTGATAAAGGTGTTGCTAAACCAGCGCACTGGGGCGGTTATATCGTAAAACCAACAAGGATAGAATTTTGGCAAGGAAGAAGAAGCAGGCTGCACGACAGGATAAACTTTGAACTGATAAAAGGCATCTGGACCAAAACCAGGTTAGCGCCATAAATTGCTTAAAAAAATAAATAGAGATCGGCTATCCAGCAAGATCTCTATTTTAACTAATCATTAACTAACCTAAATTTACTAGGAAGTACCTTTATTCAAACGTCTGCATTTTTACAAATGCTAACGGTAATTTTCTTTATTGTATTAAGCAATCTTATTGCTTTTTTGTTTTTCCTGATGAATCAAAAATCCTCAAAAAAGACATTAAAATGAAGCAGGTATCGATGAATAATTGCTTTGTATCGATAAATAAAACACATCCTAACTTTTACATTTTATTTAACAAAATTTAACTTTATAATTTTGTTAATCAGCATTTTAAAGCATAAACAAAAAGTAAAAATTTAGTTGTAACGGGATACTATTTCGTTGTAATAAGATGCGAAGAATCGTCATTGCGAGAAGGCTTTTTCAGCCGACTAAGCAATCTTTCTTGCAAGAATTACTTGCCGGGAAGATTGCTTAGTCGTACCTCCCCGCAATGACGAGTTTTTTATTGAGTCTGTCAATGGTAGCTTGTTTAGGGCCTTACATAAAATCAATTTATTTAAAGCGTTTCGACAGGCTCAACATGACAAGCAGAAATGAATTATTTCTATTAAATTAACTTGAAACGCTTTTACCTCGCGCTTGCGTATTTGATTACCAAACTTACATCTCTGGTCGTCGAAGTTGGGTTCCACCTGAAATTTAAGGTAAATGTTTTGGTAGCCGGATCGTACTTATTATCCTTACCCGCTAAATTAGCTAATGTGGCATTACCTAAGGAAGTCATGGTAACCAGATTTGTAGCAGGATCAACAGTAGCCCTGAGGTTATCGATACCAGAAACACTTGAAGTTCCGCCAGCCCATCTTAAATTGGTAATTTCAACGGTGGTTGCACTTACCGTACTCAAAGTAAGATTGGGATTGCCGGCCAAACTGCCGCTTAACGCATCATTTGCAGGAACTCCCGGTGCAGTGTACCTGATTACACTACTTCCGGTGCCAACAGAATAGATTCCATCGTAGGCATTTTTTGCATTAATTTTAAATAAACCACTGCCATAATTGCCACTCACTGTACCGGATGAAGTCGATTTCACGACCACGCCCAGTGCATAGCTCTTGCTGAAATCGAAAGCACTGGTTTTAAGTTTAACATGGAATATACCCTGTTTCTGTCCTTTTGGGATGGTAACCGTGTAAGATGGCACAGTGTACAGGCTGGCATCCAGGTTTGTAAGCACAGCAGCAGACGTAGACATTGCACTCACTATTGTGGCATCAAAGCCCAACGTTACCGTTACATCTTCGGGAGCACCATCTACGCCTGTATAGTTGATCAAAATCGGACAATCAACTTCTGTTACGGCTTCAAAAGATTTAGTTACCGATGCATACGCGGTAGAACTTGTTCTCGAAGGCAGATCGGCCAGTTCTACAATACCGGCAGAACCATTTTCGGCATAAATGCCATCCTGCTTGGTGCATGATGAAAAGCCCGTTGCCATTGCCAATAAGGCAAAGCCAATTTTTTTATAATTTTTCATATCTATTTTCATTATCTAAAAATTAGTTGGTGTTAACATCCCAGAAAATTTTTGAAGTATATGCACTCAAACCAGTGGGAACATTTGGATTTAAATTATATTCTGTAGTTGGATACAGGTTTCGTACAGGTAAGCGGTCTGCTGTGGTAGCCGACGATTGCAAGGACACAAAAGTGGTAGTGGCCGCCGTGCCTGAAACGGCCGGATAACCAGTTCTTTTATATTCCTGCCAGGCCTCGTAACCGTTTACAAAATTCAGGGCAATGTATTTTTGTGTTATAATAGCCTCTAAACGTTGTGCTGCAGTAGTTGCCAGATTATAATTAACCAGATAACTACCTGCATTTGCTGCTTTATAAGCCGTTAAATAAGCATCTAAAACAGTACTTGTAGCTGATGTTGTGGTTGCACCTGATTTTTGCAGGTAATTGTATGATGCCCTGATGCCATTGTCGAAATTGGTTGCAGCATCTCCTGATAAAGTATGGCCTTTTAATGCCGCTTCGGCAAGTAAAAAATAGGTTTCAGCAGCTGGCATAATTAACTGACCCATTACCCTGCTTTTTAGTATTCCCTGAGTTGCAGGAGCACTTAAAGCTGTTCCAACACCGATATACCAGGCCGGGTAGCCCGAAATCCACGAAGGTACATTGCTTTCGTTACCCAATTGATTGGTTGGTGTGGTATTGGCAGCATAATTTTTGTAAATCAGTGCACCACGGGTAGCATCGCTTAGTTTTGTGCCATTATAAAAAGAGAAGATCCATTTTGTTGGAATCTGCTGTGCTGCATACGCGCCATTGCTACCGGTGTAGGTAGAATGATAAGTATTCCAGAGCGGATTTTGGCGCGCACTTGTGCTTACAAAGCCCGGATCGATCAGTACATCACTGGTTAAAAAACCTTCAGCAGAAAATGTACCAAAAGCGTTAGCTGCAAAAGAAGCCAGCGGACCATCTTGCGCCCTTGTTAAAATACGCAGTTTAATGTTGTTTGCAAACTGGATCCATTTGGTAACATCGCCACCAAACATCACATCTGCAGAACCTAAAGCTTTTACCACTGTGCTTGATCCATTTGCTTTAAGCTGTGCAATAGCAGCGTCGATTTCTGTCACCAGCGATTTGTAAATCGTTGCCGCATCATCATAATGTGGCGTAAGGTTATCAACACCAGCCAAACCCTCTGTGTAAGGCACATTGCCATATTCATCTACCAGAATCTGATAGTAATAAGATTTCATTACCCTTGCAACTGCATTAAAGAGTACATATTTGCTTACGCCAGAAGTTGAAGTAATGATATACTGATAACTTCTTAAATCAGAAAATGCGCTATTAAACAGGCCGTTATTTGTTCCTGAGTTCCAGTTATAGGTAAAAAAGGTAGACCCGGAAAAAGAATAACCACCTGCATTAGCCTGATAACCAGCCATCCACGCACCATAATTAAAGTAGGTGATAAAATTTGAGGCCGTATTATTTAGGGTAGCCGGCAAAACCAGTTCTGGTGAAGAAGAGGTTGCCGAATTGGTATTTTCGTTGATATCCAGGTAACTCTTTTTACAGCCAGGGGCAGCAAAAATGATGGTTAAAAGGACAGTTAATTTTAAAAATCTTTTCATAATTCTTGTCATTAGAAAGTTAATGATATGGTTCCGCCGTAGTATCTTGTTGGAGGCGTTTGCGATAACGAAGTAATCCCCACCGCGTTACTGTCTGATCCGTTATTACTGTAATCAGGATCGGCATATTCGTTCGATTTTGGTAACCAGATAAACAAGTTTCTACCTTGCGCACTGATGGTGGCCGATTTAATAAATTTCACATTCCGCAATACCGAAGAAGGAAGTTTATAGGCAAGGGCAAGCTCCCTCAGTTTCCAATAATTACCCGAGTACACATAATTGCTGGTTACACCCGAATATAAGCTGCTGCTGGTCCAGAAACCTGCACCACCATCTGATACCGTAACACTGTTATTGGCTACATAAGTTCCGCTGGCCGAATCGTAGTACGATGAATTAGGAAAAACAAATTTCTCTCTGTTGTAATAAGCACTTCTGGCCGATGAACCAGAGAAATCGTAAGTAGAACCTGCGGTGCTGTACTGAACATAGTTCGACCTGTATTCAAACAGGCCAGATAGGGTTAAGCTTTTGTAAGAAAGCTGAAAATCAAGCCCCAACCTGTTCTTTGGAATGGTATTGCCTAAAATATTACCGGTTGTTGTTCCTACCGGATAACCTGTGTTTTTATCAACCACTACCCTGCCTTCCGAATCGCGGATATAATCAGACCCGATGATTACCGGATATACATTACCAACCTGTCCGAAAATGGTCGAACTGTTACTTACACCAATGCGGGTTAAATCGTTTGATAATGAAACCAGTTTATTATTGTTGTAAGTGTAGTTGCCACCAAGGGTTAATTTCCAGTCGCCTTTTCTGATTGGTGTAAAATGCAGGGCCGTTTCCAGTCCTTCATTGGTTAACTCTCCTGTATTCAACAAATAATAACTATAGCCCGTAGTAACCGGAACACCGGCGGTAATCGCTTGTCCGGTAGAGCTGGTATTGTAATAGGTTACCGTTCCGTCAATTAAACCTTTAAATAACCTGAAATCTACACCACCCTCGTAACCGGTAGTAATTTCTGGCTTCAGATTATTCGACACTAAAGTATTATTAGGGGTGTAACCTGTACCATAACCATAACCGGTTTGAGAATCGAAGGTAGATTGCAACGAGTAAGCACCACCGTTTGTAGTATTACCCACGTTTACGTTACCTACTTTCGAAACCCCTGCCCTGATTTTCAAATAATCAATAACCTTGCTGTTTTTCAGAAAGCTAAAAGCATCAGTCGGAATAAACGATACATCTGCTGCAGGATAGAAAAACGACCTGTTCGCTGGTGCCAGTACCGAAACCCAATCGTTCCTGCCTGTTACGTGCAGGTAAAGGTATTTTTTATAACCCACAGTTACGTCGGCCCATACCCCGTATTGACGCGTATTGTAATTAGCCTCTCCTGCAGATGGCGTTCCGGTAATGTTACCTAAATTATACAGTTCACTTACCTGCAAACCACTGCCTGAAGCGTTAAGATCTTTATAGGTATAACTTTTTAAAGAGGTTCCAAGCAAGGCATTGAAAGAGAAATCTTTCACATCTTTTTTAATATTGGCAAAAAAGTCGGTACTAAAGTTACTCGTATTCAGCATTTCATCACTTACACCACTGCTTTGGTTTGTTTTGGCAGAATGATCTAAAGTGTATTGTGTGTAATTATAACCTGTAGTGCTATTTTTATTCCTGTAGTAACGGTTAGAGATAGCTGCTCTGTAAGTAAAATCCAGCCAGTCAGCCGCTTTATATTTCAACTCCAGTAATCCAGTCAAATAATCGTTGGTGGTATTTTGCCTGTAATTATCTATAGACCAGTAAGGATTTTTATAATAGTCGTTGTAATAACTATCCGGATTGCCCCAACCCGTTGCATCCTGCCAGTTTGAATACGACAGTAAAGGTATCTGTGCAGGTGTATTTAACAGGTTATCATAAACTGTAGAAGTTGCACTGGTAATGTCGTATTTGTTCTGGGTATAACTCGCATTATAATTTGCAGAAAACCTTTTGGTAAAATTGCGCGAACCGTTAAACCTTAAAGCCGCTCTTGTGTATTTATCCTTTGGAGTGGTTCCTGATCCATCTAAATACTGGGCAGATAAATAAGTAGATGATTTCTCATCAGCTGATGAAATCGAAAAATCGGTTTGGTTAGATACACCTGTTTTCCAGAAATCGTATTTATCATCAGTAGCCGAATAAGGCGTGTATTGTTGTGCACCACTTTCGGTTACACGGCCAATTGCCCTTAAAGTTCCATCAAATGCAGGGCCATACTGCTGGTTTTCAATCGGATCGTACACCTGAGCACCAGAGGTAGAACCTGATCCGAAGCGGTTCTGCAATAATGGATAATAGCTCACCTGTTCCAATACCGTGGTGTTAGCTACTTTGATTACCGGCGTTCCGATTTTACCTTTTTTAGTGGTGATGATTAAAGCACCGTTAGATGCATCCGAACCATATAATGCGGCTCCGCTTGCACCATTTAGTACGGTGATATCATCAATGTCATCGGGATTCAGATTTCCCAGAATAGCATTTGGTACCACAGCACCATCCAACACAATAAGCGCCTGGTTATTACCGGTAATAGAGCGGTTACCCCTTAATACCAAACGGTAACTTGGGTTTACGCCACTACCAACGGCATTAATTTGCAAACCCGGTACTTTACCTACCAAACCTCCGGCAATGGTTGGCGATTTACCAGCCGTTAACGATTCGTTATCTATTCTGGTAGAAGCATAGCCCTGCTCCCTGGCCGTTCTTTTAATACCGCCAGCTGCAATTACCACTTCATCCAGACTGTTAACATCAGATTCTAGTGTAACATCAATGTTTTTGGCATTTACATTCTGTTCTCTTGTTTTGTAACCGATAAAAGTAAATACAAGGGTTTGAACACCCGATGATACTTTGATGGAATAAACTCCGTTGGCGCCAGTGGTTACGCCATTACTTGTTCCTTTTACTTTTACACTCACCCCGGGAAGTGGTAAGCCGTCTTCTTTGGCCGATACCACCCCGGTAACGGTTCTTTCCTGCGCCGAAACCCTGGTTACGAGCAAAACAATAAAGAACAACAAACACTTTAGTAGTTTTCTTTTCATTTACGTTTTTAGTTTAATAAGTTAATAATGTGTCTGAAAAATTAATCACAACAAGAATTGCAACAGCAGCCAACGCCCGGCTTTAATTGAAACATGTAAAATGGTTAGTTAAATTTTTCACCATACACGGAAATTGAGAGAAGATCCGGTCCGTTACGAACAAATGCAGTGATTAATAATTCAGCCACTAATAAAAAAGAATGCCAACAACTAAAATTTTAAGAAACGACGAAATGAGATTTTGTATCGATAAACCATTTTAACAATGTTAAATGATACTTTTTAATAAAAAATTTGAATAATTTTTATTAACAGATAAAAAAAAGGCACGAAAACCCAATATTTATACCCAAAACCACAAATAAAAATAAATACAAATCCAAAAACACCAGAAAAAAAACACAAACGAAGCCCAAAACCAGCTTTCAAACTAAAATTAACCCTAAAAGAGAATAAATTCGTGCATCAAAACCTTTAAGCCGACTTAATTTTATAATAGGCAAAGATTGGCGGAACTCAGATACAAATAAGTAAATTCGCTTTTTTAAATCCGTTAAAAGATGAAACAAATCGCAGTTATAGGATCTGGTACCATGGGAAACGGCATTGCCCATACCTTTGCACAATTTAATTATCAGGTAAACCTGATCGACATTAACCAATCTGCTTTAGATAAAGCCATAGAAACGATTGGAAAAAACCTCGACAGGCAAGTTGCCAAAGGGACTTTAACCGAAGAACAGAAAACAAATACGCTTCAAAACATTAGCACCTACACTTCTATAAAAGATGGTGTTCAACATGCCGATTTAGTGGTAGAAGCTGCAACCGAAAATGTAGAACTGAAGTTAAAAATCTTTAAAGATTTAGATGAACATGCTCCGGCTCATGCCATTCTCGCCTCCAACACCTCATCCATTTCCATTACACAGATTGCTGCGGTAACCAGCCGGGGCGATAAAGTAATCGGGATGCATTTTATGAATCCTGTTCCGGTAATGAAACTGGTCGAAGTCATCCGTGGTTATGCCACCAGTGATGAAACCACCAGCACGATCATGTCGCTTTCTCAAAGCCTGGAAAAAGTACCTGTAGAAGTAAACGATTACCCTGGTTTTGTGGCCAACCGCATTTTAATGCCCATGATTAATGAAGCCATTTATACCCTTTATGAAGGCGTAGCCGGTGTGTATGAGATTGATACTGTAATGAAATTAGGCATGGCGCACCCAATGGGACCGCTCCAACTAGCCGATTTTATTGGGCTGGATGTTTGTTTAGCCATTCTAAAAGTTTTGCACGATGGTTTTGGAAACCCGAAATATGCGCCATGCCCTTTACTGGTAAATATGGTTGCTGCAGGTAAAAAAGGTGCCAAAAGCGGCGAAGGCTTTTATCAATATACCGCAGGATCGAAAGAGCTGGTTGTTTCGGATAAATTTAAAAAATCCTAATTTTTTTAGCATTAAATTTTATATTTGCTGTATGAATGAGCATCTGGATCCTGAAGCAAACAACTTAACCCCCACCGATCGTGATATTGAAAGGGTGTTGAGGCCGCAGGCTTTTGAGGATTTTACGGGACAGGAAAAAGTGATGGAGAACCTGAAAATTTTCGTTCAGGCGGCAAAACTTCGTGGTGAGGCTTTAGATCATGTGCTTTTACATGGCCCTCCGGGATTGGGCAAAACCACCCTATCCCATATCATCGCCAACGAAATGGCTACCGGAATTAAGGTAACTTCAGGTCCTGTTTTAGATAAACCCGGCGATTTGGCGGGGCTGTTAACTGGTCTTGATGAAGGTGATATTCTTTTTATTGATGAGATTCACCGTTTATCGCCTCTGGTAGAAGAATATCTTTATTCGGCCATGGAAGATTTTAAGATCGATATTATGCTCGAAACCGGTCCGAATGCCCGTTCGGTACAGATATCGCTTAATCCTTTTACCCTTGTTGGTGCAACAACGCGTTCAGGCTTGTTAACTGCTCCTTTGAGGGCACGTTTCGGCATTAATGCCCGCCTGGCGTATTACGACGCTAAACTACTGACTACCATCGTTTTACGTTCATCCGAAATATTAAAAACCCCCATCAGTGATGAGGGTGCTTACGAAATTGCCCGCCGTAGTCGCGGTACACCACGTATTGCCAATGCACTTTTACGCAGAACGAGGGATTTTGCGCAGATTAAAGGAAATGGAAACATCGATACTGAAATTGCCCGTTACGCTTTAGATGCGCTGAATGTAGATGAACACGGTTTAGATGAAATGGATAACAGGATTCTGGTTACCATTATCGATAAGTTTAAAGGTGGCCCGGTGGGTTTAAAAACCATTGCAACGGCCGTTGGAGAAGATGAAGGCACTATTGAAGAGGTTTACGAACCATTTTTGATCCAAGAAGGGTATATTATGCGTACTTCACGTGGCCGTGAGGTTACAGAAGCAGCCTATAAACATTTAAAGAAAAATTATCCGGGGCAAACGGGGAAGTTGTTTTAATAACTTTGCAATCCCTGGTTAGGTCGTCATTTCGACTGGAGTGCAACGGAATGGAGAAATCTATTTACCTGAATTCAAAGAAGAATTATCCGGGGCAAATGGGTAAGTTGTTTTAATAACTTTGCAATCCCTGGTTAGGTCGTCATTTCGACTGGAGTGCAACGGAATGGAGAAATCTATTTAGCTGAATTCAAAGATCTCTCCACTGCGGTCGAGATGACGACAACACTAAGAAATATCTACTTAGTCCAGAGCTTCAGTTCGCAATGACGATCTGCTTAAAAAATCAAATCCATCTGAACATTTATGCCCTTTCTGTGTTCATTAAAGTAGAAATCAAACATTATGAATATTGAATTACGTAAGCTAACGCTCGAGGATTACGCAGACTTAAAAGAATCTATGCTTCAGGCATACGACAGTATGGGCGGTTCCATCTGGCCAAAATCAAGCATCGCTAAACTTTTAAATATATTTCCTGAAGGACAGCTTTGTATCGCCGTTGACGATAAAGTGGTCGCCTGCTCATTGGCTATTATTGTAGAATATGATGAATATGGAGACCGCCACACCTACAAACTGATTACAGGTGATTATTCTTTCTCCACACACGATCCGAACGGGGATACACTTTACGGAATTGAGATTTTCGTTCACCCCGAATTTCGTGGTTTGCGTTTAGGAAGACGGTTATATGAAGCCCGGAAAGAGCTCTGCGAAAGCTTAAATCTTAAAAGTATTATTGCAGGTGGAAGGATTCCCGGGTACCATGAATATGCAGATCGACTTAGTCCACGACAATACATTGATAAGGTAAAATCTAAAGAAATTTACGATCCAACGCTTACCTTTCAGATTTCCAATGATTTCCACGTTAGAAAAGTATTAAAAAACTATTTACCCGGCGATAGAGAATCAAAAGAATATGCCACGTTAATTGAGTGGAACAATATTTATTATCAGGGTATTGATGCTTCTGCACGTTCTGCAATGACCATTCGTTTGGGTTTGGTACAATGGGAAATGCGTTTATTTCCTAATATGGATGCCTTTTATGAACAGGTAGAGTTTTTTGTAGATGCACTGAGTGGTTACAAATCGGATTTTGTGATGTTTCCGGAGTTATTTAATACGCCCTTGCTCCAGCCTTACAATCACCTGCCGGAAATTGAGGCCATGCGCAAGCTTGCCGAAAAAACGGAAGAAATTGTACAGAAAATGCACGAATACTCATTAAGTTATAATACCAATATTATTACCGGCAGCATGCCGCTGATTGAGGACGGTAAACTTTACAATGCCACTTATCTTTGCCATCGCACAGGTAAAATAGATGAATACAGGAAAATCCACATTACCCCTAACGAGCAGAAATACTACGGAATGATTGGCGGAGATAAGGTTCAGGTTTTCGATACCGACTGCGGCAAGGTGGGTATTTTAATCTGTTACGATGTAGAATTTCCTGAATTAAGCCGCATTTATGCCGATCAAGGCATGCAGATTCTTTTTGTCCCGTTTTTAACCGATACCCAAAATGGCTATACCCGTGTTCGTCATTGTGCACAGGCCAGGGCAATAGAAAATGAATGTTATGTAGCCATTGCGGGCTGTGTTGGTAATTTACCAAAGGTAAATAATATGGATATCCAGTTTGCACAATCCGCAGTTTTCACACCATCTGATTTTGCTTTCCCAACAAATGCCATTAAAGCAGAAGCTACGCCAAATACCGAAATGGTTCTGGTAGTAGATGTTGATTTACATTTACTCGACGAATTGCATCATTACGGAACTGTAAAAGTATTAAAAGACCGGAGGAAAGACCTTTACCAGGTTAAACTCTTAAAATAACAGCCATAAAAAATGCCGGTCAAATTAATGAGCCGGCATTTTCATTTTAATCTAAAGCTAATTACTTTCTCATTATAAACCATATAATCAGGCCAATAATTACGGCGATTGGCAATACCCATTTCAAGGCTTGTCCGGCGCCGTTTTCATCCTTTTCGGTTACCGCTGGTTTAGCTGGTCCCGGGTCTTCTTTATGACTTTCGTAATCTTTTTCAATCGGCTTCGGAGCTTCTCCTGATTCCGTATGTTGTGGATCGATGTTTTCCATATCTTATCTTTAAAAAGCCCTTCCTTTCAGCTGAAATCCAGATCAGGAAGCGCGATAATCAATTAATTTAGTTTCTGTATTTAGAACAAGTGATTAATGAAAATGTTTTAAATCCTAAGCCTTATCTTTGCAGTCCGGTGTATAACAATTTTGCAAAATATAGCCAGTTGATTAAAGATGAAGCCCTTCGTTTGGGTTTTATGGCTTGCGGCATTTCCAAGGCTGAATTTCTGGAAGAAGAAGCGCCAAGGCTCGAAAAATGGCTCAATCAAAATCATCACGGAGAAATGAAATACATGGAAAATTATTTCGATAAACGCCTTGATCCTACACTTCTGGTTGAAGGCGCCAAATCGGTAATTTCCTTATCTTTAAATTATTACACCGAAGAAAAACAGTCAGATCCGGATGCACCAAAAATCTCGAAATATGCTTACGGACAGGATTACCACACGGTAATTAAAGATAAACTGAAAGCCCTCACCCATTTTATTGAGGAGAACATCGGCGAGGTTTCGGGAAGGGCTTTTGTAGATTCTGCTCCTGTTTTAGACCGTGCCTGGGCAAAAAAATCGGGCATTGGCTGGATCGGAAAAAACTCCAACCTGATCAGTAAAACCAATGGTTCTTTTTTCTTCCTTGCAGAACTGATTGTCGACCTCGAACTGGATTACGACCATCCTTACCAGGCCGATTATTGCGGAAGCTGTACCCGTTGTTTAGATGCCTGTCCTACTGATGCGATCATTGCGCCGCAGGTTGTGGATGGCACCAAATGCATCTCCTACCTTACCATTGAGCTCAAAAATGAAATTCCCAATGAGTTTAAAGATAAAATGAGCAACTGGATGTTCGGTTGTGATATCTGCCAGGATGTTTGCCCATGGAACCGATTTTCGAAAGCACATAATGAAGATGCTTTTAAACCTGAAAGCGGACTGCTGGATTTAAGTGCGAAAGATTTAACTGAAATTACGGATGATGTATTTAAAAAGGTTTTTAAAGGATCGGCCGTAAAACGCACCAAATTTGCAGGACTTAGAAGAAATATTGATTTCCTAAAACCTGAATAGTAGTAGCCTTTTTATCACACAGAGCGTAGTCAAAAACTTTTATTATTGCGTAAAAATGGTTTTCGACTACGCTATCATTAACAAATTCTAATAGAATGGTTGTCATCTCGACTGTAGCGCAGTCCCGAACGTTCGGGAAAAAGATCTTTGGGTAAAGTTATTTAAATTTAAAAGATTTCTCCACTGCGGTCGAAAGGACGATACTTCGGGCAAGTTTTCAAAACCTGACTTCTGTAATTCTACTATAAAGTATCCATATCAATTACGAAACGGTATTTTACATCACTGGCCAATACACGCTCGTAAGCTTCATTCACATAGTTGATATTAATCACTTCCACATCCGAAACTATATCATGTGCGGCACAAAAATCAAGCATTTCCTGTGTTTCTTCAATACCACCGATGCTCGAGGCCGTTAAAACCCTGTTACCGTGCATTAAACCCGAGCCTGGAAATTTTATAGGTTCTGCGGGAATCCCTACACAAATGTGTACCCCGTTTACATTTAACAATTTGAAATACATCTCATAATCGTGCGGTGCAGATACCGAATCGATAATGAAATCGAAATGTTTGGCATATTGTTTCAATTGCTCCGGATCTTTGGTAATTACAAAATTATGTGCACCTAAATTTCTGGCATCAGCCTCTTTTGATGGAGAAGTACTAAAAACCGTTACTTCGGCACCAAAGGCAACCGCAAATTTAACGGCCATGTGACCTAAACCACCCAAACCTAAAACTGCAACTTTATGGCCTTTTGTAATTCCCCAACGCTTAATCGGCGAATAAGTAGTAATACCTGCACACAATAACGGTGCAACACCTGCTAAAGGTAATTTATCTGAAACATGCACTACAAATTCTTCGGTACAAACGATTTTGTTCGAATAACCGCCATAGGTTGGTGTGGTTTTATCGCGTTCAACACTATTATATGTCCAAACAGTTTCGCCTTTTTCGCAAAATTGCTGCTGACCACCTTTGCAGGTAGGACATTCTTTACAACTATCTACCATACAGCCAATTCCGGCCAAATCGCCAACTTTAAACCTGGTAACCTGCGATCCTACTTCGGTAATACGGCCAACAATTTCGTGTCCCGGAACCATCGGATACCTTGCTGGTCCCCATTCGCTCCTTACCTGGTGGATATCAGAATGGCAAATACCACTGAATAAAATTTCTATTAATACATCTTTCGGCCCAACATTCCTTCTATCGAAATTCCATGGAGCCAATTTATCGGTTTGGCTATGCACAGCGTATCCTTTTGCAGCTATCATATCTATTTTAAATTTTGTTCAAAGCTAGAAGATTAAGCATTAAGCTTTGTCAGCGCGGGTTCATTTCGGCAGGTGCCATATTGTTGCAATTACGCTATTACACGCAAATATCGCAGGTTTAAAATTTATAGTGATTTTCTTAATTGTTCAAAAATGGCAAATATTTCCAGAAAATGTAGGGTTCGGTTTTCCATAGAAGGTTTTCGTCCCGCTCTTTGCTAAATTCCGATGAAAAATGGGAATACCGCTTTCGATCGGGTTTATATACTATGGATACTGCACAGACCTAAGCTAACACCTTATCTGGCGTAATCGGCAAGGTTCTGATCCTTTTACCAGTGGCATTAAACACTGCATTGGCAACCGCTGCAGAAAAACCGATCAACGCGATTTCGCCCATTCCTTTTGCGCCCATCGGGTTGATATATGGATCGGGTTTATTGATAAAATTGACGTCAATTTCCGGCACATCAGCATTTACCGGAACATGATAATCGGCAAAATTGTTATTGATGTACCTTCCGTAACGGTGATCGATTATTGATTCTTCTGTTAAAGCCATACCAATACCACCTACCGCACCGCCCAGCATCTGGCTCCGCGCTGTTTTCGGACTCACAATCGTACCCGAATCGCCAACGGAAACGATTTTACTCACTTTTACCACTCCGGTTAAAGCATGAACTTTTACCTGCACAAAGTGGATCGAAAAGGAATACATTGAATAATTATCCTTTTCCTTACCGCTCTGGCTTTCTTTGGTTACCTCTATAGAAGGTAAATTGTTCTTTTTTAATACCTCCACAAAATTAGCAGTGGCATCCATATTCGAATTTGCTGCCAGCTCGGCAATTGCCGATTTCAAAGCCACGCATACATCGTTAACAGCAGACCCGACGGTAGATAATGTTGCGGAACCACCCTGACTAGGCGCAGGAGGTAAAGAAGAATCGCCCAGTTCGAAAGTAATTTTATTCACCGGAATTTTCATCAGTTTATTGGCAATTAACGTCATACCGGTACCTGTTCCGGGGCCGATATCGCTTGTTGCACTTTGTAAAAGCAGCGATCCATCGGCCTTTAATATGCCTTTAACGCTGGCCTTACCCCTGTTGGCATTAAATACACCAACACTTACGCCATAACCCGTTTGCCATGGTCCTTCAACCAAACTGCCCGGTTTATTTTTACGGTTGCTCCAGTCAATTTTTTCGGCACCAATTTTATAGGCTTCCTTAATATTCTTACTTGAAAAAGGTTTATTTTTTTGTTGATCGGTTTCAGGATCGTTTTTGATCCTAAAATCCAATGGATCCATATCCAGTGCATGTGCCATTTCGTCGATAGCGCTTTCCAGAGCAAAAGCACCTGTGGCTTCACCAGGACCGCGCATCCAGATCGGCACACCAAGATCAACCGGAACAATGGCATAAGAAGTATTTACGTTATCGCATTGGTACATAAACTTCGCCATATTTACCACGCCTTCGGTAAAGTTCTCGTAAGTAGAAGTTTCGCCATAAGCCCGGTGTGTAATGCCGGTTAATTTACCATCTTTATCTGCCCCCAAACCAATGGTTTGGATAGCCGCAGGCCGGTTACCTACCATCGTAAACATCTGCATCCTGGTAATCACCACTTTTACCGGTTTGCCAATATGTTTCGAAGCCATTACCGTTGCAATTTCCAATGGCCAGGTACGCAAAGCCATGCCAAAACCACCTCCCACAAACTCCGAATTTACCTGAATATTTTCCATCGGGATTTTAAAAACGTTGGCAATGGTGCCCTGCGTAGCTTTTACACCCTGTGTTTTGGCATAAACAGTAACCTGATTATTCGGACGCCAATCGGCAATAATACCATGCAGTTCCATTGGGTTATGCGTTTCAATTGGCAAAAAATACCGTTCTTCGAGTTTTACTTCGGCAGTTTTATAAGCATTTTCCACACCTCGTTTATAATCGGCCTGCCCTTGTAGTTTTTTTGCCTTCGGATCTTTTAAAGCCTTTGCAAAATCAGTATTAAATTCTTCTTTCGCATATGTTGCTTTTACCAGAGAGGCCGCATAAGTAGCCCTTTCGAAGGTATTGGCCACTACGATAGCAATCGGTTGTCCGTTATAAAATATCTTATCAGTATAAAATATCTTCATCTGCGGACCACCTTCCTGCTCGTAAGCAGTTGCCGATGGTTTGTTTAAATGCGAAATCACAGCAATAACGCCAGGTGCATTTTCTGCAGCTTTTGTATCGAGGCCGGTAATTTTTCCTTTAGTAATGGTACTGGTTACCAATACCCCATAAGTTAAGCCGGGGAGTTCGTATTCTGCAAAATATTTAGCTTTTCCCGTAACTTTTAAAATGCCATCTACGCGGTCGGTATCTTCTTTTAACATGCGCTTTTCCATAATTAAGCTTTCGATTTTGCAAGATTTAACGCCTCGATAATTGTATTGGGTGCCAGTTTAAGCTTGAAATTATTTTCGCCAAAACCCTTAGCACCCGTCATGGCCAGTTCTGCTGCCTGTTCGAAATTCGACAAGGTAGCTTCTTTTCCTTTAAGGAAATTTTCGGACGCCGTTAAACGCCATGGTTTGTGAGCTACACCGCCCATAGCCAAACGGATGTCGGTAATTTTATTATTGTTCAATTCAAAAGCAGCTGCAACCGAAACGAGTGCAAAAGCATAAGAAGCACGGTCGCGTACTTTTAAATAATAGTAGTTTTTAGCGAGATTATTCACTGGTATTTCCAGTCGGATAATCATTTCATTTGCTTTCAGGTTATTGTCTAGCTGTGGGGTATCTCCCGCCAGGCGGTGGAAATCTTTAAAAGCTATTTTCCGCTCGCCTTTGCTATTGGCCAGCACCACTTCGGCATCTAAAGCGGTTAAGGCAACACACATATCGCTTGGATGCACGGCAATACATTTTTCGGAAGTACCAAAAATGGCATGCATACGGTTAAAACCTTCCATTGCGCCACAACCTGTACCCGGCTGACGTTTATTGCAGGGCATTTCGGTATCGTAAAAATAACCACAACGCGTACGCTGCATCATATTTCCTCCTACCGTGGCTACATTACGCAATTGCGCCGAAGCACCGGCCTGTAAAGCCCACGAAAGCAATGGCAGTTTTTCTTTGATCAAAGCATGGTCTGCAACGGCAGTATTGGTTGTTAAGGCTCCAATGTGGATTTTATTTCCAATCTGTTCAATCTGTTTTAAGGGAATGTGATTGATATCGATCAGTTTTTCGGGTGCAGTAACACCCCTTTTCATCAGGTCGATCAGGTTAGTACCGCCAGCTAAAAATTTAGCACTTTTATCTTTTAGCAATAGCGCAATGGCCGATTTGGCCGAGGTTGTTCTTAAATATTGAAAATTGATCATACGTTTGCCCCTCCTTCCTTCACATCCACAATGGCATCAACAATATTCGGGTAGGCACCACACCTGCAGATGTTGCCACTCATGTATTCGCTGATTTCGGCCCTCGAACTGGTGTGTCCTTCGCGGATGCAGGCCACCGCCGACATAATCTGTCCGGATGTGCAATAACCGCATTGAAAACCATCATGTTTGATGAAAGCGGCCTGCATCGGATGTAAGGTATCTCCATCGGCCAGACCTTCTATCGTGGTAATTTTCTTTCCTTCGTTCATCACCGCTAAACTTAAACAGGAATTTACCCTCTGCCCATCTACGTGTACGGTGCAGGCGCCGCACTGACCATGGTCACAGCCTTTTTTGGTTCCGGTTAAATGCAGTTCTTCGCGCAGGTAATCCAGAAGGGTTACCCTTGGCTCTACTGATGCTTTATATGTTTTATTATTTACAGTCAGATTTAGTGGAATTTTCTCAAAAAGCTCGGCGAAACGTTCATCGGCATTGTTTTCAGCTGCTTTAACCGCGATGCCCGGCGTTAAGGCAATAGCCGTAATTACGGAACTTTTTTTAAGGAAATCGCGTCTGCTATCGCCCTGATTTGGTTTTTGATCAGAAGGTTTCATATTTGAATGAGATTAGCTTTAGGATGTTTTTCTAAGTTCGTAATTCTAAAGTTTAAATGATAGTAAATCAGAAATTTAGAATTGTTCTATCTAACAATATTTGAGATAACCCACTAGAAATAAATCATTAACAAAATAATTTCCATAATGTTCATCCAATTTATATTTTTATAAAATGGACAACGTAAAACCACTCCCCGATTTAACCGCAGAAGAGCAACGCGTTTTAGGCGCTTTAATAGAAAAAAGCCGCACCACGCCCGATTATTATCCAATGACTTTGAACAGCTTAACTGCTGCCTGTAACCAAAAAAGTTCAAGAAATCCTGTAGTAAATTACGATGAGGAAACAATTACCTTAACCTTAAACCAACTTAAAATAAAAGGCCTCATCTCAACCGCTACAGGCGGATCGAGCCGCGCCACAAAATACAAGCATAATCTGGCGATAGTTTATCCATTATTGCCTTCGGAACTGGCCATTATCTGTCTTTTACTTTTGCGCGGACCGTTAACTCCTGGAGAAATCAACAGCAACTCGGGTCGCTTATACGAATTTGAAAGCATTGAAGAAGTATTAGAGCAGCTTCAGAAACTATCGGATGATGAACCTGCTTTCGTAAAACAGCTGACTAAAAAAGCCGGACAAAAGGAAGCCCGCTTTGTTCACCTTTTGGGCGAGCAGGCAGAAACCACCTCCGAAGCAGAAACCGAAACCCTTGCAGCACCAAGTTTTGATACCACAGAATTGGAAAACCGCATCCAAAAACTGGAATTAGAAGTAGAAGAGTTAAAAGAGCTGGTTAATTTGTTGATGGATAAGTAGGTTCATTAGTCATTGGGCATTGGTTTATTAGTTTGCTACCCCTAAACCAACTCCGTCATTTCGAGCGGAGTGCAACGTAGCCGAGAAATCTGTCTCGAGATAGGTCTCTCCGTTCCGCTTTGCTCCAGTCGAGATGACGACGCTTTTTTTCAGTGCCTCCGTGGCAAAAACAAAACTTAACAAAAAAGGTCTTAGCGGGACGCTAAGACCAGTAAATCACTTTAATCTATAAACCTAAATTAAGCCTCATACTTTTTAAAAATCGTACTTGCAGTATGTCCGCCGAAACCAAAAGTGTTGTTTAAAACATAATTGATTTCTTTTTTAATCGGTTCGCCCAATACAATATTTAATCCTTTCGGGATATTTTCGTCGAGGTTTTTAGTATTAATGGTTGGAGGAATCACATTATCCCTGATTGAAAGGATACTGATCAAACTTTCAACGGCTCCTGCTGCGCCTAATAAATGGCCAGTCATCGATTTAGTAGCTCCAATTACCACAGGTAAGCCATTAAAAACAGTATTAATACCATTTAATTCGCTTAAATCGCCCAATCCGGTTGAAGTAGCATGTGCATTGATATAATCGATTTTATCAGCTGTAATATTGGCGTCTTTTAGTGCACTTCTCATGCCCAAAGCTGCTCCAATTCCATCCGGAGGTGTTCCGGTTAAGTGGTAGGCATCAGCTGCCATTCCACCGCCAACAATTTCAGCATAAATATGAGCACCACGTTGTAAAGCATGCTCCAGCTCCTCCAAAACCAATGCTCCCGCACCTTCGCTCATCACAAAACCGTCCCTGTCTTTATCGAAAGGTTTTGAAGAACCCTGCGGGTCTTCGTTATTTTTAGACAATGCCTGAGCTGCATTAAATCCACCAACCGATGATTTTGTTAAAGCGGCTTCCGAGCCTCCGGCAATCATTACACTTGCTTTTCCTAAACGAATGGTATCAAACGCATTGATAATTGCTGTGTTTGATGATGCACAAGCCGAAACCGTGCAATAATTTGGTCCGCGAAGTTTATGACGGATGGAAATCGCCCCGGCAGCGATATCAACGATCATTTTCGGAATGAAATAAGGATTAAACCTTGGTGTTCCATCTCCGGCATGAAATTCTTCCAGTTGCGCTTCAAAAGTACCGATACCGCCATTTCCGGTTGCCCAGATTACCCCAACTTCTGCCAGTTGATCATCGTTCATTGTACTGAAATCCAATCCTGCATCTTTTATCGCCTGATCGCTCGAGCCGATGGCGTACTGGGTAAACAGATCGTACTTTTTAATTTCTTTTTTCTCCAGGTATTCTTCAGGATTAAAATCCTTCACTTCACCTGCAAATTGCGTTTTAAATTTGCCTGAATCAAATTTTGTAATGGGGCCAATGCCACTTTTACCAGCTAAAATCTGTTGCCAAAATTGCTCAACAGTATTGCCAAGCGGGGTTATAGCACCTAAACCTGTAACTACTACTCTTTTCATTTTATTTTTTTTAGTCACTAAGCTCAAATGATCAAACCATGAAATATGGCCGGTCATTTGAGTTTTTACACTTATTGCCGCGAAAGTAAGCATTCCTGCGGTGAAAAATGTCATAATAAAAGCAAAGGAAAATCCTTGCCGGTCTGTTCTCCGTTAATTTTGGACCGAATCAATATTGGCCTTTCTGCTGGCATTCATTACGTTTAATGCATCAACCGGCGATTGCCTGAACAGTTCGTAAATCTTAGCTGTATCACCCACCCTGATCTCATATTCATCATTGGCCAAAGCAGCCACTAAGTCATCGGCCACCACTGATGGTTTGATACCATTATGTCCACCAATTTCTTTTGAAAATTCGGTATCCACCAATGGAGGCATCAATTCGAAAACCTTAACAGCTGTATCTTCCAGACTTAATCTTAAAGAAGTGCTGTACGAATGAAGCGCTGCTTTACTGGCCGCATAAGTAGGCAAACTTATACCCGGAACATAAGCCACAATAGAAGATACATTAACAATTGCCGACGCTTCCTGTGCTTTTAAAACAGGCAATAATTTTTGATTGATCCTGATGATCGACAGGTAATTGGTCAGCATTTCGTCTTCTGCATTTGCAAAAGCGTCCTGACCTTGGTCTGCTAAATTATAAAGAATTGCCCTACCAGCATTGTTAATTACGATATTTAACTGAGGAAAATCTACTTTAATCCTTTCTACCAATTGCTCAACATCGCTAGCTTTGCTTACATCCGAAAGGATGGTAGTTACGTTATTTAGCGACGCAGCAGCAGCATCAAGCCTTTCCTGGTTTCTGCCGGTAATAATCACATGGTTATCTAAAGCGGTTAATTGTTTTGCGATTTCTAAACCGATACCGGCAGTTCCGCCGATTAATAAAACTGTATTTTGTGAAGTTTTCATTTCTATATTTTTTTAAAATTTTAAGATTAAACAGGTGCTCACAGCATGAGTATAAACGGTATGAGTTTCATCAATTAACTGTGCTTCTACCAAAGCGGTGCGACCGCCCAGATTAATCACTTTGCCAGTGGTTTTCAATTTTCCGGTTTTAATGGTAATGGCCTTGAGGAAATTTACTTTAAGCTCTAAAGTGGTATAACCTTTCCCTGCAGGTAAGAGCGAATGCACCGAACAGCCCATGGCCGAATCTAAAATGGCTGTAATTACTCCGCCGTGTACAGTACCGATGGGGTTGTAATGAAATTCCTGAGGCGTGAATTCGAAAACTACGTTGCCGGCTTCAATTATACTTACACTAAAATCAAGTGTATGTAAAAGCGGAGGCAGAGGAAATTTATCATCGCTCATGGCCTGTAAATAATCAATTCCGTCCATTTGCATGGCTTCTTTTGCGCCTTTCATGGGATCATCCCAGGTTATTGTTCTTTTTCTTTCCATATTAAAATACCAATCGGTATATTTTTGGCTAAAAATTTTTAGCCTAGGCTATCAACATATTTTTTTAGCGAGCCCATAATCAGGCTCCAGTATTCTGTTTTTGAGGTTAATTTAGAAATCATAATTCCTCCTTCCACCATTGCAATAATGGTTAAAGCAATTTGTTCCGGATGTTGATCTGCACTGATTTCTTTATTGGCAATTCCTGCTTCAACCAGTTTAGCGATTTTGTTTTTCCAGTCTAAAACAGCCTTTAGTACCCTGTTCCTCAATTCCGGATGGGTATCATCGGCATCAATTGCCGTGTTTAAAACCGGGCAGCCTCCTTCAGACACCGAACCATCAATAAATTTCTGATAGATATCGATGTACACCAAAAGCTTATCTTTCATGGTAGTTTGCCTGCTCATTTCAGCTTCTATCCTGCTAGAAACATTATTCAGGTTATAATCAAAAGCGGCCAGCGCAACCTCATCTTTATTGGTAAAATTGCCATAAATGCTACCCTTGGTTAAACCTGTAGCAGCCGTGATATCATTTAAAGAAGTACCCGCATAACCCTTCATATTAAAAATCGGTGCGGTTTTCTCTACAATGAAATTTCTCGTTTTTTCTGCTTTAGTCATGTTATTCTGGATTGACAATGCAAATATATATCAATCGGTATATTAATTACAAATCATTTTATCATTACAATCTCCTTTTCGCAATACATAAATCAATAGATCATAAGTCGTACAAAAAGCCGATTATTTGTTTTACGTTTGAATTTTGTAACTTAGATTTATGAACAAACCAGAAAGTATAGAAGACTTTTATCAGAACAAATTCAGTTTTTTGCCGGATAATTTACAGAATGGCGTTGGACACTTTAATGTTTTTAAACTGGAAGATTGTTTAAGGGACGACCACAAGCCGATGAGCTATAACCGCAGGGACTATTATAAAATATGCCTTACACGCGGCCATAATGTTTATCATTACGCAGATAAAAGTATCGAGATAGACGGAACGGCACTGATTTTTTTCAACCCCCTTGTTCCTTATACCTGGGAGCTGGCCAGCGGAAAACAAAGTGATGTAACCGGTTATTTCTGCATTTTTACCGAAGCTTTTTTTAAAGAAAAAATCCGCGGGAACATTGGTGATCTGCCGATGTTTGTACCTGGAGGAAATCCTGCCTACTTTTTAAATGAAGGTCAGGATGCACAGGTAGAAGCTATTTTTGCTAAAATGTTTGAGGAAATTAATACGGATTATGTTTATAAATACGACCTCCTGCGAAACTACATTACCGAAATTACCCACTTTGCATTAAAAACACAGCCTTCAGAAAGTTTATTTAAACATACTGACGCCAATACGAGGATTACCTCAGTATTTACAGAACTGCTGGAACGCCAGTTCCCGATTGAAACGACTACGCAAAGACTTACCATGCGCTCAGCGAAAGATTATGCGGCACAACTTTCGGTACACGTAAACCACTTAAACCGGGCCATTAAAGAAACTACCGGCAAAACCACCACAAATTATATCACAGAACGTTTATTGAGTGAAGCAAAAGCTTTATTAAAACATACTGACTGGAATATATCTGAAATAGGCTATTGCCTGGGCTTCGAAGAACCCACTCATTTTAATAACTTTTTCAAAAAACTGACCAACCATACCCCTACTTCTTACCGAATTGTTTGAATTTCGTAATCATAAGTTTGATTAGCGTAATAGTTAGAAGTCGTTTGTACTGTAATTTTGTACTAAGAAAAAAGAATAAAATTATGGGCATGAAAAAAGTTTGGTTTATTACCGGTGCTTCAAAAGGCTTAGGATTAAGTTTGGTCAATCAATTATTGAAAGCTGGTCAATCTGTTGCAGCTACCTCAAGAAACATTGATGAACTTAAAAAAGCCGTAAATGCTGATACCGGAAAATTCCTTCCACTCGCCGTTAACCTGGCTGATGAAAAAAGTGTGGAAGATGCGATTAAAGCGACCAATTCAAAATTTGAAAGGATTGATGTGGTGATCAACAATGCCGGCTATGGTATAGGAGGCAGTATTGAAGAATTAAGCGATGCCGAAACACGCAATAGTTTTGATGTAAACGTTTTCGGAACGTTAAATGTAATCAGAAAAGCTTCACCTTATTTACGTGCACAACGTTCGGGACATATCATCAACATTGCATCGATTGCAGGTATTGCCGGCGCAACAGGTTGGGCGGTTTATGCTGCAGCAAAATCGGCGGTTATTGCATTATCGGAAGTATCGGCCGAAGACCTTAAAGAATTTGGTGTAAAAGTAACGGTTGTTGCTCCGGGGGCTTTCAGAACGAGTTTCCTTACTCCTGATTCATTAACATTGGCCGCCAATCCAATTGCAGAATACGAAGAAGTGAGGGCGATCCACAACAAATATTTAAAAATGGATGGTCAGCAGATTGGTGATCCGGAAAAAGCAGCTGCCGCTATGATTTCGCTGGCCAGTATGCCAAATCCGCCAGTGCATCTACTTTTAGGCAACGATGCTTTTCAAAGGGCAAACAGTAAACTAGAGGCTTTAACCAAAGAGTTTAAAGACTGGAAAGCCATCACGATCTCAACAGATTTCGACGATTAATCACATGCTAAGTACGAATTAGCAATCAAAGCAGAGGTTGTATTATAAGTATAGAATTGTCATCCTGAGCTTGTCGAAGGACCTGCGATAAAACTGTCTAAGGCGTTTCGACAGGCTCAACATGACCAATTTTAGAGAAACTAGTTTTATAATCCAACTTCATCAATTCATTTCAACTTAAAAAACAATTATCATGGAAAATCAAAAAGTTTGGTTTGTAACAGGCGCGTCCAAAGGTTTAGGACTAACCTTAGTAAAAACATTATTAAACAACGGCGTTAATGTGGCCGCAACATCGAGAAATTTAAACGATTTAATTCAAGCAGTGGGTGAACACGAAAACTTTTTACCGCTAAGCGTTGATTTGATTAACGAAAACAGCGTAGAAACTGCAGTTAGCCAAACCATCAGCAAATTCGGTCAGGTTGATGTAGTGGTAAACAATGCCGGATATGGTATGTTGGGCGCATTGGAAGAATTAAGCGATAAAGAATCGCGTGAAAATTTTGATGTTAACGTTTTCGGCTCGTTAAACGTGATCAGAAAAGTGCTTCCACAATTAAGGAAACAACAATCAGGTCATATTTTCAATATCTCTTCTATAGGTGGTTTTTCAGGCAATTTTCCTGGCTTCGGAATTTACTGTGCTACAAAATTCGCGGTAGTTGGTTTTACCGAATCGTTGGCTGCAGAAGTAAAATCTTTGGGTATTAAAGCAACCGTTGTTGAGCCAGGTTATTTCAGGACAGCATTTCTTACTGAAGGTTCGTTAGCTGTTCCAGGTTCACCAATTGATGCTTACAAAGAGGTACGCGAATCGCAGGCAGCGCACCAAAATGATATCAACAATCAACAGCCAGGCGATCCGGCTAAAGCAGTTGAGGTAATTATCGAGGCATCTAAAAGCGAAAACCCGCCACTTCATTTATTTTTAGGCCCCGATGCTTATCAGGTTGCGGATGCAAAAATTGCAGATGTACAAAGAGACATGGCAAACTGGAAATATCTTGCAACGGCGACCAATTTCGAGGAGATTGGGGCGTAGTATTTACACAATCGTCATTTCGAGCGAAGTGCAATGCAGTCGGGAACCCGAAGGCTCAGCGAAGCTAAATCTGTCTCGAGATAGATTTCTCTCCCGGACCTTCGGAACTGCGCTTCAGTCGAGATGACGATTTTTATTAAAGCCCGTCAAAACGAAGGTTTTTATCCTTATTGCTGGGTTCTAATTGAAAAAAATATTTGCCAACACACTAACTTTTTACATTTTCATTTACAAAATCCTGCATATACGTCTTGATCAGCTCCCTTGTACTTCTGAACTGCGCCATAATTTCGGCTTCGGTGCCCATTGCTTTTGCCGGATCGGGAAAGTTGTGGTGTAATTTTATAGCCTTTGTGGGGAAATACGGACAACTCTCTTTCGCGTGATTACAAACCGTAATCACATAATCGAAAGGCACATTGAAATACTCCGCAATATTGTTCGATGTTTGGCCGGAAATATCGATTCCATCCTCTTCCATTATTTTTATTGCCCTGGGGTTAACACCATGAACCTCAATTCCGGCACTGTAGATTCTGGCATTATTTTGAGCAAAGTATTTTAAATAACCTTCTGCCAGCTGACTTCTGCAACTATTTCCGGTGCAAAGCACCAATACATTTTTCATTGATATAAATTTTATTAATTAACAACAACCACTACCTGGTGTGCAGCTGTTCTGATCAGCTGCCAGATTAACCAATTCGATCTTTCTTTTTTCAGTTTGAGCAGGTGCGCAACATTCTTCATCGTTTTCTGTGGTGCCGCAACTTCCGCCGCGACTAATGGCTTTGCATTGTGTGGCATCGGGTGTTAAATTTATAACCAGGTTATCAACATCAACTATAAACTCAGCCGGATACATTTGTCTGGTATCAAATTCTGAATTACCAAATTCGATTTTCACCACTCCTTTAGGGTTTAAAGAGAGCTTACTTTCTACCAGATCGATAATTGACAATGCTTTTTTCACCTGCATAGCCCTGCCATCTTCCTCTTCTGTAGGTTCCCATAGCTGCACAATAATTTCTGTCCAGGCGTTCATCACCCCTCCGCAATCAACTGAAGTAATCGGTGCCTGTTTAATTTCTGTGATGTGATAATTGGCTTTTACCCAATTATTTCGGGCATATTGAAACTGTAAAATCAGCTCGGGATGTTGTTGAAGTTCAGCTTTAAAGCTGCTCCATTCGATTGAAAATTTATTAATCATAATATTGCAATTTAACGATTGATTTAGGTAAAAAATTTTAACAGCAGTTTTGTTCGCCTTTATAAGAAGCGAAAAAATTGCCCAATTGATTTTGAAGTAATTTCCATGTTTTAGGTTCGATACAATAACAAATACTTACCCCTTCTATGGTGCCCTGTATAATACCGGCATTTTTAAGCTCTTTTAAATGTTGAGAAATGGTTGCCTGTGCCAAGCCCAGTTCCTCAACCAGATCGCCACAAATGCAGGTATTTGATTTAAGAATGCGTTGAAGAATGGCAATACGCGCGGGATGTGCCATCGCTTTTAGCAATGCCGCCATTTGGTTTTGTTCTTCAGAGAAGATTTCGGTTTTGGTAAGTCCCATAATTTTACATCGCAATATTACGATAGATATTTTAGAAATCAAAACTTTATTTTAATTTTCAGTTTCATTAAAAACAGATTATCTACAGAATTGGATAGTTTATTTACTGTATCGTGTTTATCAATAAAAATTAAGCAAAAAGGTTATGTGGAAATTTTATGCCATACTCTCTGCTGTATTTGCAGCGGCAACGGCCATTTTAGCCAAAGTTGGATTAAAAGGTGTTAACGGAAATATAGCAACTGCTGTAAGAACCATTGTGATCTTATTTATTGCATGGGGCATTGTTTTAGCCAGCGGAGAAATTGCAGAGCTTAAAACGCTGAGTAAAAACAACCTGATATTTTTAGGCTTATCAGGTTTGGCAACAGGTTTATCATGGATTTTCTATTTTAAGGCACTCGAAACCGGCAGTGTTTCTAAAGTGGCCCCTATTGATAAATTAAGCGTGGCCATTGCCATGGGCTTAGCCTTTCTGATTTTAAAAGAACCGATTGATACAAAGACATTAATTGGTGGAGGGATGATTGTAGCGGGTAGTTTGGTGATATTACTTTAAGATTTGGTGTTTATTTTTAGCCATGGAGGTACAGAAAGCACGGAATCGACTTAAGCACTAATTTTTCATCATTAAGAAGTTAAGAACATTAAGACGTTATTAGATAAGATGATTAATTAGTCCAAAGTCTTAAGTCGGCAGTCCGTAGTCTATGAACCATCAGACTATTGACTAATGAACCACTAAAATAAAAAACGTCGACTAAAAATAGCCGACGTTTTTTGGTTTACGAAAATTTTAAATATTATTTCTTAGGTTTCGGGCTCATGTAAAAAGTAAGCTTCCCGCCATTGGTGATATCTGCATGTTTGATTTTATGATCGGTAATTTCTTTGCCGTTCAATAAAACCTTTTCTACATATACATTTTTATCACTTTGTTTAATGGCTTCAACCGTGAAAGTTTTGCCGTTCTCTAAATTGATTACCGCATTGTTAACCAACGGACTACCTAATGAATAAACATCAGAGCCTGGTGCCACCGGATAAAATCCTAAAGAAGAGAACATGTACCAGGCACTCATTTGTCCGCAGTCGTCGTTTCCACCTAAACCATCAGCAGTAGGTTTATACTGCATATTTAAAATGTGGCGAACCTGTGCCTGTGTTTTCCATGGCTGATCGGTCCAGTTGTAAAAATATACAATGTGGTGTGCCGGCTCATTTCCATGAACATATCCACCAATGATACCTTCGCGGGTAATATCTTCAGTATGGGCAAAAAACTCATCAGGTAAATGCATGGTAAATAAAGTATCTAAACGTGTTGCGAATTTCTTTTTGCCGCCCATCATTTCTATTAGCGAAGCCGGATCCTGTGGAACAAAGAAGCTATAATTCCAGCTATTTCCCTCAATAAAACCCTGTCCTTCAGTATCTTTCGGATCAAACTGTTTTTTAAAGGTTCCGTCTGCCAGTTTCGGACGCATAAAACCCGAAGCGTTATCGTAATTGTTCTTCCAGTTGTTAGAACGTTTGATAAACTCGTTGTAAACATCCATGCGGTTCAGTTTCTTGGCCAATTGTGCAATCGACCAGTCATCGTACGAATATTCTAAGTTATTGGAAACTGAAATACCCGATTTTTCGGCAGGGATATAACCTTTATCCATATAATAGCCGATGCCTTCGTAATCGCGGTGTTTAGCTGTTGCAATGCAGGCGTCCAGTGCTTTGTTCGGATCGCCGGTGTAAGTACCTTTTATAATTGCGTCAGAAATTACCGAAACGCTGTGGTAGCCACTCATACACCAGTTATCATTGGCATAGTGCGACCAAATGGGTAACATGTGCAAGCTGCTCTGATCGTAATGCGCTAACATTGATTTCACCATATCATTACTGCGGGCTGGTTGTGTAATGTTGAAGAATGGGTGTAAAGCCCGGTAAGTATCCCAAAGTGAGAAAGTAGTGTAATTGGTAAAACCATCGGCTTTGTGTACGCCCTGATCTAAACCTTTATATTCGCCGTTAACATCGGTATAGGTTGTTGGATTTATATACGCATGATATAAAGCGGTATAAAAGTTTATTTTATTATCGTTTGAGGTTTTTACCTGAATTTTATTCAGTTCTTTATTCCAGGTAGCCTGCGCCTGCGCTTTTATTTTTTCGAAATCCCAGCCCGAAATTTCTGCACGCATGTTTTGCAAAGCATTTTCCTGACTAACCGGCGATAAAGCAAATTTAATTTTGATCTTCTCCCCTTCTTGCGTATCAAAATCGAAGAACATTTTTAACTTTTTGCCTGCAATTTCAGGGAAGTTCTGATCCTGGTTAAATTTACCCCAGAAACCTCTGTAAGCCTGTTTAGCATCGTAGCTTTTGCGTCCGTAGCTTTTAAAAGGTTTGGAAAAACTCATGGCAAAATAAACAGTCCTGGTTCTGGCCCATCCATTGGTTTGTCGGTAACCTGTAACCAAGGTGTCATTTACCACGCGAACATAAGTCCAAACGGTTTTTTCTTCGTAATTGTAAATACCAGCCATCAGATCTAAAATAATGTGCGACTGATCTGATTTAGGGAAAGTATATTGATGCATCCCTACCCTTGTGGTTGAGGTGAGCTCTGCGGTGATGTTATCGTCATCTAGTTTTACCTTGTAATAACCTGCCTCGGCAACTTCATTAGCATGCGAATATGCAGAACGGTAACCACCTTTAGGATTTGACGCAACACCAGGGTTTAACTGTAATTTTCCCTGTGTTGGCATGATCAGGAAATCGCCCAGATCAGAGTGGCCGGTACCGCTGAAATGCGTATGGCTGAAACCGGTGATGGTTTTATCTTCGTATTTGTAACCTGCGCAGTATTTATATACATCGCCATTGTATTTTCCGTTTACTTCGTAAGATAAAGTATCCGTTTCGGGACTTAACTGTACCGCGCCAAAGGGAACGGTTGCACCAGGATAGGTATGCCCCATTTTTGAGGTGCCGATAATGGGCTTTACATACTGCACCAGATTCTGCTGTGCCGATGCCATCATGGAGGAAAGCAAAAGACAAGGCAGGATAACTTTTTTAATCATATCTTTTTAAAATTAGCTTGTTTTGTTGAAAATTCTAAGGTATAAATTTATATTCAAATATGCATAAAACACAAGACTAAAACGTTTAAGTAAAACAAAAAATACATTTCAGACTGTTGAAGATACGATTTATTGCAGTGCCAAACTCCACAGATTTAGAAAAACTGCGAGGTTTATGTTCCTTATACCAAAGGCGCTGTTAAATAAACCTGATAGAACGGAAAGCCCACAGGCAAGGTACGAGCCGAGGACTTGAAGAGATAGCAGGACTGCCGGCAGCCATTAACACCGAACCACTCCTTTTCAAAAAAAGATTGATCACCTTAGCCACATAAGCAATTTGACAACCGCTTTTTACAAGTAACTGACTTCGTTTAAATAATTTCAGCTAAATAAACCTTATTTTTGCATCCTTATATTTTTAAGATGAGTAAACACGGTAGAATTCTGGTTGCCATGAGTGGCGGGGTTGATAGTTCGGTAGCGGCTGTAATGTTGCATGAGCAAGGTTATGAGGTGATTGGCTTAACGATGAAGACCTGGGATTATGCCAGCTCTGGTGGTAGCAGTAAAGAAACCGGTTGTTGCTCGCTGGATAGCATTAACGATGCCCGTACGCTTGCAGTAAACTATGGTTTTCCGCATTATATTCTGGATATCCGCGATGAATTTGGTGATTATGTAATCGACAATTTTGTGGATGAATACCTGGCCGGAAGAACCCCTAACCCATGTGTATTGTGCAATACGCACATTAAATGGGAAGCGCTTTTAAAACGTGCCAATAAACTGGATTGCGAATTTATTGCAACGGGGCATTATGCCAACATTCGCCAGCAAGATAGCGGCCGTTATGTTATTTCGAAAGGAAAAGACGAAAATAAAGATCAGTCTTATGTACTGTGGGGTGTTTCGCAGGAAAACCTTTCACGTACTAAATTTCCGTTGGGCAGTTTTGCAAAATCGGAAATCAGGCAGATGGCTTTGGATATGGGACAGGAAGAACTGGCTAAAAAATCGGAGAGTTACGAAATCTGTTTCGTACCGGATAATGATTACAGGGCTTTCTTGAAACATAAAGTAGAAGATTTAGAAGACAGGGTTGCCGGCGGAAACTTCATTTTAAGCAATGGAATGGTGGTTGGACAGCATAAAGGTTATCCTTTTTATACCATCGGCCAGCGTAAAGGTTTGGGAGTGGCATTTGGAGAGCCAATGTTTGTAACCCAGATTTTGCCAGAAAGCAATACCGTGGTTTTAGGCAGAGCCGAAGAACTTGAACGTAAAGAAGCCATGGTTCGTAATTTAAACCTGGTTAAATATGCCAGCATTGAAGAACCAATGAATGATGTGATTACAAAAATCCGTTATAAAGATGCGGGTATGTTAAGTACAATTGTTCAGGAGAAAGATAAAATGCGTGTAGTGTTTGATCATAATGTTTCGGCAATTGCACCAGGCCAATCGGCTGTTTTTTATGAAGGAAATGATTTATTGGGTGGCGGATTTTTGATTTAACAGACTATCCATTACAACTTAAATAGCAATCATCATATTGTTCTGATTTTAACGTTGGAATCAGCATCTTAATAATAGCTCAATAGAACGCTAGTCATCTCGACCGAAACGTCCCGAATATTCGGGAGAGAGATCTATCTCGAGACAGATTTCTCGACTGCGTTGCACTCCGCTCGAAATGACGGTATTTATTAGGAGTGTACTTATTAACCACTCCGTCAGTAAAATTGATCTTTATGTAATAAATTCAAACACGAATGACGGTATGAATTGAGCTATCGTAAACAAAGAGGGCTTTGCAAATCAACTATTCAATCCCTTTAAAAACATTAATTGCGGCGGTTTTCCATTGGATGTAACCTAATTTGCCGCAAATCTGCGTTACAAAGTCTTCAATTTCTTCCGGAACATCGTTAACTACGCGCCACCTGATTTTATATTTAGGGTTATAGCTCACATAAACCACCACATCATCACTCCGCTGACCAATAGCATTTAAATGCTGCAGATGAATATCCTGCAGATCGGCCGCAGCAATCCTGAGTCTTTCATTCATAATTTTGCCTAAAGAGGCATCAGGTCTAAAATCGGTTTCGTATATGGGTAAAACGGTAACAGTCATAGAATGGGCAAATAAAATTAGCTTAAGCTATTCTTAAAAAATCAATTGCATGTGCAGGGAAAACTCAAGGTATCGGGTTTCTCCTTAAACAAATATACTAAAAATATTAGTAATATAAATTATTATCATACCTTTTTTTAGTAAAATTTAATGCTTAAAGAAGAACAGAAATCAATTACATAAAAGTTGATAACTCTACAATTGTGTATAACTCATCTAAACATCTGATAATTAGACAGGTTATTCCATTATAAACAATAGAGCTTATGAAAAAGTGCATCTATGTAGTGGAAGATAATCCTAACATCAGGGAAATTATCGAATTCCTATTGATTGAAGAACTTTACGAGGTAAGAACGTGCCCGAACACCAACGACTTCTGGCTTCAAATGAACAAACACATTCCTGATATGGTGATTTTGGATATTATGTTGCCTGATGGAAATGGCCTGGATATCTGCAATAGTTTAAAGCGGAACATTAAAACGCACAATATCCCGGTGATGATGATGTCGGCAAATAACCATTTAAATGCAGTTAAAGCGAAATGCGACGCGGAAGATTTTATCAATAAACCTTTTGATCTGAATGATTTTGCCAGCAGGGTGGAGAAATATCTGGCAGCTTAGTTTTAGTTTAAAGTCTATAATATAATAGGTCGTCAATTCGACTGAAGCGAAGTGAAATGGCCGCTTCTGTGGCCAGGAATAGATCTATTAGATTTCCCGACTACACTGCGCTCCGCTCGAAATGACGACCTCGTGTTATGAACTATTGAGTTTAAATCGCTATACTTTCGATCGCTTTATCTAAAGCTACATCTTTTAAATCCGGAATACTTAGACCTTCTGCGCGATATGCCGTAATATCGGTCATGCCCATAAAACCTAGAACCGACCTTAGATAAGATTCAGTAAAATCGTAAGCTTTCATTGGTCCTTCGGAATATACACCACCCGATGAAATAGCCAGATACAGTTTCTTGTTTTTCACTAAACCTTCCGGACCGTTTGCAGTATAGCTGAATGTCTGGCCGGCACGTGCAATATGATCAATCCATGATTTTAAGGTAGACGGAATACCAAAATTGTACAATGGCACGCCAATTACCAGTATATCGGCATCTTTAAGTTGAGCAATAGCCTCATCAGAGTGCTTTATCGCTTCTGCGAACTCGGGAGTGTGGTTTTCTTTTGGTGTAAAGAAAGAATTAATGTGAACCTCCTCTAAATGTGGAAATGGAGATTCAGCTAAATTCCGGGTAGTTAAAGTGCTGTCAGGATTTGCAGCCTGTAATTTTTCTACTATGGCATTTCCCAATTTAATACTGAAAGATGCTCCGCCCCTTGGGCTTGATATAAGATGTAATATTTTCATTTTTTTGCCTTTTTGTGCCCGACAAAATTATGGATACGAAGTATCAAAAAGCTATTACTATACTAAAGGATAGCGCTATCCTTTAGCATAGCAGCTATGCTTTTACACAAAAAAAAAGGGAGCTGATCCTGTTATGATGCTCCCTTTTAAAACTATCTTTCCATTATAAAATGAGTTACTGAATGAGCTTCAGCCGCTACCTTTTACCTTCAACCTTTATTTAACCGGTTCAATTACTGCCACAAAACCACCATCTTTTACCATATTGATATCGATGGTTTCGCCTGCTTTAATTGGTTTTACGATGCGCTTAAAATCCATGGCCTGAAAATCGGCGTTAATCCCATCTTTAATCAAAGTGATCTGATAGCTGGCATTAGGTTTTAAAAAGCCGGTTTCTATCTTTAAATCATGCTTTTGGTCGTTACCCATGGCGCCGATAAACCATTTTTCTCCTTTTCGTTTCGCGGTAACAATATATTCTCCAACGCTGGCATCTAAAATTCTGGTTTCATCCCAGGTTACAGGAACATTTGTGATAAACGAGGTAGTTTCGGGTTCGCGCAAATAATTGAACGGATTATCGGCCAGCATCTGAAAACCACTCTCGAAAACGATGTACATGGCCAGTTGATGCGCCCTGGTGCCGATGCTCATCGTATTTACCCAGCTTGGTTTGTAATCCTGCTTGTGTGCAGAGCGCATGGCCCCGGGCGTATAATCCATCGGACCAACTGCATTACGCAGAAAAGGCAAAAATAAATTATTGTTTGGGGTTGCCAGTCCGCCGCCGATATTTTGCTCCATCCCTACAACTCCTTCGTACGAAAGCACATTGGGATAAGCCACTTCAAGTCCTGCAGGTTTAAATGCACCGTGAAAATCGACCAGAATATGGTGTTTCGCTGCTTCTTTTGCCACACGGGTATAATAATTTACCATCCACTGGTCGCTCCTGTCCATAAAATCTATTTTCATCCCGGCAATGTCCCATTTCTCCAGGGTTTCGAAAATGTTGAAGTTATTTTCTACCGCCAGCCAGGTAAACCAAAGCACAATTTTCACGTTTTTCTGCTTGCCGTAGGCAATCAGTTCCTGCAGGTTAATGGTAGGATTTGGTTCGAAAGGATTTAAGGTTGTTTTCGCCCAGCCTTCGTCCATGATAATATAAGGAATACCAAATTTTGAAGCAAAATCGATGTAATATTTATAAGTATCCTGATTATACCCTGATTTAAAATCGACCCCATATACATAGGCATTATGCCACCATTCCCAGGTAACCTGACCGGGCTTTATCCATTTGGTATCCTGCAACTGGTTGGGTGTGCTTAATTTATAAACCATCTGGTTGGCAGCCAGTTGAGTATCTTTATCGGTAATCACCAAAAACCGCCATGGGAATGATCTTTTTCCGGCAGTTTTGGCAATATAATCACCTTCTTTTAAAATTTTCCTGCTCCTGTCGCCATCTTCTCCAAAAGCTAAAGGTACTTTAGGAAAAACAGCATCGATGCTTTTATCGCCGGTTGCTTTTACAAACAAACATGGATAATCATAAAGATCGGCCTCAGATAGTAATGCTTTATATTTTCCGGTGTTAAATAAAACTGGCAGTACGCTCATTTTATCTTTATTTACTTTTCCAAGATCATCCTGTCGATAAAGGATTTCGTAAGCAGTTTTAAAACTACCCGTTTCCAGGTAAGCTGTTTTAACATTATCGCTGAAATTAAGGTGAACATCTTCGTTGCTTACGGTAATGGAATCTTTTTTATTGGTGATGAAACGATAAGCAATGCCATCGTTATAAGCCCTGAATTCGACACTAAAATCGCCTTTAAAATCGAGTTTTAATAAATTATAATGATTTACGACTGTACTATTTTTAAGCGGTACAACGGGATTTGAACTGGAATTAACTGTTGAAAGGCTTTTTTTGATCAGCTTTGCATTGGCACCTAATTTAACCTGATCTAAATTTAGCTGTAGATAGGAATTGGTTAAAAGCGGATCGCCATTAAAGGTAACGGCATAACTGATTTTATCTTTAACATTAACAGAAACTTTAATGCGTTTATCGGGAGATAAGAGCTCAATTGGTGCGCTAAAGAGTTTTACAGTAAAAAACAGCAGTAAAATGAACAGGAATAAGTGTTTTCTCATATTTGATCAGGTTTATTTGTGTCAGAAAGATTGATAAATCGTTTTAGTTAAATAAAGTTAAACAAGTTTTTGTATTCACCAATGGATTTTAAACCAATAATGCTCGTTGTAAAAACGGAAAGTCTGAAAAAACCATAAAAAAAGCCGGTCTGTTAGATCAAACCGGCTATTGATTAAAGAATGTAGGAAATTATTTTGTAGCGAAGGCATTCACCTGTTTCAAATGTTTTTTCAATATGGGTAAGTATTTGCTGGCATATGCTTTTATGGCCTGGTCACTACCCATTGAGGCTTTTTCAAATAGTGCGATCGCATTTTGATGATCAGCAACCATCATGTCTACATATGCTTTATCAAACGCAGTTCCGTTTAAAGCTTTAAGTTTTTCAATTGCATCAGTTACCGTGCTTTCTTCGGCACCAGTTTTTTTCGATAAACCTGTATTGCCTGCTTCGCCAGCGGTATTTTTAGTCCGCGAAGTATCCCTGAGGTTTTCGGGAGCAGAATCTACCCTCCCATCCGGCCGCTGCCCTCCTTCCGGTGAACTCATAGGCAGATCAATTTTTTTAAGTTTGGCCAAAGCCCTCAGTTCTTCATTGGCTTTGCTGTGGTCATCTACCATCATCTGACCAAATGCTTTAATCTTTTTATCGGAAGCTTTATCTGCTGCGAGTTTTCCAGTAAGCACTTCTTTCATCCCGGCAATGGCTGCCTGCTGCAAAAACTGAGCATTTGTTAAGCTATCCTGCTTATAAACGATACTAAAAGGATATGCTTCGGCCTTAACAGGATAATTAAGCGAAATTGCTGAAATGGCTATTGCCACTGTGGCGATCTTACGGATGTAGAAATGATTTTTCATGGCTAAATGGTTCTGGTGTACATCCATACAACCTTAAGAGTGGCTAAAAAGTTTCAAAAACGATAAAAAGCTTACAACAGCAAGGGTTTAAAAACATGCATTTTGTTTAAACTTAATCGGTTTTAAACCTGTTCTATTATAAAAAGAACATACCATGGAAAATCAAGAAAATAATCAACCGGAAGAAGAAATTCAAAACATTGAACAGTTTCAGATCAACAGATCGCAGGGAAATGCAGCAGAAGGACATGCTAGTCCGGAGCCAGGCGATGATGATGAAAATTATACTGAAGATGAAGTGCCATTTGCAGATGGTGAAGGCACCCGGTTAAATGAAGAAATTGAAGGCCCTGAAGATGAAGAGGATGATGATGAAGAAGGTGAAGAAACCGATGACTACAATGAATCGGACATTGAAGAGCTGGACAAAGACCCCAATGCCTATGATGAGGATGACAGCGAAATGCTATAATCCATAACTTACACACAATGAACCGGTGCCAGATTGTTGATCAGTCTGGCATTTTTTATTTAAATAAGGATGACCCGCAATATTTGCAGAACAATGCATCGCTATCATGCCCTTCCCTGCTGCAGCTTGGGCATGATTCTGGTAATTCTTTTTTCTGCCGGGCAGCAACGGCTATGTCATGCGTTATAATACCAGTAGGCACAGCAATAATGGCATAACCGATGAGCATCACTACCGAAGCCACAAACTTACCTAGCGGCGTTATGGGCGAAATATCGCCATAACCTACCGTTGTAATGGTTACAATTGCCCAATAAATGCTTTCAGGAATATTAGAGAAACCGTTTTCGCGCCTTTCTACCAAATACATAATGGAGCCCAGAATTACGGTAATGGTTAAAACCGTAAGCAGGAAAATACTGATTTTGCGGACACTGTTTTTTAAGGCCTGGGTGAGAAAATTGATCTCAGTTAAAAAATGGCCAAGTTTAAAAATCCTGAACACCCGGAGCAACCTTAAAGCCCTGAAAACCAGTAAAGATTGTGCGCCAATAAAAAATATACTTAAATAAGATGGCAATAAGGCAATTAGATCGATAATACCCAGCGGACTGAATACATACCTGATTGGTTTCCGAATACTCACCAGCCTTAAAATATATTCTATGGTAAAAAGTGCAGCGAAAATCCATTCGGTAATGTTAAACAGCTTACCATATTTTAAATGGATGCTCACTACGCTATCAAGCATAACCACGATAATGCTGGAAAAAATGGCGATTAATAATCCAATATCAAAGGCTTTACCTGCAGGGGTATTCGATTCGTAAATGACTTCGTGAAGTTTAAACCGCCAGTCTTTTGGTTGATCTGATGCCATAGCGTTACATTTAGGCTAAAGGTAAGCATTAACCATTTACCACTTCCCCACCGTTTACATGCATCACCTGTCCGGTAATAAAAGAAGCATCATCAGAAGCGAGGAAAACATAAGCCGGACCTAATTCGGATGGCTGTCCTGCCCTTTCCATTGCTGTTTCAGATCCAAAGGATTTAATTTTTTCTTCATCAAAAGTAGAAACGATTAGAGGCGTCCACACCGGTCCTGGTGCAACGGCATTAACCCGGATACCTGTTTTAGCCAGATTTGTAGCCAGAGAACGGGTAAAAGAAGTAATTGCGCCTTTGGTTGATGAATAATCGATCAGGTTTGGTGAAGAACGGTAAGCCGTTACCGAAGTGGTGTTAATAATCGTATCGCCTGATTGAAAATGTTCCAGTACCTCGTTTGCAAAATAAAAATAACCGAATATATTGGTGCGGAAAGTATCCTCGAGCTGCTTATCATCAATTTTCTTCGGGTCTTTCTGCGGTACCTGCATTCCGGCATTATTCACCAATATATTGATCTTTCCAAATTTTTTAACGGTTGATTCTACTGCTTTTTTGCAAAAAGCCGGTTTCTTCACATCGCCTTTAATTAGCAAACACTTCTTACCTTCAGCTTCAACCATTTTTTGGGTTTCCTTTGCGTCTATATCTTCATCCAGGTAAACAATGGCTACATCGGCACCTTCCCTCGCAAAATGAACGGCTACTGAACGGCCAATCCCACTATCGCCACCGGTAATTAATGCCACTTTTTTATCAAGCTTTCCGGCACCTTTGTAATCAGCTTTAATCACTTCGGGTTTTGGATTCATTTTAGCTTCAATGCCTGGTTGTTTATTTTGTTTGGCTGGTGTTTTCTGAGTTTTCATTGCTTTGGCTTTATCAGGTTAAAATTCTGCTATAGTTCTTTAAACAAAAATTTCAGCAGCAAAGTTTTCCATTACTAAATCCCATACAGCCTTTTTAAACCAATTTAACTTAATATTTTGCTCATATCCCAACATTTTTAAAGTATATAGCTCAGTAAATTAGCACTTTAACCTAACCAAAATAGCTACAAATGAGAAAATCTATTTTATCGGCACTGCTGATGCTGAGTTTAACTTTAACCGGCTTTGCCCAAAAGCGATTAGGCAACGAAACCGCAGCACAAAAAACCAAAAGAATGGAATGGTGGACAGATGCCCGTTTCGGGATGTTTATCCACTGGGGTCTTTATGCCTTACCTGCCCGCCACGAATGGGTAAGAAATATGGAACGTATTACCAACGAAAACTACCAGAAATATTTCGATGAGTTTAATCCGGATTTATTTGACCCTAAAAAATGGGCCAAAGAAGCTAAAGCGGCAGGAATGAAGTACGCCGTATTAACCACCAAACACCACGAGGGTTTTACTTTATTCGACAGCAAATACACAGATTATAAAGCCACCAATACACAGGCTAAAAGAGACCTGGTAAAAGAGTTTCTGGATGCTTTCCGTGCGGAAGGGATAAAAGTAGGCTTTTATTATTCGCTGATTGACTGGCATCACCCCGATTTCCCTGTAGACAAAATCCATCCGTTAAGACCGCAACCTGAAACTGAGGAAGCTTATGCAGCGCTAAACAAAAACAGGGATATGGCTAAATATCGTAAGTACTTATATAACCAGGTTACAGAACTTCTCACCAAATATGGTAAAATTGATATCCTCTGGGCTGATTTCTCTTATCCTGGCAAACATGGTAAAGGCCGCGATGATTGGGGATCGGTAGAATTGCTGAAACAGATCAGAAAGTTACAGCCAGGCATTATTGTAGATAACCGCTTAGACCTGGACGATTACGAAGATGGTACCGATTTTGACACGCCTGAACAAGTGGCTCCTAAGGAACTGGAAAAATACCGTGGAAAAGTTTGGGAAACCTGTCAAACCTTCTCCGGATCGTGGGGCTACCACCGCGATGAAAATACCTGGAAGACGAACAGGAAATTATTGGATTTACTGATCACTTCGGTAGCCAATGGCGGTAACTTATTATTAAATGTTGGTCCTACGGCCCGCGGCGAGTTTGATAACCGTGCCATTACCGCTTTAGATAGTTTGGGGCTCTGGATGCACGCCAATTCAAAATCAATCTACCACTGTACTTTTGCCCCGGCCGAATTTAAAGCGCCTGAAGGTATTAAACTCACCTACAATAAGGATGCAAAAAAATTATATGTTCACCTTTTCGAATATCCTAATACAGGTACCATCAGTTTTGAGGGCTATAAAGACAAAGCAAAATATGCCCAGTTTTTACATGATAATTCAGAAGTACAAATCGACAATGAAAAATCAACAGGCAACACACTGGTATTAAAGCTGCCAAAGAAAAAGCCGGATTTTGAGATCCCTGTAATTGAATTAACGCTAAATTAATCTGCCTACATTAACAATTGAAAGCCTGCAAGTTAAATCTTACAGGCTTTTTTTTTGCGCATAAAGCTTCACTTACTTAACTAAAGATGAACAAAACATATTTTTGGTTTTTATTGTATTCCAATAAAAAGAAATACCATGAAAGTAAAAGGCACATTTATTTATACCCTTAAAACCGGCGAAAATGCTTTGATTTTGTTAACAGAAAGCAAAACCGATCAGGATAAACTTTACCATCATTTAACGGTAGACGCTTATCAGTTTAAAAAGGAAATTGTAGAAGAAGAGCCTCGTATTGTATTGATATCAGCAGGTTATAAAAATGAAAATGATGAAATTATCTGGAACCAGGATTACATACCAGTGCCTAAATGGTATGATTTGAATTAATTCGGGTAAACATATTAAGGTTAATTGATGTTAAAACATTTATGAAGTTTTTTTTGCCGCTATTTTTACTCTGCTTGTGTTCTGCTCAATCTTTTGCCCAATATACTGATAGTACCAATTATCATATATTGCTCACCTCAACAGGCTCTATTAACCGCACCAATGAAGACCGTGCCTATCTGTTAAACAATGCGTTAAATTTTGGGTTGAAAAAGAAAAGTTTTGTATTAAACTCTACTTCAGCATGGCTTTATGGCAAACAAAATAACAGCTTAACCAATAACGATTTTTCTACCACATTAAACTTTAACCTGTATAAAACCTTTCCTCATTTTTATTATTGGGGACTAGTAAATTATAATACCAGCTATTCGTTAAAATTAAAAAATCAGCTGCTTGCCGGTGGTGGCATTGCTTACAGTGTGCTGGATAAACCAAATGCTTATATAAATTTAAGCGATGGGGTATTATTTGATCAAAGTAGTCTAATTGTAGGCGATAGTTACCATACCTACCGAAATTCGTTAAGGTTACAGTATCACTTTATGATCAAAGAACTGATTACTATTGATGGAAACCATTTTTTACAGAATTCTTTCAGTAGAAAAGGCGATTATATTATACGTTCTTCGGCAACGCTGGGGTTAAAACTCCGCAAATGGATCAGTTTAACAACCGCGCTGAATTATAATAAACTGAATATTACCAATAGCGAAAACTTAAACCTTACTTATGGATTAACGATTGATAAATATTTTTAGTTTAATCCTTAGTCTCTTGTCCCGAGTCTATAGTCTTAAGTCCATAGTCGATTAGCTAGATTAGTCACCCTGAGCGGAGTCGAAGAGCAGTAGTAGTTTCGGGCAGTTAACCAATTTAAATACTTAGCCTAGCCTGTGACCATTAAGAAGTTAAGTAAGTTAAGATCTTAACGATGGCAACATGCAATCTGCCTCTCATTAACCAATAAATGTGGGTTTGAACATTTGGTATCAATTAACCGGCTAACCAATTTAAACAATTAACCTAATAAACGCATTTAGCGCCGGTTAACCAATTTAAACAATTAACCAATAAATCAACTAGCCCGACTTTTCTTCACTATTGTTGAAAATTTTATAAGAATAAAACCCGCTGAAATAGAACACTTAGCATTTTTTTTGTCACTACTGGCAAAAAGAAGTTTCAAGATATGTCTTCAAATGATAATTTTGTGCTATGGCAAATACGAACGTTAGAAAATCAATCCAGAATAAGATCGAATCATTAGGTAAGGAAATCGAAACCTTACAGGGAGAACTCAAAAGATGGGAAAAAATTGCAGCCGATTATGAAACCAATTCGGAAAGCATTGATTTGATTTTATCGATACAATTACCCGAAAAACCTGAACCAAAAGCTAAAAAGGTAAAATTGTAAAGCATTTAAACAAATAAAACCCGGGCAATTGCCCGGGTTTTTAATTGTCGTCAGCCTGAATTTATTTCAGGGTCTTTATAGCATGAAAGATGCTGAAATAAATTTAGCATGACGATCGAATGAAACAATCAGCGTTATTCCAGTACTTCTTCTATCTTTTTTACCGGAATTTTCGCCCTTGGTTTAACATTAGCCTTATTATTCCCGCCTTCCTTTAAAACAGGTTCTTTTTTAGCCGGTTTTTTCTTAAACTTACGGCCATACCAGATTAAAAAACCAGTAATCGGCAAACTCGCACCAATTAAGGAAGCCAAAAAAGCCATCACTTTACCTGGAAAGCCCAAAATGCTGCCTACATGGATATCATAATTCATTTTCCGGAGCTTTCCTCCAAAACCAGCCTCTTCATAAGGCACTGCATAAACACCCTCGCGTTTAAACTCTTTTAAAGTATGCTGATCGAAGGTATAACCAATGTTATTATAAAACTGCCCTATATTGGGATAAACCGTAATATTGATGGTGGCTTTAGCTTTTGAGGTATCAGGAAAAGTATAATAAAAACCCTGTGATTTCGGGTGACGGGTAATTATTTTCTGCCAGGCCAGGTCCATTGCTTTTTGTGGAGTATAAAATTTACCCAGTGCTAATGAATCAGATTCCAGACGCTGGAAATCGCCCAATTTTTCTCCTCCAGACGTTACCCAATATAAGCCTTCGCTATACCATTTAATGCCGTAAACCATTCCGGTTAGGGCAATAAAAAGCAAAAAGATTAAGGAATAAAAACCCAGCACGTTATGTAAATCGAGGTTTACCCTTTTAAATGAGGCGCCCCATTTAATTTTGAAACTTTTATCGCGGGTTGATTTATTCCATTTTTTAGGGTACCACCAAATCAATCCGGTAATTAATAACACCACAAATACCATGGTGCCGTAGTTTACAATTGGCCTGCCGATGGCATATGGCAGCCATAAAAATCGGTGACCATTCAGAATGAACCTGAAAAAATCTACCTCACCCTTTTTATGTACCACTTTACTGATGACCTCGCCCGTGTATGGATTAATTTTTAAACTTGTTCCTCCACCTCTTCTGCCTTCCTCTTTTTTACCCCTCAAATTTAAATTAATCGTCCTTCCCTGCTGATACTGTGCATATGAAGGAATTTTTTCGGGATAAAGTTTAAAAGCAATGGCACTCAGTTGCGATGGTGTAATTACAGGTTTATCCTGCTTTTCAATTTTGGTTTCAGGTTCCAGTAAACCTGTAATTTCTTCGTTAAAAACCCAGATACAGCCCGTTAAACAAACAATAAGAACAATGACACCTGAAATCAGGCCAAGCCAGAGGTGAAGCCATTTATTGATTCTGTTAAATAACGAATCTTTATTTTTTTTCTTTGCCGGAATAGTTTTATTTAGCGTTGCCATTGTTCTGTTTTGTTAAGGGTGAAAGTTTTAAGTTTAATATTGAAGGGCATTTATTGCTGTGATGGTACCACCTTCAACCTTTAAGCCTTTTTTTGCAGCTGCAATTTCTGCATCGAATACATACACATAACTTCCTTCGCTGGCAGTAGTAATTCCTATGTATCCTGTTTTGCCATCTTTTGGCGAATAATTATTAATCGTTGTTGCTCTGGTGATATCTGCCGGAATGCCGGTTACCCATTTAAAACTTTTACTGATGACATCAACAACCGCAAATTTCCTTGCTGTTCCTGCCAATGAGTTAGGCTGTGAATACATCTGAAGGATAAAAAGCCCTTTTCCTAAATAAGTCTGCCCAGCGATATGGTAACCTCCGGAAATCTCCTGAACATTGAAGAAATAATTTTTATCAAACTCGGTTGTACCTTTATTAATGCGGATAACGGCCGATGGATTTTTAGAGGTTGGAATACCTCCGTTAGTTGCTGCAGCAAATGAAAAAGCATAAGCATCTCCATTATCTGTTTCAACAAGTCCATCCGTGAAATAAGCCCCAATATAACTCGTGCGGTTATCTCGGATAATTTTCTCTAATTTTAATTCTGGATAAGTATAAACGGCTACCCACGAACTATCCGGATAGGCCGTACCAAATGCATCAGGCGCTGCGCCTTTTATGCTCATGTAAGGTGCAAAAAGCTTATCGCCAACCTGCGTTGCCCAGGTAAAGTGTGCCCTTTCGCCATTTCCTGCAAGTTTTACAATGTTTACCTGCTGCTCACCTACAATCTGATATTTGCGGGCATCTATCCTAAACATGGTGGCAAATTCGTTTCCTGAACGGGGAACTTTGATGGTCAGTACATCATCTTTTATGGGTGCAAAAAGCTGTACGGTTTCACTTTGGAAGTTAGTCAGCTTAGTCAGTTTGCCTGCCCCATCTAAACGGTATGAAGTTACAGCGCCAGGATTCCCCTGACCATACAACAAACTAAAGAAACGGTTTTTATGGGTAAGATAATAACGGTACGATCCGTCCTGTTCAATTCCGTTACCCTGTGTCGTAATCATGCCCGACTCTAACGAATTGGCTGTAAGCAGGTAATCGGCAATGCCCGAAGTACCAATTGGTGTAGCAGAAATTACAAATTTAGTTGCACCGGTAAGTTCGGTGTCTACATCTATTACTTCTGATGAATCCAGCTCTTTATCGCAGCCAGAAAATACAGTCAGTATCGATAAGCTTAAAAAAGGAAGTATAAATTTAGTTTTCATGTTATAATATTTTAGGTTGCGGTTATCTGTTATTGCTAAAAAAGTACCTTACTTTGGCATAAAATGCCCTGCCGGGTTTTTGCAGGGAGAAGTTGTCGTAAATGCGGTTATCCAGCAGGTTTTTACATTCCAGGCCGATGTTGTATCTGCCTCCGCCCAGGGTATAAACGGCATTTACATCCTGCATCCATTGTCTGGGAATATCATATTTGGTATCAGATGTGCCCTGGCTTGGCCATGATAAATAATAGGCATGCACATAAAGCACATTATAACCCAGGGTAAGCGTATTGCCTTTTTTGCCAAAATTGTTAAAGAAAAGCGACGCATCGGCATTGCCAAAAAGGTATGGCATGTTAGGAATACGATCTCTGAATAAAGGACTTTGCATCGTTTGTCCCTGTTCAAAACGCGTATTATTTCTTAAATTCTGGTAAGTCACATTTACTCCGGCCGTAAATAACTGTTTGAAAGAATACCTGATTTCAGATTCAAAACCCAGATTGGTTACATCGGCCAGGTTGCCCATTACCTGCTTGGTTTGGTTATTGTTTAAGGATGGCCTGATAAAATCTTTCGCATCGCGGTACATTAAATTGCCATCAAAACTAAAACGATGGATTTTGTTTAACTGCGCCTGGTAACTTAAACCTAAATTATAGTTATTGCTTTGCTCAGGCTTTAAATCGATATTCCCTTCAAGATTTAGCAAATCGCCAAAAAGTTCATCGGTTTCCGGCAAACGGTAACTTTTTTCGTATGATGCCTTAACCTGTAAATTTGGAACAATAAAATAGGTAGATGCAATGCCATAACCTGTTTTGCTATAGCTGTTTTTCTGCGTTAAATAAGCAATATCACCCCAGTTACCACTTGGATTATAACTTTGCGAATATTTATTGGATTGATAAAACTGTTTCATAAATACCGAAGTATTCCACTTTTCTGAAGCGCTGTATTTATAGCCTAATCCCAGTACATTTTTATTATTAATGCGTGGTTGTTCATATTTCTCGGCATCAGGATAAAGCTCATCAGAACCTTTTCTGTTAAAGCTGTTAAATACGTTGTTTAATGATAATGAATGGTGCTCATCAACCGTATAACTCAGGTTTGCAGTCGCTAAACCATTATTATTGCGGAATTTATACATTGAACGTTCGCGTTCGCTACCTGCACCAGGGTATTCTTTATAATCCTGAAACCAGTTATAGCGACGGTAAACCGTATCAATATTCTGCTCGGTACCGAAATTAAAATTTCCGTTCACGCGAAGGTCTAAACCTTTCGTAAACAGGTCTTTTTTGGCATACTTTACTGTTGGCATTAAAATACTGCCCTTTCTGTGCCAGTCACCAAACACGCTGATCATCCTTGCGCCTGTCTGGATTTCCGAATAATTTTGTCCAACGGTTAATCCGAACATTAACTGATCGGCAAACGATTTGTTAACCACACCTGCACCCGCAATTAAAGTTTCGTTATGATAAGTATCGTTGAAACGTTTAACCACCTGGTTTCTTAAATACTGACCGTTAAAAGCTGCCACATCAGTGGTTACTTTATAATCGTTATCAGAATAGTTCTGGAAAGCATTTAGCTGCACTTTAAAACCCGATGGAGCCGTATATCCAACATTTACAGCTGTTTTATGCGTGTTAAAAGAGCCATATGAATAAGAGGCATCCATGTAACTTTTTGTGGTATTATCGGTTACAATATTAACGGCACCGCCCAGTGCATCAGATCCTAACCAAACGGGAACTACACCTTTGTACACTTCTACACGCTGTGCAAGGTTAATCGGGATGTTATTGATCTGAAAGGAAGAACCAAAATTATCCATCGGTACCCCGTCAATAAAAAACTTTACCTGCCGGCCTGTAAAACCGTTCAGCGAGAAATCCATTCTCGAGCCTAGTCCTCCGGCTTCTCTTACCCTTACACCCGAAACACGGTCTAAAGCGTGGGAAATATCGAGCGTACTATTGTGCAGTTTTTTGGCATCGATTGAAGTAACGTTAAAAGCCTGCCTGTTTACCTGCTGGTTGGCCGTGCGACCGATAACGTTCAACGTTTCCATCTGTTCTGACGACTCTTCTAAATTAAAATTAAAAGCGCTAAGCTGTCCGTCTGTTACATTAATTTCTTTTTTCTGTGTTTTAAAACCTATTGCCGATACCTGCAAGGTGTAATTGCCAAAGGGAATATTCAGAATCTTAAAATTCCCGCTCTGATCGGTGATGGTACCATAACTGGTTTTGTGGATTTTAATGGTAGCACCCGGGATGGCTTCGCCGGAACTGGTTTTGATTTGGCCCGAAATGCTGGAGAGTCGATTTTGGGCAGAAGTAAAAATTACGCAGGCACATAACATGCCGAGTAGCAAAATTTTCTTAATTTGCATGGCTTTTAATTAGAGATTAAAGGTGAGCCGGATTTCCGGTTTTGCCACACGGGTCCGAACCGTGTGGCTTTCTTATCTGCCGCAAATATAGCCTCTATTTAGATCAAGTCCAAATAAGAATTGAACAGGATTTAAACAAATCCCTGCATTAACTGCTCAAAAAACCATAACTGCCTTGAACTACTGAACATTAGCACCACACCTTTTAATAAAAAAAGGTTAAAACCCTTTTGCCCCTCTGCATGTTATTTAGCTACAACAAAAACAATGTATATGAAAAAGTTAATTTATGTAATGGCCGTTTCAGCCCTAGCCTTTCAGGCCTGTGGTGGTGGAAATAAAGATGCCAAAGAAAGTGCCGATAGTTTAAACATGGCAAAAGATACTACATCGAATGTGGCTGCCACTGGTGGTATTGCAGTAGATGATGCAGATGCTAAATTTACTACCCAGGCGGCTGTTGGTGGCATGGCCGAAGTAGAATTAGGTAAACTGGCGCTCGAAAAAAGCAGCAATGCACAGGTTAAGGAATTTGCAACCATGATGGTTAAAGATCACGGCATGGCGAATGCAGAACTGATGGCCATTGCAAAACAGAAAAACATTACACTGCCCAGTACAGTTGATGATGAGCACAAGAAAAAAATGGATGATCTGAGCAAAAAAACCGGTGCAGATTTCGATAAAGCATATGTTAGCGCCATGGTAGACGGACATAAATCGACCTTAAAACTGATGGAAGATGAATCCAAAGATGGAAAAGATGCAGATTTGAAAGCATTCGCCACTAAAACTGCTCCTACGGTTCAAAGCCACCTGGTAATGATCAATAAGATTAACGACAGTATGAAATAATTCAGTGCAGCGTATTAAATCTCTTGAATTTAAGAGATTTAATACGTTTTTTATTACCGGCTGTCTCTCATAATAATATCTATTATAGCCGAGTTTATTTTTTCATAAGTAACGGGTTTAACGATAAACTTATCACAATAAACAGCAAAAGCATCTAATGCATATTTTTCGTGGCCGGTAACAAATATAAGATAACGGACATGATCTCGTATTACTTTAGCCACATCAAGGCCTGAAACTTCCATCCCAATATCCAGAAACAGAATATCCAGATCACTTATTTCTCTAATGGCCAAAATACCGTCAATTGGATCGGTATAGGTAGCAATGGTAATTAATTGATTATTACGGGCAATAAAATTGCCTAAAATATCGATGCTGAGCTGATCGTCATCAATAATAACACATTTGAGTTGAGCGGTATTAAATGGTTGCATTATTTAATATTTTTAGATAGTATTGCCAAAAATATGCCTAATAGCAAATTTATTTCTATAAAATAACAGTTGTATCTTTAATTTGAGTTGGAATAATTTTGATTTATATCAAAAAATACTCAATTTTTTTAAACATATACTCAAATATGGTAGCTGTAATTATTAGCCTACAGCGCTGTATGATAAAGTTCTACCGCAGATTTGCGTATTTTGAGACTCAAAATTCAGGTGGAGTATGCCAGTTAACAAAAGTTTTCCGGCTAATGATTTTCAGATAAGGATAATTTCCATTTAATTGTTTTCGTTGTTTTAGCTCATATAAAAAATGTCCTCCCAAGTCTACAATTATTTTTGCGGTAGCTAAATACCATACACTATGTGGTTGTTTCCAGCAAAAAGAGTATAGATTAGAGGTCAGTTTAATGTCCTTAAGTTCGGGATGGTAAAAATTAAGTATTTTAGGATTGGTTACTCCCTCAGCCACTTCTGCTTTTCGTACCATCGAAAGGTGATCGGAATGACAAAACTCGTAATCTGCCAGTTTTGGATCATCTACATCAGGCAGGTGTTTCAGTATTTTAAAACCTTTAAATTTTTTACCATTCAATACCCAGATGAGGTTGGGGTAAAAGGCTTCCCTGCTCTGGAGTTCTGCAACGGTAATCGGCGAATTCTGAAATTCGATGGTATAACCGGATGGCGTAAATACATCGGCACGATGAATGTCGGTATTTGCGGCATCGTAAAAAGCGACTTCTCTAAAAGAAGGTGGGAAAGCCAGTTTCCAGTCGCGGTGCCAGGCCGTTTCTTTACGGTAATATTCTTTCTTCTGCGCGGCAACATCAGGGATTATCTGAGCAGGGAGAATATCTTTTTTCATTTCACTGTTATCCATTCTATGCGGTTGGCATAAGCAAATCATCAATAGGGATAGCAAATTTAAGCTAATTATTTTAGTACGGCAAGAATTTTGGGGCGGAGCAGTTGGCATTAGGTAAGTGGCGAACCACAAAGAACGCGGAGAAATGGCGCAAAGAACACAAATTTGAATGGCTATTTTTTCAAACTATATCTTCGGACCTCAGACTTCGGACTCCCGACTATAAGACTAAGGACTAAATTACTAACTTTGCAGCATGACCATCCCAGAAATACAACAGTTAGAAGATTTTTTTGCCCAGGCGGGGAAGCAACAAGTTCCTATTTACCTTAATGAAGCTACAGTGATTACCGATTATGAGCATTTTCTGGAAAGTCATTTAACACCTCTAAAAGCTAATCCGGAGGCCAAAGTGAATATTCCAATTATTCACCGGTTAAAAATGTTAAAGCTCTTGATCGAATCGAACGCTTAAAATTCTGATTTAATTGCTATAAAAATTTTCCACATCCGTTTAAAACTTTCCCTCGTTAAAATTTGTTCTCTTGTTGATTTTTGATCCACACAAATTTTAACAACACATGGAAACCATTCTAACTGACGCTGATTACAAATTGGTTATCAACCGCATTGCGCTGCTTTCTGCAAAAAACAGCACTGGTAATGCAGAAAACGAGGAATTAAAACAATTAAGCGCTATGGCAATAGCATACGAATGCCGAAGGTATGATTTTACGATTCAACCTTATCAGAATCGCCAAATTTGTCATCCTGAATAAAATGAAGGCTCTATCAAAAGTAAGTTAACTATTGAATTTGATAGTGAAGCGTCTTCATTTATCCTCAGAATGACAAATTAACTGACAGGAAATTATTTCCTTATTTGTTATTTCCGAAATACTGGTCCAAATTATCCAGGCCGGCAGTAAATCCTTCTCTGAAACCCATTTGGAGAATAGCATCCATATCTTCGGCTTTATCGAAAGTTATTTCTACATGTACTATCGTTGCCTGTCCGTCAGCCGAAAATTCTTTTTTCCAGTACATGGTTGGGAAACCGGTATTTTCTTTACCATCTTCATCGCAAAATGAAACCGCATTGGTGATGCGTAACTCCGGCTCAATGGTTTTAAAATTTTCTTTGCACCACGATCCTTCCCCTTCCGGCCCCAGCATTTGGTATAGCCAATAGCCACCTTCTCTAAAATCCATCGTTTTGGTTACTGCACGGTAAGGATGCGGCGCCCACCATTGGTCTAAAATTTTGCTATCCGTCCACGCTTTCCAAACACTGGCCAAAGGTGCATCGAATGCTCTTTTTACAGTCAGTTTTTTGTTTGCAACGTCTTTCGTAAAGACTGCTTCATTTTTACTCATAACTTTGTATTTATTGGTTTTTTAATAGGTTGTCTAACTGGTTAAAACGGCTTTCCCAACTTTTACGGAACTGTTCCATCCAAATATCTACTTCCTGCATTTTTTGCGCATTAAAATGATAATGAATTTCCCTCCCGTTCTGCTCCTGCTTTAAAAGCTGGCATTCGGTTAAAATTTTAATGTGTTTGGATATGGCTTGCCTGCTGCTGTCAAAATGATCAGCAAGTGCATTCGGCGTCATGGCCTGTAATGCCAGCAAACTCAAAATGGCCCTGCGTGTTGGATCGGCAATTGCCTGAAATACATCTCTTCTCATAAAACTTGGTTATTAGCAACCGTTCAGTTGCAAATATAAACGCAACCATTCGGTTTCGCAAATTAATGTGAAATTATTTTTTATTATCATTAAAAACTTAAGCTCCTTAAATTTTTAAAATAAATATTTCCAACTATATTGGGCCTAATTGGTTTATTGCTATAAATTGCTCCTTATTTATGACTAAAAATATATACATCGCTTCTGCCGAGCCCTATACCGGAAAATCAGTTATTGCCTTCGGGATGATTAATATGCTGCTGGCCAAAACCCAGAAAGTAGGTTATTTTAAACCCATTATCGCGCAGGATGATCCGAACCAGCGGGACGAACATGTTGAAGCCATGCTGGATTATTTTTCGCTTCCGGTTAAATATGAGGATGCCTTTGCTTTTACCAGGCAGGAAATGCTTCACCAATCGGAAGATAGCGGTGCCATCATCAATACCATCATCAGCAAGTATAAAAAACTGGAAGATAATTATGATTTCACCGTAATTGAAGGTAGCGATTTCCTGGGCGAAGGCATGGCTTTCGAATTCGAATCGAACGCTTTAATGGCCAAAAACCTGGGTGCTCCGGTTTTGATTGTGGTATCAGGGAAAAATAAAACCGCCAGTCAGCTTTTTAAAACAGCCATCAATATTTACCGCAATTTCCTGTTGCGCGATGTACAGGTATTGGGCGTAGTGGCCAACATGGTAAATCCTGAAGAAGCAGAGCGTATTAAACAGGCTTTAACCAACCAATTGCCGGCAGAACTGCTTATTGCGGTAATCCCGACTGAAACAGGATTGCAAAGTCCTACCATGAAAGAAATTACTTTGGCATTGGGTGGCGAAGTGCTTTTTGGCGCAGAACTGATGGATAACCAGGTTGATAATTTTGTGACCGGTGCCATGATGTTGCCTAACTTTTTAAGGCATATAAAAGATAACCTGCTTATTGTTACCCCTGGCGACCGCGGGGATATTATTATTGGGGCATTGCAGGCCAATTTATCGGCCAATTACCCCAAAATTGCAGGTATTGTATTAACTGCGGGCAGCTTGCCTGATGAGCCGATTATTAAATTAATTGAAGGTTTGCAAACCATCATCCCGATTATTGCCGTACAAAAAGGAACCTTCGAAACCACCACAACAATCGGTGGGATCCATTCTAAGATCACCATCGAAAACAAAAAGAAAATTGCCCTGGCGATTGAGCTTTTTGAGAGATATGTAGACATTAAAGCCCTTGACGATAAGATCATTACCTTTAGCTATCAGGGCATTACGCCGCACATGTTTCAGTACCAATTGGTTAAATGGGCCAAACGGGATAAAAAACACATTGTTTTACCTGAAGGAAATGACGAACGTATTTTAAAAGCAGTTGAAAAACTGATTGCCCAGGATATTGTTGACATTACACTTTTAGGCGACCCTGCCGAAATTACCAACAGCATAAAAAGGCTGGGACTTAATTTAGATTTAAATACGTTAAGAATCCACGATCCCAGACAATCTACCCACTATAATGATTATGTAGATACCCTGCACGAACTGCGTAAAGCCAAAAATGTAAACATGGAAATGGCCAGGGATATGATGACTGATGTTTCCTATTTCGGTACCATGATGGTGTATAAAGGTGATGCAGATGGAATGGTTTCGGGAGCTGTACATACCACTCAACACACCATCAGGCCGGCTTTGCAGTTTGTTAAAACCAAGCCGGGTGTATCGGTGGTATCTTCGATCTTTTTTATGTGCCTGCCAGAGCGTGTGGCCATATTTGGCGATTGTGCTGTTAACCCCAATCCTACTGCCCAGCAACTGGCAGAAATTGCCATTTCATCGGCAGAAAGCAGTGCTAAATTCGGCATTGAGCCCCGCATTGCCATGCTTTCTTATTCTTCCGGAACATCAGGTGAAGGTGAAGATGTAGAACGCGTAAGGGAAGCTACCGCGATTGTAAAAGCAAGACATCCGGAGTTAAAAATTGAAGGCCCGATACAATATGATGCGGCAGTTGATCCATTAGTAGGCAGGCAAAAATTACCGGGTTCTGAAGTGGCCGGAAGGGCAAGCGTTTTGATCTTTCCCGATTTAAATACCGGAAATAATACCTATAAAGCTGTACAGCGCGAAACCGGTGCATTGGCCATTGGCCCGATGTTACAGGGATTAAACAAACCAATAAACGATTTGAGCCGCGGTTGTACCGTAGATGATATTTTTAATACCGTTGTGATTACAGCAATCCAATGTCAGGACATTTAATATGAATATTTTAGTTATCAATTCAGGAAGCAGTTCCTTAAAATACCAGCTTTTTAAAATGCCCGAAAAAGCACCGGTTTGCAGTGGTTTAGTAGAGCGCATAGGCATTGAAGGTTCGTTTATCAAACATACCGTTTATAGTAATGGTGAAAAGCACAACATTGAAGAATCGGGTTTTATAGCCAACCATGGCGAAGGATTAAAACAAGTGCTGGCCTTGTTAACCGAGGGCGAATATGCCGTAATTAACAGTCCTGATGATATTGCCGCAGTTGGTCACCGGGTGGTGCATGGTGGTGAACATTTTACAGGCGCAACGCTCATCACCGATGAAGTAAAGCAACAGATCAAAAAGCTGTTTTCTCTTGCTCCATTGCACAATCCCGTTAATTATAAATGCATTGAAGTTGCAGAGCAGACTTTTAAAAATGCCAGACAGATTGCCGTATTCGACACTGCTTTTCATCAAACCATACCTGAGCAAGCCTACCGTTATGCCATTCCCGAATGGTATTATAAAGAACATGCCATCAGGGTGTACGGATTTCACGGTACCAGCCATAAATATGTGAGCGAACAGGCCATTAAATGGTTAAATAAAGAAAATTCTAAAATCATTAGTATCCATTTGGGTAACGGATGTAGCATGGCGGCAATTAAAGATGGAAAATCTATTGATACCAGTATGGGCTTCGGGCCATTAAGCGGATTGATGATGGGTACCCGTTCGGGAGATATCGATCCATCGGTGATTTTCCATTTAATGGAACATTCGGGTTATACTTTAGAACAATTGAGTACTTTGGTTAACAAACAATCGGGATTATTAGGCGTGGGCGGATCGAGTGATATGCGCGACATTAGAAAACTGGTTAGTGAAGGAAATGCCGCTGCTGCTTTAGCTCTTAAGTTATATGCTTACCGCATTAAGAAATTTATCGGTGCTTATGCTGCCATCCTAAACGGAATAGATGCGATTATATTTACCGCAGGTGTTGGCGAAAATGATAGTAATATGCGCGAAGCGGTATGCACTGAACTGGATTACCTGGGCATTGAACTGGATCCAGCTCAAAACATTGCGTATAAAGGAGAACTCAAAGAAATTAATACTAAGGACTCAAAGGTTAAAATTTTAGTGATCCCAACCAATGAGGAATATGAAATTGCACACCAGTGTTACGGGCTTTAGCCCAATACTTCCGAAGTCGGCAACGCGAAAAGGCTAAAGCTAACTTCGGAAGTTTTCAAGGCAATTTTATAGATTTATTCGATATGGTGGAAATGACGCAACTATTTAGGTCGTTTCCAAAATAGATAAAATATTTCCTGACGGATCTCTGAACCAGGCAATATTTGGTCCGCCGTTACCACGGGAAATACCTTTTTCATCGGTTTTGATCGACTCCTGGTTGTAAATTTCGAACTTTACCCCTTTGGCAATTAGTTCATCAGCAGCCTGATCTATATTGTCAACGGGAAAATTAAGTACCGTAAAGGTAGCCGGAACATGATTTGGTTTGGGGTAAAGCAATATATTCGATGATCCCGAAACCACCACTTCGATTACCCCCATTGGGTTATCTTTAACTTCGAGGCCCAATACGCCCTGGTAAAAATCTTTTGCTTTCTGTACATCATCTACAGAAAATGAGCTGAACGCTTTTGAATTTTCTAACATAACCTTGTTTTTAAATCATTTATGAGAACAATGGTAAATTTAGATTGAATATTCAGTATCAACCGGTTGCAAAAGCGGCAAATAATGCACCTAAACGAGACAATATCCTGGAATACTTAACTACAGATGAAAAGGATGCACACAGATATTATCAGCGTTTAATTGTGATCAATACCTAAATTTCCAGGCACCCAACAAACGCCTGATTACTACAATTTCTGCAATGTGATAAGCATTATGATCAGCAATCTGCAAAGCTTCACGCAGTACCGTTTGTCCATCTCCATGCGGAATCTGCTCAAATAAATCAACCGAATCCAATAAGGCAATAAATTCTTTCAGGTCACTATCAATCTGTTTAAGCGTATTATTCCATGTTTCCTCATCTTTTGGCGCAACTTCTTTAGGCCAGTATTCGTCCGGCCATTTTGGTGACTGGTGTGCGCCATCTTTACTAAATTCGAGCATATCCCACTGGGCAATCTTAATGTGCTCTGCCAATTGCCAAATGCTGTAAGGCAAATGGTGTGGTTTCTCTCCTAAAAGCTCAAAGGGCAGATTGGCAACGGCATCTTTTAGTCCTACATGCGCTCCGCCACCGTTTAATAATTTTTTAAGTTCTGTAATCAGTATTGAAGTTTGATTTTCCATAATCGTTTAAGGATTGTATTAACTTAACAAACGTGATTCTCATAGGTTTGTATAAAATTCAATTTCGGAAGGCGACATATGACTTTAATACATATTTATTTTAATTTTGGATATGAACCTATCCTTTCCGATCCTCAAAAACTACACCTATCTAAATACCGCTAATTCTGGTCTGCTATCAACAAATCTGGCCGCATGGAGAAATAAACACGATGAGGCCTTTATGGCCGGTGGCAGTATTTTCAGAATGGAAAACTTACCGCTAATCGATGAGCTGAGAAACAATATTTCCAGAATTTTCGGTTCAAAGCCAGAAAACACCTTTTTGGTGCAAAATTTTTCGGTAGGTTTTAATACTTTATTAAGCGGATTGGATAAAAATCATCGTTTTCTGCTGCTTGAAGAGGAATATCCATCGGTAAGTTACCCCGTAATCAGTATGGGATTTGATTATCATATAATCAATATAGATGAAAATCTTGAGTATAATATCATTAAAGCCATAGATGTTTTTAAACCTACCATATTTGCTTTTAGTATGGTGCAATATATTAGTGGATTGAGAATGGACGACGATTTTATCCAGAAATTAAAAAGCACTTACCCTAATCTTTTATTAATCGGTGATGGCACACAATTTTTGGGAACTGTTGATTTTAACTTCGAAAAATCTGGTTTAGATGCTTTGTTAGGCAGCGGTTACAAATGGCTGTTGGGCGGATATGGAAATGGTTATGTTTTTCTTTCCGACCAGATGAAGGCTGCTATTTACATGAAGAATAAACTTGCAGCATTGCCTGCAGCGCCATTTTTAAAGGGCAAAGATCATTTATCAATGTGTTTCGAACCCGGCCACTTAGACAGCTTAAACTTTGGTACTTTAAATGAAAGCTTAAATTATCTTGATGCCATCGGTTTTGATTGGATTGAAAAAACCAATCAAACACGCTGTGATAAAGCAAGGCTAGAACTAAGTTCAAGAGGACTGATCCCAGACTGGATGTTAAACCGGAAATATCAATCAACTATTATGAGCCTGCCATTAGAGCAAAAAACGGTTGATAAACTTGCTGCAGCCAAAATTCTATGCTCTCCCAGGGGAACGGGGACTAGAATTTCGTTTCATTTTTATAATACGGAAGAAGATTTGGATAAACTGCTTAAAGTTCTTGACCAATCATAGTCGTCATGCTGTCCCGAATCTTTGGGATCAGCATCTGTTTAGCATTAAGCCCCTGAAATAAATTCAGGGTGACGACCGATCTTAAATAAAAAGATTAATCTACCTTCCAAATTGCATCTACAAAATACTGGTGCTGATCAAAAAAGCGCTGCAGTGGTTTAAAACCTGTTTTTTCTGCAAGCTGATCAATGTCACTTAGGGCGTATTTCTGTGAGATTTCCATAAAAATATATTCATTTTCAGCAAAATGTATGGCCTGGCGACCAATATTTACGATCTGGTTTTTTAAACTGATGAGGTAACTTTTGCATGCACCAGATGCAGGGTCGTAGCTGGCATAGTGTTCAAAATTTTCGAGGTTGAAATTGCCATCCAGTTCTTTATTGATGCGTTGTAGCAGATTAAGGTTGAACGACCTGGTTATTCCGCCTTTATCGTTGTAGGCAGCGAGGATTTGTTGGGGATTTTTCTTGAGGTCGAAACCAATAATGAGCAGATCGTTGGGAGAAAGCAGTTGTTTTAAAGATGAACAAAAGTCCTCAGCATCGGTAATTGTCATGTTGCCAATATTTGCCCCCATAAACAGCACTACTTTTCTGCGATCAGATAATTGAGTGGCTTTTTTAAGCATATCAAAATAATCACCATTTAAGCCTTTTATATCCAATTCAGAGAGTTTTTTAGGTAAATTTTCCTCCAGGTCTGAAATAACATGCTCAGAAATATCAATCGGAACATAACTAAATTCCATTTTATTATCCAACAGGGATTTTAGAAGATGAATGGATTTCGTGGCATCACCAGCACCCAATTCGATCAGGTCAAAAGCGGTTCCATCTGCAGTTATGGCCTGCGAAAGCTGTGCAGACTGGTACCTGAGAATTTCCATTTCTGCATTGGTAAGGTAATATTCTTCCATTTCCATAATCTGCTGAAATATGCGGTCGCCGGTAGCATCATAAAAATACTTGGAGCGCATAAATTTTGGTTCAGATTGTAATCCTGTTAAGGTTTCCTGAAGAAATTGTGTTTTGTTGTCTGTTGTTGTTTCAATGGTGGTGGTCGTGCTCATATTGATCTATTTTACCAGGCGGATGCCTGTATATTGCCATCTTAAATGCGGATGAAAAAAATTGCGATAGGTTATTCTTGAATGATTTTCCGGAGTGGCTATTGATGCCCCACGGAGTACCTTCTGGTTGACCATAAACTTGCCATTATATTCGCCAATGGCACCGGGTGCTTTGCTAAAACCGGGATAAGGAAGATAAGCGCTTTCGGTCCACTCCCACCTTTCGCCCCAGTTAAAGCTTTTTGCAGCTGTTTCCCATTCAAATTCGGTTGGCAAACGCATGCCTTTCCAGCTGGCAAAAGCATAAGCTTCGTAATAACTGATGTGGCTTACCGGAGCATTCAAATCAATTGGCAAAAGTCCACCCAAAGTATAATTAAACCATGCGCCATCAATTAAATGCCAGTACATAGGCGATGTGATGTGGTTACTGTTTACCCAATCCCAGCCCTCTGCATGCCAGTAGTTAAAGTTTTTGTAGCCTCCTGCATTGATAAACTCTAAAAATCCGGCATTGCTAACCAATGTTTTACTGATAGAAAAATCGTGCAGGTACACTTTATGCCTGTTTAATTCATTATCAAAGCTGAAATCTGATCCTTCATACCCAATTTCATAAATTCCTTCCGGGATATCGATAAAATCAGATGTTGTTTGGTTAACAGCCGCTTCTTTTTTCTCTTTTGAGTACACAGGAAAAAGCGGATTATTGCCTAAAATATATTTAATATCGGTTAATAAAAGTTCCTGATGCTGCTGTTCGTGGTTAAAGCCCAAAATCAATAACTCCTTCACTTCATCCTTTAAAGGAGCAGCTAAAAATTTTACCATGGCTTCATCTACATAACTGCGATATTGATAAATTTCGTTCACACTTGGCCGGCTTAAATTACCCCTGTCGGTACGGATTACGCGGTTACCCACGGTTTCGTAATAACTATTAAAAACGAAATTATATTCCTCGTTATACACCTGATAGTTAATGACATACGGTTTTAATATAAAAGTTTCGAAGAACCAGGTGGTGTGGCCTAAATGCCATTTGGGCGGACTCACATCTGCAACAGGCTGTACTACATAATCTTCGGTTTGTAAGGGTTCACAAATCTGTTCGGAATATTTCCTAATCTGCAAGTATTCTTCTACCAGTGTCATTAGTTTTTATCTAAATAATTTTTAAGATCTGTGATGCTATTAACATCCAGTTCTTTTGATTGTTTTTGCCGCATCATTAAAGCGTAAGAATTATTAAAACCAATGGGTTTAAGCCATTTGATTTTAAACTTTTTTTCAAATTCAGCACTTACATAATTGAAAGTTTTCTCTTTATCGTGGGCCATTTCTTTTGCAATTTTTGGATCTGGCTGCAATAGCACCAATAGTCCTGTTCCGGTATATTCGGGGTAAAAATCGATCTGATCATTCGTTAGGGCATCAAAACAGATTTTCGTTCCACCCAGTCCGGTTTTAGTAGCCACATCGTAATCTGTATTCCCTTTAATTAACATGCTGTACATTTCTGCAAGAATATATTGTTCGCCAAAAATCTTCGAACCAATTTTTACAGTACCATTATGCCCGTTTTTAGGCGCTTTATACAAACCATTGCTGATCAGAAAATCCTTTGCTACCCTTTCAGGTTGCTGGTGCAGGTAATCGGTTTTGTAGTTCAGATCGGTCATGATGGAATCTGTAATCTTCCCGGAAAGTAAATTGAGCGTTTTTTCCAGCTCCGGAAATTTCTTCAAAGCTTCATCACGAACAATTGGCGCAGCGTAATAAGGCGGAAAAATATGCTTGTCATCATTTAAGATTTTGAGGTCGAAAGCTTTTAAACGTCCATCAGTGGAATAACCGCTGATTACATCGAGTTCTTTTGCAAAAGCGGCTTTGTACATCACGGCATCACTGATCACGATGGTATGGATTTTCAGGCCATAGGTTGATTTTAATCCAAGATCGCCATCCTGCCTGCCCATAAATTCAGGAGTAAAACCAGCTGTTAAAGTAGAACCATAGGCAGTTGGTAAAGCATAAAAACCACCCAAAACTAAAATCACAACAGGAAAAATGTACAATGCCTTTCTCAGTTTTTTAAAATCCATCTTTTGGATTAGGGAAAGCAGTGCATCTAATATAATCGCCAGCAAAGCTGCAGGAATTGCCCCGGCCAAAATCATATTGGTGTTGTTGAGTGAAATGCCGCCGAAAATAAACTCGCCCAGGCCTCCTGCGGCAATAAATGAGGCCAGCGTAGCCACCCCGACATTAATTACAGTTGCGGTACGAACACCTGCTAAAATAACAGGCATAGCCAGCGGCAATTCTACTTTTAGTAAAATCTGGCTTTTGCTCATACCCATGGCCCTTGCCGCTTCTTTTACGTGCTGATCGATGCCAATTATACCGGTGTAAGTATTTCGGATAATGGGCAATAAGGCGTAAATAAGTAAGGCTACAATGGCTGGTTTGGCGCCAATCCCTAAAACAGGGATCATAAAACCCAGTAAGGCAATGCTTGGTACCGTTTGCAACACACCTGCGATACCCAAAACCGTACCTGAAAGTTTTCTTTTCCTGGCAATCAATATACCCAAAGGTAAACCGATGGCAATGGCAAGAAGCAAGGAAATAAAGGTTAAACCTACATGCTGCAGGGTTTGACTGAGCAATTTATCAGATTGCCCGGACATAAACTGCCATAAGGTTTGATGTTGCTCATTCATGTACCTGCGCGTTTTGATACTGGTTAAAACCTTTGGTTAGCTGTTCGAAATTGATTACTTTATTTTCTTTGTTACTACCCGAAATCAGGAGTTCGGAACGGTTATTACTCCTTAATAGTTCCAAGGCTTCCCATACACTTAAATCAGCAGGATAACTTTCTCCATCCTGAATAATTTCTTTAGGTAGATAAGGCCATATATCCTGTATATTAACCACTTTAAATTCTAATACAAGCCTTTGTCCGGCCAGAAATTTTCTGGCAAAATCATTTACCGGTTGGTAAAGTAATTCTTTAGGCGTGCCGATCTGAACCACTTCGCCCTTATCCATTAAACAGATCCGGTCAGCCAGCTCAAAAGCTTCCTGAACGTCATGGGTAACCATTACAATGGTTTTTCTTTTCAATTCTTCAAGCGCTTTAAATTCTTTCTGAATACTGGTACGGGTAACATTATCTAAAGCACCAAAGGGTTCGTCCATTAATAACACTGAAGGATCGGTAACTAAGGCCCTGGCCAAGCCTACGCGCTGTTGCTGCCCTCCGCTTAATTCATGCGGATACATCGCCAATGCACTTTCAGGAAGGTGAAGCTTCTGAATGAGTTCTTGCGTACGGTTTTTTATTCTTTCTTTATCCCACTTTAAAAGTTTGGGCACCAACGCAATATTTTCTGCAATGTTGTAATGCGGAAATAATCCGATATTCTGCATTACATAACCTATTCCCTTACGCAAAACATCAGGATCCTGACCGGTAATGTTTTCACCGTTAATAAAAACCTGACCTTCATCAGGCTCAATTAAGCGGTTAATCATTTTTAAGGTGGTGGTTTTGCCACAACCACTCGTCCCCAGTAATACCAACGTTTCCTTTTCGGCCACTTTAAAAGAGACTTGATTTACCGCCCGGGTATCTCCAAATTTTTTACTTATCCCTTTTAATTCGATCATGTTATTTATCGAGTTTCATAAACAGGTTATTCAGCGATTCGGTATAGGTAGGATGCGCAAAAACGCAATACCTGATTCTGTCGTAGGTAATACCACCTTCCATGGCCATTTGGAGTACAGACATGATCTCTCCACCTTCCGATGCCAAAATAGCTGCGCCCAAAATCTTTTTTGTATCTGCATCAACAACGGCCTTCATTAAACCTAAAGTTTCGTTGGTTTCGATGCCACGGGCCACCTGCGACATTGGAATTACAGCAACATCATAATTCAGTTTCTTTTCTTTTGCCTCTTTTTCTGAAATCCCTATCCGGCCAAGCTGAGGATCGGTAAACATGCAATAAGGTACAGGCCGATCCTGAATGGAATAGTTTGTGCCTTCAATCAGGTTACGGTACACAATGGTATAATCGTTATAAGCGATATGGGTAAAGGCTGGCCCACCTTTAACATCTCCCAATGCATAAATTCCTTTTACGTTGGTTTCCAGCTTTTCATTCACGATAACATGTCCTTTATCATCGAGTTTTATGCCACAATTTTCGAGGCCTAAATCTGCAGTTTGTGGCGTACGTCCGGTTGCAATGAGGATATGACTTGCGGTAATGCTCTTTTTCGTTTTACCAGATTCAAGTGAAATATGGATCTGTTTTTTATCCTGACTGATGTGATTAATCTTTACATCGGTGATGATTTCGATCTTTTCATCGGTTAAGATTTCGGTAAGTGCAGATGAGATATCCTGATCTTCTTTATCCAATATGCCTGATGATTTTTCCAAAATGGTTATTTTACTACCAAAGCGATTAAACATTTGCCCGAACTCCAGCCCGATATAATTGCCACCAATTACCACCAGGTGCTCCGGAACGGTTTCTATATCTAAAATTGTTGTCGATGTAAGATAATCAATCTGATCCAGTCCTTCAACATCTGGTATAGCTGTTTTTGCGCCGGTATTGATAAAAATCAAATCAGCAGTAACTTTTTCTTCGCCACCACCACTAAGGGCAATGGTGAGTTCCTTTTCTCCGCTAAATTTAGCCGTACCAAAAATCAGCTGAAGCCCTTTGGTACTGTTAATTCCTTTTTCCGACGACTCCCTGAATTGTTTTACGATATCATCTTTACGTTGTTTAATCTTTTTGAAATCAATTTTAACCGATCCGATCTCAATGCCTAATTCCGATGCTTTTTTAGCCTGATAAACCGCTTTTGCAGAAGCAATCATGGCTTTAGTTGGCGTGCAGCCATCATTGATACAGGTACCACCAACCAGTCTCTTTTCGATAATGGCTGTCTTTTTTCCTGCTTCGGCAAGTTTTTTGGCCAATGGCGTACCTGCCTGCCCCGCTCCGATTATAATGGCGTCGTAATGTTTCATTGATAAGATTTGTTTTGTCGTTATTATAACCTGAATAAGAAGCTCAATGTTTGACCGGATATGATTTATTCTTAAACTGATATATTATTAAAGTTCAAATAAAAAAGTTACAAACCATATTTAAATATCGGCGTTAGATAATTGTAGACATTAAATTGACAAACATAATTCCCTAACTCATGCATACTCAAGCCGCAGACAACACGAACCTAACCGTTTATATCCAGGATGATCTTTCTATTGAAGATAAAAGAGAAATGGTTTTAACCAGTTTACTGGATGATTTGAACAGCCAGACAGAGTTTATTACACATGATCGTCATCTCGATTGAAGCGTAGCGAAATAGAGAGATCTGTCTCGAAATAGATTTCTCGACTGCGTTGCAATCCGCTCGAAATGACGGCACTGCAGAAGTTTAGTCGAGATGTTGGCTAATTAAAAAAGAAAAGGGCAAACAAATTCATGTTTACCCCTTTCCATCTAAATTAACGCTCTCGCAACAAAAGTATAAATTCTCTGTAAGCCTGCATGTAACAAATTCAGCTACAAAGAATAACATCATTAAATTAATGAACAATCTGCTGCGCTCTCCGGAGGTTATCAGTAGCCTGTAAAATCTTATCTTTTAATTTAGGATTATAATCAGGATGCGATTTTAAGAAATCCTGCACAATGGCATAAGCCTTTTTGTCGTTATAACCGGAAAATATTGCTACCAGCCACGATTGGGGAAAAAATATATCTCCCGTTTTTTGTATTTCTTCCAATAAATCTAAACTTCCCGGAAGATATTTTTCTGATGTAACCTGCCTGATGGGATGATGCAAATAGGCCAGAGCAGTGGTTACCCAGGCTTCTTTCCGGCGGTTTTTACGGTCTTTTAAACTATTGAAAAAGTTATCACGTTCTTTTACGTCTAATGATATTGCCGGCATTAAATAAACCAACCTGTTTTTACGGTCTTCATTTTTTGTACGCGCCAATTGCTCTTTTAATATATTATTGATCGTATCTGTTTTAAGCGCTAGGGTTAAAGCCAGCGAACTATAATCATCTTCCTGAAGTTTGATGCCCTCAGGCGCTGATTGTTTCAACCAGATATCATACAAACGTTTTCCTGCCTCGGGGCTTTGGTAAATGTTTTGGTAAGCGTTAAACAGTATTTTCTTATTGTTGGCCAGTGGCTCTGCTATTAAGGCGTTCCAGATGGTTTTCTCCATCAAAACATTAACAGATTCGCGCTTATCTGCTGAGAGGAATGTCCAGTAAATATTAGTCATATAGCCTGTTAGCAAACGCAAATTCATTTCATTTTTTTCTACAGTAATTCCTTTAAGCAGTATCACCATCAGTTCGTAAGGCTTAAAACTTTTACCCGAAAGCATGTTTTCATAGCAATTGATGTAGGCAGAGGCCCTTTCTAAGGGATCAGCAATATTATAAACATCGGCAACCATATGCTGATCGACGGGAAAAAGGCCATAGCCCGCCCCATCAGCATTAAATAGGATATATTGAGGTTTTGGAAGACCTTTTGCTTCAGCCACAAGCGTTTTAGCTGTCATGGCATTTACAGTTAAAACCTTACTATTGGTTGGGTAAACCAGTTTTACAGTAAAAGATTGTGGCCAAACCCTTTGCCCTCCCGTTTCGCCTGTTTGACTAAGGCTTAAATCACTAATTTTATCGCCTTCATACTTAATTTCATAACTAAAAACCGGTCTGCCGGGCTCATTTACCCAAACTTTGTTCCAGCTGTACAGATCGCTTTTAGTGTATTGGCTTAAAATGGTAATCAGATCGTTCCAGGTGGCATTACCATAAGCATATTTTTTAAGGTATTCCCTGATTCCTTTCTGGAAGTTCTCTTTTCCCATCAACAGCTCTAACTGACGCATCATGATGGGCGCTTTATGGTAAATGATATTTCCATACATGGAACCAGCTTCCTGAAGATTCTCCAGTTGCTGTCGGATGGGATTAGCGCCCAATGTCCTGTCTACACCATAAGCCGCCGGGTAATGGTCCTGAAGGAATTTAAGGTCGAAAGTACTTTTACCCATCAGTTTTTCGGTTACTTTATCGGCCATAAAATTGGCAAATACCTCTTTCATCCAAACATCGTTAAACCATTTCATGGTTACCAGATCGCCAAACCACATGTGTGCAGTTTCGTGCGAAATGAGGTTAGAACGCGAAATAAACTGATCTTTGGTTGCGCCCTGGTCCAGAAACAAAGCCGATGCTTTATATTGTACTTCGCCCGGGTGTTCCATCCCGCCAAACTGAAAATCAGGAATCCCGGCAAAACCAATCTTCTGAAAAGGATATTTTATTGCCGTCCAGTTTTCTAAAAAATCAATGGCATCGCGATGGGCTACGAAAACAGAATCTACACTAAATTTGATTTTGGCCGAATCGGTTTCGCGGTGCAGAAATTCCATATCGCGGTCTTTCATTTTCTGATTAACATATGTGTATTTACCGGCCGTAAATGAGAATAAATAAGTGGGTAATTTGTCTGAATTTTTAAAATGATAAGTGATAGCATCTGCCAGTTTTAATGAGTCCTTTTTCACCGCATTAGCCATTACCTTCCAGTCAGTTGGAACAGTTAACGAAAGTAAAAAATTAGCTTTAAGATCTGGCTGATCAAAACATGGAAACACCGTTCTGGCATGATCAGGAACAAATAGTGCATATAAAAAATCCTTGTTCCTGTTCAGCGATTCATTGCCAGCAACAAAACCAATCTCGATGTGGTTATTACCGGACTTTAGATATTGCTGATCTACGATGATATGTTCATTTTTAAAATCAATATTTATCGCTTTTCCGTTAACGGCAATAGCTTTTAAATGAGCTATGTCTTGCTTAAAGTCAATTTGTAACTGATCTGATTTATTTAACTTAAAATCAATACCTTCTGTTGATTGAATCGGAGCGGTTTGTTCAGCAGGAATATTAAAGTGGAGCCGATACTGAATGTTGCTGATGTTGTTGCTTCTGGCAGTTGCCAGTGCAAGCGAGACACCAAGTTCAACAGCAGTTTTCTGCCCGCCCTGTTGTGCAAAGCCGTTTGCACTTAAAAGAGAGAAAAGAAGGAAATATTTTGTGACTTTGTTCATTGTATAATTTTTATTCTCCGTTAATCATTTGTAAAATGGTACCATAACTCATCCATACCATGGTGATTACTACTGCCAGCCCTGTTAACGTTAACCAGAGCGGCTGTTTATAATTTGCAATTATTTTTGTTCTATAAGCAGCAATAAGCATAATCCCCAGGGCTATTGGTAAAATGAAACCATTTATAGCACCTACAGCAAGTAATATTTTAACAGGTTTACCAATCAGTATAAAAATAAAGCATGAAATGGATATAAACGCAATAATGATTTCCCTGTTAAATTTTAAAATTAAAGGGTGGAAGCTTTTGATAAATGAGATGGAAGTATAGGCCGAGCCCACCACCGAAGAAATACCTGCCGCCCAGATCACTACACCAAAAATCTTGTAACCAATTTCGCCACTGGCCAGTTTAAATACCGATGCTGCAGGGTTGGATGGATCTAAAGTAAAACCTTTACTCACCACACCTAAAGCAGCGATAAACAGCAACAAACGCATAACAGAAGCCAACCCTATGGCACTTAAAGCACCTTTATTTACCGCACCAAGGTTGTGGATTCCGGTTTGCCTGGCATCTAATAAACGATGCGCACCCGAAAAGGTAATGTAGCCACCAACAGTCCCACCAACAATGGTTAATACAGCTGTGAAACTAAACTGAGTAGGATTTACGGCCCGCAAAGCCGCCTCTGCCAGGGGTGGCGAACTGGTATAGGCAATAATTAATGCCAGTACAATTTTAATAAGCCCCATGGTTTTGGCAAAAACATCCATGGCTTTGCCTGCTTCTTTGTAAATAAAAATCCCAATGGCCATAATGGCGCTGATTACCGCACCCTGCCCTACACTGATGCCGAACAGCACATTTAAACCTAAGCCTGCACCAGCAATGTTGCCTATATTAAAAGCTAAACCACCCAGAAAAACAAGAAAAGAAATAAAGTAACCTAAACCCGGAAAAACTTTATTGGCAATATCCTGTGCAGGTTTATCTGCAACGGCAATAATCCGCCAGATGTTTAATTGCGCAATGGCATCTAAAATAACTGATAGCAGAATCACAAAAGCGAAACTGGCTCCCAATTGTTGGGTAAAAACAGCTGTTTGCGTTAAAAACCCCGGACCAATTGCCGATGAAGCCATTAAAAAAGCGGCGCCTAAAAGTACACTCCAGTTGTATTTTGGCTTCATTTACCTGGTGCTTTAATGAAAACACCTTCTTCTTTTAACCTTTCAGAAATGAGCTTAGCAAAAGCTACGGCATGTTCGCCATCGCCATGCAGGCAAACTGTTTCGGCCACCACCGCAATGCGGTTTCCGTTTATACTGCTTACCTCTTGTTTTAAAGCAAAATTGAGCACCTGACTGATGGCACCTTCCTCATTATCAATTAATGCATTACCGGCAGAACGAGGTGTAAGTGTGCCATCATCCTGATAGCTACGGTCGGCAAAAACCTCTGAAGCGGTTACAATTCCTTTTTCTGCCGCTTCGGTAATCATTTTACTTCCGGCCAGGGCATACAAAATTAAACCCGGATCGAAATCGTAAACGGCCTGTACAATGGCTTTAGCCAAAGTTACATCTTTTGCTGCCATGTTATAAAGTGCACCATGTGCTTTAACATGATGTAATTTACTGCCAGCGGCTTTTACAAAACCGCTTAAGGCACCGATCTGATACAGGGTGAGCTGATAGGCCTCATTTGCGGTAATCTTCATTTCCCTTCGGCCAAAACCCTGCAAATCAGGTAAACCAGGATGTGCACCAATGGCCACTCCTTTTTTTATGGCCAAAGCAACCGTTTGCTGCATTACTCCGGGATCGCCGGCATGGAAACCACAGGCAATATTTGCAGATGAAATATAATCCATCAGCTGATCATCATTGGGCATGGCATAATTCCCAAATGCTTCACCCATATCGCAATTAAGATCGATCATCTTCATATTTTAATATATTTAAGGCTTATCGCCGTACTAATCAGTGCTAAATCGCACTCGCGTTCAAGATAGAGCTCTTCGGCTTCTTCTGCTGAAATTTCAGAAAAACGGATTACCTCATCTGGTTTTAGCTGAGCAAATACAGGCAAATCTACCGAAGCAATACGTGCGATACGCGGATAACCGCCTGTTGTCTGGCAATCGGCCATTAATACCACTAAACCGCCACTTCCCGTTACCTGGATCACTCCCGGTGTTACAGCCGTACTGAGCAATTCTTTTTTAATTTTCCTTACCAAAGGTGTTCCCGTTAAATGATAGCCCATGCGGTTGCTCCGCCTGTCTATCGTATAACTTTTGGTTAGAAAGGCAATAATGGAGGAAGCATCAAACCAATTGATTTCATTGACCGGCACCACCCTGACTGTATGCCTATCGTGAGGCAGCAAATCCGCTCTCGAAATGCGCCAGTTCGGATAAATGATTCCTTTTTGACGCAACTGATCGAATATCTGCGCGGAAACCCTGCCTACAGACTGATTATGAATTAAAACATCGCCTTTCCTGAGCGCCCTGCCATTTAATCCACCAAAACCGGCAGGAAGATAGGTACTTTTGCTTTCCATTACATCGGGCACCTCCCATCCCCCAGCCACAGCCAGGTAAGTCCACACGCCTGCAGTGTTGGCAATAAGGTTTACAATAGCGCCAGCGCGAAAAAACAATGGTTTTTCTGCAGGCATTATTTCGTCATTATAAACCAGAAAAGCCCCATCGCCCGAATAGGCAACTAAAATATCAGTTTCTGCTCTAAACGAAGCATCTGCATAGCTCAACTCGATGGTTGCAGCATCATCATCGTTCCCGACTGCTTTATTGGCCAGCCGGTGTGCCAGCTGATCCATTGCCCCTGAAACTGGCACGGCCTGCGAAAGGTACCGGTACCTGCCCGGATCTTGTACAGTGCTTAACATACCAGGTTTAATAATGCTGATTTTCATATTCGTTTTGCAGCATGGTATTAAACTCGTCTGTACCAACAGACTTAAAAGTAACCTGATCTCCCCCTTTTAATAACGAAGGTTGTGAACGGCTTACATCGAACATTTTTAGCGGTGTTCTTCCTATAATCTGCCATCCGCCAGGGGTTTCCATTGGATAGATACCGGTTTGCCCTCCTGCTATACCTACTGCACCTGCAGGTATTTTTGCATCAGGAACAGCCTTTCTTGGCGTAGTCAAACGAGTATCCATCCCACCCATGTAAGCAAAACCGGGCACAAAACCGATCATAAATACAGTGTAAAGTTTAGACGAATGTATATCAATTACTTCTTTTGTGCTGAGGTGATTAGTTTGTGCAACCGCCGAAATATCGGGGCCAAAATCTCCACCATAGCAAACGGGTATTACAATCGTATCACTCTGCATGTAGGATTCTTCTCTTTTAGTACGACCAATTTTTTTAAGGTATTGCGATACCTTATCGAAAGAAAATTTACCGGGAAGATCGGATGCAATAACCACCAAGGGATCAAAAAAAACGGTTAAGCTGGCATACGCCGGAACAGCGGTAATTAATCCTGGAAAAGGATTCTGCACCAAAAACTGATTAAAACCGGTTATTAATTTCAATAATTCTTCGCTTATTACGGTGCCGAACTCCACAGTAACAGATTGTTCGCTTAATGCATAAATATTTACCGGATAATCTGCAGAAAAATACGCGCACTGTTCAGCCATATCAATAAACCTGGTCATATTTTAGCCTAAATCATCTTTATTAATGGTATAGAGACTAATGTTTAGCTATAAAAATGATTATATAATATCAAAATCGCAAAGGTTTATGCATTTTATCTTTTAAAGCCAGATAAATTAACCCTGAGTAATGACAGATGCCATAATAAAAAGATCAATTAGGAATACATATAAGTGCAGGGACAGCGCATTAAGACCATTTTAATTTATACATTTGTCTGATTTCAAAAAATTAATATTCAATACCTCTCCATGAGCGTCTTTCCAGAACCTAAAAATGAGCCTTTACGCTTAAAAGCCTTACAATCTTACGGGGTTTTGGATACGCTTCCAGATATTGATTTTGATGAGCTCACCGTGCTGGCTTCCGAAATCTGTCAGTCGCCAATTGCCCTGATCAGTTTATTGGATGATAAAAGACAATGGTTTAAAAGTCACTTTGGCCTAAATGCCACCGAAACACCTAAAGAACAGGCTTTTTGTTCGCATGCCATTATGCAGCCAAGAGAGCTGATGATAATAAATGATGCCCGTGCCGACCGCCGTTTTGCTAATAATCCATTGGTAACCGGAAGCCCGAATATTGTATTTTATGCTGGTGTGCCCCTGGTTAACAGCGAAGGCTTCCCTTTAGGAACACTTTGTGTAATAGACCGCAAACCACGCGAACTGAGTGAACAGCAGCAAAATTCGCTAAGGATCCTGGCTAAACAGGTAATGACGCAATTAGAACTTAAAAGAAAAGTTGTTGAACTGGAAAAAGCGAACAATGTGCTCGAAGAAACAAATGCATTTATCAGGCAGTTTGCCCTTTCTGCGGCTCATGATATCAAAAACCCGCTGAGTTCGATAAAAATGACTTCACAGATGCTGCAGAAACGCCTGCTTACATCGGGTGATACAGATAACCTGAAACTGGTTGACATGAGTCTTGCTTCGGCACAGAAATTACTGAACCTGGTAGACGACATGCTTGATTATTCTTTTAAACCGGAATTACTCACCTCTGCACAAGCCGAAATAGACCTGAATAAACTACTGGAAAGGATTTCGACAATGATTAAAGTTGATACCGGGGTAAACATCACCTTCCCTGCTTTAACACAGCCCATTTATTGCTCTGTTATTGCTGTTGAACAGATTTTCTTAAACCTGTTAACCAACGCAATCAGGTATAACGACAAAGCAGCGGTTGAAATAAAAATAGTTTTTGAGGAAAGTGATCAGCAATATCATTTTGAAGTGCACGACAATGGAATGGGTATAGATAACAACCATTTAGCAAAGATATTTGATAAACACGTTACACTAAATAAAACCGATCGTTTTGACCAAAAAGGGACAGGCATCGGGTTGGCCAGTGTAAAAAGCCTGGTAGAAAAACTTAACGGACAAATCGCGGTAGAATCGGAACCTGGTTTAGGAAGCATCTTTAAATTTAGCTTAGGTAAGGTTAAACTGTAGCGGTTTAATTAATCGTGGCCCTTTTCAACCTAACCTTTTTTCCGTACCGGAAGCAATGTTAAAAAAATACTTTCCCGTATATTTTATTTAAATGAAATAATTCTAACTTTAGCCCATACGATTCTATCCATCTACTTTTAATAGCAGCAGAAATCGTAATTCCGCAAGCCAATATGCATCCCGATCTACTGGCAGGCGATTTAACATTTACATAAGAAAATCAAAGCTGAAAAATGCCCTATGAGCAACAGTTTTATAACCTTAACAATTTAACCGTTGCCATAGGGCAAAAAGGTATTTAACAGAATTTTGGCTTTAAAATACAGCCAGTTAAAAGAGCATTCCTGTTTAATACTTACACGGGATGGTGGATGATTTTGGGATATGGAAACAGCAGGAAACTTGCCCTGATTAAAGGCAAACGGATTGTGAATTACGTTTGTTTCCTGTAACATCTGATATATGATAATGGCGTAATAAATAAAAGCGAATGAACAAAATTTACAATGACAGCAGACATCACATGTTAAATATACTTAAGGTGTAATCCCCCATTAAGGTAAAACGCCATACTGGCTTAAACCCGTATTGATACTTTGTTATTCAATCAAATATAAAAAATTAATTTAAAATACGGTAATAAATAACCGCAAATATTTTGAATAAGTTGGAGACTTTGGGCTCAGAACTATTTAACCCCAATGATTAAAAAGGAAGGCTCAGCTATTCAGAATAATTTCGGTTTCAATTTGAAGAAAATCAGGAACAGCAAGGGCTTGAGTTTACGTGCAATGGCAAGAAACTGCGACATTGACGATAGCAATATTTCCAAAATCGAGAATGGTAAATTTGACGTTCAGTTATCTACCATTTTTGAACTGGCCAAAGGGCTTGATATCCATCCGAAAGATTTACTTGATTTTTAGCTTCCGGTAGTGTACCCTACCATATCTTTATCCAAAAGCAACGAAGCCAGCTCGTCGTATTCTTCAGTTTCCAGTTCCATCAATCCATTAAACAATTCGAATAATTGTACACGTTGATCTGAGTGCAGTAAAAGATCGATCAAATGCACTAAAGTTTTTTTCTGGTCGGTATTTAAGCTGCTAAATAACTTAGGTTCTATCTCATACAAAGCTTTCAATAAATTTACGAGCTTTGGTTTCTTTAATTGCTTATCACGTTCATTGGCGTAAACGGGAAATATTTCATCCTGCTCGTAAGAATCAATCAGCCGGTTTGCATATTCTTTTAAAAAGGGTTTACGTTTTTCTTTAAGGTATGCAGTAAGTTCTTTAATTAAAAAGCGGTATTCAGGCGAAGATTTAGCTGCACCAAATATGGCCACCTGTCCTTCGTTTTCGAAACTCTTAAAATCAAAGTCCCTGAAGAAATCGCTGTCTATATAAATGCTGTGGAAATAATCGTCGCTCTTTTTATTCAGCGTGGTATAATCCTTATAAATTTCTTCCCCTCCTGCCAGGAAATAATATTTAGACAGTTCTTTATGCAGGTTTTCTTTCCAATGCACATATTTAATTTTGAAGGTAACAGCCGTATCCGGATAAAAAAGATTAAACTCTTCAAGGGTTTTTACGTTAGTGCTAAAATCCAATGCTTCTCCATTTACTACAATAGAATAGTTTTTATGTCTGTTCAGCTCAATAAACCAGCAAAACTCATTGATCAGATAAGGCAAAACCAATTCTTTCATTTCCTGTTCGCCTATGCGCAGGTTAGTAAAAGAAACAGTAGTGCCTGTATTACCCGTAGCGGTTGGAATGGTGGTAAAATCGTGACTATAACTATTTAAGCCGCCGGTACTAATGTGTATTTCACCAGAACGAAAGCCTTGGTCGGCCTGGTAGGTGGTTTGCCAGGTGGCATCATGCGCAAAGGTAAAAAAGGTAAGCCGGCCTACCCCGTTACGTCCATGCATTTTTGAAGTGTGTTTTGGTGCTACAATCTGCAGTGATTTTTCTGATTCGTAAAAGGGATCGAATTTTTGCTGTAAACGTTCAAAATTAATTCCGTAACCATTATCGGCAATGGTTAAACTTTCCAAAAGCCCCAGGGCGTTGGCAGTATAATCTATCTCAATGGTATCTGCATTAGCATCAAAACCATTCCAGATGTACTCGGCAATGGCCTGTTTTTCGTTATAGTTTTTGAGTACCTTTTGTATTCCTTTTGAAGTGATGTTAACCTTTACCGACATATACTTACTAAATTAATTAGCAAATATATTATTTAATCTGATGATTGGAAGTGCCGGCAGCCATAAGTTTTAAACATCTTTAATTCCGTTCAGAATTAAACTGAAAATTATTCATCACGCTGACTAAAATGCCTGCGCAGTTTTTCTTCTTCTAAATCGAGCAATTCTAATTGTTCTTTAATCAGCTGATCGTTAATCTGTTCCTTTTTATTCAATCCTTTTAGCAAGGTGCGCTGTTCATTCATGATATCTTCGAGCGCCAAACGATAATCGTGGTAAAAGTCTTCGGCCCTCTGTGTATTCTCTTCCTTTTCCCAATCACTGAGCAGTTCCATTTCGGCTTCGATACGGATTTTTATCGATCTGATCATATCATTATGTTCAAGGGCATCATGGTATTTTTCATCGAGGATTTTGAGTGACAGCATGGATAATTTCTTCCTCACCATCTGTTTTTGCTGTTCAAAAGAAATGGTATAATCGGGATCGGGCATATCTACCCATTTAATCAGCCAGGGCAATGTTAAACCCTGCAATACCAATGTAACCAATATCACGCTGAAGGTAATAAATAGGATCAGGTTGCGCTGGGGAAAAGCTTCTCCTGATTTTAAGGCTATCGGGATAGAAAGTGCCGCCGCCAGAGAAACCACTCCACGCATACCTGCCCATCCGAAAAGCAATGGTGCCTTCCAATCTGGATTTGGATCTGCAGTGGTAATGTAACGGCTAATAAAGCGGGTAAAAAATAAGGCACCGTAAGTGCTTGCCAGTCGCCCGAGGATTAAAACCATACAAATAATGGCGCTATAGCGGATGGCCGGCAAAAGACCATCGCTGCCCAAACCATGTATAATAACCGGAAATTCTAAACCAATTAGCAGGAAAACAAAACCATTAAGTACAAAGGCAACCGCTTCCCAAACGTTAATTCCCTGCAAACGGCTCCGGTGGGTAAGAATACGGTCTCTGCGGGCAGAAAGAAATAGTCCTCCGCTCACAACAGCCAGCACCCCCGAAAAATGAAACTCCTCAGCCGCCATGTACATTACATAAGGCGTTAAAAAGGTAAGAATGATATCAATATTAGTTGTAGTGGGCAACCACCGGTGCAGCGCATAAAAAACAAGGGCTACTGCAATGCCGATTAAGATGCCCATTGCAATGACCATAACAAAATTGCCCGCGGCTTTTGTGAGCACAAAACTCCCCGTCATTACTGCAGCCAGAGCAAAACGGAACACCACTAAACTGGATGCATCGTTAAGCAAGCTTTCTCCTTCTAAAATGGTGGTAAGCCTTTTGGGCACTTTTATATTTCTAAGGATGGCAGTTGCAGAAACTGCATCAGGTGGAGAAATGATTCCGCCCAATAAAAACCCCAGGGCTAAAGTAAAACCAGGAATTAAACTCCGGGAAATTAAGGCTACAATAGTGGAGGTGAAAATAACAATCGGAAAGGCAAAACTGCTGATTACCCTCCGCCATTTCCAAAAATCTTTCCATGAGGTATTCCAGGCTGCTTCGTATAATAAAGGCGGTAAAAAAATCACAAAAATAAGATCGGGTTCTATTTCAATATCCTGAAGGATGGGCAAAAAGCTTAATGCCAGGCCTGCAATTACCAGTAAAATAGGATATGCCACGCGGATTTTTTGTGCCAGCATAACAACGAAAAGAATTACCGCGAGTAAAAAAGCATACTGTATAATGAGTTGGTGCATAAAATTTCTGGCTTGGTTCTAAAATACAACTTTTGTACCGAACCGCAAACGCTGGCAGATTGTTCTTTTTTTTAAGATTAAATTTGGTTTTTCTATTATAAAGCCATAATTTCTGCCCTGTAATAGGTCATCCCAACTCTTTTACATTGGTTTAATTAATGAAGACCATTTTTTTTCTTCTTGTTTTCATTATCGGAAACAGTCTATGCATTGCTCAGCCTGTTATTCAGGTAGAGAAACAATCTTTTGTTAATGTAGGCAAATCAGGATATTATTGGCAGGACAGTCTCGGGAAAGCCTCATTCGGGGAGGTAGAGCAATTTAAGGCAACGCGGTTTTTAAAAGGAACTTCCTCAATTTTTAATGGTGGTACCAGCGGAAAAGTATGGTGGATGAAGCTCAGGTTTAAACGGAACAGCCAAACCATCCCTTACCTTTTTATCGGTTACGCCAACATCGATTCTATCAGTTTATATTATCGGGATGCAAAAGGAAACATCAAGATGATCAGTTCCGGCATGTACAATCTCAAAAAAAGCGATGCTTTACTGGGTACAGGTTATGTATTTCCGTTACAGCAGGTAAAAGCACCGGTTGGCGATATCTACATCAAAATGCAGGCTATGAATACCCTCCTGGTACCTGTTAAACTGGTTACCGAATCGGTATTAAACCACGCACTTATTAAGGCCTACAGCATACAACTGATTTATGTGGGTATAGCGCTGATGATCCTTATTTTCCACATTTTCATGTACATCATTACTCGGAGTAAACTTTTTGCACTTTACATTGCAAGGGTTATACTACTTTATTATATTGTAATGGTTTGTTACCTGCAGGGATATGGTTTACTGTTAGGACCACTGGTTGCTAAATTTATCCTGGTGCATGCTCATTTTTTTATCGCTTTGGGCTACATCTGTACCATCTTGTTTAACAGTCATTTCTTAAAACTTAAACGGCAGTTACCACAGCTTAATAAAATATTTAATGCACTGATGTTTGGCTGGAGCATCGTACTGATCTGTTCTTTATGGGATGCACGGAGCCTGACCAATATACTTACGCAGGCTTTATTTTTATTAACCTCCGTGCTTTTTCTTTTTAGCAGCGTTCAGGTAATTATTATACGCGGATATGCAAAAAACAACCTGCTCATCTGGTGTTATGTTTTGGGCTGGATTCCGGTAGCGCTGGTTTCCATTTACCTGGTTTTTAGCCTGATGGCCATTATCCCTTTTCAATCTTATAGTTTCAACCTGCTCACCTTTGCCGGGATAGTGGAGGGAATCCTGATCAGTCTGGGGCTTTTTGGTCAGCGCTTAAAATTGTTGTCCCGTCATAATGCCCATTTCCGCAGGCAACGCATTCTTTTACATGAGCAAATGTTAGGTTACCGCGAACAGCTCAATCAGAAAAATGAACAACCGGCAGAGCAGCTATCGCTGAAAGACCTTACCGCACTTGCGCAATCACAGGATCCTTCATTTATGAAAAAGTTTAGAGAAACCGAGGGACAGTTTATTGCTGAATTGCTCCGTATTTCTCCGCAGCTGCTGTTATCGGAACTGGAACTTTGTGCTTACATCAGGCTGAATTTCGACACGAAAGAAATAGCCCGCACCTGCAGGCTAAGTGTACGCGCAGTAGAAAGCCGGAAATACAGGGTGCGCAAAAAACTGGGGATCGATGGCGAAACAAATATGCAGGCCTGGATGCTGAATCTCACCAAATCGTCCTAAATAATATACAAAAATAACCAGAAAATATCTTTCACGTCAATTTAACGTTTAACTCAGCCCCGATAGCTAAAACGCTTTACTACAATCCTTTGAGTGAGCTTGCGTAGAAATGCGTATGGCGTAAAACCAGCTACCGCACCCTCTTTGCATATACATACACGAGTGCAAACGGTGCGATGCCGTATAAATTAAACAGACAAATCATTTGTCTGAATTGTACTCAAATTTTAGCCATGTCGACAGAAACGGTCTTATCCGGGATGATTTGTTACACGACTGACGGCATGGCTTATTAAAAACGTTAAATCACCCGAATCCATATCCCATGAAAGTTAACAATAATGCTGTTTTAATTTTACAACTGTAAACCAGGCACTTAAAAACGCTGCGTAATACTGCGTAGATAAAAATTTTGATTAGCCTTAAACACGCTATTCCTTTGTCCTATCTCTAATGTAACATTTAAAGTATTGCTGTGCTGCCGGAGGAGTAAATACGGGACAGTTTATCCTTCTGCATAACAACATATTAAACAAACTATGAAACCGAATAACACACCTGCCCAGATTATTGGTAGTATTCAGGAATTTTACAATGGCCGAGAGCCAGAAGAAATCTGCGCTGAACTGGCTATCGACAAGCCTTTATTTGATGCCTGGATAAGAGAGTTTGGCAGCATAGCCAATGAGCTTTTAGAGCTGAGAGATGAAAATGAAGCACTGCGGACGATGTTTACCAACCTAAGCCTTGTTAACCAAAGTCTGCGCAACTCACTTGACAGTCTTACCAAATCGGATTCGAAAATATTTGAATTATTACTTAAAAAGCGGGGAACCGGCAACCTCACCTTTCCTTAAACACCTTAAATGCGCTCCCTAAGCAAACCTAAAATATTAATTATCGAAGATCATCATGCAACGCTTGATGCAATCAGGATGATCTTCGAATTTGAAGGTTATGAAGTTCTCGGCCTTTCCAATGCAGTAGCTTTGCATCAGGAAGTAACCACTTTTGCACCGGATGTGATTTTAATCGATGTGCTGTTAGGCACTACCGATGGACGGTCGATATGCACCGAATTAAAATTATCGGTGCATGCACACATTCCTATTTTATTAATGTCGTCCAGAAGTGGTTTTCAGAACAGTTCTTATTATAAAGCCCATTGGGATGACTATATTGATAAACCCTTTGAAATGGAAGCCATAACCGAAAGGATAAAAAATCTCATCTTAAGTAAAAAACAGTAATGATTTTATCCAAAAAGATCGCTGCTGAGGTAACGGTCGCCACGATCGCAGGTAATGAATACGATGGTACCGTGATCCAGCTCCGAAGCCAGTTTCAGAGCCGCTGCACAGGCACCGCCCGAGCTCATGCCGGCAAATAAACCTTCTTCTTTAGCCATCCTCCTTGCCATGATTGTGGCTTCTTCCTGCGCAATGTCCATCACACGGTCAACACGCTCCGGTTCAAATATTTTTGGCAGGTATTCTGTCGGCCATCTTCTGATACCGGGTATAGATGAACCTTCAGTAGGCTGGCAGCCAACAATCTGAATATCCTGATTCTTTTCTTTAAAAAACCTGGAGCAGCCCATAATCGTACCTGTAGTACCCATCGAACTTACAAAATGGGTTATCTGTCCTTCGGTATCTTTCCAAATTTCAGGGCCAGTAGTTTTGTAATGTGCCATATAATTATCGGGGTTGGAAAACTGGTTGAGCAGGAAATAACCTTTGTTACTGCCCTTTTCTTCGGCATAATCGCGGCAGTCTTCAATGCTTTCGAGCAAAGTTACTTTTGCCCCAAAAGCTTCCATTGTTACTTTACGCTCGCGGGTAGAATTGGCTGGCATCACCAGTTCGATATCTAAATTGTATAAACTGGCAATCATGGCCAGTGCAATGCCCGTGTTACCGCTGGTTGCTTCAACCAGTTTTGTGCCTTTTGCTATTTCGCCGCGTTCAATTGCGCTTCTGATCATGTTGAGCGATGCCCTGTCTTTAACACTCCCGCCCGGATTATTGCCTTCTAGTTTTGCAAAAACCTTTACAGCCGGATTGATATTCATTTTTTGAAGCTCGGCCATTGGCGTATTTCCGATCAGATCGATTATTCCTGCCATTATAATATATATTAATTGGTTTCTTTATGATTTCTTATGGTAATGATTGGAGAGTGATATGCGATAGAAAAAGCCGGAATACTTTCAGTAAGCCATACGTTGCCCCCAATGATGCTATCGTGCCCGATAACGGTTTCGCCGCCTAAAATGGTGGCTCCGGAATAAATCACCACCCGGTCCTCTACAGTTGGATGGCGTTTGCTGCCGGCCAAAGTTTTTTTAACACTCAAAGCCCCCAGGGTTACGCCCTGATACAGTTTTACATAACGGCCAATGGTACTTGTTTCGCCGATTACAATTCCGGTGCCATGATCGATATGAAAATATTCGCCAATACTGGCAGCCGGATGGATATCGATCCCTGTTTTAGAGTGGGCATATTCTGTGAGTATTCTTGGTACCAGCGGTATGCCAAAATTATACAGTAAATGTGCTATGCGGTAAAAACAGATGGCATAAAAACCGGGGTAAGTTCTAATCACTTCGAACCTGCTTTGTGCCGCCGGGTCGCCTTCGTAAATGGCCACAATATCGGTATTTAATACGCGGTAAAGTTCCGGAAGTTCTGTAAAGAACTGCCCTGCTGCGTTTTTACACTCGTTGTTTTTTAATTTACAACTTGCCGAAATAATGTCGTAAAGCTCGAGCTCTAAAGCCGATACCTGTGCTTTAACTTCCTCAACCGTAGAAAATACTTTGGCTGCATTTTCCGGAAAAAGTACCTGGATCAGCCTCTCCGCCCAACGGGATATTATTTCATTCGGTGGTATATTGTGCTGCTCAAGCGGATTCTTAAATATTTGTTCAAAAAAATGGTTATCCATAATTGGTGGTCAAACCTGGCCGATCTGCTCATCGACTAGATATATAGATTTAATCGCTAATGTAGGTTTTGTTTTTTTAAACCAAAACAACTCCTTAAGTTTTATTATAAAAATTGCGGGGAAATAACAGAAAATGCCGTGAGTCTGCAGTCCATAACCGGAAGTCGATTAGCCTGGAGTTTGGAGTAGATTGAGATAACCTGAAGGCTCAGCCAGGCTAATCTGTCTGGATAGATCTCTCCGCTTCGCGTTGCTCCGGTCGAGATGACGATGCGACTAACAAACCAATGACTAATAAACCAATGACCAATAAACCAATGACAAATGAACCAATGACAAATGAACCAATGACCAATAAACTAATGACCAATAAACTAATCACCAATGACTAATGAACCAATATCCACTCCTTTTAGGAATAAGAATAACATCTTTTGTCAAAACAAGACTTACATGGCAATGTTAGCAATATATGGTGATTACTGTGGAAACGACTATAAAAGAATTAGATAAGATTTATATCGGTGAGGAGATCACTTTTGAGAAGAAGTCGGGCCTGGTGTACCGCATTGCGATTTTTAAGTCGGTAAGCATTTGCAGTTACATCTTTCAGTTGGTGAACGGAGAAATTATTATTATCCGCAGGAATTAATATAAAAGCATTTCCGATCGTCATATCGACCGGAAATGCTATTAATGATTATTTTTTCTGTTCTGATAAAAAGGTAACCAAAGAGGCAAGTTCTTCATAAGATAAAGAATTGGCCAAACCCTCCGGCATCATGGAGTTTTCCATCTCTTTGCGCGATAAAATATCACCGGCTTTAATGGTAAAAACCTCGCCTGCAATATTACGCATCACTACTTTAGCTGCAGTTTCTTCGGTAATAAAGCCCATATACGTGCGATCGCCTTTTGCTGTGATCATTACGGTAGCAAAGCCTTGTGAAATAGAAGCACTGGGTTTTAAAATCGATTCAGCAATCTGTTCACGGTTCATAATCGAGCCGATCTGTCCCATAAACGGACCTTTCATTTTCTCGGTTTTGCTTAAACTGTGGCAGGCGATACAGCCCTGATTGTTAAAAATGTTTCTACCTTTTAAAGGGTCGCCCTGTAATTTATTGATGGCCAATAATACATCTTCAATGGATGATTTGCCAACCTGACCTTTTTTGTTTTTAATTTTTTCGAGATCAATTTTAGGCTCTTCCGTTGCAGCCACTTTTTCTTCTTCGGCAAATTCAGGGATATCCATCCTTTGGCGCGAATTTAAATCAACATAAAACTGTTTGCCTTGTGCACCGGCTTTTATTGCTTCCTCTTTTAAAAATTTCTCAATCGCAGGCGAACCTTCCCAACTTACGGCCTTAAAATAAGGACCATGAGAATCAGGACGGGTACCCCACCACCATGAGGCATCGTAAGCAATTTCCTTTTTATACAAACGCCCCAGGGTAACCAGAATCTGTTGTTTCAGTTTTTCATCTGTTGATTGTTTGTAGGTATCAATTAAACCGTTTACCACTTTTTCGTTATGCATATAACGTAGTGCCCAAAGCGCAAGGGTTGAGTTTTCAGTTTTCACAGCTGCCAGTAGAGTATCAACCGCATTAAGCTGAACCAATGCACGTACGGCAAGGTGCGGCAATATAATGGCAGCGTTTGGTGTGGCATGCGGACCTTCATTACCTTTTGCCGGCGCTACAAATGAAGCCGGAACTTTGGTTTGTAAAAGCACATTGGCAACTTCTGGCCTGCCCAAACGGTTTAAGCCAATAATAGAAGCTGCCTGCACACGTGGCGAAGCATCTTTTAATCCTTCCAAAAATGGTTCAACAGGTACTTTACTGATATACGTTTTACGATCGGCAAGTGCTTTTAAAGCAAATTCCTTTAAGGCAGCATCTTTGGTAAACCCTGCTAAAGTTTCAATGCCGTTTTCTTTTGCCAGTTGCGCATAGGTAAATAAACCGGCCACACGTACATCAAGTGCTAAACTTTGATCGGATGCTGTTTTTAAAGCGGTTTCTGCTGCCTGTTTATTGTTGCGGGAAACGAGTTCCTGCGAAGCATTTAAACGTGCAACGGCACTATTCGACTTTAACAATTCGGTTAATTTTTTAATGGAAAGTTTTTTTACATCCGGAAAAGCTTTATAAGTCCAGTTGTTTGGCACCGCACGGACAATATATCCTTTATCAGGGCTGCCAGAATAACCTGCCCCATCCCAGGCCGAAAGGTAAAGCCTTCCTGATCCATCAACATCCAGATCGGTAATCTGTGCAAGTTTAATGAACTCTTCGTCTTTTTGGGTAAAAGTTGGTCCATCGGGGCTAACCCTGTGAATATACAGCATACTTCTGCCCCAATCGGCCATCATTGGTACATGATTGTATTTTTCCGGCCAGTTGGGCTCATCCATAAATAATGCCCCCGTACCCGAGCCACCGCCTAAATCGGCCAGTGCAGGAATAATTTCATCTGTAAAATTCTGAAATAAAACCGGATAACCGTATTCTCCTGATTGAATGTGGTGCGAAAAACGCACGTTCCAACCACCCCCATCATTGGTGTTTTCGCGGGTAAAAACATTCATGTATGGATCAATGGCTACATCATACACATTTCGGGTTCCGTGTGTATAAACTTCCATTTCGGTTCCATCGGGGCGTACGCGCAATATACCGCCGCCTAACATGGTCAGTTTTTTACCTGAACGGTCTACAGCATCATGGAAGCCAAAATCGCCAACAGAGATATAAATCCAGCCGTCGATACCCATTCTGATGCCATTTGTAGCATGATCGGTACCACGCTCGCGGATATATTTTTCATTGCTGATGTGTTCAATCAGTGGTTTTTCAGGTCCGTCGGCTTTTCCATCGCCGTCTTTATCTTCAAAAACAACCAGGTTCATTCCTGTAGCCTGTTTTGTTTCTTTTGAAAATGTGGTATGCAATACAAATACCTGACTACCCTGCACAATAATTCCCCGCGGGTTATCAACTTCAGCAAAATCAATATGCTGATCCATTTTGCCATCGTTGTCTTTATCAATCAGTTTAAGGATATGGCCTTTGCCCGGATCTTTACCGAGCGAGCCGATCATATCAACACCAACATATACCTCACCTGTTGGGGCAACGGCTAAGCAAGCCGGACTAGGCGTAACATCGGGGCCAGCGAAATTGGTTATGGTTAATTCTGAAGGTGGTACAGGTTGTACCTTTGGTTCGTGGAAAAAGCTTTTTATTCCAAAAAAGAACAAAGCGAAGGAAATTAAGCTAAGAGAAAATTTAATCATTTGTGTGTATTATTGTTTTTTTGGTTAGTTGTGTGGTAAACATACAAAAAAATCTAAATTACCTATTGCCACAATTTTGTGTTATTTATCCTGAATATTAACCAGGCTTTTCAAAATCTCCGGCATTAGCAGGTATTACTCATTTAAAACATCAAAATCTCTAAATAAATAGGTCAAACAATAATATTGTACAGAAATAAGGGTAAAACAGCAGGAAAAACCTGAGATAATAAGAAATATTAGTTTTATCTCTTTTTATATTTGGTAAACAGCAGATATTTTATTATATTTACTAAATCCAACATTCATTAAATCAGTACGTTATGAAAAATATTTTTTATTTCTTCCTGACTGCCCTGATCTCCTCCATTGCGTTGTTGCTTACAAAGGATTCATTTGATCCTGAATTGGTTTACAGCACGGTGGTGTTAATATGGATTCTGTACATCTGGTACCATATTTATGCTGCTGACAAGAGGAATTACAGCGAGTAGCCTGTATCTTCGATAGTTTTTATATCCCGCAAAAATACTGTGGGCCAATCGCATACGGCCATATATTTTCAACAGCAGCGCCTACCCTACGTTTGTCGTCATATAAGGGTTTTACCACAATGCAACATTTTTTAACTAAACAGAGCTTTTATTTAACGTTTGGTGTAGGTAAATCACTAACTAAAGTTATTACCTTCGTAGAAAACTAAAACAAGCTGGTTTACGTTTGTATTAGAAGCAGGGCGAATTGCCCTTAGAAACAAAAAAGCTTAATGAACTTGGAGTATCGACCTTGTACATGGGGTAGATAAGAGTACAAGATCATGAAATTAAAAGCAAAATTCCCGTGTTTGCCGGGAAACTCCTTTTACGCTGAGGTGCGCCGCAGGGTAAACAACGACTTTAAAGAAAATAACAGAAGCACCAATGCCAATAAACTGATGTGGTTTAAGGCTTGCCTTTTCCTTACGGTATTTCTGTCCCTCTATTTAATAATATTGCTTTTACCGTTACATACCCTCATTCTTACAGGCTTAACCATTTTGCTGGGCGCAACCTGTGCATTTATTGGGTTTAACATCTGTCATGATGCCATTCACGGCTCTTTTTCAAGTTCTAAACGGATCAATTCATTTTTCAGTTTTTTGTTTAACATGGTTGGCGCCAATCCGTACGTTTGGAACATTACGCACAATGTGGTGCACCATACTTATACCAATATTCCAGGGCACGATGAAGATATTGAAGTGGCGCCCGGATTGATCCGCATTTGTAGTGAGGATGAACTAAAACCGCACCAGCGTTTTCAGCAATGGTATGCTTTTCCCTTATATAGCCTGGCTTCGCTATCGTGGGTATTTCGTAAGGATTATAAAAAGTTTTTTCAAAGAAGTGTTGGTGCTCACCAGAGTAAACACCCGAAAGTTGAATATTTCAACCTGTTTTTCTATAAATTCTTATATTATTTTGTGTTTATCGGATTGCCAATGCTGGTGATGCCGCTTTTGTGGTGGCAGGTTGTAATTGGTTTTGTGATATTACATATGGCCCAGGGCTTAACAATGGGTTTGGTTTTCCAGCTGGCCCACGTAGTGGAAGGCACTACTTTCCCGGTAACCAATAATGAAGGCAATATGGAAGAAGCCTGGGCAGAGCACCAGATGCGTACTACGGCTAATTTTGCTACAGAATGCCCTGTTTCAGCCTTTTTTCTGGGTGGTTTAAACCGACAGATCGAACATCACCTTTTTCCTAAAATCTGCCATGTGCATTACGGGAGGATATCAGGGATTGTAAAACAAACGGCTTTTGAATTCGGGCTGCCCTATCATGAAAATACAACTTTCTTATCGGCGCTGCAATCGCATTACCGGATATTAAAGAAAATGGGACGCGTTGTTTAGTCCGGAGTCTTAATTCCAAGTCGATTATACGAATAATAAAATATCGGATCTCGAGATTGGGGTGGACTAACCGATATTAATATTCTGACCATTAAGAAATTAAGAACATTAAGGTAGTTAATTTATAAAATAATATTAGTGAGAGAGAATCTTTAAACTTTCGGTAACATCTTTCAAAGCTCTCGCCGCTCCGCGTTGCTCCGGTCGGGATGATGATGAGACTATTGTTTAGTTAGGCGTTTGAAGTTTGGAGTCAGTTAACCACTTACAACAATTAACCGATTAACCAATTTAGAAATTCAGAGTTCGGTGCTTTGGCTCAGTTAACCAATTTCAACAATTAACCCATTCACCAACCCCTCCCCACTTTACACAAACTTAACACATCCTCCATTCCTATAAAAGGCAGATCTTTTTATCTTTAGCAATATGTATTGGTACGAAGAAGAGGTTAAACAATTAGAAAAAAGATACCGTTTAGACCGCGAGCATCCGGGGATTATTTTTTACGGGAGTTCTTCTATACGTTTATGGAATAGTATTGAAGATGATTTCGACTTTACCAAAGTAACCAATCTGGGTTTTGGAGGATCTACCTTAGCAGCCTGTGTTTGGTTTTTTGAGAGGATTATGACCGGTTATAAGCCAAAAGCACTTGTGGTGTATGCGGGCGATAATGACCTTGGCGATGGCAGGAACCCTGAGGAGATCTTTATCTTTTTCCAGCAATTGATGGTTAAAGTTAACCTCAGGTTGGGAACAATCCCCTGTTATTTTATTTCTTTGAAACCGAGTATTCACCGCTGGCATATTGCAGATCAGTTCAGATACACTAACAACCTGATAGAGAGCGAGATTATTAAACTTAATGGTAACTGGAAGTTTATTGATGTATTTAAAAAAATGCTCGATAAATCAGGTCACCCTAATCCGGCACTTTACGATCACGACGGACTGCATTTAAGTGAGGAAGGTTATCGGTTATGGGCAGAAACCGTTAAAGAAAAAATAGGTTAATCATTACGGTGAATTAATATCCCGGTAACATCTGAGCACTATTTTTCCATCAAGATTTTTAAACAGATGAACAGGGAATACCACAAATGGTTCAGCCATAACCTGCAAAGGGATATGGAGCTGCTGGTTTTTGGGCACAGCGGACGGGCAGTCCTCTTTTTCCCTACCCGCATGGCCAGGTTTTATGATTATGAAAACTGGGGGATCATTGCTTCGCTCAGTCATCAGCTCGAAAATGGCGAACTCCAGGTTTTTTGTGTGGATAGCATTGATGGCGAAAGTTTTTATAACGACGATGTTTTTCCTTCAGTTAGAATTGAGCGGCACCTGCAATACGAAAAATATCTTTTAGAGGAAGTAATGCCTCTGATCTATCAAAAAAACGATGGTAATTATATAGAAACGGCTGGCTGTAGCATGGGTGCTTACCACGCCATTAATCTGGCTATGAAATATCCCTGGTTATTTAAAAAAGCGGTAGGCATCAGCGGAAGGTATGATCTTACAGATAATATTGGCGATTTCAGGGACCTGTTAAACGGATTTCATAACGAAAAGGTATATTTTAATATGCCCGCACAATACCTGGCCAACCTTAATGATGATAAATTGCTTTCGGAAGTGAGAAATATGGAAATTATTTTGGCCGTAGGCGAAACAGATCCGTTTCTGAACGGAAACCAGCACTTCAGTAGTTTGCTATGGGAAAAAGGTATTCCCAATCAGTTTCATACCTGGGAAAGCAATGCCCACCGTGCCCGTTACTGGCGGAAAATGGTACCCATTTATATTTAGATTATTATAGGCAACCAAAACTATTATACCACTTCCTTAACGTTGATTGAACAAGAAAATATTAAGTTTGTGTACAAACAAATTAAATCTGCAAGAAACATGAAACAAGGATTATTAATAGATATGGACGGGGTGATTTACAGCGGGGAGGAACTGATATTTGGTGCTGATAAATTCATAAAAAACTTAATTGACGAAGATATCCCTTTCGCTTTTATGACCAATAACAGTCAAAGAACAGCTCTGGAAGTTATACGTAAATTAAAAGGATTAGGGATAAAAGTTGAAGAAAAACATGTGTACACCAGCGCCATGGCTACAGGAAAATTTCTTTCAGATCAAAGCCCCAATGGTACAGCTTATGTATTGGGAGAAGGTGGTTTATTAAGCAGTTTACACGACCATGGCATTACACTGGTAAATACCGATCCTGAATTTGTAGTGTTGGGCGAAGGAAGGAATTTTACACTCGAAATGGTTCAGCGGGCAGTAGATATGATCCTGGCCGGAGCCAAATTTATAACCACTAACAGAGATCCCTCACCTAAAAAACCAGGGTGGAATAATTTGGGGATTGCCGCTACTACAGCGATGATTGAAGAAGCAACCGGCAGAAAAGCATTTGTAACTGGCAAACCGAGCCCCGTAATGATGCGCTCGGCACGTAAATTTTTAGGCCTTGAAACCAGCGAAACTACTGTAATTGGCGATACGATGGAAACGGATATACAGGGTGGCGTACAAATGGGCTATAAAACTATCCTGGTACTTTCTGGCATCTCGAGCAAAGATACATTAGGCCATTACGCTTTTAAACCTGATATGATCGCCAGTTCTGTTGATGAGATTAAATTTCCTTTAACCTGGTGGGAGGAGAAATAGTTTGGAGCCGGGAGTTTTGAGTCCAGAGTCTTGAGTCGTTAGTCCAGAGCCTAAAAATAAGAGTCGATAAAATATGCTGTCAGATATCCCCTCTGACAGCACGACAATCCGATGTTTTGGCAGGTCTTTCTACAAACTCAGAATGACAATTAGCAATCTGACCATTGAACAAATGACCAATGAACTATTGACTATTGAACTACTTCCCTACTGATACCAAAAAATGTTCAGGCATTTCGGCTGCTTTTAACATGAAGTTGTGCAGTTCGTAATTTTTAACAAAAGGTTTTAATTGTTCCGAACCAGGACCGAACATTGTAAGTTCAACATAGTCGCCTGTATGGTTCATACCTGCCCATTGCACGTCGGTATATTTACCTAGAATTTTGCCGTACTCGTAAAAAGGAAGGTTGGCTTCATTATATAGCTGACCGGGAACAATATCCTTAAAATGGCTGAGCAACGATTTTATATCTTCACTCTTCATTTCAATACCCTGGTTTTCTTTAATCATTTCCCTAATTTTCTGCTCACTGAACGATTGATTCAATTGTGCAAGCAGCCAGGTATTGCTATGCTTAAAACGTTGCAGGCTATCGAACTTTTTGTTGGCCTCATCTGCATAAAACAAACCCGGATTTGAATTTCCGTGGTCGGTTGTAATAATGACCAAAGTTTCGCCATCTTTTTCGGCAAATTCGATCACTTTACCAACCGCCTCATCAAAAGCCAACTGATCGAAAATCAATCCGCCCAAGTCGTTAGAATGCGCGGCCCAATCTACCTTTCCACCCTCAACCTGTAAGGCAAAACCATCTTTATGGTCTTTCATTAGTCAATGGCTTTCATTGTCATTTCAGCCAGCGTTGGTACGGTTTTCTGCAATCCGGCATCGTGCATGCGGTCTACTTCATAAGGTAGTCCATCTTCTGCAAAAAGGCCTAAAACTGGTTTCGATTTATCTAAGACCAGCATTTCATTCCTGTTTTCGGCAACTTTATAACCCTGAGTTAAAAACTTCGGCAACAGGTTACCACCAGCTCTGTGTTCTCCGAAATACTTGCTGCCACCACCCATCATTACATCGAATTTTAAACCGAGGTAAATTTCTGCAATAATATCCTGTCCGCCACGGTTATCAATATTTACACAAAAACCTGCTGGTGTAGCATGTGTAATGGGAACGGTAGTTACGCAACCTACTTTCTTCCCTTTTTCTTTAAATTTCTGAAGGATAGGCTGAGGTTTTTCGCCATTCATCCCTACGTTTAGCGAGCCATTTTTAACCCGCATCCCACCGCCCCATGATGAGCTTGCTGCTGCAGAATCGGTAACCATCGAGCTGGCCGAAGCAGTATCCATTAAAGCGCGAACGGCTTTATTATCGCGGTATAAACCCAACCATTTACTGCTTCTGCCATAGGTTCGGTTAGCATATAGATCGGCCATATTTAAGGTACCTGTACTCATTCCGTCGCTCACCATCATGATGATGTTTTTTGCTTTTTTGGTCCCCCCAACCGGAGCGGCCATTACATCTTTTAGCCCCACAAGTGGAACACTTAAGCCAGCCAGCAGGCCACCTTTTAATAACGATCTTCTATTCATATTCTGGTAAAGCAATAATGCTTTTATTTATTATCTGTAATTTCGGGATTGGGTTTAACAGCCCTTTTCGCTGTAAAATCCAGTGGCTTTTGAGCAGGTAAATGGTTTACTTTAGAAAGCAGTACAGAATCAGGATGCATGGCTTTTTCATGCACATTAGCGCTGGCTTTATCCTGTTGATGTGCTTCAGTAGCAGCATGAGGCTCATTACTATGGGTAAGCAATGCAATTGCCGGTATAACCATTAAAAGACCTACGCATGAAACCAATCTCATATTATTTAACCTCTGATTCTTTTATTACAAAAATGATTTATAACTATTAGCAGTATAAACAGAAAGTGTTATGATATTATTAATATTAACGATCTGATTTTAAGTAAATATTAAGGGGAAGCAGGCAGTAAAACATTATACCGGTTGGAAGGGCAAAAAATAATGCTACTGGTTCGTGAGGATACGAACCACGGAATTCAGGGAAGCAGGAAGTAAAGCATTGCACCGGTTGGAAGGGCAAAAAATAATGCTACTGGTTCGTGAGGACACGAACCACGGAATACAGGGAGGCAGGAAGTAAAACATTACACTGGTTGGAACGGCAAAAAATAATGCTACTGGTTCGTGAGGACACGAACCACGGAATACAGGGAAGGGAAGCAGGAAGTAAAGCATTGAACCGGTTGGAAGGGCAAAAAATGATGCTACTGGTTCGTGAGGACACGAACCACGGAATACAGGGAAGCAGGAAGTAAAACATTACACTGGTTGGAAGGGCAAAAAATAATGCGACTGGTTCGTGAGGACACGAACCATGGAATACAGGGAAGCAGGAAGTAAAGCATTGCACCGGTTGGAACGGCAAAAAATAATGCTACTGGTTCGTGAGGACACGAACCACGGAATACAGGGAAGCAGGAAGTAAAACATTACACCTGTTGGAAGGGCAAAAAATAATACTATTGGTTTGTGAGGACACGAATCACGGAATACAGGGAAGCAGGAAGTAAAGCATTGAACCGGTTGGAAGGGCAAAAAATAATGCTACTGGTTCGTGAGGACACGAACCACGGAGTACAGGGAAGCAGGAAGTAAAACATTGAACCGGTTGGAAGGGCAAAAAATAATGCTGGTGGTTTGTGAGGACACGAACCACGGAATACAGGGAAGCAGGAAGTAAAGCATTGAACCGGTTGGAAGGGCAAAAAATGATGCTACTGGTTCGTGAGGACACGAACCACGGAACACACACATAAAAAAAGCCTGAAAAAACAAAGGTCTTAGCGTCCCGCTAAGACCAGTAGAAAACGCTAAGACCAGTAAGTATTCAGTTTATCGTATTAATGCTGATTTCCACTCCCATCGGTTTGGTAAGCACCGATATCATTTCCCGGAGGAGTAATAATTGCCCCAAAATTACCCGTTGTTTTTACAACTGTCATCGGCGTAAAATCTGTTTTGGCTTTATTGTGCCCTGGTGAGCTTGCCTGTAAGCTGAAGTTAGCCGTGCCAACCCTAGTAATATATGCCGGCATTAACGACGCGGTTATCGGACCCGGGTTTGCGGTATAATCGTACTGATCGGCATTGTAATTAAAAAATAACGGATTTTTATCTTTTGCTGTTGCACTTTTAACATCGGCTGATTGGTTTTTTGCTACACCATCACTGGCTAAAAACTGGGCCAGTATCCCGGAAGTACTTCCGTAATAATATTGGTTGTTGTATTTTATATTTACCTGATCGGCATCAGTGGTAATTCTTAATCCAAAACGGCAGTTCGAAATGAGGTTGTTGTAAATTAAACCCCTTGCCCCCTGTTCGTAATTGATTGATCCGCCACGGCCGGTTTTGGTTTGGCGGAACCCACAATTGGTCATGGTATTATTGTACATATTTACGTTACACTGGATGGTGGTTGCCCCTGAGTTTGATGCTTTAAGGGCATTGGTTGCCGAACCGATTAACATGTTATAAGCTAAATCGCCAACCGTTCCGCTTTTCATGTTAAAACACTCCCCACCTGCTTTTCCACAAAGCTCGAAGGTGTTCCGCATGATTGCTATCTTACCCCCAACAGTTCTGATTCCATCATCTGCACTGCCAAAAATCCAGCTGTCTTCTAAAATAAAATCCTTTTCGATGTTGGCGAAATATATCGCATAACGGGCATCACCATCTTTGTATATCGATGCGTCGTTACCATAAGATGCCGCACCTGCAAATTCGATGTGCGTCCACTTGATAATCACATCGCCACCTTTAGGATTTGGCTTTGCTGCTGTAACTGGCGCCGGACTAGCCAGAATACCACCCCACGAGCCTTTAAATACATTATCATATTTTGCCGCACTGGCTTCCGTATGGTAAGTTGCTGCATTTTGAATGGTAATATAATTCGGCTTTTCTTTAGTGCCCAAACTGATAAACGTACCGTGAACAGTAAGCTGAGGAGCTTTATCTTTAGTACCATCACCCACAGCGATGAGCGTAACTCCGCTTTGCATCAATAAAGTATCGCCATCATTTACGGTAATATCTTTATCAAAATAATAGGTTTTTCCGGCTTGCATGGTCCCTTTAACATTCCCAACAAGGTTTTCAGAACTGATTAATGAACCGGCCTGAACTACCGGCACAGAAAGGATCAAATCCTCCTCTTTATGGCATGCATTTAATAAAATGGCCAAAACCAGAATAAACAACGACTTTAAAATATTTTTCATCTGTTTAAATTTTGTTTCTGTTTGTGGTGAAGCGATCATGATCTTATAATTTATAGCGTAGGCCTAACAAATAGAATTGCTGATATTCATCTTTGCGGATAAAAACATTTTCTCCGATGGTTTGATTGGCTACATCCTGATTTACTGTTGCTGTAGTTATTTTATATGGTCGTCTGATTTCCAGTTCGGATGGCGTGTTTAACAAATTGTTTATTTTAATATAAACCGAGAAGCTTTTAGTTATTTTTTGCTCTGCTGAAAGATCTAAAGTAACGGTTCCTTTTTGCCAAACATCGTTATCCAGAAATGGTGATACGGTATAAATCCTCGCGCCGGTATATACTGCTGCCAACTGTGCATCTAAACCCGAAACGGCATCTTTAAACAATAATGATAAGTTACCGATGTGTTTAGACTGGCCCTGTAAAGGACGCGTTTGCTCTTCGGTACGCTGTGTATAAGAGGTTGTTACCGGATCTCTGTACAATACCGTTTTTGGTGTGGTAATTTTAGAATCGGTGAAGGTATAATTAGCACGGAAACCAAATTTGCTGATGTATTTGGTAAAATCCATTTCGAAGCCGTAGTTAGAAGCATTACCGAAATTACCTGCGGTGTAAAATATACTCGTAGCCTGGTTGACCAATGCATACTCAATCGGGTTTTTAATGTCTTTATAAAACACTCCCACCAATAACTGATCTAACTGTTTTGGAAAAAATTCGTATCTCAAATCATAGTTATCAGAGGTAATGCGCTTTAATTTGGGATTACCCAATTCCTGATAATCGGCATCAGGATTGCCACCTGTATGTGGAATTAATTCGTAAAATCCTGGACGACTGATTGCGGAATAATAAGATAAACGAAGATTTTGTTTATCGCCAAGTGCATATTTAAAGTTTAAACTGGGCAATAAATCAGCGTACTTATTTGAACCGATTGCACCCACGGTTTGATCTACTTTGGCCGAGGTTACCCAATCTTGCCGGGTATTTTCGTAACGCACACCACCCAATGTTTGCAATTTGCCAAGGGTAAATTTAAACTGCGCATAACCTGCGGCAATTTTTTCATTAAAAGTATAGTTTAAAGGATCATTGAGCGAACCACCAACGGTTTGTACCATAAAGGTATTATTGTTGATGTTACCATCGTAAACCTGCGTGGTACTTCCTGATAATTTCAGCGAATAATCATCATAGTTGCTGGTTCTTCTTTTATCGCGGTACATTCCACCAACGCTAAATTCTACCTTTGTATCGCCGATTTTTGGTTTATAAATAAAATTCAGGAAACCGGTTTTATCTTCATCTGCATTTTTTGCCCAGATGTGCGATTGTGCTGCACCTGTTGAATTAAACAAAGCAGGATTTTGTGCCGAACCGATTTTATTTCCGGCAGCATCCAATATAGCTGTCCGCCCGGTTACAATGGTCAATATTGCCTGATCTGGCTGGTTTGCTGTTGCTTTTGCATATACTGCAGACCAGTTCATTTCCAGTTTATCGGCCAGTTTATGCTCTCCATGCAAATTGGCACTAAAAATCTGCTGTACGGTACGGGTGCTTCTGTAGGTATTCGTTACACGTCCGGTTCCTACGCCAACACGGCCTAAATTCAGGGTAGTATCGCTCTGGAAACGGAATTCGTTCTGCGCCAGATTCATGTACGAAGCATAAAGATCAATTTTATTTTCTTTATTAAATTTATAATCCAGCCTGGTATGTAAACCGGTACGTTCCTGCTGAATGCTGTATCTTCTGCTCTGCACGCTTTTTAATGCCGGTTCGTTTGTATCCCTGTCTACATCGGTATCGTAAAAGATGGTGCTGGTACCACGAAAAGTATTCTGATAGCTGGCCGCTGCCAATGCACCGAATTTCTTGTTGGCTGAGCGGCCACCGATGCTGAATCCCAACACGGTTGATACAGGTGTATGCCTGGTTTGGTAATTAAAACCACCATTAGAGAAATCGGAAATATTTGCAGTGTAATTGCTTCCATTTGAAATGCGTGGCGATAAACCTGCACTTCCGGCATGATCGAAAGCAGTAAAGTTGTTTTTAACGGCAAAAGTACCTGCCAAACCAACGGCCGCATTGGCACGGATGGTTAAACGGTCAGGCGCGTCCTTTAAAACCAGGTTAATTCCGCCGCCAATGGCATCGCCTTCTAAATTTGGGGTTAAAGATTTATAAACCTCCATCCTATCCACAATATCAGCAGGAAAGATATCCAGTGGCACATAACGGTTTTTATTATCCGGACTTGGAATTTTTACACCGTTAACCAAAGTATAGTTATAACGTTTATCCATACCGCGGATAATGGCATACTGACCTTCGCCGTTGTTACTTCTTTCGATTGATACGCCTGAAACCCTTTGAGTAACATTGGCAATGGTTAAATCGGGAGAAATTTCGATAGCCCTGGCCGATACTGCATTTAATACCTGATCGGATTTACGTTCGATGGAACGCGATTTATAATCACCTCCTTCATCAGATTTGCCAGAAATTTTTACTTCATCCAGACTGCTCGATTTGCTTTCGATCTGAAGCGAAATAATTTTAGTTTCTCCGGCTTTAAGGTCAAAATCTTTGTCTTCATCCTTGTAGGCTACAAACTTGGCTTCTACCTCATATTTGCCGGCAGGAACATTTTTAAAAACATAACTCCCGTCGAGGCCGGTGCTTACGGCAAGCTTAAAGGTTTTCTTTTCATTTTTTAGCGTTACGGTAGCGCCTATTAATGTTTCTTTTGAATCTTTATCGGTTACAATCCCCCGCACGGTACCATTGTTCTGGGCAAGTGCAACGAGGCATAAAATCACATTAAAAAGTGTAAGTAAGAGTTTCTTCATACAGGGTTTTATTTACCCGCAAAGGAACTCTTCGAACTTTAACACTAACACCTAAACAGATTAAGTTTATGTTAATTTTTTATGGTGATTTCATTAAGGAATCCGCAACCTGATTACGATTATTTTAACTTGAGTAAATATTCGTGCATATTATCCTGAAGACCTAAGTTTAAGGTTTTCAACCGTTTGGTATAATGGTTTCTTACCGCTGTCCAGCTGTAATATGGAAAGGTTTTGGTGTTTAAACCATTAATGGCAACTTCTTTTTCGTTCAATAAAAACTTCACTAAATGGTCTCCCCCTGACTGGTTTTGATAAACAATCCACTGGATGTTGGCACTAAACGGGATTATATTTTCGGCTTTCCAAACCTGCTCAAAAGTTAAAATATTATTGGTGGCTTCGGCTGCGCCATGTACCCCCATTAGGGCGGCAAAAGGTGCAATGGTTTCAGCATGGGCAAAACGCAGGTAGGCTATTACAGGCTTGTTTTTTAGATAAGCATCAGTCGTATTGATAAAATCGGCCAGTAAAGGTGCTGCTACCCTTACCTGGATGCCATTACTGTTTAAACCCGGGGCTTTCCTTAAAAAATCTTCGGCATTGCCCAAAGTATTTAATGCGGCTAAATCGGCCGCGGTAAAATAGGCTTTGAAGTTGAGGTCTTTTTCGGTTAAACCAACAGCTTTAATTTCGGCACTTACCGCATTCAGGATGGTGTAAAAGCCATAAACATCTTCTACAAAATTAATTTTCTCGGTTTGACTTAATTTCGCCAGGTAATTGGGTTTAAAGATTTTTTGAGCAAAACGGCTGGCAATATCATTTAGTTTTTTAGCCCTTGCGAGTTTTTGATAGGCAATGGTCCAGTTGCCATTTTCTTTAAACTCATCGTAGGTTTTAGAAAAATCGTAAAAACGCAGGTGGTCATCATCGGCATAATTAAAAGTGATGTTCTGGCTTAACGGGGCCGATTTGGTTTTAAGTCCGGCCAGAAACGCTTCTGCACTTTCTTTAGTACGTCCCTTTTTAGTGGTCGAAACCAAAACCTGGTTACCCGAAGTAAAAACATTTTTCTGGTTTGTAAACATCCGCTCAGCTATTCCCTTTAACTCGTTTGCACCGCTTTGGGAAATAGAAGCCACATGGTTTTCTTCTTCTTTGCCCAGGTTTAAAATGAGTTGCTTTAAAGTTTTTCCTGCTGTGGTTAACACATTTAAACTATCGGCTTTTGAGATAACAGTATAGGCATAAGAAAGTTTAACATCCTTGGTTAAATGCCTTGCCCCATGCCTGCCTACAAAATTAATGTAAACAGCCTTAAAGCCGCTAGGTACCGGCGTAAACTTGGTTTGTTTTGGTATATATAACGTTTTTGTTCCCAGTAATGCGGTTGATGGTGTTTGCGCAAACCCAAAATAAGGAAGCCATAAAAGCAGGTAAAGTAGTTTTTTTCTCATAACAATTGAGCGCAAATTTAGCTTTCCAATATTAAGATTAAGTTAAGTAACAGGGTTTGTTAATTCAAAACAAAAAACCGTGGAAATACTTTCCCACTAAAAATTATACGGGGAAAAATATCTACACCCCCTCTTTCCTATTCCCCACATTACAGGTATAGTTAAAAAAACTTACACTCAAAAATATGGCTTAATGATCCAAATTATAAGGTTTGCTGAACAGAAACGCCTGTAAGAAATAATACATCAAATAATCAGTTCCAATACAAAATCTGTGGTTTAAATTTTGCCTGATGTTCTTTAAGTAATTACCTGATCTAATTTTTTAAGATTAACCACCAATTAAATATAACTATAATGGATTGGAGCACAGACCCTGAGCCAGTTAATGCTAAAGATAATATCACAGCTATTGATGCTGCCGATACCCTAAAGGGAGCAGGCCAGCCTGCCGTGCAGGATCCTGACCGTTCCACAACGAACACAGAAATTACCGAGATTTTGGCCTGCCATGGTGCAAAATGCACCTGCGATCAGGCTTCCGATCCATCTTACAAACCATTAAAAGTACTCAGCCATAATAAATACGTAATCAACGATAACGGTGAAACCAAACTGATTGCCACCACTTTAGAAAATAAACTGCTCAACCTTAACTTTGGCCAGTGTAAAGTACCGGATCCGGGAAAACCCGTGCCCTGTACGGCCAAGCTGCAATGGAAAGATTATTACGAAAAAGTAGAGCTCCCCAACGGGGCTTATGTGCTAACCGATAAAAGCACGGCAATATGTACAGCAAAAGGCGGAAACATAAAAATTGTTCAGCATGGCCAACAGCTTGATATCACTCCCCGCGAACTCGAAAATACCAGTGCAGGCAGCTGGGTAGCTGATGGCCCCTTGCTTACCGAGGAGTTTATGTACACCAGTGCGGTGGCAAAAAACAACGACGAAGACGGTGCGGCCGTAAAGTCAATTGCCCCGCTAACTTATGGCAAACTGCAGCCGCTCAATAGCCCTGTTACTTTCAGGGCAGAATTTTACGGACAGCCCGGCGATGCCGAAAAGCAGGGCGTAAACTGGGTAATTTACGATACAAACGGCGAGCCCATGCAATTGCGCAGCGATGCCGGCGAAACCATCACCATTACCTTCAAAAAAGCAGGAATATACCTCATTGAGGCCTATGGCAAGGCAAATGGTGATAAAAAAGTAACCAGGGCTTATACCATCAAGGAAAACACGATCGAAACGGTTACCACGGTAGACGGAAAAACCAAAGTGAGGGTACAGGTACCTGTAACATTCAGGCTGAAAAGCCTTTTTCCTGGCCTGGCCGTACCCGGCGATATCAGTACCATTAGCTGGGAAGTAACCAAAACAAGTGGTACCGGGGTGCCTGCCCTTTTAACCCCAACAGGGAACATTACCCAGGTCATCTGTAATGATGAATGCACTTACGTGGTATCGGCCTGTTTTAACGGTGTCCCAAAACAATCAGAGCAGATCCATGCCCTGAGGAATGGGATTACATCGGTGATTGCCTCTGTTGAAAGTACGAGGATAAAAGAACAGATCATATTTAGCGTAAAAGACCATTTTAAAGTTTTACCTGCCCTGCCCGAAGAAAGTGCTGCGGTAAAATGGATTTGTAAAAACGATGAAGGAAAACCTGTTGAAGCATTTGAAACCAAAACTGGTGAGACGGTAAGCCATCAATTTGAAGAGCCAGGCGAATACACCGTACAGGCCTATCTGGTACAGCCAGGTGCAAAGGTAGCGGTTAAGATAACCGTCGCCCAGCCCGCGCTTATCCTCGCACAATGGGAATACCCCGAAGGTGGCAGAAAAACAAAAACGGGCTGGGGAGAAAAAAACCACGCTTACCTTAAATTCAAAGCGGCAGAGGGCATTACCGTTAACCTGGAGTACGGCTATATCGATGGTGATGGCAATGCCAGGGCCATGCACGTCATCAATGGCTTCAAGGTGCCCAAAAACCAGGTACCAGATACCGAAAAATATCCTTTTATAGCACACGCAGCCCAATATTCAAAACTGTTAAAAGCAGGAACAGAATTTTATTTCAAGGTACATGCTGCCGATAAAAAATATGAAATTTTAAACGGGGATATCCCACAGCCACTGCAAAAACTAAAACTGGTTACAGGTGAAGAAATTGTAAGCATTGAATTTTTAACCGATGGTAAAGCAGTTATACAGGCCTTATATGGCAGTAAAATGCAATGCCGAATCCGCACCCGGAACCTTAGCGCAAAAAACATCTCGGTAAAAATATACCGTAAAGAAAGCCGGCTGGGACTGGATAACCTCAGAAACGATACCCTTGTACACCATAAAGAATATCCATTAAACCCTGACGGTACAGTTGAATTTGATTTCACACTGGACAAAAGCTGGGAAAAAAGTTATAGCGAAAAGCTGCACCGATTTTATGCCGTGATCGGAGAAATGGAGTTTTTTGGCATCAGCAATACCCTGATGGCCTTTAAGAATGATGTGCCCGCCAATGGTGGCAAAGCACTGGTGGGGATTGGAAGGCAGGAAGGTGGCAATAGTAAATGTTATTGTAAAGAAAATTCTTTTCATTGGAGTAACAGATTAACATGCGAGCAACGTAAAAAAGTATTACAGGTTTGTGCAGAGTTGTGGGGAGAAGATAAGAAAAAGGAAAAGGCAAGTGAATTGATGTCGGTAATGCACTTAGAAACAAATAATACATTTTCTCCTTCATCTGATAATGGTGTAGGATTCTCCGGTTTGATACAATTTAGCGATGCTGCAGCAAAATCTGTAGGAACAACAAGAGCTGAACTAAAGCAGATGACTTTCATAAAGCAAATGGATTATGTAAAAAAATATCTTGAGAAGAAAAAAGAGAAATTAAATGCGATATCAGATTTATATCTGATGGTATTAAAGCCTAATGCTGTTGGGCAAGGCAGCAATCCAAATTATGTATTATTTGATGAGAGTATCGAGGTGCCAAATGTTCCTTTCGACAAAGACAATATTGATAAAGAACCATGGGTAACCAAATATGGCTACTCCAGTAATTCTTCTTTCATGCAGGAAAAAGGAGAATGGGATAATAAACGGATGTTTAAAACATACTCTAAAGGAATGAAACAACGAAGAGGATTTACTAATGGAAAGACATTTGTTTGGGAGGTAACAAATGTTTTAATTGATCACCATTACAATCCTGGAAAATCAGAAATATTCATTGGTAAATGCGCAAACATTGAAGAAGAAGACCTGAAGAAAGTAACTAACAAAAGAACTCCATGGATGAAAACTGTAATAAATGAAGCGCAACTTTATGGAGGAAAAAGCCAAAGTAAAATTCAAAGTAGAGTAACTGCTTATCATAAAGTCGGAGCTAATTATTCAGGTATTGAGGATGCATGGTGTTCTTCATTTGCTTGTTGGTGTTTAGAAAACAGCGATCCAAGATTTGAAACTCCACATTCACCTGGCTCAGCATCATTTATAAACCATAAAACAGTTGAAAAGTGCGAAGCTTTCTATGGTGCAATTGCGACTTTTTCTGATTGTGATCCACAAGGAAATATAACTACGGGTAAAGGACATGTGACTTTTATATATGGAAAACTATCTGGCGATAAAATTTATGCAGTCCTTGGTGGAAATCAAAACAATATGATTAAAGTATCAAAATATGATTGTTCAGGAAATGTTTTCTTTAGTTATCAAAAGAAAAATGGAACTAAAATATATAAAAAATTCAGAGGCTTTTTCAAACCGAAAGGATATATAATCAAAGAAATTGATAAACTAGTCGACTCAGACAATTACAATAACATTGATGATGCAAATAAAAAAATTGGATTATCATCAATAAAAACTATTGCCGGAGAAAGAGATAATTAAAAAAACTACAAAATGAAAAAGAAAATTACAATATCTACAATAATCACAATATTTTTTTTAAGTTTTTCCTGTAGAGAAAAGGAGAACAGCAATAAAACAAACAGTATGATAGACTTAAATATTAGGCCAATTTTAATTGAGCAAATAAAATCTGGTAATGATCCATCTTATGGAGGGTTTGATGATTACGGAGAGAAAGACCTAAACGCACTCGTTTTAATAGAGGCTAAGATACTAAATAACAATGGTTATAAAAAAATAGATACAAAACTATTTAATCAGAAAGTTGAAGAAATTTTTGATAGGAATATTGATCAAAACTCAAAAAATAAATATATAAAAATTGAGACATATAGTGATAACAAATGTAACAAAAAATTAATTTATGCCCCATACACTGCTGATGCACAATACCTTTACATCACAAAAAAACAACAATTCATAACCGATTTCCATGCTCTTCCGCAGGTTTTGGATTATTTAAAACTCTATCCCGAACTATCTGAATATGAGAAGAAAGATATTGAGATTTATGATGCAGTGGAAAATACAAAAGTCAGAGCATCACAATGGAAAGACAATTTAAAAGAACTTACTCAAGAAAGAGAGAAAAACATTTTAACAATAGTCAATCGTAATAAGTATCTATTCAACGATGATAAAGCCAGTTTCGCATGGTTAAAATTTAACGACGATAAATTTTTAAACGATCTTGTAAAAATTTTCGGATATGTTAAAGATGAAAAATTATTATCATTTGTATTATCCAAAAACATAAATGATGAACAAGAGTTTTGTAAAATATTATGGAATCATAAATGTGATAGGAAAGCAATTTTTCATCAAGAAGTATTTAATCTTGTTAAAACTTACGATGAGAAAAAAAGACATGATTTTTTAGATAATTTATCACTTAAGATTATTAACCTAAAAAAAATTATAACCGAAAATCCAGAAATTACCTTTTCTCAAAAAGCGGAACTTTTAGGGAAAATAGCATATAATGCAGAAAAATTGGCTCAGCTCGATAATTATCAAACTTACCAATTTTTCAAAACTTTGAATGAAGATGTTTTTCAAAAAGAATTTGAAAAACAAAATTATTATAATATCCAAGATTTTAAAGAAGTTTATGACGAAGCTAAAACAGGTGGGATTAATTTTGCAGAATAAGTGCATTATAAATTAATCAAATATTTGGTTGATGTAAATAAAACTGGCGGCCATTCTAAATAAACAACTATTTCGAGAACCTGTACCTAACTGCATTTAAAAAGTGGGGAGAGTATGAACTATAGTGCCGACACTTTGATCAACGGCAACCTGAATAAAAAAAAGGTGAGCGCGACAGTCCACCGTTTTCGTATTTCAGCAAACATGATGATGCTTATAAATATAGCCGTACCAAAGACCATGCGGTGAATCAAAAGATGATCGCCAATTTAGCCTACGCCGATAAAAACAGAAGTGTAAATAACAGGGTCGGAAATACCCAGGAAGGTGATGGCTGGAATTTTAGGGGCAAAGGCCTGATCCAGCTTACCGGTAGAGAAAATTATACCAAAGCAGATGCTTATACTTTAAAATATGAAAAAACAGATATCCTTAAAAATCCTGATATCGTATCGAAAGATATTAAGATAGCAGTACTAACCTCTATGGCCTTTTTTAAATGGAAGGGGTTGATTGCCTTATCTAACGGATCTTCCGAAAGTAAACCAGTTTCTCAAGGAGTAGGTCACGAAGTTGGCAACAGTTATATACTAAAGCAGAATGCTTTTGATAATTATACATCCAAACTATTTAAGGTTATTGAATGTGACTGGAAAAATATCGATATTAAAATATTTGGTAAGCGCGCTCCTTGGATGGAAATAGCATTAAGTGAAGCCAAAGCGATGAAAGGAAATTTAGAGTCAGAAGACCCCATGTACTCTAGGGCAAAGAGCTATCTTGAATATTGCAATAATAACTATAAACCAACGAATGGAGAATATGGAGCATGGTGTGCAGCTTTCATGAATTGGTGCATTCATAAAACCAATAATCCAAAAACGAAAAAACCATATAATCATTCCAATTCCGCTAGCTCATTAGAACCTACATATAATGAAAAATACAAACAAATTCCAAACGCTATTTATGGTTGTTTAGTAGTTTATAAAAGTACAGATGGATCCGGTAAAGGACATACAGGTTTTTTATATGGAAAAACAAAGGATAATCGATTTATTTTACTAGGTGGCAATCAGGGAAATTCTATCCGCTTTAGCAGTTATGGTGAATCTTTTACTTATAAAAAAATCACAAAAAAACTTGTAGGTTTCTACATTCCAAGTGATTATGAAGTTACAGAAGTGGATAAATTGAAAAACATCGATACTTATATAAGCTCTGAGGAAATAAACAAAAAATTTGCTATAAAAGAAAAAGATAAAACAAATTAATAAATGAAAAGAATATTATTCTTTGTTATCGCCATTTCCATACTAGGCGGTTGCAAAAACAAGCAAAATAATGACAACATAGTTCAAAAAAAACAAGAACAAATGCTTTCAATAAAAATAATTGAGGAAATAAAACAACATCTAAAAGACCAAAAAAGAATACAAATTGATGAAGATGACGGTGAATTCATTGAACATCCATATCATTTAACTTCCAGAGATTTAGAATTAGCTTCTATAGTAGTAGTGTTTGAGGGATTAAAAAATAATGGTTTTAAACCTATTACGGATGATTCATTTTATCAAAGGATTAAAGAGGTATTTGGAATTGAAAATCTGAAAAGTCATCATTATAAAATGAATGTAACAATGAGTTATATTTCATTATTTGGGAACCAAAGAGAAGATTATAAAAAAAATGGTTAAAAATGAATTTGAAGACCCATTATATTACGACAACTATTTTTTACTAAGGAAAGAGCATCTCTTTTTTGGATTCCAACTGCTAGACGATCTAATCAAAGTTAATAATGATAATAGTTATACAATTCGTATTGAACCTTATCATATCCACAGGAATAAATATTTATTCAATAATGATAAAGCGAGCTTGGCATGGCTTTTAAATAACGATAAAGGCTTCTTAAGTATGTTACTTCAAAGATATGGCTACGATAAAGAGTCAAAAATAGACAAAATGATGCTTGATTCTTTATATAAAGAGAACATACAAGCAAATCCTGTAAGAGGACAATATATAGCAGATTTGTTTTTTATTAAAGACAGTTATAATAAATTACAGATCAGAAAAAATTTATTAAAATATGTGGAGGAGAATACCAGTACTACTGATAATCGTTTCATTTATGCGTTAGGCTATTTTATATTTACATTATACGATGGAGATGCAAAGGATCCTAGCTATAAAATCTTCGACGAAGATCCCTCCAAAAAATTCACTGATGTAGAAAAAGCAGAAATTGTAGCCAACATTGCCAATATCGAAAACCCTGCTATAGAAAAATACAAATCTCCTGCATCATCTGATGTATGGAATCTTCCGGGTTCTTCATTATACAACCTTTCGGTTTCGCATCCTGAAGTAATTAAAATAATAGAACAGCATAATTATTTCGGCCTGCCTAAAATGAAAGAGATCATAGCTAAGTTACAGGAAGAGGCTCCACCAACCGGTGCAGATCCGGAATAAGCCGTAAGGTTAGCCAATTTTAAACCCATAAGCAAGTAGTTGTTTATGGGTTTGACTTTAAAAAGCATTCCAGAACCTATTTATCGCTACTTCGCAGTTTATAAACATAAAGATGGAATACGTGGGCATACTATAAACTATTCCGCTAAAACTAAAATTGCGCAGCAACATCCATCGCTACGCAATCATTAACTAATCAAATAAATGTAATTGCCGCAAAATACCAGGTAACCAATCTGATTATTTAAACGGCGTGTGGTAAATTTTAGACATTCTAATCAAACGAGCATACCATGGGCTTACATTTAAATCTTTATTTAAAATCCCAGCTGATGCTGTCTTTTATGGTTTTGCCATCTTTTATTGCGGTGGTTTCAATTGTATTTTTACCTTTTTTAAGGGTTAAATTTTCGAATTTATACAATACATTACCATCTACCAGTTTAGGTTCGGCATTTACTTTCTTTCCGTTTAACGATAGCTTTGGGGCACCGATATTCGAGTACACCACCACTCCGGTAAGCTGGTGCTTGCGGATTGTTGCCCTCCTTTCGGTTAGGTACAAAACAGGTTCTTTGCTCCAGTTGGCCTTATACCAGTAAAAAGCATCTTTCTTTATTTTACGGTCGAAGGTAACCAGGCCTTTCATATTACGGGCGGGCATACTGCCACGGTTCCACATGGGGGTGGCAAAATCGAACATATTCCACACATATGAAGCCAGTATATAGGGGTGTTTGGCTATTATAGGCCATTGGATTTCGTGGGTTTTTGTTTCGTAGGTTTCCGGATAATCGGGCAGGGTATAATTGTAGGTATCCTTTAAATCTCCCTGCTCCTGCTGGTGCAAAATATTGCCATCGGCACCGTACTCTGATAAAATAACTTTATTGTTTGGGTATCTGGTTTCCAGATCTGTAGCCCATTTTTCTAAGGCATCAATTTTCCCTTCGTACCAGCCATAATACCGGTTCATGCCCTGCACATCGGCATTGAGGTTGGTTGGGCGATCCATTTCGCCGTAGCCACTTACGGTGACGGTATAACGGTACGGATCGAGTTGTTTGGCCAGGTCGTTTAAATCGCGGGTAAGTGCCGCAGGGAAATCAGCTGGCGTTTTGCCATACACTTCGTTATGCAAACCCCACAGGTAAATAGAGGGGTGATTGTAATTCTGTTTAATCAGTTCCATTAACTGCTGCCTTGCATTCTCGCCTTCCTCACCCGTGTACACATTTACAAATGGAATTTCGGCTGAAATGATAAAGCCCATACTGTCGCATTGCGAATAGAGGTATTCGGCCTGCTGATAGTGTGCCAAACGAATGGTGGTAGCCCCCATTTCTTTAATGATACCAAGATCTTCCTTATGCTGCGCATTACTAAGTGCATTACCATACTGCCACCGGTCCTGATGCCTTGAAACACCATACATGTTATAACGCTTTCCATTAAGCATCATGCCTTTTCCGGCTACCAGTTCGAACTTACGGATACCAAGGGGCTGCGTAACCTCATCAATTACCTGGTTATCTTTAATAAGCTGCGTAACGATTTTGTAGAGATATGGATGGTTAAAACCATCCCAAAGTATTGGATTTTGAACAGCCATTTGCTGAATATACTCCTGCCTGCCCTGGGTATTTACATTATAATTATCGGTTTGGTGTACCACACTTTTCCCTGCCTGGTCGTAAATGGTTGTTTTGATCAATACATCGGTTGCAGCTGTCAATTTGTTTTCTACTTTAACTTCAACTGAAATATCAGCTGATTTTTCTGAAACATTTTTCTGCGTGATGTAAATTCCCGGCGAAGCATAATCAGTAGTGGTAATGTTGAGTTTATTTGTTGCAATGAGTTCAACCGGACGATAAATGCCTCCGTAAATACCGAACAGGAAATGGTTTACGGGAATAATATCACGTTTCGCCGTATTATTCGCCTTTACCATAATCGTATTATTTTTGCCGATGTTTACCGCATAGCTGATATCTAAACAAAAAGCACTGTAAGATCCTTTGTGTTTGCCCACCAGTTTATTATTTACATAAACCTCGGCGGTTTGCCCTACACCTTCGAACTTTAAAAAGAGACGTTTATCTTTATACTCGTTTCCAAAAACGAAATCTTTTTTATAGATGCCTTCGCCTTCGTAAAAGTTTTTGGTGGTTTGCATATCAACCGCATTCCAGGTGTGCGGAAGGGTTACTTTTTCCCACTTTGTTGCGGCACTGTCTTTTGTTTTTTTAAACGACCAATCAGCATTAAAAGGTAAGGTAATCCTGGCCTGTTGTTGGGCTGATGCAAAGCCAGCTGTAAGGGCAAATAACGCGGTTAAAAGTGTTTTTCTAAATCTGGAAGTATCTATCTTCATTCTAATGTATAATTGAGGTTGGTTTAACCTCTACTTGTTTTAATAATTTATGTAAGGATCGTCATTGCTGAGGCACGAAGCAATCTTAATGCGCTCGCTAGTTTGCCTAACCTTTAGTTGCAGGATTGCTTTGTACCTCTACATCTTCGCATCCATCAGCTTCGCCGATTTTGCTTTAGGTGCAACCAGTTTCATTTTGATTACAAATGCCCTGTTTGGTTGAAAATCATTTGGAAGTATCACGTCGTAATAAGTATTCTTATCCAGATCCAAACCGATATCAGACTGTTTAAGCATTAAATTTTTAGCCCCAGTTAAAAGTTCGGCTGTGCCCGGAACCTGCCTGGCATTTTTAGGTACCGCAATACGGACTATACCATTTACAGGACGGTTAAAAACGGTTAAATATAAATTATCCTCCTTTTGTGTAAAATAACCCAGTTTTGAAGGGGTTAACTCGGCATGACGGACGCCATAAACCGCTTCGGCATTTTGTTTAACCCATTCCCCGATTTCTTTTGCCAGTTTATCTTCTTCGGGATGCATGTTTCCATTTCCATCAGGACCAAAGTTTAACACAAAATTGCCGTTCATGGATACCGAATGCATCAGCATATCCAATAAATCATCGGTGGTTTTGGTGTAAATGCCCGACCAATCTTTCATGTAACCCCAGCCATTTGGCGGAATGGTCATTACTGCATCCCAATCGTTACCGTTTAGCCATTCAAATTCTGCAGGCAACTTACGCTCCCAACCCTGCTCGTAATCGCCAAGAATATTGCCGTTTGAATCAAAATGGCGTGATCCATGCTCATCGTTACGGAAACGGGAACCGATAATTAAACCCGGGTGTTTCTCACGAAGTTCTTTTTCCAGATTATAGGTAAACCCGTAAGCGCTTTTCCATGAGGCATCCCAGGTGCCATCGAACCAGAAACCTTTAATTTTTGGATAGTTATTAAGCAGTTCTACAAGCTGGTTGCGGGTATATTGCAGAAATTTATCAAACTTTGCTTTCTCTTCATCGGTTTTTGGTGCTTTGCCCATGTAATTCGGGTTATTCCATTCCAGAACAGAAAAATAGAGGTACACATCAATGCCTTCTGCAGTGTAAGCATCTACAATCTGTTTTACGATATCCTTTTTATATGGAGATGAGGAGATATTGTAATCAGAATATTTTGTAGGCCAAAGTGCAAAACCATCATGATGTTTAGTGGTAAAAATGACATACTTGGCGCCCATCTCTTTTGCCTGTTTGGCCCAGCGTCTGGCATCGAAATTTTTCGGGTTAAACTGTTTGTACAGGTTGTCGTATATATTAGTCCAATCTTTTGGTGCAGTTGGTCCACCCCATGAACGGATCCATTCTGAAGCCGCCGCGCCCCCCCTTGCACTTACTCCATTCCACTCGTTACCGGCGATGGAATAAATTCCCCAATGGATAAACTGCCCCAGGCCATAACTGCGAAAAGCCTGCATATCGGCATCGGTACGATGAGGCGGCGTTAAAGTGCCATATTTTACCTCCACTTTTTCTGCAGCCTGTTTTTTTGGTCCCGTCCACTGTGCATCTGCGTGGTTTACAGCAACCAGAGCAGCAACAAGCAATGCAGGCTTAAGTATATTTTTCATATTTAAATTTTGTGTGTATTAATCTTCTTTATAGTTCAATGGTTTCTATCCACCGGAATATCTGGATGCAGCAATGCTTTTGATTTTGCAGGTATAAGAACAATGACATCTGTTGTATCCCCGCATCTATATAAATAAACCATAGAATTGCTATATATAAAAGCCTCTTTAATTGGTTGTTATTTTTAAAACGTAAACCGGGATCTGATTCTCTTTCTTAAAATCATCAGGCAGGTTTAACTTTAATTGCTGATCACTTAGCGCCCACCGAACTTTGTTTTTATTGCCCAATAGTTCAATCTTTTTAATGCTTAATTTATTTTTGCTGATCTGTTGGAGCGTTACATTTGCGGATGACCAGCTTCTTAAAAAAACATATACAGCTTTATCTTTTGCTGTATAATACACATCAGGTGTAATGTTTTTAGGCGTACCATCAAAAACAGCGTCTTTAAGGGCATTTTTACTTTCTTCTATAGAGAGATTTTCTTTAGCAGCACTAACATTTTCTTTTACTGCGATCCAGGGATGACTATTGTAAATGGCTTCGTGGTTAACATCCATCCATTTGCCCAGTGCTTTTAACCTTTCGGTTGCCCAATCAGGAAAAGTCCCATCGCCTTTTGGCCCAACATTTAACAAGAGGTTACCGCCATTGGCAACAACTTCTACCAGGTGACGCACCAATACTTCGGGTGATTTCCAAAGGCTATCGTGACGGTTATAAGCCCAGTTTTGTCCGATGGTCAGGCATGATTCCCATGCTTGTTTTGATGAAGGGGTTAAGGATTGTTCTGAAATGGAAAAATCGCCATATCCATTTCCAATTCTATTGTTTACCAAACAGTTTGGCTGTAGTTTATGCACTAAAGCTTTAAGATCGGCGCTTTCTTTTTTACTGATCAGTTCAGGTGTATCGAACCATAGTACCCCAATGGGACCATAGTTGGTTAATAGTTCTGTAATCTGCGGCTTAACCTTTCTTTCGAAATAACGGTTAAACACCTTTGCATCTTCATCAGGATAATCCCAGGTATTGCTCCTGCCCGCTTTTACCGGCCAGTTGGTAGGTACATCAGGATCCTGCCAATCTCTCCCTAACGAATAATAAAGGCAGAGCGTGAGTTTGTATTTTTTACAGGCTTTGGCGAGTTCTGCTACCGGATCGCGCTTAAACGGAGTTCTTTTTACGATATTGTAATCGCTGCAGGCCGAATTGTACATGGCAAAACCATCGTGATGTTTAGCCGTAAAAACGATATATTTCATGCCGGTTTCTTTCGCTTGTTTTACCCAGGTATCGGCATCAAATTTTATCGGGTTAAATTGATTGGCGATTGTTCCATATTCCTGTACGGGAATACGCTCATAAAGCATAAAATGTTCGCCCCCTTTTACTTTGTGACCTTTCCAGTCGCCAGCAGTTTGGGCATACAAGCCCCAATGCAGAAATAGTCCAAATTTTTCTGTCCTGAATTTTTCCAATGCATTATTTTGTATTGTCTGCCCAAACAATAGCTGGACAAACAATACAAATAACAGACTTACGAAAAGTGGTTTTCTCATTTTTATTTAAGGTTTAAAACGTTTAGCATAAGCCTGATTAAAAATAATAATTAAAGGGCAATTACTTTTATAGACGATGCCTTATCGTTAAAAGTAGAAACATAGGTGCTTGATGAGGTTAGCTCGATGCTGCTTCCGGTAAAGTTATCTCCATCATACATAATCACTTTCACTCCTAAACCTACATTAACAGAAGAGACATCGTTATTGCTGATGCCACGGCTGATCAGATCGGCAGTTGTATATTGGCCAATGGGTAATGATATGCCATAACCACCGTAACTGGCATTCTGGTAAAATTTAGCTGAACCATTTGTGCCTACCTGCGGCACCCCATTTAAAAAAGAGAAAGAATAGGTTTTGCTTACATTGCCGCCATTCTTTAACAGCAGCTTTACCCTGATGTTGTAAGGCTCGTTGTTCTTATAATAAAGCTCGCTAAAAGGAATAGTTGCGGAAATGGTGTTACCAGTTGCAGGTGTTGACCTCCAAGCTACAGCGTTGTAATCAGCATCGCTGCTACCTAAATCAGGATCCATGTAAATCAGGATATCGCTCACTTCTTTATTACTGGTAAATGAACCTGAAACATTAAAAGCTTGTGTTGCTGAATTATAGGCAAACAAAGCGTTGATAGAAGTTGTGGCTGCCTCGTAAGGGATTTCGGTTGGCAAGGGATTTTGAAAAACCTCATTTCTGTTAAGGATAGCTGCATCAACCTCAGTTAAAAAAGTTGGCTGACCTTTACTAAAAGTTACGTTCCCGGATCCCATTAACGAAGTACCTAAAGTTGGTTGTTCTGAAGCATATTTGGCATGATCGTGTGGTAAATTTAAGCCATGACCAAGTTCGTGTAACATGCCGCCCAATAAATTGGAGCTTGCATTCGGGATCTTATCAACGGCCATGTTTACATTATCTACGGCAAAACAGTTTTTGCCATAGCCGTAAAAAGGTTGGTCGCCGCCATCTGTCCTGTTAGGCAAGAGAATAAGGGTGTGGCTCGAATTTGAAAACTCTGAGGCGTGTGTTGCTTTATAGGCAGCAATTTCGTTCAGGATTTTAGTTGCCGAAACACCTGAATCGTATGGATAAGCAGATTGTCCGAATTGTGCGGGGATTTCGATAAAACGTACCAATCCGGTTGAATCTACTTTAGGTAAGCCCATGTATTTATCATATCCATATCTTAACATTTCGGTATGGAACCAGCCCTGAAAATGTGCAAAAAGAGTAGTTAGCCTGGTTTTGTAATCAGAAAGGGCCGGATTATCAGTTGGCACAAACATTACGATGTTCAGGTTTTTGGTGTTGCTTACAAAACCGGGCGGTGTGGTTCCGGAGCCCAGTGCTAAAGTTTTTAATTTTGCCGATGTGGTTTCTGGTTCTGAAACCTGCGCTTTTTTACAGCTACTCATTAAAATGCCGCTTGAAATGGTTAAAAGCAGGGCAAAGCAAAGTTGTTTTTTGTTTTTCATTGTTTAGTGGTTTAAGATTTTATTGGTTTATTAGTTGATTGATTGTTCATTGGTCATTAGTCATTGGTTTATTGCTAATTCAATTCCATCATCCATCTTACATTTTCCATCTTGAAAGATCCTTCGATTCCGCTCAGGATGACAAAACGAGTTAAATATTCCGTGTTTCCGCGCCTCCGTGGCTAGCTCCTGAAACACCAATTGATCATTGTTGATTCAATTCCATCATCCATCTTACATTTTCCATCCTTAAAGATCCTTCGACTACGCTCAGGATGACAATACGAGTTAAATATTCCGTGTTTCCGCGCCTCCGTGGCTAGCTCCTGAAACACCAATTGATCATTGTTGATTCAATTCCATCATCCATCCTACATTTTCCATCCTTAGAGATCCTTCGACTCCGCTCAGGATGACATTACTCAATAATTAACTCCATACCAACGACTTAGAACTTCCGACTAAAACGTAACCTTTAACACACGCCCCATACTGCTTCCGCTAATTTCTAATCCTTCTGGCACCGAAATTCGAAGTCCTTTATAATCCTGTTTCCACTCCAGTTTTTCGTTCGTTTCCTGGAGGAATACTTCTTTTACCTTTAGCTGGCTATCAGAAAGTGATTTTATGATCAGCTCCCCATATTCTTTTTCATTCAAAAAAATCTGTAGCTCATCATCCTTACCGGAATAAAATATAATTGGCTCTAATGTCCTGATTTTGGTTGTTGATGGGTTCATTAGTTCATTCGTCATTGATTCACTTGTCATTTATTTATTCGTAGATAATTCATGGTTGATCGCCTGGAGGCAAATGTGTGCGGGCTTCGGAATTCAGGCGTTAACTACCATCCCGGGTTCTGCACCAATAATCCTTTTGATTTTAGCACCTCGGCATTCGGAATCGGAACAAAATACATTTGTGGCGAGATGAATATGGTTGTTAAAGCGGTAAAGCTGGTGTATGTAAAAGATCCATTGCTTTCTCTGTAAACCTTTGTGCCGTTTACACCTTCTTTTTCGGTTTGTTCGGCAGTTCTCCATCTTCTGGTATCGTAAAACCAGTGTCCTTCCTGGTAAAATTCTACCCTGTATTCGTTTCTGATGATTGTTCTGAGGTTTTCTTTTGTAATCCCTGCAGGTATGCCATATCTGCCATCGCTACCCGGTATGATGCCTGCCCTGTCTCTGATTTTATTTAGCCAGGTTACTGCCAGTTCGGTTTGACCTAGTTCGTTCAGTGCTTCGGCATAGCCCAGATAAACCTCGGCCAACCTAATGATCGGGTAAGCACGGTCAACATTAAGCGTACTGAAAGGAAGCCTGTCGTTACACATTTTACGGCTGTAGTAACCGGTTTTTGTGTAATACTGAGTAATGCCATCTGCGGAGGTAGTTCCTGTTGCCCGATCGGTAAAAATGCTGATGGGTTTTAAAACGGTAGTGGTTTTATCAGAAACCATGGCCTGGTTATAAATAATAGAATAGTAAAACCTGGGGTCTCTGTTGTTGTAGGGATTGGTGTCAACATAGCCGGAGGAAGGATCGGTTATTGCTTTACCATTGTTCATACCAAAGGCTTTTACAATATTCTCCGTAGGGTTACTCAGCGTTGTACCGCTAAATGGGGAGGTACCCAAACTTCTTGGAAACCAATAACTTTCGAGCGTTTTTCCCTTTGCAATATTATAAACATAAATATATTCGGAATTTTTACGGCTTTCGGTAAACATTTTCCAAAAACCGTTTCCAGGGTAAGCGGCCAAAGTGTTATCAATTACCAGCGCATATTCGGGCAAATCGATTACAGCTTTACAGGCGTCAGCTGCCTTTTGCCATAAACTGACATCGTAAGTATTAGAATAGGCCACTAAAGGAGCTTGTTCAGTTGTTGCGGTAACAGGTGTTCCATTAAACAAAGGACTGGCAGCCGTGATAAATAACCGTGCTTTTAAAGCCTTGCAAGCGCCTGATGTAGCTCTTCCATAATCTACAGCATCCAAGGTAAGGGAGCCGGGTAAATCCAGCGCGGCTTTATCATATTCAGCAGCAATGTAATCCACACATTGTTTATAGGTACTTCTTTTGTACTCATAAGTAGGGAAATCATCGCTGGCGTCATCACCCATTAACTGTACTGCTCCGTATAGCCTTACCAGTGCCTGATAATAAAAGGCCCTTAAAAAACGCGCTTCGGCTGCCAAACGTTTCTTTTTAGCCGATGATAGTGGCGTTTTTGGCAAGTTATTCAGCAGTTTGTTTGTGGCCCTTATTTTCTGATAATAAGCTGCGTAAGTAGCCTGAAAAGGTCCGCTTGAAGGACTGCTTCCCCCGGTAAGAAAAACATTCTGCCCGCTTAAACCACTTCCGTTGTTGGTACTGAGGTCGTCTAAATTTCCATTGTTATCGCTGGCGCCGCCGTTGCTCACCAGATTATTCCTTAGCGGAACAACATCCATACCTGTGGCGGCATAAATATTATTTAAAAAGTTGTTGGTTAAGGCACTGTCGGCAAAAACCTTATCTTCTGATAATGGCTCGGTTTTGGGATCCAGTAATCCGTTTTTCTTGCAGGAAACCATAGCAATTATGGTGATCAGCATTCCGATGATAAAAGATCTGTTTTTCATTTCAAAAAAATTAAAGGCCAAATTGAATTCCAAAATTAATTACGCGTTGTTGCGGGTATTCGCCAACCGTGGTAGAGGCTACCGATTCAGGATCTATCGCAGCAGGCAGGTTGGTATAGAGCAGCCCCATGTTATAACCGTTGGCATACAATCTTAAACTGTTCAATCTAAGTTTTTTGTAGATTGCAGACGGGAACCTGTAACCAATTTCTACATTCTTCCACCGGATATAATCGCCTTTTTTGTACCAGAAAGTAGACTGATAAGTGGAAGAAGGATCGTTGGCATTAGGCGCGCTTCCTGAAAGTTCAGGAAAAATGGCATCAGTGCCGGTAACAGGTGTCCACCTGCCCAGGTTTAAGGGCACCGAAACACGGTCTGGCCGGGCATAACTTACCGAACCCCTGTTCATGCTCAGCACATTCCCAAACGCCCCCTGAAACAAGGTAGATACATCAAATCCCTTGTATGAGAAACCAAAGCTAAAACCTGCGGTATAAAACGGATAATTGGTACCGATATAGCCTTTATCGTTCGCATCAATAATCCCGTCACCATTTAAATCTTTAAACTTTACCGAACCTAAGAACAGATTGCTCAACGGCACGGATGTGGTTAATTTTGGTGCGGTGTACAATTCTTCAAGGGTCTGGTAAAAACCGTCAAAAGTATAGGCAAATATCGGATTCGCCGTTTGTCCGGTTTGTGCCAGCCATGGGTATGGATAATCGGGTTCGTTTCTGTAGGTAACTTTATTTTTTGCAAAACTTAAGTTCAGGTTGGTAAAAACCGAAAAATCGGAGGTTATTCTATCGTTATAGGTCAAGTTAACCTCAAACCCTTTATTTTCCTGTGTACCTAAATTATATGGCGGCAGGCTGGCGCCAAAAGTACTCGGAACAGAGCCGGGTGTAGTGAATATATTTTTCGTTTTTTTCTTGAAAAAATCCAGTTCCACAGCAAACCTTCCTTTAAACATTTTTAGCTCCATACCGATGTTGGCATCGCGTGTTTCCATCCAGGTGATGTTATTATTGCCTAGTGTAGGTTCTGCCAAACCACCATAACTAACCGGATTTTCGCCGAATACATAAGAGGCACCTGAAGATGTGGTATAACTTTTAACATACACATAGGTACTCGTACCAATATTGTCGTTACCTGTTAAGCCATAAGATCCCCTTATTTTTAGCAGGTCGATAAACTTGATGTTATTTTTAAAAAACGGCTCTTCGCTAATGTTCCAGCCCGCACCTACCGCCGGAAAAAGCTGGTACTTTTTATCTGACACAAACCTGTCGGAACCGTTATACCCTCCGCTAAAATCGATCAGGTACTTTTGTTTATAATCATAGGTAACCTTCCCTGTTAACCCGCGGATATTATAAGGTTCGGTAACAATCGCCCCGGTATTCGGGTCTTTATTATACCTTGATTGTGTAGCCAGAACCAAAGCCGTAACGTTATGGTTGCCAAAACTCCGGGTATAGTTAAGGTTAAATCTTAAACTTAAATTTTTAGACATGGGCGAGTTTGAAGAACTCCTGGTTAGCGGCCCCATTCTATACAAGCCCGTAACCACCGGATCGTAAGCTTTTGTAAAGGTGTTGTAGGTATAAGCTAAAATCTCATTGGAATTCCGCGTTAAACTTCTGCCAAAATTGTAATCGGTAGCAAAAGAAACCAATCCATTAATGGCCAAACCTTTTGTAATAAAATCAAGCTGTTGATTGGCTTCGGTAACCATATTGAGGTTATTGGTGTAGTTTCTGTTATAACCCGAATACATGAGGTTAGCCACCGGATTTGGTTTGATACCCGCCGGGTTTGTAGAACTTGCAATTAAACCGTTCGGCCAGTAAACGGGATATGAAAAAGCATTCAGTTCACCATTCCACAGGTATTGAAAAGTGCTTCCTCCGCCATTCCAGGCCGCATCGTTTGGTTCGTTGGTAATGCCAAACCTGCCCGACATGTCAATCCTGATTTTTAAGGTTTTAGTCGGTTTTAAATCTACGTTTGACCTGAAAGTATAACGGTTATAGGTGTAATTAGATTCGTATCCCTGATCTTTCGAAAATTCTTTAAATAATCCACCCTGCGAGAGGTAGCCTAAACTAATAAAGTATTTCGCATTGTTTGTGCCGCCGTTTACATCAAAGTTAATGCGGTTCTGAACACTCACTTTACGCATTACCTCATCCCACCACTGTACATTCGGGTAATTGTATGGATCGTCGTTTAAACGGTAATGTTCTAAGGCATTATTGGCGTAGAATTTAGAGAAATCGCCAGTTTCCGGCGTTCTGGTTGTCCCCACGTACTGCTCAACCAAACGCTCACGTAATAAGCTCAATGTGGTAAAACCATCATTAACTACAGGTTTTTGTGTGGGCAACTGTAAACCTGATTCGTATTTAAAGCTAAGTTCGGGTTTACCCGGATTACCTCTTCTTGTTCTGATAATCAACACACCGTTTGAACCGCGAACGCCATAAACTGCAGTGGTAGAAGCATCTTTCAAGATGGTAACGCTTTCTACCTCATTCGGATCGAGCTGGTTAACCTGATCGAGTGTGTATTCTACATCATCAACTATAATTAAAGGGCTGCTTCCTCCGGCGTAAGAATTAATTCCCCTGATCTGGAAAGCAGCACCATCTTTTCCGGGCTGACCGCTACGTTGCTGGGAGAAAAATCCCGGCAACCTGCCTGCCAGTGAATTTTGCAGGCTCGCCGAAGGACTCTGCCTGATCTGCGCCCCGCTTATTGTGCTGGTTGCCCCTGTATTGGTTACCTTTTTCCCCATTTGTCCTACCCCTAATACCACAACTTCTTCTAAACCCTTGGCATCTTCTTCTAAGGTTACCGAAACATTCTTTTTACCTTTTACGTTAATTTCTTTAGGTAGATAACCTACTGATTTTACAACAATGATGTAATTGGAACCCCTTAATTTTAAGGTAAACCTTCCCTGTTCATCTGTTTTGGCTCCATTGGAAGTAAAATCCTTCTCAAATATGGTAGCGCCGGGGATTGCCCCTATTTTATCTGCTATTGTTCCTGATATGGTTTGTTCAGATTGACAGAAAGCTTGATTAAAGCTTGTCGTAAAAATCAAAAACAATAAACTATATATAATTTTTTTCATTTGATTTGCCTTAAATGTTACCAGTTTGGATTCTGTGTCATTGATGGATTTGAAACCAGCTCGTTAAACGGAACCGGATACCAGTACATTTTGCCGGCATCAAATTTTACCGGTGTTACCTCAACAACCTGATAATTTACAGTTGTACCCGTTAACTTTGCCTGGATGCCATGTAATGTGCCGTTTAAAACATTTTGCGCTATTTTCCACCTTCTGATGTCCCAGAAACGCTGTTCCTCAAAGGCCATTTCTACCCTGCGCTCGTGCCTGATTCTGGTTCTCATATCTGCCTGGTTTAACCCTGAGGGAAGATTGGGCATTCCAACCCTTGCCCTTATCGCATTTACAGCAGCATATACCGAATTATCTGGCCCAACAGCTTCATTTTGAGCCTCTGCATAGTTCAAAAGAATTTCGGCATACCTGAAAATTGGAAAAACATGGTTTGTAGCCGTAAAATCTGTTGTAGAAGAGTTACTCGTCATAAATTTTCTCATGTAATAACCGGTTCTGGTTTCGCCACTGTTGCGCACCCCGAATCCAAAGGGTCTGTCCAGCCCGCCATCATAAGTTTGCACGGGCCTGTTTAACCAGTAAAGGCCATTATAGGTTACTGTAGAAGGAAAGCGTGGATCGCGGTTATAATAAGGATTGGCAGCAACATAGCCTGATCCACTTTCCAGAATCATTTTACCATTGGTCATTTCATATTCATCTACCAGTTCCTGCGTAGGGTTTGTTTTACCCGCCCCGGCCCTGGTGTAGCCCACCGGATCGTTATTTGTTTCTACACTATTATTTGTGGTAGCCATGTAAGGCAAAATAATTTCGTTGTTTGATGCGGTAGAAAAAATGCTTAGAAATTTATTCACCGAAGTAACGTAAGCCGATAAATTGGCAGCAGTGGTTATTCCTGCCAGCGTTGTGGTACTATAATGCGAAGTGGTAGCAGAACTATGAAGGGCATAGGTAAATTTAGCTGCACTTACACTGTCCATAATGGCTTTAGAAGCTGCAGCAGCCAGTGCCCATTTAGTGATATCGTTACCCGGATTATTTAAGGGACTTGCGGCGTATAAAAGCAACCGCGATTTAAGCGCCATGGCTGCTCCCCTGCCAAAGCGGCCATAATAGTTGGCGGCAAAAGTTCCGTTGGCACCGGCGTTGGCTGTTAGTAAAAAGGGCATGGCCGAATCCAGTTCAGACAGGATATAATTTTGAACCTCATCGTAACTATTTCTGGGCACATTAATCTGTTCGGCAGCATCAAATACCTTGTTGCCAATTAAGGGTACCCCGCCCCAGCGTTTAAGCAGCTCGAAATAAAACATCGCCCTTAAACTTCTGGCTTCTGCTTTCCAACGGTCTTTCAGCCCTTTTGTAAAAAGTGGAACACGGTCTATTTTGCTTAAAAAGATATTTACTTTTCTAATTGCGGCATAATTTGCAGACCAGGTATTATCGGGGTTTACGCTTGAACTAATCCCACCGGTAGAAAAATACTGGATTAAGTCGGTATTGCCATTGGGTACAGCATCATCTGATCCCGCATCCAGGATATTACCCACACTTGCCGTTATTGAGAACAGTGTCTGAGAAGAAACACCGATCCTGTTGAAACCCCTTGGAAGGTCTGCATAGATATTGTTCAGGAATTTTTCTGCATTTACGCCTAACGAATCTTTGGTATCGAAAACCAGGTCGTCGCCAATCAGTTCTGCAGGAGGCGTATCGTCGGCAAGTTTTTTACAGCTCACCACTGCAAGGGCGATTACCATCACCAAAATGGCAAACGATACTTGTTTATATAGTTCAATATGTTTCATCATTATAATTTTAGAGTAACACCACCATTAATTATCCTGTTGTTGCCAAAACCTGTAGTTAGGGATTCAGGATCGAAGTAATCCAGCTGGGTAACCGTAAATAAATTATAGCTATTTATAAAGAAGCGCAGCTTGCTGATTTTCGCTTTGCTGATCAGCCTTGCGGGAATACTATATCCGATCTCCAGATTCTTTAACCTGAGGTAATTTGCCTTTCGTAACCAAAAATTTGATGTTTGTGTGTTATTGGTATTGCTACCCAAAGTAAGGCGTGGCAAAGTAGCCGTTTCAGTATTTTGAGGGGTCCAGCGGTTTTCGGTGGTATAATCCAGAACGTATCCGGTACTGTTGTTAAATGCCGACATGGAAAGTGAATTTAGCTGCACTTCTCTGTTCAGGATACCCTGAAATAACCCGCTTAAATCGAAATTCCTGTAGCTGAAGCCGAAATTCAGTCCGAAAAATATCCTTGGCTTATCCGTCCCGATTTGTTTTGCATCTAAAAAGTTAATCAGGCCATCACCATTTAAATCTTTGTATTTAATATCACCAGGCTGTGGGGTATAACCCTGCAGCGTAGCCGTATTGGCAGCGTTTTCGCCAGTTTTGTAAAAACCGATGGCTTCGTAACCCCTGCCGGCTGTTACCGGACTCCCCTGATTGTATAACCAGCTGTAGGGTAAATTCTGCTCATCGTAGGAGAGTATTTTGCTTTTTTCGAGCGAAACGTTTAGACCAACATTGTAATTAAACAGATTTGTTTTCTCATTGGCAAAATTGATGGTGGCTTCTATTCCGGTGTACCGCGTTCTGCCAATGTTTTCTGTAGGATAGGTTTGTCCGAATATGCCCGAATTATATCCGTTACCCGCAGCCCTGATTAAATCGCTATACCGGTTATTGTAATAATTAACACTTACATTGAGTTTATTCTGCAGAAAAGCAGCTTCGGCACCAAGCTCGTATTTCAAAGCTTTTTCGGCCTGCAGGTTACTCGCCACGCCAGATTCTGATGCACCGCCAACACTGCCTAAACTTGTTCCGAAAACATAACCAGCGGCTCCTAAAGAATATCGCTGGATGTAGCTATAATAGCTTGACGGATCTGCCCAGGCCGTTTGCCCAACGGTTCCTTTTAATTTTAAATAGTTAACCACGCCCGGTTTAAACCACGATTCGTTGCTAAGCAACCAGCCTAAACCCAGGGAGGGTAAGAAATTCCACCTGTTTTCGGGTGCATAACGGTTGTAACCTGCAAATACACCAGCCAGTTCTGCCAGGTAAGTTTTACCATAATTATAACTGGCTGTTAAACCAATATTCTGGTAAATTTGATTCAGCTGTATATAACTCACCAAACTGTTATCGTTATTATAAGTAGCAAGAACATTCATTTCATGTTTACCTGTCTGCTTATCATAACCCAGTAAAAAGTTAACATAGGTTTGCTTTAACTGCCCGTTGTACGAATATGTAGCCGTACCCGCCTGCAAAGTACCATCAGCTCCTGATTTTGTGTAAGTAGTTGTTCCTGCAACCGTTGTTGGATAATAAATGGCAAATGTTTTGGTTCTGCCAGAATACTGCTGATAATAATTATTGATAGACAATACGCCTTTTGCCCACAGTCCTTTTGTAATGTCGTCTAATTTATAGTTCAGGCTTACATCGGCACTCAGGGTACGGGTATCAACCGGGATATAACCTGTGCTGATGGTGTTAGCCAAAATGTTATTGGTAATCTGCGCCGTTCCGCCGTACGTACCATCGGGGTTTCTCGGGGCATAGGCCAGTGGAGAAGTGGCAAATATTGACCCCATAATGGCAGATGCGCCTAAATTTGGTGTGGGCGAAGCTATACTGCCCGGCCCGTTGTTGTTTTCGATGGCACCAAAAATATTCAGGCTTACTGTAATATCCTCATTAAAATCCATCTGGGCATTGGTTCTTACGCTGTACCTCTTGTAAAAATTATTGGTATTGTAGGCGTTATTGTCGTCCGTAATAAAATTACCATCCTGGTTAAAATGTTCCAGGCTTACGTAATAACGATAGGTTTTCGAATTTCCGGCTACATCCACATTATAGCGTTGCTGTGCGCTTTTCTTTTTATACACCAAATCGTACCAATTGGTATTGGGCTGTAAAAATGGATTATTGGTTCCGTTTTGATAGGCAGCAATGGTAGCGGCATCATAAAAAGGTGCAGAACCAGGATTAGTGTTTTGCTGGGCTTCGTTATATAACCTTGCATAAGCTGCACCGGTAATAAAATCAGGCGTTTTCAAATTGTTTAAAAAACCATACTGGCTGCTAAAGCTGATTTCGAAAGGTTTGCGCTCTGCCCTGTCTTTCGTGGTAATGTACACCACACCATTTGACGACCGCAAACCAAACATGGCAGTAGAAAGTGCATCTTTTATCACTGTAATCGTTTTAACATCATTCGGGTTAAAGGAAGTAAACGATCTGATTACGCCATCAACAACAATTAATGGCGTTTGTCCTCTCAGCCCAAGCGTTGCATTATCGTAACCGGAAGCGCCCGACGATTGAATGGTATATAATCCGGCTAGTCTGCCAGCCATCACATTAGAAATATCGGCTACGGGCGTTGTATTTACATCGGCACCGTAAATGGTGGAACTCCCTGCCAGTTGAAATTTTCTGCTTTTAACACTGTTCCAGTTATCTATAATGGTATTTAAGTAAGCTTTATTGGTATCAACCCGTAAGCTATCTTTATTTTGGGCGAATGATACAGTTGGAAACCCCAGCGCGCAAATACCCGTAATCATCAGCATCCGGCTGCATGCTTTAGGCATAAGTTCAGATCCAAATAATTTAATTTTTATGTATTTCTTTATCATATCAATTTATCTTTAAATGGTCTGATCACATCTGGCCCCTTACCAGTCCGTTGGGTTGTTGAGATGAGGATACCTGCAGGTAAAGCGTTGTTTGCGAAACTAACGAAGCGGCTGCCTCTGCGCTTAAGGTTACTGCACCGTCATTTTCCCTTTTATCGTTAAAAGAAGAAGCATCAAGCTTAATCAGTGCAGTTCCGTTTGCTCCTGCCGCACCCAGATTAATTACGGCACCGGCAGGGCTATCGCCGTTGTTTAATGGTTTATCGAAATAGATATAATAGTGCAGTTCATTATTATCCATTAAATAAACTGTAGCTACCGCATGGTCTGTTCTCCCTGTAATGGCGGGTATGATATTGGATGCGGATAAATCTGCCTTCCATTGTTTTCTGATGTAGATATCGGAAGTATATACCTCTTTCTTACAGGAAGAAAAAAACAGCAGCGCAAGCGCAGGCATCAGGCAATGCCTTTTTAGTGTAAATAGGTTCATAAATATTCAGGAGTTGATGGTTAAGGATGCGGGTTAGCTAAGCATCCGTTCTAATTGGTTACCTAAATGCGGCATGCAACGGTGCATAACCATCAAGCTTCTGAATTTTAAAAGCACTGCTTTTGGTGAAAGTAATTTTTGTTTCATGGTTGGTTTGGTTAATATGTACTGCTGGTTTTCTAACGGGTTAACATTAGCTTTACCTGCAGCGTTGGTTGTTAGTTAAATTTGGTTAGGCCATAAACAGAAATGGTTAATTCCTGCCTGGTGATGCACTTTTATCACCCCTGTATTAGCTTTACCAAAACTAGCCGGGCGGAAAATGAAAAAGGTCGAAAATTGTAAATGAAAGGGTAGAAAAACGGCAATTCTTCCATATTTTAATCAATTCGCACTATATTTAAGGTGAAATACAACCATCCCTAAAAAAATCTAAACCAAATGATGAAGCTGCGTTTTAGCGCGATAGGATTTTTCCTGCTGCTTTTGACATGCACATCGCTGTACGCACAAAAGCCTGTTGTTTTTAACCACCTCACCATGGAGAATGGCTTATCACAAAATTCGGTGATGGCCATTACGCAGGATAAAAACCAGTTTATCTGGATGGGCACCCGGCACGGACTAAACCGTTATGATGGTTACCGTTTTAAAATTTACAACAGCAGTCCGGATAACCAGAACAGCATTTCGGACCATGTAATTACTACCCTGCTAAGCGATAGCAAAGGACGGTTATGGGTGGGTACGGAAAACGGGCTGAACCTTTACAATGAAAATACTGACCATTTCATCCGCATCAACAAAAAGAGTTCAGCTCACTCTTTCAGCTGCGATTCGGTTGAATGTGTTTACGAAGACCCTCAAAAAAATGTATGGATCGGCACCTATAATGGACTCAACTTGGTTGTAAATGCAGAAAAACAGGTATTCAGGAAGTTTCTTTTCGACAAACCTGAACGTAAAACGGGTACGAATTTAATCCTCTCGGTTTTTAAAGATGATCAGCAAAACCTTTGGGCGGGTACATTTAATGGTTTAGTAAGAATTTATCAGGTAAAAGGCAAATACAGGTTCGAAATTTTCAGGCACAAGGCTAATGATCCGAATAGCATCAGTTCCAATGCCATAAAAAGCATCGTCATCGATAAACAAAAACGGCTCTGGCTGGGCACCTATAATGGTTTAAACCTGTTCGATTATAAACATAAAACTTTTACCCGTTATCAAACCAGTGCTACAGATCCTAACTCGATTGTAAATAACGACATCCGGAAACTTACCTGCGATAAAGCCGGCAACATCTGGATTGGTACGCAGGAAGGACTGAGTATTCTCGATCCCAACACGCGTAAATTCAGCAATTACCGTTACGATCCTGAACAAAACAGCGGATTAAGTCAAAATTCCATTCATAGTATCTTTCAGGATTTAAATGGTTTGATGTATGTAGGCACCTTTTATAAGGGTGTTAATGTGGTTTATCCTTCATCAAACCCGTTTACCGTGTACCGGAATTCGAAAAAACAACAGGGGCTCAGCAGCAATATTGTGAGTGCCATGGCCGAAGATCAATACCATAACATCTGGATTGGTACCGAAGGTGGCGGCTTAAATTATGTAAACCGCAGCAATCATACTTTTACCTATTACAAATCGGAACCGAACAACAGCAACGGACTCAATTCCAACCTCATCAAAACCCTATGCCTCGATAAAACCGGGCAGTTACTGGTGGGTACGCACCGTGGCGGACTGTATGTATTTAATCCATCTGCCCATAATTTCAGAAAAATAATTAACGTAAAGGATGCAAAAAATACACCTGGTGGTGCAGAAGTAATTGCGATAACGGAAGACAGTAACGGAACGGTTTGGGTGGGTTCAAGAGATGGTTTATCTACCCTGAAAAAAAAAGATGGACTTTATGCCGGCACCACGGTTAAAAGCATTGTAGAAAAAAGCTTAAGGAACAAATACATTGAGGTGATTTTTGAGGACCGGGCTAAAAACCTCTGGATTGGCACCCGGGCAGGATTATATGCCTACAATCCGGCATCAAAAAGAATTACCGCTTATTTCCAGAATAAAACCAAAGGTTTAAAGTCAGATTACATCAATTGTATCATACAGCTGCAAAATGGAAATATCTGTATCGGTACAGCTTTGGGTGGCTTGAGCATTTTCGATAATAAAAGCAGAAAGTTCAGGAATTATAATGAAAAAGATGGCCTGCCCAATAGCAACGTATTTGGCTTAATTGAAGATGATGAGAATAATTTGTGGATCAGTACCGATAAAGGTTTATCCAAACTGGTTACCGGTACTGGAAAGTTTATCAATTATACCAAAAGCGACGGACTTGCGGGAAACGATTTTAACCTCCGGTCGTTTCTAAAAGATAGCCATGGCCAGTTGTTTTTTGGCGGTTATGATGGTTTAACAGCTTTTTATCCCGGTCAGATCAACATCAACAAAAACATAGCGCCGGTTACTTTTACCGGGCTCAAACTCTTTAACCAGCCTGTTGCGGTAAACGGCACTGATGGCCTATTAAAGGAAGACATTAAAAATGCCAGGCAAATCACTTTTAATCACGATCAGAATAATTTCACCCTTGATTTCGCGCTGCTTAACTACATTAAACCCGACAAAAACAGCTACAGTTATATCCTTAAAGGCCATAGTAAAAACTGGACGAAAACGAATATTCCGAGCGTAAGTTATGCCGACCTGCCTTCGGGAAATTACACTTTCACCGTTACGGGAAATAATAACGATGGAAATCCGGGCGGTAGAGCAGCCTCGATAAAGATTACCATACGTCCACCCTTTTGGGCAACCTGGTGGGCTTACCTCATTTATCTGGCTTTCTTTTCTGGCTTATTGTTCCTTATTGTGCGCTATCTTTTTGTACGTGCGCTGTTAAAACGTACCGAAGATATCCAGAAAATGAAACTGAATTTCTTCACCTATGTAGCCCATGAGATCAGAACGCCGCTTACCCTGATCCTTGGCCCACTCGAAAACCTTTCCAATGAATACCAAACCGATGCAGAGCTGAACCGGCAGCTCGTTCCTATAAAAAACAACGCCAACAGACTGATGCGATTGATTACGGAACTGATGGATTTTAGAAAAGCCGAAACCGGGCACCTTACGCTGCACGTTACAGAAGATAACATTATCGGATTTATTAACGAGATTTTTATTTCCTTCTCCCACCTGGCACAAACCAATGGCATTCAATATGAATTTATACATAATAAAGAAAACATCTGTCTGTTTTTTGACAAGCGACAACTCGAAAAAGTATTGTTCAACCTGTTATCCAATGCCTTTAAATTTTGCGGAAAGGGTGGTAAAATTTCGGTTTCTGTAACCGAATCGGATGAGGAAGTAACCATCAGCATTTCGGATAACGGTGTGGGTATCCCTGCCGAAAGCCTGAAAGGTTTGTTTAGCGATTATTTCCAGGTTGATGAACAGCAGAGCCAGATTGGTTCGGGTATCGGACTTGCTTTATCAAAAGAGATTGTTGAGGAACATCAGGGAAATATTGCTGTAGAGAGTACCCCGGCGGAGAATGGTTCGAGGGGTTTCACCAGATTCACGGTAAAGTTAAAAAAGGGCAGGTCGCATTTCAAAACAGCACTTTTTGACGGGATAAAAGATTATCCTGCACATCCCGATCTCTACACACAACAAGTTGAGGAAATAATTACGGTTATAAATCCTGAAAAAGAAATTGATCCTGCTGCTGAAACCATTCTGGTGGTGGAAGATAACAGCGAGATCAGATCATTAATTACAGCTCTGGTGGGCAACAACTACCAGGTTGCCGAAAGTGAAAACGGATTTCTGGGCTGGGAAACGGCTGTAGAAACCCTCCCCGACCTGATTATCTGCGATATTATGATGCCGGTAATGGATGGTATTGAGCTTTGTCGCCGCCTTAAACAGGATGAACGCACCAGTCATATCCCGGTGATTATCCTTACTGCCCGTTCTTCGCACATCCATCAGGTAAACGGTTTAGAAACCGGTGCCGATGCCTACATCACCAAACCTTTTAGTCCGGAGCTGCTTTTACTGAACGTGCGCAATTTACTGATGTCGCGACAGGTCATGCGCCAGAAGTTTTTGAAACACATCCACCTGGCTCCTAAAGACCTTACCATTAATGCCATCGACGAAGCTTTTATGCAGAAACTGCTGGGCTACATCGATCAGCACATTGCCGACGAAGATTTTGGGGTATCGGAACTGGCTTCGATGATCGGCATGAGCAAACCGGTACTCTATAAAAAAATCAGACAGCTCACTAACCTTTCGGTAAATGACTTTGTGAAATCGATCCGCTTAAAAAAAGCAATGGAGCTGGTTAAACTGAACAGGTTTACCATTTACGAAGTGGCTTATCAGGTGGGTTTTAACGATCCGAAATATTTCAGCAGAGAGTTTAAAAAACAGTTCGGGAAGAGCCCGAGGGCATTTATGAATGGGGAAGATGGATGATGTAAAATGGAAGATGGATAATGGAGAAAGTTAATTCTGAGTCCTTAGTCTTAAGTCTCCAGTCCTTAGTCGATTTGCCGCGGTTTATACCCTCGTTATGTCACCCTGAGCGGAGTCGAAGGGCTTAATCGCCTGGTGGAGTCAATTTGTACCCCGCCAGTATCAATTGCGAAGCGTACAGTATGCTTTGCGTCCCCGCCAGTATCAATTGCGCGGCGTACAGTATGCCTTGCGTTCCTGCCAGTATCAATTGCGAGGCGTACAGTATGCTTTGCGTCCCTGCCAGTATCAGTTGCGAGGCGTATAGTAGGCTTTGCGTCCCCGCCAGTATCAGTTGTGAGGCGTACAGTAAGCTTTGCGTTCCCGCCAGTATCAGTTGCGAAGCGTACAGTAAGCTTTGCGTCCCCGCTAGTATCAGTTGCGAAGCGTACAGTAGGCTTTGCGTTCCCGCCAGTATCAATTGCGAAGCGTACAGAACAGTTTTCTTTGATACCAACAGTCGAGAAATCTATCGAGGCAGATATCTTGCAAGTGGTTCATGAGGACACGAACCACGGAATTTACGGATTATTTTACGCGATGTATCACCCGTTGCGCCACCTTTTATAAGTCCCCGTCATCTCGGGCGGAGTGCAACGAAGCCAAGAGATCTACCTCGAGACAGATCTCTCCACTCCGCGATGCTCCAGTCGAGATGACGTTCTTTTTATAAAGTTTGCAAGTGGTTCGTGAGGAAACGAACCACGGAATTTACGGATTATTTTACGCGATGTATCACCCGTTGCGCCACTTATTATAAGTCCCCGTCATCTCCTTTGGTTTATCAAACTGATTTTTTTGTTGCAAATCTTATTACAAGAAGAAAGCTTAGTAAGCGTTTAAATAAAAGGCAGGGTGAATTTTCGTCATCTCTAGTTTTAAAG